>CAYSOA010000015.1:0-34532 GCA_964432565.1 uncultured Bacteriovorax sp.
TGGGAACTGATTCGCTCGCCGCAGTACCTCTCGCAGGAGTCGCTTCTAGTCGTTCTAAGCAACGAGCAGAGACGATTCGAAGACCTACGGCAGAAAATCCGCTCGGACCGACTTCGCATCGCCCAGGAAATTCTGACCCTCTCCGGGGAACTGACCCATCGAATCCGGCGCGAAGGCAGGACCCTCACTTCACAGACTGAATCCGAGCTGATTCGCCTTCGGAATATCTGGTACCAGTACCGAGCACTGCGGAGAGCCGCCGCACCGGTTCGTCGCATGGCCGTCAACGCCTCGAGGCAGGCGCCCGCACTTCGGACGACCGGAGAAAGATGGCTCGAGAACGACCTGCAGCGAAGAGCGCGACGTATGAAGATCCGGCTCGACGAGGTCATTGAAAACCTAGGCCTCATCGAGATCGAAATCCTTGACGGCGCCTCACGGGACCTCGTCTGGCAGAACGCCCACCCCGACCTTGTGGCCGAAGCAAGAAAACGAGCCACCGATGGCCCAGGCAGGAACAAGTGGAATTGGGGAACCACATTCACAGCGATCCAGAACACGGGCGATTCACGAGAAGAACTCTGGGAGGACGAACTGGGGTCGCATGAAGTCCTGCTCAGCGACCGCTGCGAACAGCGAGAACGGCATCTGGCGATGCAGAAGGGACATTCATGATTTACCTGGCCACACTTGGAAAACGTTTCGGACCATTCAGCGCCGACGAGCTCGAGCAGGTCCGCCATGGAGACTACTCGTGGATTCTCGATCTTCGCGAAAAAGAACCCCGCTGGCGACCGCTTGACCAGCAGCCGGGATCCGCCGCCAGCCCCCACGACGCACCACGATGTGAGGTACTTGCCTTTTCTCTCCGGTCGGGCAGGGCCGTCAGCGGAGTCCTCGAGAAAGTTCGAATTCGTTCCGGAACACTCGTGACGGACGAATCATTGGTACGACTGGAACCGGGTACGACTGTACGCATCCAAATCGCCGGAAAAAACTCCTTTCCGGCCACGATCGAGCAGGTGGACTACTGCGAGCGAAAAACCTCCTATCGGCTGAGCTGGCTGCCGGTCGATGCCCCGGGTTGAACCGGATTGCGATCTATGAGAGCCCCTGAGGAATCATGAACCGCAGGCGCTGGCTCTGGATCACATTTTCAATCCTCTTGACGCTGCTGCTCGGCACGCTGGCCACGACCTATAACGTCACGATCGTGCAGGACTATAGACAAATGCTGGAGTACGCACGCAGCACTCCGCTCTTTCACCTGTCGGCACCGGCTCCGCCACGCTGGAATGTGGCCCTCGGAACACTGGGCTTCGTGACGGCCCTCGCAGGCGTGGTCCTCTTTCTGCTGAAGATCCTCAAGGAGATGAAGCTCAACCAGCTTCAGTCCGAGTTCATTGCCCATGTGAGCCACGAACTCAAGACTCCCATCGCCACGCTGGAGCTCACCAGTGGACTTCTTCGAGACGATGAGGGCTCCCTGCTGCCCTCTGATGCCTCCATCCGATCCGAGCGGGAACGCCTTTGGCAATCCCATCAGGAAGAGCTCGCCCGACTGAAGCGACAGGTCGAGGAACTGTTGGAGGCGGCGCGACTTCAAGCGGCACCAACAAATGATCAGGCAGTCTCACTTCATCTCGGTCACTGGATCGAGGATGCCTGCCCCAGATGGCGCAGTCTCCTCGGACCTGGGGGACGGATCGAGCTCTCCGGAGATGCGCTCGACTTCGAGGTTCTCGCCGATGAAAAAAAGATGTCGCTGATCTTCGAAAACCTCATGGATAATGCAAGGAAGTTCGCCATCGATGCCGCCCGGGTCATCATCCAAACGGAGCACGAGGGAAGGAACTGGCGGATTCGGGTTCGGGACGAGGGCAGGGGCTTTCCTCCCGAGCAGTCCCGGCGAATCTTCGCTCGATTTCACCGGGCCCCCACCAATGCCCCCTATGCCATACCCGGAAGCGGACTCGGCCTCTTCTTGAGCAACACGGCCGCCCGCTCGATGGGCTGGCAGCTTCAGGCCGAGAGTGCGGGAATCGGAAAGGGGGCCGAGTTCACCCTGAGCGGAAAGGTGGTCGGTACGTGAGTGCGAACGAACCCATTTTTTCCTCCGCACTGCTCGTTGAGGACGACCGAAACCTGGCGGTCGCACTCATGGCCGCCCTTCGAAAGCTGCGAATTCCCACGGAAAGAGCGAGCACCCTGACGGAGGCTCGGGAACGACTGACGGGACGTTCGCCCGAACTACTCGTCCTCGATCGTCGACTGCCCGACGGGGACGGACTCACTCTCTGCCAGGAGCTGCGTCAAGGCGGCTACGAGGGAATCCTCCTCATCCTGTCCGCCGCGGGAGAAATTCCGGATCGCGTTCGCGGACTGCAGCTCGGCGCAGATGACTACCTGCCCAAACCCTTCGCGTGGGAGGAGTTTCACGCGAGACTGGAGGCCCTCTCACGCCGACGCCCCCCAGCCGTCGTCACCTCTTCGGAAAAGACCCCCTGGAGAATCGACGAAAAACGCCTGAGGATCTCTTCTCCTCGAGGATGGGTTGAGCTGACTCCGCTTGAGTTCAAGCTTGCGCGCCACCTGATTCAAGCCGGGGGATCGATTGTGTCGCGCGAAGAGCTGCTGAAAGAGGTTTGGGGGTTCACCCTCCTGCCGAAGACTCGAACAGTGGATCTTTTTCTCAGCCGCTTGAGAAAACTTTTTGAAGAGGACCCGGAGAATCCCAAGCACTTTCTCACGGTACGGGGGGCTGGCTACCGCTTCGAAGGCCGGACGGAAGCCCAGTGACCCGGAGAAGCTCCAGAGGGTCCACGCGGATTCGATCCAGTCGCACCCCGAAATGCAGGTGGGGACCGCTCACCCGGCCCGTCATGCCGGAAAGCCCCAACTGAAAGCCTCGTGGAACCAGCCTGCCCGTCGCGACCTGCAACTCATTCAGATGAGCATAGATGCTGAAAAGCCCCAGCCCATGGTCGATGATCACGGTGTTACCCGTGTAAAAGAGATCCTTGGCCAACACCACCTTGCCTGCACCGGCAGCAAAAATCGGTGTCCCCACCGCGGCCCGGAAGTCGGTTCCCTGATGGTAGCTGCGCATCTCTCCATTGTAGACTCTTCGAATTCCATAGCCCGAGGTCACCACGCTACTGAGGGGCTCGACAAAGGGACCGCTCCACAGCCGCGTAGAAGCACTGTGACGATAGATCTTCGCCAGCTCGGCGTTTTCTTTTCGAATCCTTTTGAGGGCCGCTCGGTCCGGAGAAACGTGCCGTGGATCGACGCTCAACGTCTCGGCGGGATAGTCTGACGGAACGACTTTCAGCCGTGCGCGGAGCAGTAGAGTCTCCTGATCCATGCGCCGAATCGTCACCTGAAAATCCCGCTCCCCAGGAGCCGCATCAAAGGGCACTCCCACCAGCGCCACATAGGAAAGGCTATCCTCCCGGTCCGACTCCACCGGAAAAAAAGACAGTGCCCGCCCGAACGGCTCAGCAAGCAGAACCATTCCTCGTCCACTGCCGGCGAACGTTCGCGGCACCCGCACCGACAATCGGGTCATTCCGCCACCCCGAACTTCGAGGTCTGAGAATTGCGCCAATGGACCCCGCTCCTCGAGCAGGACTGCCGGCGCTGCAGACGTCGAGGTCTCGCCATAATCCAAGGCAGTTTTTCCGGCACAACTCGATACCATGAGCGCCGCACCCAAAAGCCCGAAAAGTCGTTCACCGAACCGCAACAGGAACCTCCCCGTCATGAAAACGAACCGTCAGTTCCTGCCCTGGTCGCACCGAGGATGCAGACCGGATCAGCCTTCCCGAGTCGCCATCTGAAACGAGACCATAACCCCGCTCGAGCACGCGAAGGGGAGAGAGGGCATCCAGTCGTCCCGAGGCATTGGCAAGTTGGGACTGCCCCCGCTCATGCCTCAGTCGAATCGCCCGCTCGAGCCTCAGGACCAGATCATCGACGCGCTGTGCCTGCTCACGAAGACGATCCTTCGGCGAGACCAGACGTGCCCGAACCTGTTCGAAGAACTGTTTCCGGTGGGCGAGGTCGCGCTGCAGCGCAACCCAAAGTCGTGATTTCGACTCCTGCAGCCGCCTTGCCGCATCCACCCAGTTTCCAGAAATGATTTCAGCGGCAGCCGACGGCGTGGGAGCCCGAACGTCTGCAACAAAGTCGGCGATCGAAAAATCGATCTCGTGCCCGACCGCCGAGATGACAGGCAACTTCGATGCGGCGATGGCACGAGCCAGGCGTTCGTCATTGAAGCACCACATGTCCTCGATACTTCCGCCACCCCGAGCGAGAATGACCACCTCACCCAAGGCGTGGCGATTGGCCACTTCCAGACCTCGCAGGATCTGTGACGCCGCCTGCTCTCCCTGAACCAGAGCGGGAATCACGGTGACCCGCACCTGGGGCGCACGCCGTTTGAGGACGGTCAGCATGTCTCGAATCGCCGCCCCGCTCGGCGAGGTCACCACCGCCACCCGGCGCGGATAAGTCGGCAGAGCGCGTTTACGATTCGAATCGAACAGTCCCTCGGCCGAAAGCCGCGCCTTCAACTGCTCAAAGGCAAGCTGAAGTGCCCCGGCTCCGAGAGGCTCGATCTGGTCCAGCGTCAACTGGTAACTGCCACGGGGAGGATAAACCGTTACCTTCCCACGACAAAGTACTTCGAGCCCGTCTCGAAGTTCGAACGGCGTGCGGCTCTGGCGATTCCGGGCCGACCAGTTGAAGAACGCGGCTGAAATCATCGCTCCGTCGTCTTTCAACGAGAAATAGGCGTGGCCACTTGCTGCGGGACGATAATTACTGACTTCTCCTCTCACAAGAACGGAGAGAAAACGCGGTTCGATAACTCCTCGGATTCGCGAGGTCAGCTCCGTCACTGTAAGAGATTCGCTGCCCGAACGTTCGGCAGGACGACCGAATGGAAGCTCTTCCTGGCGGCTCACTGCTTGACCGCTTCCGCCTTTCGGCCAAGGCGCTCAAAAACCCGGAAGGACTTGAGATAGCCGAGCGCCTGCTTCACCTGGTAGTCCTCCCTCGGATTGAAGCGCAGCGGTTGCTGTTCATCATTTTCGGGAATCGAAGACTCTGTGCTCGACGACTTCTGCCCAAGCGCCTCCAGCTCCTCGGGCTGGAACTCCGGACGACGATCCGGGTTGGTCATGTGCCGCTTCAGGTCGCGCTCGCGAACCGATCCACCACTCCGCCGAGCCTTGGCCAGAATCTCAGAATCGAGATCCTCCAGCATCACGTCAGGCTGCACGCCCTTTTCCTGAATGCTTCGCCCGCTGGGCGTGTAATATCGGGCAATCGTCAGTTTCAGGCCCATGTCCTGTCCCAGATCCATCACCGTCTGCACCGAGCCCTTGCCGAAAGTCGGCTGCCCGAGAATCAGGGCACGGTTATTGTCCTGTAGAGCTCCAGCCACGATCTCGGAGGCAGAGGCCGAACTGCCGTTGACCAGTACCGCAATTGAAAGATCCTTCCGGGCCGCTCCCTTGCGCGCATGCTTCAGCTCGCGCTGCTCGGGATTTCGACCTACGGTCGAAACCACCACCCCCTCGTCCATGAACAACGAAGCCACATCCACTGCCTGCTCGAGCAATCCGCCCGGATTGTAGCGCAAATCCAGGATCAGGCCGGACAGGCGGCCACCCGACTTCTTCTCGAGTGCTTCGATGGCAGAGCGAATGTCTCTCGCCGCAGTCTCGTTGAAGTTGGTCAGACGCACATACCCAAATCCTTTTTCGATCATCTCAGACTTGACCGACTGAATCTTGATCAGCTCGCGTCGGATCGCAAAATCACGAACACCGGTTGTGCCATCGCGATAAATGGAGAGCTTCACCGAACTCCCCTTCTTGCCGCGCATCTTCGCTACGGCCTCGACGAGGGTCATTCCCTTGGTGCTTTCGCTGTCAATTTTCACGATCCGGTCGTTGGGCTTGATCCCCGCCCGCCAGGCCGGCGTGTCCTCGATCGGAGTGATCACGGTAAGGACATTGTCCTTCATGCCGATCTCAATGCCGATGCCCCCGAACTTGCCGAGGGTCTCGATCTTCATGTCTCGAAACACCTCGGGCGGCAGAAAATTCGAGTGGGCATCCAGCGTATCGAGCATCCCCTTGATCGCTCCCTGGATGAGCTGACGATTCTCCACCGGATCGACATAGTTGGCCTCGACGAAGTGCAGGACCTTCTGGAAAGTCTCGATGTTCTCGTATCGGCTGGCGGATGCCGGAGCACTCGCTCCCGCCGCATCCTTCAAGGCGCCTACCCACTGCAGGACAACGAGGGCCACCGCAACCGAGAGCAACTTTCGCTGGAATTTCATGGATCAAGGCTAATCGAACTCGATACCCACTGCAACGGGTTGACGGCGATGTTGCGGGAGCGGATTTCGAAATAGACCGGCAGACCTTCCTGCGAAGCCCTGCCAAGCTCGTCACCCTGCGCCACGACCTCACCCGTCTTGCGCTGCGAGTCACCCAGGTTTCCACAAAGGGAGTAGTAGTGATCGCCATGGTCCACGATCAGAACGCGACCATAGCCGGGAAGGCGACCGGAATAGGCAATCTTGCCCGAAGCCACTGCCTGGATCGGGGCGCCGGGAGCGGCCTCGATGTCAATTCCCTTCCGGAAGACTTGGAGCTTGCTTTGAGGATCGAGATAGCGCCCGAACCGCGAGACAATCCGGCCCGAGATCGGAAGAGCCAGACTTCCCTTGAGCCGGGCAAACGCACCATTCTCGATCGCTTTTCTCGCTCGAGCCTCGGCCCGATCCCGCTCCACCATCTTTTCGAGCTCACGACGCGCGTTGAAATCGCGAATCATCTGCTCGACCCGCGACTCGGAGGACTTGAGCCGGCGATAGTCCTCAAGCTGACGAACACGTGCCTCATGCTGACGTCGCAACAAGTCCACCTGGATCTGGCGGTTGAGCTCCAAAACGCTTTTCTGCTCTTCAAGATCCTGAAACAGGTAGGCCAGCTGCTGCCGTTCTTCCTGGATGCGCTGCTCGAGCATTTCGGCGTCGGCCAGGTCCACTCGAAGCTCCTCGAGCTCGCGAACTCCTTCGAGCGCAAGTCCCGAGAGGATGCGTCTCGAAACGGCATCACGCTCGGCCTTCTCGTTCAACTCCAACGACGAGCGAAGAAACTCCGGCTCGCGCATGAGCAGCTTCATGCGGTCACGCACCGACTTGCGCCGGCCCTCGGCCCGCTCAAGCAGCATCGCTCGCCTCGACTCCAACTCTCGAACCGTTTTCTCCAGTTCGTTCATCCGTCGGTCGCCCAGCGCACGCTCACGCCTTTGCAGATCCATCAGCGTCCGAATCTTTTCAATCTGGCTGCGTGCCTGCTCCCGACTCTTCAAGCCCGAGAGCAGGTCCTTCTGAAGTGCAATCACCTCGGAGCGAATGGAGACCAGCTGGTCGGAAAGCCGAGGAGGCCTCGCCGACGATGCCACGACAGAACCGCCTTTGGACGCCGTGACCGGCGCAAGCGCTGCTACCGCCATCGACGGCAGCAGGAGGGTCGACAGCATTGCCGAAAGCCGAAACTGATTCATGCCTCAGCGCTGCCCGAAAGGGCCCCCGCAGATGCTCCGGCAAGGACGCTGGTCAGGAACAGGGCGGCCGCCCCCCCCAACCCAGGAAGATTCACCACCTCAAAGAGGCTACTGGTCGCCGAGAGTCGTCCCAGGACTGGAACGACGACCAGAAGATGGATGGCCGCAGCAATCAAGCCCGCTGGAATGCCCACCCAGAGTCCCGAGAGGATGCCGGGTGCACGGGAAGTCCAGATTCCAGCTCCCCAAAGACGAAGCGGTGACAGCACTCCGGCCAGTCCGGCGGCGTGCGAGCGAGCCAGTGCAAGCCAGGCCAGAATCCATGCGGTCACCACACCCAGTCCAATGAATCTGACCAGCCACTGCAGCACCCGGACGGCGGGTGCCAGCACGGCTGCACGGGCTGCACTCGTCTCCACCGAGTCCACCCCGCTGATCTTGCGCACCGACGCGACGGCAGATGCCATCGCATCCTGCTCGAAATATCCCGTTGCATGAACCGCACGCGGAACCAGACTGCGCGCCTCTTCACCCAGCTCCTGAAGTTCCCGATGCAGACCGGGGTGCGAATCCCTCAAGTGATTCAGGCTCTCCTCGACTCCAACGAGCTTCGCCCGAACGTCCGACTCGGAATGCGCCCCCAGACTGAGGCGAATCGTGTCGACGAGCGCCGCCTCGTCCTTCTCCGACAGCCCCGCCGAAAGATAGGTCGTTACCCGCTGTTCGTGACGAATCCTCAGTGCGGCCGACCCGATGGACAGGTCAATACTGAGGAGCATTCCCACGGAAAGCAGCAGGGTCGAACTGATCAGGACCGCACCCAACTGCGAAAGAGGAGCAGAGCGCCAGGCGCGGAGCGACAGCTTCAAAATCGGCATGGCTGATCCTCCACATGCAGTTGGATTCGGCCATTCTTGAGATACGCCGTTTTCTTTCGAACCCGACGAACCATTTCACGATCATGCGTGGCTACTACCACCGTGGCCCCACCCAGATTCTCCCGCAGGAGCAGGTCCAGAATGTTCCACGCCGAATCGGGGTCCTGGGCCCCGGTCGGCTCGTCGGCAAGAATCAGCTCGGGCCGCCGAGCAAGCGCCTGGGCCACGGCAACCCTTTGCGCTTCACCGCCCGACAGGGCCCCTGCCGGCTGGTCGCGCTTGGCAGCGAGTCCCAGCCGATCCAGAAGCTCGAAACACCGCTGGCGCGACTCGCGGGTGGCCGTGCGCCCCCCCACGGTTCCTGCAGCCAGTGAGACGTTTTCAAATACGGTAAGATCGGGAATCAGGTTCACCCGTTGAGAAATGCTGCTGATCGAGCGCCTGATGGTTCGCAGAGTCGAGGGTGAAACTGCTGAAAGATCGTAGCCGAAAAGGGATACGACTCCGGACGACGCATGCTCTTCAGTGGCGAGCATTCGCAGGAGCGTGGTCTTTCCGGCGCCAGTGCCGCCAATGACGTAAAGGAACTCCCCCTTCTTCAATTCCAGATCGAGCTGGTCCAGAACACGGGGCCGCTCTCCTGCAGACCCAGAATACCAGCGGGACACTTGCTTCAATGCAATCACGACGATCAGGCCTCCTGCCTCCCCTCCAGAGTAGCACTCGAACGAGATTTGCCAATCTGCCAATCTGTTGACTACACTCGTCGAACCATGACGTCCCCAGTCCCCCGTTCAACCCTCTGGAACGCCGCCCTTGTCGTGGCGAGCTATTGGCTCTGGCTCTTTCTTTTTCATCTAGTCGGGATGTCGCTCATCACCTACGGGATGCTCGACTCGAATCCCGGCGTGCAGGAGATCGCCGACCAGTATTACACGAGCTTCTGGACCATCCAGGGCTGGGCATCCCTGGGCTTCTTTCTCCTGCTCTGGGGGTTCTCGGTCGCGAATCCGACGGGATGGACGGAGATGACACCCAGCTTCTGGCGATTCGAAGTACTTCCCGCGTTCCTTCGCTCGGCCGCGGGGTCGGCCGCATTTCTAGGGCTACTGATGGTGATCAGCCCGTTTCTGAATCTGGGCCCTGGCTTTTCGTGGACCGACGCGCCCTGGAACATCCTCGCCTGGGTCGCTCGCTCGACCGCCTGGATCGGCTGGGCGCTTGGTGATGAGCTGGTTTTTCGAAAACTTCTGCTCCCCCGCGCTCGCGAACTCTTGCGTCACCTGCTCCCGAGAGGCCACTCCACCTCCGATATTCTGGCAGTCGTGTTGGTGACCGCAATCGGAGTATTCACGCGTGCCTGGCGGCAGCATCTGGGCTGGAGCCAGACCCTGACCCTCGTTCTGCTCGGCCTGGCACTCGGACTGCGCGTGATCAAGGGACGAAGCTACCTGACCGGGGCGGCACTGGTCGCGGGATCTGCTTGGGTATTCCAGTCTCTTTTCGGCCTTCCACTCCTGGGGCACGACGGTGTCGGAATCTGGATCATCAAATTTCCCTCGTCGATCGACGACTCCCTTTCCTGGCTGAGGCTTTTGAGCGGCGGAGCCGGAGGCCCCGCGTCCAGCGCGCTGCTTCAGCTTTTTCTGGCTGGAACGGTGCTCAGATTCCTATGGACCCCCGGGCGCGGATCGCTAAGATGAACGGCATGTTGCAAAACGGCGTATTCGATCTCATTTCGCAGTCCGGCCCCGTGGCGAAGATGGTTCTACTGATCCTGCTCGGCGCCTCGGTTTTTTCGTGGGCCCTGATCTTTGCCAAGCTGCGACTGCTTCGCAAGGCGGCATGGGAAAACTCGGAGTTTCTGAACCTCTTCTGGAACAGCCGCAGCATGGATGACGTCGTCGCCAAAGCCGAGCGGCTGGAATGCTCGCCCGTCGCACGCATCTTCAGGAACGGCACTCGCGAGCTTCGCAAGATTCAGGAGTCGCCCGGATCCCTGGGAGGTTCGGGCGTTGAAAATATCGAACGCGCCCTGTCGCGCGCGGCCAACGCGGAAGTGGCAGATCTCGAACGAAATGTGAGCTGGCTGGCGACCACCGCAAGCTCGACACCATTCATTGGCCTGTTCGGCACCGTCTGGGGAATCATGAACTCCTTTCAGAGCATCGGAGCCAGTGGCGCTGCCAATCTCGCCATCGTGGCTCCGGGAATTTCTGAAGCGCTGATCACCACGGCCACCGGAATCGCCGCTGCCGTTCCGGCCGTCATCGCCTACAACCTGATCGTCGTGAAGATCCGCCGGATTTCCATCGACATGGACTGCTTCGCGCAGGACTTTCTCAACATCATCCAGCGGCGCACGACTTCCGCGCCATCAAAGGCGGGCAACTGACCATGGCCGGAGGAATCCGTCACACCCAACAGGGCAACACGGCGCTTTCCGAGATCAACGTCACCCCACTGGTAGACGTCATGCTAGTGCTGCTGATCGTCTTCATGATTTCGGCCCCGATGATGAATCAGGGAATCCAGGTCGACCTTCCCAAGACCCAGGCCCAGACGCTGAATGATGCCCGCGAACCGCTCGTGCTGACCATGAAGGCCAACCGGCGCATCCTGCTCAACGAAAAGCCTATCGAGCCCGGCACGCTGCGCTCCAAGCTCGAATCGATCGCGGCGACGCGCCCGAACACCGAAGTCTTCATCCAGGCTGATCGCGGACTGCCCTACGGAGTCATTGCTCAGCTGATGGCAGAGGTGAAACGCGCAAAGATCCAGCGCGTCGGACTGGTCACGGAGCCAGGCGACGCAAAGGAACTTTAAGCTCGAAGGAAGAACCGGCAAGTGACCGAACCGAGCGGACCAGATCATTGGCAGCTTCGAGACCCCCCGCCGGGCGGAAAGCCGATGTTCGAACCCATTGTGCCGCCCCCGCCGCCGCGATCTCCCAGACTCGGGGGACACCAGCCCGAGGAAGCACTTCGAACCAATCTTCGCTGGTCGCTCGGACTGCATGCGTCTCTGGGAGCGATCATTCTCCTCAAGAGTCTGGTTTTTCCGGGCGAACCCAAAGAATACAAGCCTTCGCTGCGCGTCGACCTCGTCGGGCTTCCCGACCTGCTCAAGAAGGACATGGCCCTTGTTTCTCCGGCTGCGCCCCAGGGGGCGACTCCAGAAGAGCCGCCGCCGGAAAAGTCTGCGGCCACTTCGGCGGAAGAATCGGCCGCACCGAACGAGATGGTTCTGCAGAAAAAGCAGTCGATCTCCGAACGAAACCGCAGGCGTCTCGAGCAGCTCGCTCGCGAGGAAAAGGCCGATCGGGAGCGGCGCAAAAAAAACAACGAGGCCCTCTCTCGAATGAAGGCGCTGGCTCGAATTCGAAGCCAGGTCGCTTCGACGAGCCAGGAGCAGGCGGACGGAATTCTGATCAAGGGCAACCGCATCTCACGCGGAACCAATCTGACGGGCGATGCCGTCGAGCAGGGCCAGCCCAACTATCTGGATCTCGTCAAAAGCCGACTTCAAAGCACGTGGGAGCTGCCCGTATGGCTTGCGCGACAAAAATTATCGGCGAAAGTCGAAATTTTCATCGACCCGAAAGGCATCGTCAAAAACTTCCGCTTCACGAAGCCGTCCGGAAATGCACAGTTTGACGACGCCGTCCGACGGACGATCTCCGAGGCCCAGCCCTTTCCCCAGCCGCCAAAGGACGAAGCCGCCTCCCTGCTGGTTCATGGAATTTCGTTGGGTTTCCCGCTCTGATTCCCTAAAATTCAGGACATGCCCTGCACCCTGACGCGTTCCACACGACTGCTTCTCTCCCTACTCGCTACTCTTCTCGGTGCGCTCGTCACCAGCACTGAGACGGGGGCCACCGACAAGCCCTACATCGCCGTGGGCGACGCCAAGGCCAAGAAGTCGGTGCTGGCCATTGCACCCATTCACGCTTCCGGCGACACGGGCAAGGATGCTCGTACGATCAGTGAGACGCTTTCGGCCGATTTGACGTTCATGGATATTTTTCGATTTGTCCCGTCATCTTCGTTCGCCGAACCTGCAACGGCCGGAGTCGCCCCCGGAACCTTTCAGATGGCCAACTGGACTTCGATCGGCGCCGAATTCGTCATCAAGTCGATGCTTCTGCGTGAAGGTGGCACCTTCAAGCTCGAGGGTCATCTTTACGACTCGCAGGGAAATCGGGTGGTACTCTCCAAACGCTACGTCGCGGCGGCATCCGAGCTGAAGACGATGGCGCACACCTTTGCGAACGATATCGTCACCGCACTGACCGGACTTCCGGGGATCTTCCT
Source organism: uncultured Bacteriovorax sp. (assembly GCA_964432565.1). Taxonomy (GTDB): domain Bacteria; phylum Bdellovibrionota; class UBA1018; order UBA1018; family UBA1018; genus CAIOHW01. The sequence continues at coordinate 12,788 of CAYSOA010000015.1, forward strand.
GACGAAGATCGTCATGAGCTGCGGCAAAACGGGCGGCAAAAAGGAGCTCTACCTCATGAACTTCGATGGCACCGAAGTGCGGCAGCTCACGCGGCACAATTCGATCGCCTTCGCCCCCGCCTGGAGTCCGGATGGATCAAAAGTCGCCTACAGCATTTACACAAAGAACTCATCAAACATTCGTAATATCGACCTTTACGAGATGGACTTCAGCGAAAGAACCGTGAAACTGCTCTCGAATCGCCGGGGCATCAACAGCGGCGCCGCCTACTCACCGGACGGTTCGAAAATTGCGGCAACTCTGAGTTTTGCAGGAAATCCCGAAATCTACGTCTTCGAGCGCGGGAGCAGGAATGCCACGCGTGTGACCAAGTCGTTCGGTTTCGACGTCGATCCGACGTGGAGTCCGGATGGCTCGAAGCTCGCCTTTGTTTCTTCACGAAGCGGAATGCCGATGGTCTACAGCATGAACGCCGATGGCTCGAACGTGAAGCGTCTGACCTTTGCGGGACGCTACAACGCCACCCCCTCCTGGTCGCCCACGAACAACAAGATCGCGTTCGCCGGATGGATTGACGGCAAGTTCGACATCTTCATCATGAATCCCGACGGCACGACCATCGAACGCCTGACCAAGAAACAGGGCAGCAACGAAGACCCTCACTTTAGCCCGGATGGAAACTTCATCGCTTTCAGTTCGAATCGCACCGGTCAGAACAACATTTACGTTATGAACGTCGACGGCACCTTCACCAAGCGACTGACCTACGGACTGGGCAACTGTTCGACCCCTAAGTGGTCCTCGTTGACTCGGTAAGCTCCCGGGGCCTCAGACTCCACCCTCGGGAAGGATCCAGTCCGAGGGCGCAGGCAGCGTCATCACCTGATACACTCTCGACAGTTCGAGTGACTCACGGGCTCTCAGCAGGGCCGAGAGGCGGAGCCTCCGTCGACTCTCGAGGCGCCTCCACACCGTCGTTCGAACTTCGCGACCGTCCGCACCAGCGTCCAGCAGCACCCGAAGCTCAGAGTGCAGTCTTGAAGCCTGCTCGTCGCTGACCAGGACGGCCCCTCCGGCCATCAATACTTCGAGCGCCTCTTCGGGGCGATACAGGCGCGCCACTGGAGCGCGCAGCGCCACCGAGATCAGGCCCACTTCATGCCAGATGTTACGACTCGGGTCATACATGGCCAGCGAGCGATGGGAATTGGCCGCCACAAACCCCCTGAGATCGGCGATGTCGCGCTCGCCCAGAGCCACCCCCACCAGATGCATCCACGCCACGAGCAGAACAGCCGCCCACAGGCCGGAGCGCGGACGGACCGTCGCGGCCCGAACCCACAGCGCAGTCCCGAAAACTCCGAGCACTACGACGCCGGCAAGCATTGCTCCGGACGCGACTCCGATGCGCACCGAAAGCCAGGTCAGATAGCCGGATCCCAGAGCCATCAGCACGAAGCCTGCCCTCGACACGACGCGAGCGACCTTCGGCCTCTGCACTTCAAAGGAGGCTGCAAGAATCGCCGCCAGCGGAGCAATCACGTAGAGGTAGGTCGATACCCGATAAGGATAGAGCGAAAAAAAGAGCGCCGCCGGAAGTCCGGAAGCCACAAGAAACCCCAGTAACCGGCGCCCCGATCTCGTCATCAGCGTCGAGATTCCTCCCAAGGTCAGCAGCGCGAAAGGGACGCAAAAACCGGCGAGGGCCACCCAGAGCATCCCGGCAGAGCTGGCGTTTCCGCCCCCCTTCGAAACGGTCTCGCGAAGAACGTAGTCTGAGATGAACCGCTCGCGGTCAAGACCGAGAACGACGAGGTACCAGGAGGCCCCCACCAGCGCGCCGAAGATTACGGCAGTATAAAAATGAAGACTGCGAAACTCCCTCCAGTCGCGACGAAAGACCAGCAGAAGCAGATACCCCGCACCCCAGAGTACCGAGTAGAGCGGGCTCTTGACCCAGCCCAAAACACCGGCGCAGAGCCATGCCGCATAAAGTGCCCAGGGGTTCTTCAATCGATCAGCCGGAAGCCGATCCAGATAAGCTAATGCAAAAGCCCACGCCAGAAAGCCCAGCGCCACGAGATAAATCTCCATCTGCGCCGACATGGCAAAGGTTGCCGTGCCGACACTCCCTAAAAACCACAGGGACGATCGTGCCGATGCCTCGACCGAGCCCGGAGCCGCAGGCATCACACGCCGCGCCACGGACCATAGGGCCAGCGCGGCCACCAGCGCTGCGAGAATTGAAGGGATAAACGCCCCCCAAAGAGAGAAACCGAAAATCTTCCACCCGGCGAGTGTCGACCAGTACTGGAGCGGAGGTTTGTAGTAGCTGGGCTCACCAAAAAGATAGGGAATCAGCACGCTGTCCTGTTGGCGCATTTCGATGGCCGTACTGAGATAAACTTTCTGGTCACCGGTCCACGGAACACTCATTCCGCCCGCGAAAGGCAGATAGGCCAGCGTCACTGCACCGACGATCTGAAGAAAATAAAGGACGCCCATTTCTCTCGGGAATAGCAGTTCTTGTGCATCCTTGAAAGGGAGAGGTAGACTGCCGAATCATGTCATCGTCATCCGATCGAATCGTCGTCGTCGCCGGCGCGCGCACTCCGTTTGCTCGAGCCCGGACCGTTTACCAGAACATGCCCGCCGCCATGCTCGGCGGAGTGGCCGTCCGTGAAACCGTCTCACGGTCCGGCATCGACCCGACACTCATCGATGAGATGTACTTTGGAATCGTCAGCCCTCCTGCAGAAGGCTCGAACACTTCCCGAGAAGCACTCTTCGACTCGGGTCTTCCGGCAACGATCCCCTGCACGACGGTCAATCGCTACTGTGCCTCCTCCGCCGAAGCAGTGGCGGGAATCTGCGCAAAGATCCTTTCAGGGCAGATCGAGATCGGACTGGCGGGCGGGGTCGAATCGATCAGTTCGGTGCGCGCACTGTTCAGCCTGAAGGCTACCAACTACTTTCAGGATCTGGCGAGGGCGAGAACTACGGGCCAGCGTCTGGCACTTCTCTCGAAATTTTCCCCTAAAATGCTGGCCCCCATGGCTCCCGGGATCAACGAGCCCACCACCGGACTGAGCATGGGCCAGTCGGCCGACCTGATGGCACGAATCTTCGCCGTGGGCCGCGAAGAACAGGATCAATACGCCGTGGAGAGCCACCAAAAAGCAGCTTCGGCATGGGATCGGGGATTCTATGCCTCACATGTCGTGCCAGTGGCCACCCCGGACGGAAAAGTCGTCGACCGCGATACGGACGTTCGGGCCGACACTTCGGTCGAAAGGATCTCCAAACTACGACCGGTATTCTACAAGGACGGGACCATTACGGCGGGAAACGCCAGTCCGCTCACCGACGGAGCGTCATGCGTCCTGCTGATGAAAGAGTCGAAGGCCCGTGAACTGGACCTGCCCGTTCTCGGAGTGATTCGGGGATATGCGGCCGCCGGAGTCGACATCCAGAAGGAGCCGCTGCTGATCGGACCCGTCCACGCCATTCCCCGTGCCCTGAAGTCTGCCGGGATCTCCTGGAGCGACCTCGATCTTCTTGAAGTCCACGAAGCATTTGCTGCTCAGGTGCTCAGCACGATTCGTGCGATCGAAAGCCCGGAGTACGGGCGTGAGAAGCTGGGCCTTTCGGGTGCCATCGGCACGGTCGACCGCAGTATCCTGAACGTCAACGGAGGCAGCATTCCGCTGGGGCACCCCTTCGGAGCCACCGGTGGCCGACTGGTGCTTCAGACCCTGCACGAGCTCAGGGCTCGCCAGAAGAGCCTCGGACTGATTTCCATCTGTGCGGCCGGCGGGCTGGGCAGCGTCATGGTGGTGGAAGCGATTTGAAAGACGAAGTTCTGTCTCTCATTCAGGCACGACGAATCGCTCTCTGGGCTGCGGCCCTGATCGTGGGCTGTTTTGCCGTGGGATTTGCCTCGTTGATTGCCTGGGCCGAGCACTGGTCGATCACGTTCTTTTCGAAGCGAGGCCCCTGGCTCTTCGCCGTCGCCCCACTTGCGATGTGGCTCGGTTGGTGGGTCGTGCATCGATTCGCGCCAGAAGCCAAGGGCAGCGGAATCCCGCAGGTCATGGCCACGCTGGATGGGCGCGAAAGCCCCGAGTATCACGCCTTTCATGAGCAGGTGCTCGGCGTTCGGGTGGTCATCGTCAAGGTGATCAGCGCCCTGCTCTGTGTTCTCGGTGGTGGGGCCGTCGGTCGCGAGGGCCCGACGATCCAAATCTCGGCCGCGATCTTCCATCTCGCCCGAAAAGGGATTCGAAGGCTGGGATTTGAAGATACGCAGGGCAGTGATCATTGGGTCGTGGCAGGGTCGGCGGCCGGAATCGCAGCGGCCTTCAATACTCCGCTGGGGGGACTGGTCTACGCCATCGAAGAGCTGGCCAGCGTTCACTTTCACCGGTTCAAGACCTCGCTCATCGCCTCGGTCATCCTGGCCGGTCTCGCGGCCCAAGCCCTCGCCGGCACCTATCTTTATCTTGGCTTTCCGAAGGTCGGAGTGGTCGAAGCCTGGCGGCTGATGCCCCTGACCATTCTGGTGGGAGCCACCTGCGGCCTTGCGGGAGGACTCATGGGCCAGTGGCTGGTCCGGCTCGGTTCGATTCGCTCCCAAATCAAGAGCTTCAAGTCGCTGTCGTGGATTGCCATTGGCAGCGGCCTGCTGCTGGCGCTCTGGGCCGTCTTTCTTGACCCCCAGGTGATGGGACCCGGTAAAGAGGTCGTGGTTTCCCTGCTCTTTCCGGGCGAAGAGAACACCGTTCACGGAGGCATTCTGGCCCTGAGCCGCTTTGCGGGGGTTCTGATTTCCTATTTCTCAGGATGCGCTGGCGGGATCTTTGCTCCCTCACTGGCTGCCGGAGCTTCACTCGGGGGCTGGCTGGCGGAGCTCGTGGGAGTCGGCAACCCGGTTCAGCTCGCCCTGCTGGGAATGACCGCCTTTCTGACCGGGGTAACTCGGGCGCCATTCACGGCCTTCGTGCTCGTTTTGGAAATGACGGACCGCCACAGTATTATTTTTCCGCTGATGACTTCAGCACTGGTGGCTTACGCCACGTCGCGACTGGTCCACCGCAAGGGATTTTATGAGCAGATGCGGGACCAGTACGTCGCCAAGCTACCCAAATAATTGATATTATTTATATTTTCAAGAAAGCCTCGGAAAATAACGCAGTCCGTCAAAAACCGCTCGCCACAACCCTGTAAAAAGGATAGGGTGCCGCTCGGTAAAAATTATGGCGAACGAAGTCTCCTCCCTGAAAAAACAAGCCATCCGCCTGCGTCTGCTCAACGGACTGTCCACCAAAGTTCAGGCCCTGCTCGACAGCGAGCAGTTCTATCAAGAAATCGTCGATCTGCTTCAGTCCCGACTTTCGTACCTGGCCATCCAGATTTGGAGTGTCGGAGAACAGGGAACCGCCCGGCTTGAAGCCCAGGCGGGAGCCTACCTTAGCCACCTGCGGATCGGTCACGAACTGACCAACCCCGAAAGCGGAGCCAATGTCGGGATCGTCGGCCAGGTCATCCGGACGCGGCAGAGCTACCTCAGCAACGACACGCGAAGTGATGCGAATTACACCGACCTTTCCCTGCCGGTCCGCACCCAATCGGAGCTGTCTGTTCCGATCCTCAAGGACGGGCAACTGATCGCCGTACTCAATGTTGAAAGCGACGAGCTGGGCGCCTTCGACGAAGAAGATCTGCTGACGCTCGAGTCGGTGGCCGCACAGGTGGCGGTGGCCATCACCAACCGTCGCCTCTATGCCGAGGCCCAGAGCTTCAATAAGACGCTGCAATCAGCCGTCGAGGAGAAGACACTCGAACTGCGTCGGGCGCACGAGCGCATCCTCGAACAGCAGCGCCTGCTTCAGAAGGAGAACAAGGCCCTCAAAAGTCTGGTACATCATGATCGAAAGTCCTTCGACATCATCGGAAAAAGCCATGCCCTGACCAGCCTCCTGGGAATGGTCGATAAAATCGCCCCAACGACGGCCACCGTACTCATTCAGGGCGAAAGCGGCACTGGGAAGGAGCTCGTTGCCCGCAAGCTGCACTTTCAGAGCGATCGCTCCGAACAGCCCTACGTCGTCGTCAACTGCGGAGCCCTGCAGGAATCCCTGCTCGAGAGCGAACTTTTCGGCCACGAGAAGGGCTCTTTTACGGGTGCCGTAACCCAGAAGATGGGCCTCTGCGAAACGGCCGACACGGGTACGCTTTTCCTCGATGAGATTGGCGAACTTTCACTGCCCATCCAGGCCAAGCTGCTTCGCTTTCTGCAGGAAGGTGAGTTTTATCGAGTGGGAGGCAAACGTCCCATTTCGGTGAGCGTGCGGGTGGTCAGTGCCACGAACCGCGACCTTGAGGTGGAGGTGCGCGAAGGCCGCTTTCGAGAAGATCTTTACTACCGTCTCAACACGATCACCCTTCGGATGCCTCCGCTTCGAAAGCGCAAGGAGGACATCCCGCTGCTCGTCAGTCACTTCCTGGAATCTCCAAAGATGGGACGGATGGGGCAAACCGGCTACCGAGTCGACCCCCGGGTCACCCAGGCCCTGGCTTCGTATGACTGGCCCGGCAACATCCGCGAGCTGCAGAACACGATCGAACGGTTGAAGATTCTGTCCGAGCACAACGAGATTCGACTCGAAGACCTTCCCTTCAAGATTCGCATGTCGCCCATCCGGTCGGAGAGTGGCCCTGGAGGGATCTCGTCCGGCTCGATGCCCGGACTGACCACGACCCCCCTGATCGGCATGCCCCTGGAGGAAGTCGAAAAAAACCACATCCTCAGGACCCTTGAAGCCTGCGCCGGCAACAAGACCCGGGCCGCCCAGCAACTGGGAATCACCATCAAAACGCTGTACAACAAGCTGCACCGTTACGGTTCCATGGGCAGCCCCCTTGCGGACTCCACGGAAACCAAGTTAGGACCATCTTCACTATGACCAAGAAGAAAGCCGCACCTGCCAAGGCCACCAAGCCAACCAAAACCCCGAAAGCCGAGAAGTCCGCGAAGGCCGCCAAGGCTCCTGCTGAAGAGCTCGCCCCTGCGGCTCGCTCCGAGGAGGAAGGTGGCGACATCGAGGAAGCTGAGGAGGAAGAGCCTGCAGCCTCCAGCTCAGGAGGGGGCAATGCCGCCGCACTGGCTGCAGCCGGTTCGGGAGAGATGTCGGCATCCTTCAAGAATTTCCGTCATCACCCGGACATGGAAAACTTCTACCGCTTCATCTTTGAGAATGACCTGCGGCACGAAGCTCTCGCCATCCTGAACCAGATGGTCCAGCAAAAGCAGATCGAAAAGGCCTCGAAAAAGCCTGCCAGTTCGAAGCGCTAACCCGCGTCGTGAAAACCGCACTTTTGTTGATGCTGTCGCTTCTTTCGACGGCACCCTGTCTCGCGACCGAGAGGGAGCTCACTCCTGAAGAGTTTGCGCGAGTCCTGCACACGATCGATGCCACTCGGCATGAACTTCCGCGTCCCGAGAGCTGGGTTTCACCAGACTCTGCAGCAGTACTGCTGGGCTTCACCCATGTGATGAACTCTGCGATCCCCGGCAGGCTTCGAGATCAGCTTCGCGAGCTGAAAAAACTGGGGGTGACTGACCTGGTAATCGAATCGCCCGAGGGCTCGGAAGACTGCAGGAACTTTCAGTCCATTGCGCGAGGCGAACCACCGGACTCGGGTTTTTTCGAATACTGGCAAATCGCCTATGGCCCGGACTATTACAGCCTGCTTCAATCAGCACAATCTCTCGGCATGCCGGTCCTCTGCGGGGACCGACCGATTGCCGACTCTGAATCGCAGGTGGATTCGAACGAGCCATTTCACCAGCGAAACGAGTTTATCGCCTGGCGTCTTTTGGAATGGATCGAGAGCGGCCGAAAGCCCCTGCTGCTGATCGGCGCCTACCACGTCAACCCCCTGCAGGAACTTCTGGAATGGCTGGCCAGTCGCAGAGGCGGCTTTCGTCCGAAGCTCGACACACTCCATGCTTCCGAGATTGATGGACGCTATGCCCCCTCCGAGGGGTTGCTCTATCCCGATATCGACCAGATGCTTCGTGCCTTCGGAAAAATAATTTTCTTTCGGGCCCATGCGATCGAGAGATTTCCCGAGGACACGTTCGGCGCCGACGCCAGTCGGTGCCTCACCTGTCCCGACTGAGCTACTGCCTGGCGAATCGACGCAGGTAATCGGCCAGCAGCTGTGCCCCTTCTTCCGGAAAGGCGTTGTACATGCTGGCACGAAACCCACCTACCGAACGATGCCCTTTGAGCCCCGTCATCCCCAGCGATTCGGCACCGGCCACGAACTCGCTCTCGCGGGATCCATCACGAAGCCTGAAGGTCAGATTCATGATCGATCGATCGGCGCTCGACTTCACCGTTGGATCGTAAACCGCAGGAAATGCGTCGAGCGCTTCATAAACCAGCGCAGCCTTGTCACGGTTTTTCTCGACTACCGCTGGCACGCCACCTTGCGATTCCAGCCATTTCAGGTTGAGCCCCAGGGCATAGACTGCGAAGACTGGCGGAGTGTTGTAGAGTCCATCCGCTCCGGCGTGGGCGGCATAACTGAAGATCGTCGGAATCGTCTGGGGAATTCGGGAAAGCAACGACTTGCGCAGCACGACCACGGTTACGCCGGCCGGTCCCAGATTCTTCTGCGCCCCCGCAAAAATCAGATCAAACTGCGAGTAGTCGCGCTCGACTCCCAAAATATCCGAGGAGGCATCGACGAAAACGGGAACACCGACGGGCGTCTCCGGCATCTCCGTCCATTGGGTTCCCTCGATGGTGTTGTTGGTCGTCAGATGAACGTACGCCGCATCGCGGGAAAAGGAGAACTCGTCAGGGAGAACGCTGAATTGGTGGTCTTCAGAGCTTCCCGCGACTCGCACTCCCCCGAACTTTTTTGCCTCGGCGATGGCCTTTCCACTCCAGGTGCCCGTGTGCACGTAGTCGGCGGAGCGATCCGGAGAGAGAAAATTCATCGGCACCATCGCAAACTGCATGCTGGCACCGCCCCCCAAAAACAGAACTTCGTAATCGCCCCCCGAAAGCCCCATCAGGCGAAGCAGGCGCTCTCGAGCCTCCAGATGAATGGCTGCGTAAGCCTTGCCGCGATGTCCGATTTCAAGAACAGACATTCCGGAGGCGTTCAGCTCGAGCACGCCTCGACTCGCCTCTTCAAGAACGGAAACAGGGAGCATGGCAGGACCGGAATTGAAGTTATAAATTCGCCTCATGGGCGCGAGTCTACGGCCAATCTTCAGGCCTCCGCAAAAAAAATCGGCGCCCCAGGACATGACCCGGAGCGCCGAAAAAAACCGAAGAACTGAACCTGCTCAGCTCTGTTCGAGAGCCTTCTCAGCAGCAGCGAGAATGCCGTCGACGAGCTCGGCCTCGGTCAATGCAGCAGCTTCGTCAACTCCGCGAAGCTTGGCAGCCTCTTCGCGAGCCGACTGCACGAGCGCAGCGAGCGTTCCCGTCATGCGGCCCGTTTCGATGAAGGCTGCAGCGTCTTCGCTGGCCTGAACCAAAGCCACCGACTTGTTGTCGAGAGCAATGCTGATTGCCGAAATGGCGAGGAGGCTGGCCGAAATGGCGAGGTCTTCCTTGTCCGGATCCACGATCACCACGGGAGGGTTTGGGTGATGGTGGTCATGGCAAACGGTGCGACAGTGACGGCCGCCCCAGCGGTCATACCAGCAGTCGGTTGAACAATTGCGATGAGCCTGGGCCATCGAGCCCGCCAGGGTCGTCACAGCAAACACGGAAAAAATCAGCTTTGAGAGTTTCATCTGCATCGTTCTCCTCGGGTCTTTCGATTCGTGATCGATTGAGCAGCCGACTAGCAAGCAGCCCGACAAGAGTCAATGACGCAATGCAAAATATCTATAAGCCATCTAATTGAAAGGCTTTTCAACTAAAAAAGGACCTCATCTCCCACGCCCATTTTTAGCCCACCGACCCCTCTGGGGTCTTTATGGCTCCACCCATGCTAAATCTTGACAACTTCAGTCAATTTTTGCTAGGGTCCGCCGCCATGACGCTCTGGCACAGAACGCTCCTCGCCCCGCTGCTTCTGTTTTTGGCTACCGCCCCGGGCGCCCACGCCGAGAACTTCGCACTCCAGGTCGCCCCCTCAGCTCTTCCTGCATCCAGCCGGCCGTTCGTTGAGCGATTTCTCCGGGAAGTCGAAACGCTGCTGCCCCCTACCCTCAAACAACACCTCTCCCGAACGATCACCGTGCGGTTCGAGGCTCTCGACTCCTCCCCCGCGCTGCAGCCCCCTGCCTGCATCGGAGACCAGCCCGATCCCGATGCCGCCCCTCAGACCCTCGCACTGGTTCGAAAGAAAAGTCTCTTTCAGGATCCTGCCACCCTTTCTGAACTGGTTCTCAGCACACACCTGCTTCCCGTCATCGAAAGCGGTTCGGATCGCGCCGCCACTTACACCTGCGGCCATCGCAATCTGTATCGTCTGGCCCTGGCGTCAGCCGCACATGAGATTGCCCACATCTATGACTATGCCGACCTGAAGTCCCCCAGTGAGCGCCGTTTTCTTCAGCGCTGTTCTGCAGCCTCAGCGGCCCCCCAGCGAGGGACGGCGCAAACGGCCGATCCCGACTGCCGAAAACTCAAGAACCGACTTCGAGTGTCCAACCGCCCCGAATTTCTCGATCTCATGGGTTGGGTCGAAACCGGCCTCGTGTTTCATCGGCGCGGGCAATCGAACCAAAACACGCTTCGAAGTCCCGACCCCTACGAATTCAAGAACTGGAAGGAATCGTTCGCCGTCAATTTCGAGTACTTTCTGCTCGACCCCGAATTCGCGTGCAGGCGTCCCGCCGTGCATTCGTATTACACTCGACATTTTCAAGTCGACCCGCACCCCACGCGTCGCTGCCGGCCCCAGACGACACTCACCCTTTCGAATGGAGCAGCCGGCGGCACTTCGATCGCCGATATCCGCCCAGATCGCATCTACGAGATTCACGCGCTCTTCGCCGGCCGCGGACCACAGCTCATGAGCCGCTGGGGACACTCCCTGTACCGTCTCGTCGTTTGTGCGCCCGAGCGAACCCAGACGGGCCCGGAGTGCCTGAACGATGTCGCCCACCATGTTGCGATCAGTTTTCGCGCCAACATCAGCGACGCTGCGATCTCGTACTGGAAGGGCATCAAGGGAGATTACCCTTCGCTGCTCTTTGCACAGCCCTTTCTCGGGGTGATCGAAGAGTACAATAAGAACGAGTTTCGAGAGCTCACGAGCCTTCCGCTGCGACTGACCCCCGATGAGAGAACTTTTTTCCTCCACCGCGTGCTCGAGGCCTACTGGGAGTATGGCGGACGCTACAAATTCATCACCAACAACTGCGCCACCGAAGCCCTCAACTTCCTGAAGGGAACCCTGGGCGAATCACGACTTTCACGCAAGAATCCCCTGACGCCACTGGGCCTTCATAAAACCCTGCAGAAACTGGGAATCGTCGACGCGAGCGTACTCGCCGACCCGGCGAACGCGGTTGAAAAAGGGTACTACTACGCCTCGAAGAAGCCGGAAGTGGAAAAGGCGTTTTCGGGAGTGCTCAGGGCCTGTGCGCAGCCGAAAAACGGGCTCAAGTCCTGCAACCTTGCCCTTCCAGAAACGGTCGATGACTACCTGAACCGCACGAGCGCGCAGGCAAGACGGCAGTGGTACGAACACCTCCTGACCTCGTCGGGCGAGACTCCGAAGATTCTGGGCGCCCGCTTTTTTCTTCTCGAATCCTACGTGCAGCGCCGGGCACAGTCGGCCTACAACCGAAGAATCGCCCGAGTGCTCGAAGCCGGAAAGTTCGACGACCTGCCGCGCGAAGCGGTCGAAAGCGCCGAAAGCATCCGCACGGCACTGGCCCGCCTCCGTGAGATCCAGCAGCTCAGCCTGCCTTCCAGCATCGCCTCGGATGGTTATGGCATCCCCATTCGCAGGGAAGGCAGTGACCAGGACGGCGACCGCTCCGACGTCAGTATTCCTCCCGAGCTTCTCGCCGAACAGAGGCAGCTCCTGCAAGTTCTGACCGACTGGGCGAAGACGGCCTTTGGCCCCTGGACCGAGGAAATGGCCATGATCCAGAAGAATCGACTCTTTTTTCTACGAGAAATGCGCAGGAGCGCTCCCGCGGCCCCCCTGCTTCGCTAGCCGGCCAGCGCTCCTCGGTTTTCTCTACCAAATGACCTGCCCTGACCTTAGAAGGAGCGGCATGAACATCATCGTGGTGGGCGCCCAATGGGGCGACGAAGGGAAGGGCAAGGTCGTCGATCTCTATAGCTCGCGAGCCGACTTGATCGTCCGGTTTCAAGGGGGAAATAACGCGGGCCACACCCTCGTCGTCAATGGTCGCAAGACGGTCCTGCACCTGATTCCGAGTGGTATTCTTCATCCCGAAAAACTCTGCCTTCTCGGAAACGGTGTGGTGCTCGACCCATTGGTCTTTTTTGAAGAGATCGAAGGGCTTCAGCGGGCAGGAGTGCTCTCGGACGACGCCCACTCCAGAGTGCGCATCAGCGACCGGGCCCACCTGATCCTCCCCTTTCATCGACAGCTCGACGTCCTGCGCGAGGCGCGGGCTCTGGGCGAAAAGAGCCATGAAAAAATTGGAACCACGGGACGCGGCATTGGTCCGGCCTATGAGGACAAGGCGGCCCGTCGCGGCATCACCGTTGGCGACCTGCTCGACTCCGCATGGCTTGCCAAGCGCCTGAAATCGGCCATCGAAGAAAAAAACGTCCTCTTGCAGCACTACTTCGGACATCCCCCCATCGAATTCGAGCCGCTTTACCAGCAATGCCTCGAGCTGGGACGCCGGTTGAAACCCTACGTCACCGACGTCCGATTGCTCCTGGAAAAGGCAAATCAAGCGAACCAGACCATCCTGCTTGAAGGCGCCCAGGGTGCGTTGCTCGACATCGATCACGGCACGTATCCCTACGTGACTTCGTCGAGCACCTGTTCGGGCGGAGCCCTTACCGGCACGGGACTGGGACTCGGAAGCAACACGACCGAAGTGATCGGCATCACCAAGGCCTATACGACCAGGGTGGGAACCGGGCCCTTTCCGACGGAAATTGAGGACTCCCTTCCCGCGCTGGCCGAAAAAATTCGAACCGTTGGAGGGGAGTTTGGCGCAACGACCGGTCGAATTCGGCGCGTCGGCTGGCTGGATCTGGTGGCCCTGAGATATGCCGCACAGCTCAACGGCATCACGGGCTGGGCCCTGATGAAGTCGGATGTCCTGACAGGAATCGAAGACCTCGAAGTAGCGATAGCCTACGAGCTGGACGGGCAGCGAATCGAACAGTTTACTCCCCACGCGTCCAGCCTTGGCCGGGTGCGACCCATTACCACGCGAGTTCAGGGCTGGAACGAGCCGATCGACCCTGAGAATCCCAAAAACTGGCCCGCAGCGTTCACCGAGTACCTTCGCATGATCGAAACCTTCACGGGCATCCCGGTCGTTCTGGTCAGCACGGGGCCGGGCCGCGAACAGACTGTCGAAATTCGGTCGCCCGGCGCCTTGCAGCAAGCGTAAGGCTTTGGTACAGGTCAGGTTCCTCGAAGGAAGCGTGAGTCATTAGCTCAGTTGGTAGAGCATCACACTTTTAATGTGAGGGTCGATGGTTCGAGCCCATCATGACTCACCACTCTTCCCATCTCGATCATTCCAGACTAAATCCTCCCCATGGACATCACGTCTCAGGATTTCGCCGTCATCGGTCTGCTCGCCTTTTTGGAGGGCATTCTCTCGATCGATAACGCCCTGGTTTTGGCGTTGCTGGCTAAACGCCTTCCCAAACACCTTCAAAAAAGAGCCCTCACCTACGGGCTCGTGGGGGCCGTGGGTTTTCGGCTCGTGGCCCTCGGCCTGACCACCTACCTGATGCGATGGACCTGGGTGAAGTGGGTGGGCGGGCTCTACCTGCTCTTCGTCGGCCTCAAGCACTTTTGGGACAAGCGCGCAGAATCTAAAGAGGAAGGCTCGGAGACCGGCAAAAAGACCAAGCCTGCCGGATTCTGGAGAACCGTCCTGATCATCGAATTGACCGACATCGCCTTTGCCGTCGATTCGATCCTTGCTGCGGTGGCCCTGTCGAAAAAGTTCTGGGTCGTCTTCACCGGAGGATTTCTGGGTGTCGTGCTGATGCGCTTTGCAGCCAATGTCTTCATCGTGCTGATCGACCGCTTCCCGCGGATGGAAACCACCGCCTACCTTCTGGTGACGCTGATCGGATCCAAGCTTGTGGTGGATGCGGCACATCTGCCCGGAGTCGACTTCCACTCCACCAGCAGTCCGGCGGCATGGATCTTCTGGTCACTGATGGCCCTATTTATTGGCGTGGGCCTGACCGGCTCACGCCGAAGGCGCTGAGGCAGGGAAGCGCGCTTCAAAGACGTTTCCCCTGCCGGCGGCCGCGGGAAGAAGCACCACGTCTCCGCCGTGCAAACGGGCAATCTGCCTCGAGATATACAGCCCCAGGCCCAGCCCGCCCATCTTGGCGACCACCCGAGCGCGCTCAAAGGGCTCAAATACTCGAAGGCGGTCTTCCGCCGAGAGCACCTGTCCCTGGTCCCGAATACTCAAAACCACGTCATTTCCCTCGGGCCGAAGCCGTAGCCAGACCACTCCTCCCTCGGGTGACATCCTCAGGGCATTCATCGCCAGATTAGTGACCACTTCCTCAAATCGCGTGGGATCCACCCAAGCCGCCTGCGACTCGGGGGCCTCCACCAGAACCTGAACTCCGGCCTCGCGGGCCAGAATTTCGATGCGCCCCCGGACCACGTCCTGCACCAGGCGCCCGACCTCCGAAACCATGGGTTCGACCGAAAATCGCCCTGCCTGAATTCGTGACACGTCCAGAAGCCCGTCGATCAGCTCCGTCATGCGCTCGGTCTGCCTCAGTACCAGCCTCAGAAACGACAACTGCCGTTCCTGCTCGGGCCTCATCTCCAGCGGCCAACCCATGGTCTTCATCATGCGTTCCTGAAGCTGAAGAATTCCGTAGATGGAGGTCAACGGAGTCTTGAGTTCATGACTGGCAATCGACAAGAACTGATCTCGAGTTCGAATCTGCGAACGAAGGTCCGACTCGGTGGCCAGATGCTCGAGATGCAGTCCAAACTCGGCAAGCAGCTCCTGGCGAGCCACAAGCGCAGCACCGTCCTGCCCCTTCTCGGGACGCGGCAGTGCTGCGGCAATCCAACCCAGCAGGGCCGAGCGGCCCTGCACTTCGGCGAGGATCGGAACATAGACCAGCAGGTGACCGTCCACCCAGCATTCCTCCATGCGGTAGTCTCCGGTTCGCTGCGAGTCCATTCGCGTCATCAGGCTGGCCAGCGACGACTCCACGCCAACAGGGGCTTCACTGGGCCGACTCTGGCGCGCCAACGGATGAAGCTGAACTGCGACCCAGTCGGCCGAGGCCAGCTCAGCCAAGGGCCTGCAGAGACGTAGGTCGACCTCACCGACCGTCCTCGGCCATTCCCGAATCTCCCGAAGAAATCGGCCGGCCTGATTGGCCCAACGCACTCCCGTCAACCATTCTGAGCGCTTTTCCACAGGCTGACTCTTAGCCAGCTTCAGGCCGCCGCACGGGACCATGATGGAACTCGAATTTTCAGCACCAAGAATTTCAGCACCAATCCACTCAAGTTTGACGCCAAAATTCCGACAAGAGGGGCATGAACCGGGCGCAGGAACCCACTCCGCATCCCTCTGAAGAGGCTTCCCCGATGGTCACCGGGTTCTGGGTGGGATTTTGGAGCCTGTTGTTACTGATGATCGGAAGCTGGTTGATTGGGACGTCGGGCACCGACCGAGCTGTCCCCAGAAAGTCGGATCGACTCTCGCTTTTCAAACCGGCCGCCCTGGAACCGGGTCGACCGACTCGTGGCGTTGCCGGGCAGAAGATTCAGGGTCGCAGTGCGCGGGCCAACTGATCCCGAAGCTGCCTCGGATCAAACGGCTTGACCACGAAACCGGAAACCCCGGCCTCTTCGGCACGCAGCCAATGCTCCCGGTCGCTTTGGGAAGTCACCATGAGGAATGGAAGACTACTGGTCGCCGGCAGATTTCTGACGTGGGTGACCAGTTCGATACCGTCCATTCCAGGCATCAGCCAATCAGAGATGACCAGATGAAATCGCAGGTGCTCCTTCGCACTCGCCTCGCGAATCAGCCTCCAGCCCTCTTCGCCATCCTCGGCCTCGGTAAAGTGACGAAACCCCAGCGCCTCGAGCATGTCCCGCACGATGGCCCGAACTGCGGGCATGTCATCAACGATCAAGACTCTCAGGGATTCGAGCTTCACCCCAAAAGTTTACCCCGCCCCGAACCGATACGACCAGAAGAGAGCGCTCAAAATGAAAAATCGTGTCTGGATCTGGCAAATTCCGGTGATTCTTTTCTTCACCGCCGCCTTCTGGGTAACCCAGCAGGGCGTTGAGGGCGACCTGACCAATCCGCTACTCAGGGAGCGGATCTATCCGCATCTGCGAAAATTCTCGAGCCTCTTTCTCGACTGGAAGTTCAACCTGCGGGGGCAGCAGCCCCCAAGAAACAACATCGTCATCGTCGAAATCGACTCGCCCTCGCTCGAAGTGGTCGGACGCTGGCCCTGGGATCGTGCCGCGACGGCCCTGCTGACCGAAAAGATCTTTGAGGCCGGCGCTAAGGTCGTCGGGTACGACATCACCTTTTCAGAACCGAACGTGCGGGTCTCAGAGCCGCTGCGACAGCTTCTTGAAGCAAACAACCTGGGACAGTACGCCGACCAGTTCGAAACTGATCGCGACCTCGAGCGAGTGATCGCACTCTACCAGGACCGGCTCGTCTTGGGTTGGATGAGCCAGGGAGAGTGCCAGCCCGGCTATTCCTCTGCCGAAGATTGCCCGCTCGACCGTCCCGAACTTGCAGGTCTGGTTCCCGAGGGCTTTGATCGCTTTGGCTTCGATTCGACTCCGGGCATGGAGACCATCGACTTCAAGAGCACCCCGTTTCTGAGCGTCCCTCACCTGATCGCCAACATTCCGCTCTTCAATGACCTCGCCCTGCACCAGGGTTTCCTGAACACTCAGCCCGATCCCGACAGCGTGATTCGACGCACCAGTGCCATTCGAGCCGTCAAGGGGGCCCTGCATCCCGGGCTTGCCTTTGCCATGGCACGCGCCGGCACCGGCAGAGAACTGGTAGCCGAGATCGGCTCGGATCATCGAATTCGATCGGTTCGACTCGGAAAGGACGGCCCCCCCCTTCCCGCCTCTCCTCTCGGCGTGCTGAACGTCAACTATCGCGGCAAGGGGCGAACCTTCACTTATGTTTCGGCCCTCGAGCTCCTGAGAGAGGACCGCGACACGGTCCATGTCGAAGTCAATCGGGCGCCGGCGTCCATTCCTCGCAAGGACTTCCTGAAGGACGCCTACGTTTTTCTTGGCCTGACCGCGATCGGGGTCTTCGACATGAGGGCCTTTCCCTTCGATCCGAACGTTCCGGGCGTAGAGGGCCACGCCACCATTCTCGACAACCTGCTCTCGAATGACTTCCTGTCGTACGGTCCGCTCGGGCGAGAATTCAGCTCCTGGATCCTGTTTTTCCTGCTGATCGGCGGTGGAATCGCCTTCGCCATGGCCACCGAGAAACTCGAGTCCATTCCCGCGCTGCTGCTGGGCGCCACCGTGATGGGCTCACTTGGCTTCATCGACCTGAAACTGCTTTTCTCCAACAACGTTCATTGGGACTTCAGCTTCCTTTACGCCCAGCTCGGAACGATCTTCGTGCTCACGACTGCAGCCAAGTACGTTCTCGAAGAGCGAAATAAGAAGTTCATCAAGGGCGCATTCTCAAAATACGTGGCACCGGCCATTGTCGACTCGATCCTGAAGGACCCGACCAAGCTGACGGTGGGCGGCGAAAAGCGCGAGCTCAGCATCCTGTTTTCAGACATCCGAAGTTTCACCACCATGTCTGAAAAGATGGACCCAAAAAGCCTCGCAGCCTTCCTGAACGACTACCTGGGTGGAATGACCGACATCGTGTTCGACACCGAGGGGACACTCGACAAATACATCGGTGATGCCGTGATGGCTTTCTGGGGCGCCCCGCTCGACCAGCCGGATCATGCGGCCAATGCCTGCCGGGCCGCCCGACTGATGATGCAGAGACTGGCTGAGCGGCAGACCTATTTCAAGGAGACCTACGGAGTCGACGTCGCCATTGGAATCGGCATCAACTCGGGAGCGGTCAACGTCGGAAACATGGGCTCAGAGCGCATCTTCGAATACACGGTCATTGGCGACCACGTGAATCTGGCTTCTCGACTCGAGGGCCTGACCAAGGAGTACCGCTCGGGAATTCTGACGACGCGATTCACGCTCAATGAAATTGCAGGCTGCAACCAGCCTCTGCCTCCGCATCGAACCCTCGACTTCGTCAAGGTCAAGGGCAAGAACGAGGCCGTCGAACTGATCCAGATCTTCGAGTTCGATCCCGATCCCGAAGGCGTTCGTCTTTTCGAAGAGGCCCGACTACTCTATACTCAGCGTCGTTGGGATGACGCGATCGCACAGTTCCTTAAAGCCGAAGAAAAACTCCGAGGACTGGCCGATGAGGACGGGCCCAGTCGCATGTACGTGGAACGCTGCGAGTACTTCAAGGCCAACCCGCCGGCCGAGGATTGGGACGGAAGCTGGAAGATGACCACCAAGTAAGGGATCAGGAGCAGAGGAAATGAGCACACCAGCACCGGGACCATCCTCATCAGCAGTACCCATGGTTCGCCTGAAAAAGGGGCAGACGCTTTTTCGCGAAGGCGAGAATGCGGGGGCCATGTACCTGATTCGCTCGGGTACCATCCGGGTCTTCAAGAAAAAGGGCGATGCCGACATCGAACTCGAGAGCATTCGAGCGGGCCAGATCATCGGTGAGCTGGCCTTTCTCGACGGAAACCCTCGTTCTGCCTCGGGTGAGGCTCTCAGCGACTGCGAGCTGGTCGAGATCTCCGGCCCGGCCTTCCAGCAGGTGCTCGACAAGATTCCCGAATGGCTCAAGATCCTGATGAAGACCCTGGTCACACGACTGCGGGCCGCCAGCACCAAGATTCGGCAGCTTGAAAGCTCGAGCGTCGAATACGTCTACAGCGAAAAGGACGGCAAGCGGGTGGCCCAGACCGTCTACCTGTCGACTCCGGATGTGCTGAAAATCAGCACGGCCATTCTTCTGGTCGCAACGCGCTGGGGAAAACCGGTCAAGATCGGGGATCGCACCGGAACCGAAGTCAACGCCACCCTGCTTCAGCGCTACTCGAACCAGATTCTCCAGCTTCCCGTGTCCAAGATGACCTCGGTGATCGACGCCTTCGGAGTCGCGGGCTTCATGAAGACCGACGACACCACCGGAACGATCGCCGTCCTGGATGTCGAGTTCCTCGAAAAATTGATCCATTACATGAACGAAGAGAACCTTCAGGAGCCCAGCAAGCGCCACGACATTTCAAATCGGGGCTTCCTCATCATGGGGTTGATTGCGCGAAATCTATCCCGCTACACACCTGATGAGCAGGGCATTGCGCTCGTGAACGTCGCAGAGATCCTGAAAGTCGAAACCCAGGCCGGCGGGCGCGCTCCCTTTCGGCTCGATGACTTCGCCGAACTCGTCAAACTGGGCTACGCTTCGGGCGTCACGGCAAAATCCAGCGACGAGGTCATGACCTCGATCCATCTCGACAAGTTCCAGCTGTCAGCCCGACTACAGCGGGCCCTGAAATCGATCGAAGCCGTCAATGACCAGAAGCGCAAAAGCGGCAAATAACGGGGCTCGCGCCGATGCGGTCAGGCCAGCTCGGGTCTTGTCGCCCGGACCGCGTCCACGAGTTTCTTGATGTCCTGGGCTCGCGACTTCTCAGCGACGAGAATGACTCGACCCGAGTCGACGATGATCAGGTCTTCAACTCCCAGTGTGGCAACCACTCGCCCTGGAGCGTCGACTACCAGCCCCGTCGAGTCGACCGCGATCACCTCCCCTCCGAGCGCAACCCCCCAGTCGCGCGTCCTGCCGTGATCGGCTGCAAGCAGCTCGACCGAGGTCCAGCTCCCCAGATCGTCCCAGCCGCAGTCGAGAGGAAAGGTCACGACCGAGCGTGCCTTTTCCATCACGCCGAAGTCGATCGAGGTTGCCGTCATCCCGGGATAAGCCGCCGCAATCCTGCCCTTTGAAGCCTGCCAGGCGCGGGACATCTCGGGCATGAGCCGGTCAAACTCGGCAAGAATGGCGGAAACACGCCAGACAAACATGCCGCCGTTCCAGAGGTAGTTGCCCTCGTGAATAAATCGTTCGGCCCGCTCGGCGTCCGGCTTCTCAACGAAGGCCTCGACCTTCATGGGGCCGACCTTCACCGGCCCGCCTGCTCCCAGTGGCGCACCAGTACGCAGATAGCCGTATCCGGTCTCAGGCCGAGTGGGACGAATTCCGAGCGTCACCAGGTCATCATGCGCACCAGCCCAGCGGATCGCCTCTTCGACCGTTCGCTCAAACGCCTCAGAGTCCCGAATGAAATGATCTGAAGGAACCACCACCATGACCGCACCCGGGTCGACGGCCTCGATCTCGCGAGCCGCCCAGTAAATACAGGGTGCCGTGTTTCTGCCCTGAGGCTCACGAAGAACTCGAACTCCCGGAGACTGGACGGAAACCGCCTCTCCCAATCTTTCGGTGGTCACGATCCACTGGTGCTCCGGCAAAACCGAGGCAAAACGCCCCAGCGTCTGCTGCAGCAGCGATGCGTCCGAAAGGCCCTCGAAGGCCAGAAGCTGCTTGGGGCGATCGGCCGTGCTCTTGGGCCAGAAACGCGTTCCACTGCCTCCCGCCATGACTACAAGATGCGTTGCCATTGCTCAGGCCTTTGACGTTCCGGCGCGACCGTAGCCATCCTCAAGACGAACCACGTCGTCGAGGTGATTGGTCGATACTTCGAACACGGTACAGTCTTCCACCGCCACCATGCGATGGCGCCTTCCAACGGGAATGTGGTGGGCCTCTCCTGGCGAAAGACTCACCTCCCCCAGCTCGCCCTGGTCGTTTTCGAAGACGAGGGTCATCTGACCCGATTGCAGGTAGATCGTCTCCTCTTTCACCTGATGATACTGAAGCGAGAGGCGATGCCCCTTTCTGATGAATAGCAGCTTTCCCACATAGTCCGCTGTTCGGCCCCAGATCAGCTCATGACCCCAGGGCTTTTCGACCCGAACCACATCCTGCTTACTCATGATGATCGTTTCCGTGCGTGTCGACGGCTGGAGCGGCCCCACCGTCGGCCTGCGGAGCTCCCGCCGGCGCCTTCGCGGTGACGAATCCCGAAACTTTCCCTTCGCCCTTCAATCGGGCACCGACGCTCTCCGCCTCTTCTCGAGTGGCAAAACGGCCATGGTAAACCCGGTACCAGACTCCCTTTGAGCCCAGATCGGCCTTGCGCACCCAGGGCTGCAGACCCGCCTTCTCGAGCTTTTGAACTTCCGCCTCCAGGGCGCCCGCGTCCGAAGCCGGAACGGCGAGAATCTGCAGGGCGTACGGTATGGAAGAAAGAACTCCTGCTTCACTGCCGGGCTTCTTCTCGGCCTTCTTCTCGGCCTTCTTCTCGGCCTTTTTCTCGGCAACCGTCGTTCGGGGAAGCTCGACCTGAACCGGTT
>CAYSOA010000015.1:34632-57546 GCA_964432565.1 uncultured Bacteriovorax sp.
TTCTCGGCCTTTTTCTCGGCAACCGTCGTTCGGGGAAGCTCGACCTGAACCGGTTGGTCCAGTTTCAAACCGGTCTCGGCCACTTCCTGGCGAAGGGCCTCATCCAGCGCCTCATCAACAACGTCAGACGCTGCAGCCACTTTTTCCTGGGCCTCTGCCCGAGTGGGGGCCTGGTCCGCGATCTGCTTCACGGACCCGACCTCGGACCCCGTCGCAGACAGGGCCTTCCCTCGCGGAGGAACCCGTTTTCCCAGATGAATTCCGAAGGTGAAGGCAAAGACGGCGACGAGCACTGCCAGAACCCCCAGCAGCAGCACTTCCTTGCGCTCGTAAATCAGCAGTCGAGAACGTTGGTTCATGCCTTGGTGATAGCGAGCGCAGGCTACCGAAGTCAACGGCACGCTTCAAGCAATGGCGGCCGTCCTAAAGGAGGATCCCCATGCACCCCAACCGAAAGCAAACCTTCCGTACGCAACGATTCACCGAAAGTGGCCAGGGCCTGACCGAATACCTCATCCTGCTGGTCCTGATTTCTCTCGCCTCGATCGCCGCCGTCAGGTCGCTGGGGGGAATCATCGAAGACAAGCTCAAGCTGATTCGAAACCACATCGAGAAGGTCAGCCCCGAGGACCGCCCTTCGGGCCGAAACAGAAGAGGAGCCTCGCGTGACTCCTGAGCAGGGTCAGGCGCTGGCAGAGTTCCTTCTGACGGGACTCGTGGTCTCAGCACTCGCACTGGCAACCCCTCGCCTTCTGGGTTCCGCCTGGGATCGTGCCCACTGCTCGCATTTGGCGTTTGAAACCGCACGTAGGATTCTGGCGGGAACGCCCGGAGTGCCGAGCGACCGCGCTGGAGTCAGAGTTCTCGAGTCAGACGACCTCGTCATCGTCGAGGCCCGGTGCGGTCGGCAGGCGGCTCAAGTGGGATTTCGAAAGCTGGAGACGCTCGAACAATGGAGGTGAAGCCCTGGCAGGATCGATCGGGAACGCTCTCGCTTCCGCTGGCCATGATTCTGGCAGTGACGGCAACGGCCGGACTCGGACTGCTCGGAACTGCCACGCTCTGGCTGAACCGGGTTCAAACCCAACTCGAGATTGATCGGTGTGTCGGCGCCCATGCCATCGCCCTTCGCGACACGCTCCGGTTTCTCGAGTCGCGTAACCGGGAGATTCGGATTCTTCGCGCGGCGGGAGCTGGAGCCCTGGCCCTGGGGCAGGTCGAAATCGTCGCCGCATCGAGAAAGGCCTCGAAGGTCGCGGCGGGCCTGCAGGATCTGGCGTTGCTGCGATGGAACGTGAAGCGAACGCAGTGGTGGTTTTCGCGAAACTGTCGCAGCTCCGGTGAAAGAGAGCCCCTTCCGGAGCTGAAACTCGAAAGAGGAGCGGACGACGCATTGGGAAGTCGGGAGCTCGACCTCGGCCCCTTGGCACACGCTCCACTTCGGATTCACCTAAGCCGATTCGGAAGGCATTCCGATTCCTTTATTCACCATGTGGAGGAACGCCATGGAGACCAATGGCTGGCAAGCTGGAAATCTCCCTGAACGAAGAGAGCCCGACAACCCTGCAGGGCAGGCACTCGTGGAGGCACTGACATGGATTCTCGTTTTCATCGCATTTCTCATGGCATTCGCCGGCGCCTGGAGAGCGCAGCTCGGACGATTCCACGACATCCTCAGCTCCGGAGGCGACTATACGGCGCCCTCTTTTTTACCGCCTCCCTGGCACTCGGCGTCGGATCTCTCCCACAACTGAGACGCTCGGCGGTTGAAGCGTGGCTCGCTGACCATCCGCCATCACAGGAACTCTGGAATCTGCTTTCGCTCAGCAAGGGACTCAGACAGATCCCGGCGCGCCAGCAGCTTGAGGGATGGTACCGCCACATGCCTCGTGATCTCCATCCCCACGAGGTCTGGTGGGACGAGAATCTGAAGGCCCTTTGGGTGGGCACCTCCAATCCGAAAGGCGACCCATCATCCTCGCATAACGCCCTTCTTCCTGAAGTGACCCTCTGGGCAGGATCTTTGAAGCCTCCTCGCTCCTCATTCTCCGTTTCGTCCGCACGGCCTCTGGGTATCGGGTGGCATGGTTTTCACGCCGTTCGAACGCTGCCAAGAATTCAGGAGCCGAAGCAGGAGGTCCGAAGGATTCCCCCCAAAAAAGGCGATCCTCGGCAGTGGAATTTCTGAATCCAAAATTGACTGACCTGCGATGCGAGCGTAGGCTGCGCACCATGTCATCAGTAAATTCGATCCTCGCAGTGGGCTCCATGGCGTTCGATACCGTTCAGACCCCGGCCGGCAAGGCCGAGTCGGTCCTCGGTGGTTCGGTGAACTATTTCTCGGTCGCCGCCTCGTTTTTCGCTCCGATCCGCATCGTGGGCGTCGTCGGAGAAGACTTTCCCAAGAGCCATCTCCAGTGGCTTTCTGAGAAACGAATCGACGTGAGCGGAGTTCAAGTCGCTCCAGGAAAGACCTTCCACTGGACGGGATCGTACGACGGCAACATGAACGAAGCGAAGACGCTCAATACCTCGCTCAATGTCTTTGAGCATTTCGATCCTAAGCTGGGCTCGAATCATGTTGATTCGCCCTATGTCTTTCTGGCCAACATCGACCCCGTCCTGCAGCAGGGGGTACTCGACCAGGTCAAGTCTCCGCGACTCGTCGCCTGCGACAGTATGAACTTCTGGATTACAGGAAAGCCGGACGAAGTTCGCAAGACCCTTTCACGAGTCGACATCCTTTCGATCAATGATGGCGAAGCCTACCTGCTCTCGGGAGAGCGCCAGCTCGCTCGCGCGGCAGAGAAAATTTTCGCCATGGGACCCTCGGTGGTCATCATCAAGCGCGGTGAATACGGAGCCGCACTCTTCACCCGTCACGGTGCGTTTCTTGCCCCCGCCTTTCTCGTGGATCGAGTGGTGGATCCTACCGGTGCCGGTGACAGTTTTGCTGGAGCCTTCATGGGGTATCTTGCCGAGGCTCAGGCTTCGCGTGATCTCTCCACGCAGAACCCCGAGCAGTGGAACACACTGTTGCGCAGGGCCGTTCTCGCCGGTTGTGTCATGGCCAGCTTCACCGTCGAAGACTTCAGCCTGCATCGCCTGATGCGCCTGACCAACGCCGAGCTCGTCGACCGTCAGGGCGCTCTGATGAAAATGATTCAGGTCATTTGAGCTGACACGCTTCCTCTAGGCGACTGGTTGGCACCACAGTTGCTCGTTCCGTTCGCATGGCATTCCGCCATGAAACGCAGTGAACCTTATTCACGAACGGAGATAGCAATGACCAAGCACAACATCACCGCCCGAGCCATTCTGGGAGTCTTCGCGCTCGCCCTGAGCGTCGGCAGCGCCCATGCCGTCCTGCGACCCCACCACGGTGGCGGAAACGGCGATCAGAAGTCCGAGCAGAAGTCGGAAACGAACGGAGAAAAGGCTCAACAGAAGTCGGAAACCAGCGACCAGAAGTCCGAACAGAAGGGCGAGAACGGAAAGAACAATGGCGAATCCTCTTCCCAGAAGTCCGAACAGAAGGGCTCCCAGAAGGGCCATTCGACATTGACTATCCGCTCGGCCCTGCGCAGCCATCATGGCGATCAGAAGGGCCAGCAAAAAGGGTACGACAAGAAAGAGTCGATCTCGCTCCGCTGATCAATCTAGTGAGACCAGGGAGCCGACTCGGATTCGGGCCGGCTCCCACCTCCGAAAAAAATTAAAGACCCAGCTCGGCCCTGAAGGCCTGCACGGTGCGCGAGAGCCCCTCTTCGAGATCCACCCGCGGTTCCCAGCCCAGAAGTGCCTTCGCTCGAGCAATGTCCGGGCAGCGCCGACGAGGGTCATCTTCGCGCGCAGGAAGGTGTTTGAGTGCCAGGGTCGAGCCCGTGATGGCCTGCAGAACCGTGGCAAACTCCAGCACCGTTCGCTCGTTCGGATTCCCGCAGTTCACCGGGTCGGTCACCGAAGATTCGAAAAGCCGAATGATGCCCTCCACGAGGTCGGACACATAGCAAAAGCTGCGCGTTTGAAGTCCGCTTCCGTGAATGGTCAGCGGCAGACCCAGAAGGGCCTGACGAGCCAACTCCGGCACGATCCTTCCATCGTCCAGGCGCATTCGAGGGCCATAGGTGTTGAAGATCCTCACGATCCCGCCGTTCAATCCGCGCAAGCGCGATTGCGTCGAGACGATTGCCTCGGCAAATCGCTTCACTTCGTCATAACAGGCCCGAGGTCCGATCGTACTGACATTGCCACGATACTCTTCGTTCTGGGGGTGCTCGAGCGGATCACCATAGACTTCCGAAGTGGAAGCCAGAAGGTAGCGCGCCTGATGCGCCAGCGCGAGATCCACCGTATGGAAGGTTCCCAGCGAGTCCACCTTCAGGATCACTTCAGGAATGCGCTCAAAATCGACCGGGCTCGCCGGACAGGCAAAATGAAGCACGCCGTGAAGTCCATGGGACGAGAGCAGTTCGATCCGTTCCTCCGGGATGCGCTCACTGACATCCCACTCCAAAAATCGAAACGAATCTCCAGCATCTTGAATGACCGGCCCCTCGAGATTCGACCTTCGGCCGGTCACCAGATTGTCCACCGCAGTCACGGCGTAGCCCCGTAGAAGCAGCGCCTCACAAAGGTGCGAGCCGATGAATCCTGCCCCTCCCGTGACCACCACGTGTCTTTTTTTCGATGTCATGCTCCCTCTGTAGCACTCGACCACGGGCAATTCTACAAGCGGGGGCGAGACGACAGGTACTGCAGATCTCCGACACAAACCGCTTGCGGCAGCGACTGACGATCCCGACCCGCGCCAATGAAAAATCGAATCGGATCGGGTCTTCCGGGTCGATGCACCGCAACCGCTCAGTGATTTCGACTGCCGCCCGCCAGTCCAAAGATTTTCTTCCGGTCAGACCGAGAAGCCGTGAAATCTGTCCCACATGCGTATCGAGAGGAAGAATGAGCTGGCGAGGCCGCAGGCCAGAACCAGGGCGAAGTCCGACCAGAAGCTCCGAGCCGGGCATCCACAATCCAGGATCGAGGTCATCGCTGCGCCCCATCCAGCGCAGCAGCATGCACCAGCGCTTGCAGCAGCTTCCCGAGGCGGGAGAGGCGAGAAAATGCCCCAGTGATCTCGAGATCGACTCCCCCGGTCCTGGTCGAGCCCAGTCCTTCCAGTCCTCGAGCAGGCGAACCAGAGCTGATCCGAGATGGTCGTCCTGAGAGGTCAACTCGCGACAGAAGTGCGCCCCCAGTGAACCATGCCGAGTCCAGCTCAGCGCCAGCAGGTCGAGCAGGGCCAGCACGTCGGCGCCCCGCTGAAGGCGATGCACGAAGCCCTCGGCCCGCTGCCGTGACTCACGGCTCCGAAGCCCCTCTCGAATGAACCGTGCAGGACCCCCAGAGGCCTCATGCATGATCAGCAGCCATCGCTCAATGGATGCTCGAATCTGACGGACATTTCCGTAGGCAAACTGCGAGGAGATCAACGCGACGACTTCGCGATCCCACGGGTCCGAGTAGCGATGAAGAAACTCAAGAGGGTCGGACGGGAGCAGCTCGCGTCGATGAAATTCCTGAAAAGTGCTCTCAAGAAAGGGTCGCAGTGCGGCGTCCGAAGGTAAAACCGGCATCTTTTCTGGCCTTTGCTGCGTTCCAGATTGTCAAATTGCCCCTCGAGCCGCTACAAGTTTCTCTCAATGACCTCCCGCGCCCGCAAGCTCTTCGCTTTCGCGCTGCCAGGAATGATGGCACTGGCGCTTCCTTCAGTCGTTGTCTCCGCCGCCACACCCTCCTCCAACTCCCCCGGTCTCGACCTTCCCGAGCTGGGTCCCAAGTCCCCTCCGCAGGACATCCTGCATTGCGAGCGTTACTTCGAATATCGAGGGCGAATTCTTCCCTGCGACAGCCCGGTCGCCCCGGACGGCAAGGGGCTTCACCCCATCCTGTCCGCCGTGCCCGAGGCGCGCCGCGAACTGGAAGTTTACCAGGAAAATCGCCCCTCCAGCTCGATGACCGCCTACACGGGAATGGCCGGGTTGCTTGCCGCAGCAATTCTCCCGCGACTTCTGAACTCTCCGGGTGCAAAGAACACCGCCGTCGCCGGGGGAATTTCAGTGACTCTGCTGAGTTTTGCCTGGGGTCGCGCAAGAATTTCTGCAAACGAACTCCGCCTTCAGCGGGCCATCCAGCATTACAACAACGCCCGCCCGGATGATCCGGTTCTACTCATCGAGAAACGCCCCCAGCCCCAAGGAGCCCCCTGAACATGCCCCTACGCAAGGACCTGTCGAAGATCCTGATCATCGGAAGCGGACCCATCGTGATCGGACAGGCCTGTGAGTTTGACTACTCGGGAACGCAGGCGGTCAAGGCTCTGCGTGAAGAGGGCATCGAAGTCGTCCTGGTCAACTCGAATCCGGCGACGATCATGACCGATCCCGAAACGGCCGACCGGGTTTACATCGAACCCCTGACTCCCGAATTCGTCGAACGCATCCTCGAGATCGAGCGACCCCAGGCGATCCTGCCCACCATGGGCGGACAAACCGCGCTGAACCTGGCCCTCGAACTCGAGCGCCAGGGCATACTCGAGCGTCTGGGCATCGAAATGCTGGGAGCAAAGTCCGAGGCCATTCGACTTGCCGAAGACCGCGAGCGATTCAAGGCGAAGATGCAGGAGCTGGGACTCCAGAGCGCTCGCAGCGCACTCGCTCGGTCACTCGATGACGGGCGAACGATCCTGCGGGATATTGGTCTGCCGCTGATTCTTCGTCCCTCCTTCACGCTCGGCGGAGAAGGGGGCGGAGTCGTCCATACCGAAGAGGAGTTCCTGCGGCAGCTCGAGAGGGCGCTGTTTCTTTCGCCGACAGGCGAATGCCTGGTTGAAGAGAGCCTGATCGGCTGGAAGGAGTTTGAGCTCGAAGTCGTGCGCGACGGAGCAGACAATGTCATCATCGTCTGCTCGATCGAGAACCTCGATCCCATGGGCGTACATACCGGCGACAGCATCACGGTCGCGCCCGCCCAGACCCTCACCGATCGAGAGTTTCAGAATCTTCGCAATCAGGCCATTCGCATCATTCGCGCCATCGGGGTCGAGACTGGCGGATCAAACATCCAGTTTGCAGTAGAACCGCAGAGCGGACGAGTGATCGTGATCGAAATGAACCCCCGCGTTTCGCGCTCTAGCGCACTGGCCTCCAAGGCCACCGGATTTCCGATTGCCCGAGTCGCAGCCAAACTGGCCGTGGGCTACCTCCTCAATGAACTGATGAACGAAATCACCGGCACGACCCCGGCCAGTTTCGAGCCCTCTCTCGACTATGTCGTCACGAAGATTCCCCGGTTCGATTTCGAAAAGTTCAGGCCGACCCCCGAGCTCCTCGGCACCCAGATGAAATCGGTCGGCGAAGTGATGGCACTTGGCCGAACTTTCGAGGAGTCCTTCGGAAAGGCCATGGCCGGGCTCGAGACCGACTCCCCCTGGCTAAAACCTCTGGGGCCGGAAGTGCGCTGGGACTGGATCGATCATCCCCATCCGGCGCGACTCCGTGCCGTAGCCGATGCCCTGCGCGCGAAAGTGCCGGCAGATGAACTCTCACGCCGAAGCGGCATCGACCCCTGGTTCCTCAGCCGCATCCAGCGGCACCTGTCCGGCGAAGACCTGATGCGCACAGAGCCCTTCCCTTTCGCTCGCGGCACCTTTGAACGCCTCAAGCATCTGGGCTGGACGGATCGCGGCATTGCAGGATTCCTGTCGACCACCATCGGCACCAAAACGACCGAAGAGCAGGTTCGCGTGGCGCGTGAAGACGTCGACCTGAATGCCGTCTTCCTGCAGGTGGACACCTGTGCAGCCGAATTCGAGGCGCGCACTCCCTACCTCTACAGCACTTACCGAAGCCGCAGTGACGAATCGCGGGCCAGTGACCATGGCCGCAAGGTCATGATCCTGGGTGGCGGCCCCAATCGCATCGGCCAGGGAATCGAGTTCGACTACTGCTGCGTTCATGCCTCGAAATCGCTTCGTTCTCTGGGATTCGAAACCCTGATGGTCAACTCCAACCCCGAAACCGTCAGCACCGACTTCGATATCTCGGACAAGCTCTACTTCGAGCCATTGACCCCTGAACATGTTCTTCGGGTAGCTCAGATTGAAAAACCTCTGGGCGTCATCGTCCAGCTTGGCGGCCAGACCCCACTTAAAATCGCCAAGGCCCTCGAAGCAGGTGGACTACGGGTGCTGGGAACGTCGACTGCCAGCATCGATCTTGCCGAAGATCGTGAAAAGTGCAGCCTGATGGTGCGCGAGCTGGAGCCGCTGGGTCTGAAGGAGCCTCCATCGGCAATCGCCAACACCGCCGAAGAGGCGTTGGAGCAGGCCAATCGTCTGGGCTACCCCGTTCTCCTGCGACCCTCTTACGTCCTCGGCGGACGGGGCATGCGCATTGTGCACAGCGAAGCGGGCCTGAAGGCCTCGATCGAAGAGTCGATGCGGGTCACCGATCGCCATCCCCTGCTCATTGATCGATTCCTCGATCGCGCTACCGAGGTGGATGTGGATGCACTGAGTGACGGGCGCGATTGCTTTATCGCAGGGGTCATGGAGCACATCGAGGAAGCGGGAATTCACAGTGGTGACAGTGCCTGCAGCCTTCCCTGCGTGACGCTGAGCCCGGAGACTACAGACCGAATTCGCACCTATACCCGGGAACTTGCTCGTCGGCTCCGGGTCATCGGTCTACTGAACTGCCAGTTCGCGATCCTCGGGGACGACATCTACCTTCTTGAAGTCAATCCGCGCGCCTCGCGAACGGTGCCGTTCGTCAGCAAGGCGATCGGACGCGCACTGGTGCCGATTGCCGTGCAGCTGATGCTGGGAAAATCACTGCACGACCTCGGCATTCGACAGGACCTCGATCTCGATCTCGACACCTACCACGTCAAAGCTCCCGTGTTTCCCTTCCATAAATTTCCGCAGGTCGACGTCCTGCTCGGACCCGAAATGAAATCGACCGGCGAAGTCATGGGCCGCGCGCACACCTTTGCCGCCGCCTACGCCAAGGCGATGTCCGGTGCCGGAATGCATCTCCCCGACAAAGGAGCCGCATTCCTTTCGATTCGCGACCATGACAAGGCCGCCGTCCTTCCTGTGGCCATGGAGCTCAAGTCCCTGGGCTTCGAACTTTGGGCGACCCATGGAACCGCGAAATTCCTCAACGGCTACGACCTCGGAGTGCACCCTATCAACAAGGTCAAGGAAGGATCTCCTCACTGTGTCGAGGCCATTCATGAGGGCCGCTTCCAACTGGTCATCAACACCGCGTACGGGGATCGCGCGTTTCACGACAGCAAGTCGATGCGTCGTGCGGCCCTCGAACGACGGATTCCCTATGCGACGGTCCTGGCGTCTGCTCGCGCCATGCTCCAATCCATTCGACATGCCCGAAAGGGTCCGATAGAGATTCTACCTCTATGAATTCGCTTTCCTGCTGGCATTGCGGCGCCTCACTCACTCCACTCGACTTCGGTCGACAGGACACCTGTCGCTCCTGCGGTCGCGATACCAGAACCTGCAGGGCCTGCATCCATTACGACCGTGCATCGAACAACGAGTGCCGCGAAAACCAGGCAGACCGGGTCGTCGACAAGGAGCGCTCGAACTTCTGTGATTATTTCAAGCCAAATCCGGCTCTAAAAGCTGATGGGGCCACCTCTCGAGACGCCATGAAGGCCGCAGCCGAGGCCCTGTTTCGAAAAAAATCCTGACAAAGCGCCTTGCTCGTGTGCTACCACGTTGCGCATATGGCTGATGACAAAGTCCCCATGACCGTGCGCGGAAAAAAGATGCTCGATGAAGAGCTCAAGCACCTGATGACCGTCGAGCGTCCCACGATCGTCAAGGCCATCGAGGTCGCTCGGGGTCATGGCGATCTTTCTGAAAATGCCGATTACTCCGCAGCCAAAGAGCGGCAGGGATTCATCGAGGGACGCATCCAGGAGATCAATGCCAAGCTGGCTCGCGCCCAGGTCATTGATCCCACGGCCATCAAGTCTGAAAAGATCGTCTTTGGAGCAACAGTCGTCGTCCTCGAGTCCGATTCCGACAAGAAGATCACCTACCAGATCGTCGGTGTGGACGAGGCCGACATCAAGAGCGGCAAGGTGGGCATCACCTCCCCGATCGCCCGTGCCCTGATCGGCAAGACCGAAGGGGATGAAGTGGTGGTCCATGCTCCCAAGGGAGAGGTGCATTACGAAGTCCTCGAAGTCCGATACGAATGACGTCGCCGTCCAGTACGTCAAGGGCGTTGGTCCTCGACTGGGCGCGATCTTCGAAAGTCGTGGCATCGCCACGGTCAGGGATCTGCTGACCTTCTTTCCGCGCGCCTATGAAGATCGCACCCGGCTCAAGTCCGTGGCCGAGCTCGAAGAGGGAGTGGGCGCAACGGTTGCCGTACGCATCCTGTCATCGCGCAGGATCGGCACTCGAATGGGCCGCTCGATGCTCGAAGCCCGGTGCACCGATGACAGCGGCATTCTGCTCTTGAAGTGGTTTCACGCCCCCAAGGGTCTCGAACAACGACTTGTCCCGGGTACCCCAATCGTCGTGACGGGTTCTCCGAAAGGCTATCTGGGGCGTCTCGAGATCATCCATCCCGAGATCGTCTGGAATCGCACTTCGGATGTCGTCTCCCAGGAAGACGAGTTGAATGTCGGCCGTGTCGTGCCGGTTTATACGGAGCTGGAGGGCATTCCGAGCCGAACTTTCCGAAAAGTCCTGTGGGAGGCGATTCACAGGTACGGACCCTCGCTGCCGAACGATGTTCCACGAAGGCTGCTTGAAAAGTACGGCTTGCCGAGTGCGCACGAGGCGGCTCGCGAGATTCACTTTCCGCGCCCCGAAACCGAAATTCAGGCGCTTCTCGACTTTGATACTCGCTGGCATGCACGGTTCATCTACGAGGAGTTCTTCAAGTTCGAATACTTCGTCCTCATGCAGAAGCTGGGAGTGACGCGCGAACGGGCACCATCGATCGGAATGGATGGAGGAAGAAAGGCGGCGCGAGACCTCGAAGAGATGCTGCCCTTTCGACTCACGGGTGGACAGTCGCAAGCGCTCGACGACATCCTGAACGACCTTCAGCAGCCTCATCCGATGAACCGACTGGTTCAGGGCGATGTCGGCAGTGGCAAGACCGTCGTGGCACTCCTCTCGGCAGCGGCTGCACTCGCCGAAGGATTCCAGTCCGCGCTGATGGCACCGACCGAAATTCTGGCCGAACAGCACTACAAAAGCGCGATCCGGCTCTTCGGAGGCCGCCTGCGGGTGGAACTCCTCACGGGCAAGACACCGGATTCAGAACGCAACCGACTCCTGCCCCGACTGGCAGCCGGAGAACCGATGCTGCTCATCGGAACCCATGCCCTGCTCGAAGACCCGGTGCAGTTTTCAAATCTGGGAGTCGTGATGGTCGACGAACAGCACCGTTTCGGCGTCGAGCAGCGACGGACGCTCCGGCGCAAACGACACGACGGACAGCCCCACTCGCTCCTGCTCACGGCGACTCCGATTCCGCGAACCCTTGCCCTCACCGCCTATGGCGATCTCTCCACCACGACGATTCGCGAGCTGCCCCCGGGACGATCGCCGATTCGCACCGAAGTCGTCACTTCAAACCAGAGGGGGCGCGCCTTCGAGAAGATCCGAAGCGAGCTTCAGGCCGGTCATCAGGTGTACTTCATTTACCCTCTCGTCCAGGACTCCGAAGCCGAGGGGTTCACGAGCCTGAAGTCAGCGATCAGCGAAGCCGAAACGCTCCAGCGCGAGATCTTTCCCCAGTTCACGGTGGGCCTTCTCCACGGTCAAATGCGCCCCGACGAGAAAGCGGACATCATGGATCGCTTCAAACGCGCCGAGCTTCACATTCTGGTCTCGACGACCGTGGTGGAGGTCGGGGTCGACGTCCCGAATGCGACCGTCATGGTCATCGAACATGCCGAGCGGTTCGGACTTTCCCAACTGCATCAGCTTCGAGGCCGGGTGGGTCGCGGCTCGGCTCAGTCGCACTGTTTCCTCTTTACCCATCCCCGGGTGGGTGAAAATACCGCCGGACGACTGGCGGTTCTCGAGAAAACCAACGATGGCTTCGAGATTGCCGAAGCCGATCTCGAGATTCGAGGACCTGGGGAGTTTCTGGGAACACGCCAGGCGGGCGCCCTTCCCTTTCGAATCGCGGATCTGGTTCGCGACAAGGACTGGCTGCTTCGCGCCCGCGAGGACGTCATCGAGCTGCTCAAGGGCGATCCGAACCTCGAGTTCCCCGAAAATGCTGCCTTCAGGACCTTCCTCGACCGCGAGGGGCGCCTGCAGGGCGAGCGCCTGAAAACTTCCTAGGGTCTGCAACCCCCTGAAATGATGAACTTCAATACGACCAATTGACGCAATGCAGCAATCAACCTTAAAATCAAGGGATGAATACTGCAGGCAGGAAGCCTGGATCCCTGGTCGGCGCCTTCCTCCGACAACGGCGCGAATCCCTGGGCTTGTCCCAGCGGGAGTTGGGCCAGCGCTTTAGCCCGTCGGTCACCACCCAGTTCATCTCGAATATCGAACGCGGTGTCACGCCGCTGCCTCCGGCACAGATCTCGACGCTTTCTCGGGAGCTCGGAATCTCCGAAACCGAGCTGCTCTCCTTGATGGAGCGAGAGTACCTCCAAAAATTGAATGACCGGCTGCACCCCGAAGACGCATCCGGCGTCACCGCATCGACGCTTCGAAATCTGACCGTCGACCAAAAGGACGCCGAGTTCATGCGGGCGGTCTATCAGGCCTATACTCTCTCAGACCGGCAGACCCAGGAAAACTTCGAGAACTTGTGCCAAAAAATCCTGCGCATGACAAAATAGGAAGATGATCGATCTCCCTCAAAAGCCGCGTCCCGTGGGCGCTCGAAAAACCAGAAAGTCACCGACGACCACCGTCTCTCAGAAGGCCCACAACGGATACGCCACTGCACCCGACGGAACTCGAATCTTCTACAGCGTCGAAGGGACCGGAGAACCCCTGATTTTCTGTTACGGACTGGTCTGCTCTAGCCTCCATTGGACCTACCAGATCGACCACTTCAAAAACTCCCACCAGTCCGTGTGGTTCGATTACCGCGGACATCACAACTCAGAAAGCCCCGCCGACCTGTCGACATTGACCATTCCTCATTTCGCACGCGATCTCGCCTCCGTATTGGATGCCATCAAAATCGACAAGGCGGTGATCCTCGGGCACAGCATGGGATCAAGTGTCGCACTCGAGTTCTATCGCCAGCACCCCGCTCGAGTGAAGGCGCTCGTGCTGGCCAATGGCACTGCAAAGCGCCCCCTCGAGACACTGCTCAACAACCCCAACATCATTCCTACGGGCTTCCAGCTGCTGAAAGCGGCCTACGCCCGTTCCCCGTCGCTATTCACACGAATCTGGAAACTCCAGAAGGGAAACGCCCTCGTGCGCACCATCGTCAAGCTGGCCGGATTCAATCCGCACCTCGCCGCAGATGAGGACGTCGAACGTTACGTATCGCAGATCGAGGACATGCATCCGGCAACGCTGCTCAACGTGCTGGATACTTACCAGACCTACGATGCCACGGCCTGGCTGCACACCATCGACGTTCCGACGCTGATTCTTTCAGGGGACGAGGACAAGGTTACTCCTCCCGCGCAGCAACTGCTCCTGCGCCAGCTGATTCCAGCGAGCCAGCTCGAGAACATCCGCCACGGCAGCCACTGCCCCCAGATGGATCAGCCCGAACTCGTCACAGCTCGAATCGAGAAGTTTCTGCAGGGACTTTAGAGCCTTCGGTCAAACGGAAATCGTCCACTCCGACCAGGGAAAACGCCAGTCAATCCACTGTTCGGCATCGATCCCCTGTTCGGAGAGAATCCGGCGGAAGCCATCCTGGCAGATTCGGCCTCGGCACCGCCCTTCTCCAACGCCGCAGGCTCGACGGATCGCCTCGGGCGAGCGAAGCCCCCCCTGTTCGATCCGATCCAGCACCTGAACGCTGTCCACCCCCATGCAGGGACAAAACACCGCGGAGTCGTCCCCTGCAGCCTCATGCACTGAGGAAGGATCGAGCTGTACGGACATCCCCCGATGAACGGCAACCCGACAGGCCAATTGCTTGATGCCGTCAACCTGCACCTCACAGAGCCCGCAGCTACCGTCACTGCAGAGCAGGCGATCATCGGCGCGGGCCAGGCCGGTCTCGAAAAGTGACAGCGCAAGAGGCTGTCCGTCGGTCAAAAGTCGACGTTCGCCCTTCAACATCACTTCGACCTTCGTATCCGCCGATCGCTCGGACTGCATGACCCACTCTTCTTCATGGCTCAAGGTCGCTCCAGCCCTCGCGAGGCCTCGTGCCTCCCATGCCAGATGCGACGGAACCTCGACCAGCACCTGGTGCTCGAGCACCGCGCCAACTCCCCCCTGAGATTCCGAAACGACGCGCGAAGAGATCACCTTGCCGGAACCCAGAACCCCGCCCTCGCGGTTCAGGAGGACGGCAAGTTCGTTTTCACGAAACCCGAGGCGACCACGATGGGTGAGTGTCAGACGGGCCCTCGAATTCCCTTCGGGCTCATGGACGAGAACCGGCGTCCTCGAAGGACAGACCTCCAGGCACTTTCCACACGCTGTACACCGATCTTCATCGAGAAATCGTCCCTTTTCGCGAACGATATCGATCGCCGCCTCGGGGCAGGCCACCTGGCAGAGCGAACATTCCACGGCTTCGAGGCATTCAATCGAAGCAACCAGTCGCTCGTGACGAGCCTTCTGGGGCACGCCAGCGAAGGCACGAAGCTGCCGCATGGAGTCTGCGGCCACCCATTTTCCCTGAAACTTCAGCTCGAAGGACGCCTCCCCCCTCTGCTCCACGCGCTTCAGACGATGGCGTGCACGCCTGAGTTCCTCATCAAGACGCTCTTTCTGCTCCTTGCGCTCCGACCAGTCCCCGATCAGGGCCTTGCTGATTCGCCCCCCCAGCAGTCGCCCGCGATGCTCCTCAAGGCCCCAGCCCTCGGGATCCGCAGAGATCTCGTCTGCGGACGATTGCTCCAGCTCGAAAAGCAGGCTACCCGGTGGGAACTCTCGAACTCCCACGGATCGCCGGAACGGCCCCGCAGAAACTACCCAAGCCACCTCGAGCACCCGAATTCCATGTTCATCCTGCACCCGCAGGTCCCAGAGCATGCGTGCGGTCTTCTTCAGGCTCATCGGAGTTCCGAATAGAAAGCGCCCCCCAAGAGTTTCGAAGCGTCGGCGATGAACCTCCCACCCCGAGATTTGGGCCGAGGGAGACTCGATGCAAACCACCTCGGGAACACCGCTCTCCAGAAGCTCGCAGCCGAGCATCAGTGCCCGATTGCCCGTGCCCAGGATCGCCACGGATGGAGTCCAGATCGTCTGCCCGCGTCGTCTCAGCTGAAGAGCCGTATCGAGAGGCAAAAGACCGGGAGACAACCAGCCGCTAAAAGGCTGCGGCAGCTCAAGGGGCTCGGTCACACGAACAACGGCACGCCCTTCGATTCGATGGATGCGCCCCCGGGCATCCTCGATGATCGCTACTCCTCCCGTGCTGGGAAGAGGAAGGACCCCCTTCACTCGAAGCCCTTCCCCACCAAAAAGCCCTACGGATAGCTCCATCTCGGCACAAAGCGTAGCCATGGCGCGCACTCCCATGCCCGGCCAGCGCTTGAGCGCGGGAGCCGCAACCACGAGCAAATCGAAGCGCCCGCTACGAACCAAGAGTGGCATCACGCACCTCCGCAGAGACGAACTTCATGACTCGATCGACCACCGAGACGAGCGCCCCCTCGCATCCGGACATCACCGTTGTCGGCACGGGAGCCCCCGGCAGAAACCATCGGCCCGAGGGAACGTCCAGCATCGAGCGAGTTCTCAAATCCCGAACGCGAAAACGGTCCCAGCACAAAAACTGCTGAACGAAGACGGAAAGACGGGAGAGCGACTCGGCCGAGGCAACTCCTTCAGTACGGGGAGAAGGCATCAGAACATTCAAATCCATGCGGGGTCCGTTCGGTTCTCCCTCGATCTGAGCCCAGGCAGCCGCCAAATCTGAAAGGCCCACGTAGGTGGGATCGATGGGCTCGCGCGAGCGCAGGCTCCATTCCTCCCAGGAGTGCACGCCGGCCCGCGGCAGGAAGCGTTCCTGTTTGATCGTCGCGCAGCACTTCTCCAGCCATGCCGTCAGCGCAGGGGTCCAGAACGCCCACAGTCCACGCCGCACCTGCACCTGCTCGGCACCCCCATCCTGAATGAACCGGACCGCGCCGGGCAGCAGCTCGAGCTGGCTGACTTGTTTGCGAACGAGGTCGGGTGCGACCCGACTTCTGACGAATTCGAGCACTCCATTGCGATAGCGATCCACATCAACATCGACCAGGCGCTCGACACCAACAGAATGGAAGGTCCGATCCGACAAACGCTGCCAGTTCATGCCGGGAAATCGACGCGCGGCCGGCACCCCCTCGAACGAAACCGGAGCCCACCCCAAATCCAATAGCCTCAGCTGCAGGTCGTCCGGCTGGGAGGTCACCCAATTCCATTGCCGCACTCTGAGGAAGGGCGCGACTGGATCACGAAAAGAACCGGACTCGACGGCAGCGACACCATTCCATTCCTCGATCGCTCCTGGAAACTCGGGCGCCAGAACCTCCCGGGCCCGCTCCAGCCGATGCAGCCTTAAGGCATCCAGTGATACCGAATCGGAGATTCGGGATGGTAGAACCGGTTCGAAGCAGAGCTCCGAATCCTCACGGAAAAAGTCATGATGAGGATTGAGCACGAGAACGGCGTGCCCGTGTCGCATCAGGGATTGCGCCGCCAGCAACGGGGCCAACCCTGTCCCCAGTAGGACAAAGTCAGCCTCGACTGCCATCCGCAAGCACTCCCATCACCCGGCGCATGGCCGATAGAACCTGGGCCTTCTTGTACTCGCTGTGGGCGCTCCGTCCCTGTTCGTTCTCCTCGTAGCTCTTCTGGTCCATGAGCTGAACCTCATAAGGATGAAAGAATCGCACCTCACGCGGGGTCTTCTTCAGGTCAATTCTTTCGAGCCCCTCCAGAAGAGACTTCAATGCCTCATCCTCATTCGAGGCCACCTGCTTCGCAAGCTGACGAACTTCGCGAAGCTCGTCATGAATCGAGTTCCTGACCTTGACGAGCTGACGTCCCGTGAACTGAATCGCCCGGTAAAACTTGCTCGAGTGGGGATTCTCCGAATCGGTACCGGGATGACGCGGCAACTCCAACATGGCCCGGTCCAGTTCCTCGTCCGAAATCTGCCGATGATCCCACTGCTCATGCAACGCCTGCCACCCCGTACGGAAGGCCTCCATGTCGATCAGGCTGTTGCGCGACCGACTAGGCTTGATGTTGGGCGCCATGACGATCATGCGATCCTTCAGGAACTTGATGACTCGAAGGACATCCAGCGGAGTCTTCGTCACGAAGCGGATGCCGACCTGGTCAAAGATGTCCTCGGCCACATTCTCCGACTTGTGAAGCAGCTTGAGCAGCGTCGAATCACGCGACTTTTTGGGTTTGGTCTCGAAAGCCACCAGATCAATTCGATCGGGATCGTCATTCCGATCCCCCAGAAAAAGGACGCCCTCGTCGTCGCGGTGGATGACCCGGTAGAAGCGATCAAAAATCTGCTTCTGACATTCCGCAAAATAGGGCGTACGCAGATCCTTGTCGATGTGCGCCACCGTGTGCATCACTTTCAGGATCGCACAGGCGAGATCGCGCAGCAGCAGCCCCTGGGCATCACCGTTCTGCGCAGGATAGCTCATACTCGCCATCAGCAGGAGATCGCGCACATCGGTCAGTTCGGCGATTCGACGGGGGAGCTCCAGCCTCAGTCCATCCGGGTTCTCCGGCTGCAAAAAGTTCTTCCGGATAAAGTTTAGAGATTCCTGAAAGTTCCCGAACGCCTCGGCGGCCTCGATCGGATTCTCCAGGTCGTAGCCGTAATTGAGCGCAAATCGAGTCACCTCATCGGCCGTACGCAGGGCAAAGCCTTCACCTGCATCAATGGCAGAGCGACCACTGATGATGATGTCGAAGGTTTCCCAACGAAAGTCATAACGCTTCAAGAATGGCATCGCCCGGACTGTAGCCGAACCATCCGCCGCCATGCAACGCTCTCGAAACATTACTGAAATTGAGATAACCAGAGGAAAGTCATGGATACTTCGGGCTGGACTCACGAAACACGGCTGCGCGTCAGGGGCTACGAGCTGGACAGCTACCGCCATGTCAACCATGCGGTTTACCTCAGCTATCTCGAGCACGCGCGCTGGGAGCTTCTGGCAGGGGCTGGATGGACACTCGACGAGCTCGATCGCATCAAACGCTGGCCGGTGGTGGTGCACCTCGAAATTCGATACCGAAAATCCGCACTCATGGATGACGAGCTGCTGATTCTCTCCCGAGTCCCGCACGTCGGCCGGGCGACCTTTGATGTCGAGCACGAAATCCGAAGAAACGGAGAGCTTCTGATCGAAGCCAGGATTCGTGCAGCCGTGATCGACGAAATGGGGCGCCCCAGCCGCATCCCGGATGAGTTCAAAAGCCTGCGGATCCAGTCCGAAAAAAGTGGTGCCGAGTCATGAACCGCCGACGCATCCGCTGGTCGCAATTTCGAAGGTCGCCCAGAAATGGTTTCGCCCTCATCGGAGCCACCTTCTTCGGAAGCGGACTTCTTCCGAAGGCACCGGGAACCTGGGGCACGCTCGCGGGCATTCCCGTCTGGTTTGCCGCCAACTCCCAACAGACCGAGGTTCGACTGACTCTCTGGCTCGCGCTTGCTGTCTGGGGCGTCTGGTCGGCTCGAGTCTTCGACGAAGTAAACGGCACCCAGGACAATCAGAACATCGTGATGGATGAAGTGACCGGAGTGGGCATCACGGCATGGACGGCCGGCGCAAATCCCATGAACTACGCGGTCGCTTTCCTGCTTTTCCGGCTCTTCGACATCCTCAAACCCTGGCCGGTCCGTCAGGTGGATCGCTGGTCGCATCGCTCGGGCAGCCCTTGGCTGGCAGGCTTCGGAGTGATGGCCGATGACTGGGTCGCCGGAGCGCAAGCCCTTCTCGTCATGTTGGCAGCGCAGGGGCTGGGGTGGCTTCCACAATGAGCGCCTCGGGCATTACCGTCATGCCTGCGATCGAGGCCACTCTGCAGGCCGAGGCCGAAGCACTTGCCAGAACCCTCAAGAAAACCGGCGCCCAGCTGGTGCTTGCGGAAAGCTGTACGGGAGGAATGGTGGGCGCGGCACTGACTCGTGTTTCAGGGATCTCTAAAAATTTCTGCGGATCGAGCGTGGTGTATCAGTCCGAGACCAAGTCAGGCTGGCTGAAAATCAGCCCCGCCTTCATTCGTAGACACGGATCCGAAAGCCTGGTCATGTCCGAGGCCCTTGCCTCTGCAGTACTCAAGACCACACCCCGGGCTACCGTCGCGGCAGCCATCACAGGCGACCTCGGTCCAACAGGAAATGTTGGAACTATTTTCATGGCTTGCGAGATTCGCAAACCCCTCTCACTTGCAGTGGCGGACCGCGTCGAACTCCTCTCACTCCCCCGCTTTCCAGCTCGAACACTGCGCGGCAAGAGCCGCCGTCAGGCGCTGCAACTGCTAGCTTCCCAGCACCTGATCGCCATGGTACGCCAGCTGCTATCCGACACGCTTCGTTAATCGTAAATGCCTGAAAAGGCCTATCTATTTGAGGGGGAATTCGAAGTGGAAATCCAGAACCAGAACGCCAATCACGCACAAAAGAACAAGGCCATTGAGCTCGCCGTCCAAGCCATCGAAAAGCAGTTCGGCAAGGGCTCGATCATGCGCCTCGGCGAAACCGAGAATCTCGTCGCCCAGGGCATCGAAGCCGTTCCGACCGGCTCACTCAGCCTCGACCTGGCCCTCGGCATTGGCGGCCTTCCCCGCGGCCGCATCATCGAAATCTACGGCCCGGAAGCTTCCGGCAAGACCACCGTCACCCTGCACGCGATTGCCGAAGTGCAGAAGCTGGGTGGAATCGCCGCCTTCGTCGATGCCGAACACGCCCTCGATGTGAATTACGCCCGCAAGCTCGGCGTTCGTACCGACGACCTGCTCATTTCTCAGCCCGATACGGGTGAGCAGGCCCTCGAAATCGCCGACGCCCTCGTGCGCTCGGGCGGAATCGACCTGCTGGTCATCGACTCGGTCGCAGCACTTGTGCCACGCGCCGAAATCGAGGGTGAAATGGGCGACTCGCACATGGGCCTTCACGCTCGCCTGATGAGCCAGGCCCTGCGCAAGCTCACCGGAACGATCAACCGTAGCAAGACGCTGGTCATCTTCATCAACCAGATCCGCA
Source organism: uncultured Bacteriovorax sp. (assembly GCA_964432565.1). Classification (GTDB taxonomy): domain Bacteria; phylum Bdellovibrionota; class UBA1018; order UBA1018; family UBA1018; genus CAIOHW01. The sequence continues at coordinate 55,080 of CAYSOA010000015.1, forward strand.
TGAAGATCGGCGTGATGTTCGGGAACCCCGAGACCACGACCGGCGGCAACGCACTGAAGTACTACTCATCGGTTCGCATGGACATTCGCCGAATCGCCGCACTGAAGGATGGCGACAACATCATCGGCAACCGCACTCGCGTGAAGGTCGTGAAGAACAAGATGGCCCCTCCGTTCAAGGAAGTCGAATTCGACATCCTTTACGGCGAAGGCATCTCGAAGGAAGGCGACCTGCTCGATCTCGCATCTAACATGGACATCATCGAGAAGAGCGGCACTTGGTACACCTACAAGGACGAGCGCATCGGCCAGGGACGTGAAAACGCCCGCCGCTGGCTGAAGGAAAACCCGAAGGCCGTCGAAACGATCCGCACTGAAGTACTGAAGAAGGCCGGAATCGGTGCGAAGCCGGCTGCGGCCACCACCGGTGCAGACGCTCCTGCCGGAGCCACGATGGCCGGAAAGCCGACGATGTCGGCTACTCCTGCCAAGGGCGCTCCCGCGAAGAAGTAAGAACTGTCCGGCGGAAGCCGGACTAGAAGTTGGCTGGCTCGCGCCGGCTCAGAAACCAGAGGGCCGGGTGACGAAAGTCCCCGGCCCATTTACTTTGCATCATGACCATCAGAACCAATAAACCCATGAGTTCTACTACTTAGTGAAGCTCGCAAGACCTCAGAACATCTTAGCTGCCAACAATATCGCGCCGCATTAAGGTCTCGGAAATTCGAACCTGAAACTCTCTCAAGGAGATCTAGATGAAGAAGACTTGGCTTGCAGTAACTGTGATTCCCCTTTTTGCGATGACCGCCATCGCCAGCCCGGGCAAGAGCCCCAGCCTGAAGTGCGTTAGCTATGATGTCATCGATGGATGGACTGGCCAGGAGACGCACGAAAGACTGATATTGACCGCAAAAATTGCCTCAAAGAACCAACTCTTGGACGCTGCACTTTCCGGTGCCTATGAGTCCGATCGGCGCGATCTGAGCGCGGATGAAAACTACAAGCCGAGAAGCTCGCGCTACGTCGGAATGAACCGCTTCCAGCTTTTAGAGGATGCCTGGTGCAATTTCACCCTGCTCCTTCCCAAGAACACGCTGAACATACCAAAGACCGAGAAGTTCACTTCCTACGTTCAAATGACGTGCGAAAGCGGAGTTCAGCCCACGATCGGCATGTTCTGCTCGGTAAAATAACGGAACCTTCAAAAAATCCTCAGAAGGCCGGGTGACGAAAGTCCCCGGCCCTTTTTACTTCATGCGTATGAAGTGAAAACCAGACCGGACAGCCCTCGTCCTGAGCGGCTCCGGTTCATTGCTGTACCCGGCACCCTCTCAGTTCGCGGCAGTCGTTAACAATGAGTGATCAATGCCGTGAGAAGTGCAAGAACCCTGACGAAAACGACCAATCGCCATGGCGTGGATTCAAGTTTTCTCTCGGCCTTCCGATGAGAACAACAGTTTCTTCTGGTGTTCTTCATAGGATCACCTCCTTTCTTGTTCCTGCAGGAAAGGAGGTCGTTCCCTCAACTCTGTCCGGTCTGGCGGCAGAGTGAAGAGCAAGATCCACGCTTCAATTGATTCAATGATTTCAGCGCCCACGGATCTCGCGCGGGTCTGAAAGTCGGCCCATCCGACCGAGAGCGGGTCATCGTCGAACGACCGCCCCTCCCTCGCTTCACTTCATGCGCATGAAGTGAAACAGACAACCGTCCAATCCTTCGACACTGCTCCCTCAGCGAAATCCGCCAGAACGAACGTGAAGCGCCCCGTGGCCGTGGCACGGTCCCTGCTCTAGCGCCGCGACATGAAAATCTCTCGCACCCGTTTCGCGACCCTGGCCTTCTCACTCGCAGCCCTTGGCGGATCGCTGTCGGCCCATGCGGGTGGCCTCCGAGGTGCTGAGCCCTGCAAGACCTCGCTCGAGGGCAGCTATGTCTTTCTCGAGTCCGATCGCAATTTGTCTCATCCGCTCGAAGAAGACGAGTGCAAGACCTACCGACTACGAGACGTGGGCTACCTGAGCCCCACTCTGAAGATCGTCCGCGCACCCAACGAGTCTGGTAAGGACGAACTCCGGGTGCTCCAGTCCGCATCCGATCAATATCCCGCCTTTCAGTTCGAGAATCAGGCGTCAGAGGTCGAGAATATCGGGTCCGCCGGATCCGGTCCGCTGAATCGCCTGACCGCAAGCAGCCTCGGTCGCTGTCAGGCATCGCACGTCATGCAGGTCTGGCATCTCGGAAAAGGCGTGAAATCGCCCGAGAAGGTCAGCATCGTCCAGCGGTCGTCCGAGATGAGCGAACTCACTCTGGTCCAGCAGAAGGACGGCCGCGAAATTCTCCACGTCACCACTTACGAGCGGTGGCGCGGCGAGGAGCGCTCGATGACGTGCCGCTACCTGAAGCAGTAAACCCCTCTCTCGGAGCACGGACGCTCCGCTCTCCTACTCCACTCGGAAAAGATCCAATG
>CAYSOA010000016.1:0-56169 GCA_964432565.1 uncultured Bacteriovorax sp.
TCACCTCGAAACCGGAAGCAGGCCGTCGCAGTTCATCAGTACGTCCTGCCTCCAGCCGAAAAAGCGCTTCACCTGCCCGTCGATCGAGATTCTGGTGAGCTCTCCTTCGATGATATCGATGTCCACTCGGCCGCGCGTCTTGGCGTAGCCGTTGGCGTGGGCATTACACGAGAGCATGATGCCTGTGCCGCGCGAACCTTCGATGTAATGGATCTGAAGTGCCGAGTCGGCGCAGTAGGCGAACGTGCCCTGCGAATAGTCGTTGGTCACTCCCACGATTTCGGTCTTTCCGTCTTTCGAAACGTAAAAGATCCTGCCGTTGCTGCGAGTCTCAAGCTCGACCTCGCAGCCGGAGTCGTTCGAGTATCGAACGGAATCAGATGCAGCGGCTGGAGTGGCCAGAGCCGGCAGCCTCGTCAGGATCAGGGCTACTGCTGTGACCAGAGCGATTCGGTTCAGAGTTTTCATGGGTTCACGTTCCTTTCGATGGCAGGAATCTGCCCGAATCCGTGACACAGTGCAGCTTAGACCTTCTAAGATCTGCTAAATAAATGAAATAATGAGGAATTATGCAGCACGAGCTTCTAAGCCCGAGTTCCTTCTACGGTGGATTACCTTCCAAAATACACGACCCACGCGAGGCAAGCACGCTCAGAGCCTGGCAGAACTCAGACGCAGCATGCAGTAAACTCAGGAATCCGGTGCGTTCTCAACGCACAAAAACGAAAAAAGGCGGGACCGCAAAAGCGATCCCACCCGTTTCTGGCGAAGCGTCCTGAAGACGCCCGACCCGAAAAACTTGCTGCCGCGGTCTCCTCCGGCCAGAGGCGATCCAGGCAGTTCGTGAGCTCCGCACACGTGTTGGCGGCCTGGCTCACGCTACCTTAACTTCGGCGGACCAGTATCGTGCTCCTCATCCAGCATTCTATCTGCGAATCGGGAGCTCGGCTTCTGAGCTATCCTGTCTTTCATTCGAGTCCTCCATCAACCTTCTTGAAACCAGAATACCGGGTTCTAGAGCGTTGAAAATGTGTCGAATGCGACATTTTTTCGAAACTTTGTGATTCCGAAGAATCGCGTCACTTGCGTTGTAGCTCGGCCACTTTTTCAAGAACGAGGCGTCTGGCCTCGCTGATCGACCGGCGAGGAACAACCGAGTTGCGGGCGCTTTTGACGGCGCCGAGGCGGTCCATCACGCGGGAAATCAACGGATGGTCTTCCTTTCCTGCCCGCTGCTGCAACAATGAGATCATGAACTCCTCAAAGGCGACCAGTCGTTCTCGAGCTGCCGGAAGAACTTCTCCAAGAGTATGCCCCCATCGGAATTCGAAAAAGAACCTTGTCCCATCCAGAAGCCCTTCGCTGCCCTTGAAGTAGGACACGAGCTCGTCATTCGAAGCCATGGACTCGGGAAGGCCGAGCGCTATCAGACTTTCGATCAGCCTTCTGGAAGTCGACAGCCTCTTCAAGTCCTCTCGAATCCGAGAAGGAGCACTGGCAGGGTCGGATATCTTGGTTTTAAATTGGCTCAACCGCTCGGAAAACAGATTCTCCAGGAAACTCTCGGCGTGGATCTCCGCAGCAACCAGCTGTAGCGCTCTCGAAGGCCCCTCCCGGCGCACCGACCAGCTCTTTGCGGCGGTTCCTACGGGGGATAAGTGCAGGGCTCGAGCGAGATCACTCCAGGCCGCCTGAACGTGGGAATGAAGATCCCCCGAAATTCCCTTCGCATCGCCCACCAGAAAGCAGCCAGTCCCCCGCGTGCTGCAGAGCTCACCCTGCTGACGAACCACGGTCATCGGTCCGGAGGCCCGGCCCAAATCCAGGCTGAAAGAGTGGCCGGCTTGTAAGCTCACTTCTGCAAGGATCCGAACGCGAAGCTGCGAGTGCTCCTGTCGCAGTCGTGAAGTACAAGGCACTGCGAAAATTTCGCCTGGAACGACGGGACCGAACCGCATGCAGAGCTCACTGCGAGTCTTTTGCAGGGGGGACAGAACCAGCATGGGCTTGGACCATTCCGCCTGGTAGCAGAGACGCAGCGTTCCGGGCACCAGATGCTCGGCAATGCGAATGCTGGCCGGAAGTGTCTCAAGCACCTCTTCAGGAAATGCCACCTCGTTTGACCCTGCGGCGGAACTTCCACAAGCCGGAAGCGTCTTCGGTGCAGGAAGCCGGCTGGTGTTCGGGCCCTCAAGCGAGTAGCCAGCGAGCTCCTGCGTCTCGAATTCACGCAGGAACGCCTCGAACGACGACTGCAGTGTATCGAGCTTGCCGCGATAGTCTTCCATCAGGGACCGGAAAAAAGCGGTATCTGCAAGAGGGCCATCGACCGACGGCATCGAAAGCATGCTCTTCATGGTCGCACCCAGAGCAGCTCCCGAATCGAGCAGTTCATCGAGCGCCTCGGCATCGACGACCTTCCAGTAATCCGGGAATGCCTCATAAAGCGCGGCAACCTCCATCGCTCCGTTCGCCCAGTCGACGAAGTCCGGAAGCTGGCGGGATTGGGAGAGTTTGGAAATCCCGAAGTGACGGCTCGAATACTCGGCAAGAAACGAGACGTTTCCGGACAACCGCTCGAGTAGAGCACGATCGAGATCTGCATTGAGAAAGGAACTTTTAGGCGGCGTCCTCCTGGCGTGATCACTGAAATCATTCACGCAGCTCTTGAAAGTCTGAAGTGACTCGAGTCTCGATTCATTTTTCCTTCTGCAGTGGGATCTCCTTCCCTGAAGCCACGCTTCCCGTTCCGAGTTCTGGTGAGAAATCAGCAGTCCCTCGATTCGATCCAGCTTGTTGGCCACCTCGAACAGGTCACCCTGGATGTCGGAGACCGCCCTCTCGATCCGGTCAATGGGTTTCCCCAACCGCTCCTGAATGGTTCTGTCCAGCCGGTCAAAGCGCTGGTTCACCAATCCCAGCAACTCTGAAATCGATCGATCGACGCGATCAAATCGATCTCCCATCTCGAGCTTCAACTGCCCGAGTTCCTTCCTGACGAGTCGAATCTGCCCCAGCATCAGCTCATCGGTCGAAAGTGCGCCACTCCACAGCGCCGAAAGTGAAAACGCCGCATGGACGATGTTGCTCGTTGCCACGAGCGTCCCCACCCCCGAGCCAAGCCGTCCGAACCTGGTCGCCGTTTCGGAATAGCGACTGAACGCATCGGCAATTCGAAACGTTGCGTCCCCCGCCTGAATGAGCGCTTGGGCACTCCTTGCATCAAAGGCGGCAATCACGGCCCCCAGGGTGTTCCAACCGGCGCGGAGGGCCTCGGATTCGAGTGCCTCGATCTCACGCTTTTCGGCCGCCTCCCGGCCTCGCGCCGCGAGTTCTTCGGCAGATTTCAAAGCCTGCTCCTGCTCTGCGACTGACTTCAGGCTCTGACGGCGTTCTGCCAGCAACTCACCGAGAGACTTCTGGAGTTCTGCGAGACGCCCCTCGGCCTGGGCCTGGGTGAGCGAACCATTTCGAGCCTCGACCAGGATTTCGCGAATCGCTGCATGGTCGGAATAGGCTGGGTTTTTTGCATGAATTTCGGAGGCGGAATCACGAACCGAAGCACGCAGGCGCGCACCGAAAAATGAATCGATCACTTCGGCGAATCTCGGATTAAGCGAAGCCAGATCGTGCGCCTCTCCCCATTCCTCAAATTGTTGCGCCCCAAGAATATCAAACGACTTGGAGATCTGAATCTGTTCCCGAACCTGGTCCAGGGGACCAAACTGAGAATCGTAGAGTCCACCGACCACGGTCGCTGCGGGTCCGACCAATCCCTTGACCAGGGCGGAAACCGCAGGAATGGGAATCGAGAATACTCCAGAGGCAAGAGACACGTACTCATTGAAGGTACGGGCAGCCTCGGTTCCGGTCGAAAAATTGCCCTTCGAAGCTTCAATCCGCCCTGCAAAGTCCTTCTCGATCCGATTAAGCGACAGCAGCGCCTTCAAGGGATCGATCTGAGGATTCTCGGAATACTTCTGACGCAGAAATCGCAACGCCAGCACGTGATCGAGCCGGCCTGCCACGTTGGTGTGGTAGGTGGCATTCGCGGCCCAGGCTGTGCGATCGGGGTCGACCGGCCTCACCACAACCAGAGAGTCCTTCGACGTGCCCAATGCCTGAAGTGGAACGAGCCCCCACCCCACGAAAAGCCCCAGAGCGGAAGCGAACCAGACCTGTGACGAGAACCAGGAACGTGGGGTGTTCATCGGACCCCCTTCGCTTGGAGACCCAGGGCCCGAACGACCTCGTCGTTTCCGTCTTCAAGGGCCAGATCCAAGGCTGAATAGCCCATCACCGACGGGTGCTGGCTGGCTCCATTCAAAATCAACGTCTGAACGATTTGCGACTGCCTGGTCACCACGGCGAGCATCAACGGAGTCACCCGTTCGGCAGAGCCCGCTGGGGCTGAGCTCTCATTGACGTCGGCGCCCTGCTTCAACAGCTCGAGCACTGTGGCATGATTCCCCTTGGCCACTGCTTCGAGGAGCGCGCCGCTCTCGGGCTTCGCAGGCGCAAAGCATCCCGACAAGCTCACCAGTCCGACCCCAGCCACCAGAACCCTCACCGAGCGAAAATCCGTCATGCCGGCGGTCTAGCAAAATATAACGCAATGCGTCTACTTTTTTCCTGGGAGTCCCCACCTCCTAAAAAAAACGGAAAAGACTATTCAATTCAAACAATTAAAGATTCCAAAAAGATTCCCTGACTCTTTTGTAAGTGTCCTTTCCGACCCATGGCCGAGTTCGTCTTTTCAGTACAGACTCGGAGTGGAAGGGACTAGGCAAGCGAGATGAGTTCAAACGCCGTTCGCAAGAGCACTCCGCCCACCGTTTCCTCCAGCAGGGAGACGGACAAAAGCCGCTCATCGGGCGGCAAGATCGTGGCCTTACGGCAGAAAAACGAAAAGACGAAAGCACCCGACGCAGGCGACCTGTTGAACCTGCTTCCCCATGCCGTCTTCTGGAAGGATCGCGAGGGCCGTTTTCTCGGTGTGAACCGGAAATGCGCCCAGGACATGGGCTTCGACGATCCCAATGAGGTGATTGGAAAGGCCGATGCCGACATGCCGCATTTCAGCCCAGAGGAAGTCGCATTCTTTCGCAAGTGCGACCTCGAGGTGATGCAGACGGGCGAGCCCATTCACGACATTGAGGAAAGCCAGGGGCGCGAAGGGGGACGGAGAAGCCGACTTCTCACCTTCAAGTACCCCCTGAAGAACTCCACGGGAGACATCATCGGAATCTGGGGCTCCTACCTGGATATCGAAGAGCAACTTTCGGATTCCGAGCCGGTAGACGGCTTCGGCAAGCTTCGGCATCAACTGGCAGACCCCCTGACGGCCATCCTGCTTTCAGCCACCCTCGGGCTTCGTCTCGCCGGTGAGGACCAGAAATCGAAAGCCCTCTTTCAAACGGTTCTGGATCACGCCACGCGCGCAAGGAGTCTGTTGAAGAAGTAATTCTCTGGCCGGCAATTTTTGCCGGCTCTCGCTGCAACTCCTGCCTATCGAGGCGCCTGAAAGTCTTCGGTACCATGAAGGCTCATGCGCCCTCATCCTCACTCCCCTATTCTCACGTTCGCAGGAGCCCTGCTCATGAGTCTTGTCACCGCTCCGTCAGTGCACTCCAGCCTGAAGTCGGAACTCGCCTTTCCCGCCCATTTCAAGTGGTGCGTGGCCACCTCGGCGCACCAGATCGAGGGCGACAATCGTCACAGCGACTGGTGGCGCTTCGAGCAGATCCCCGGAAATATCGCCGACGGGCGGCCCTCGGGCGCGGCCGCAGATCACTGGAATCGTCTTGAAGGGGACGTCGAGCTGTTGGCCGCCCTGAACGTCAACCAATACCGATTCTCAGTGGAATGGGCCAAAATCGAACCCGCCCCCGGCCAATGGAACCAGGACGCCCTCGACCACTACCAGCGGGAGATTGACCTGCTTCGAAGCCGCGGCATCGAACCGTTCATCACCCTGCACCACTTCACCCTGCCCCAATGGGTCGCTGATCGAGGTGGATTCGAATGGCAGGGCCTGGCCGAGGCCTTCGAACGCTATGTCGATCAAGTGTTTACCACCATCGGCCACGACGTTCGCGATTGGGTGACGATCAACGAGCCTCAGGCGATCCTTGCTGCGGGCTACATTGAAGGAGTTTTTCCTCCGCAGAAAAAGGACCTCCGCGGCGTCGGCAGACCCACGATCGAGATCATTCGGGCGCATGCGCGGGCCTACCACCGCCTGCATGCACTGGCCCGAGAGCGGAACCAGCCCATTCGCGTCGGGATGGCACACCACCTGCGGGTCTTTGACCCCGCATCAGGATGGAACCTGCTCGACCGCTGGGCCGCCTCCATCCTCGATCAGGTCGGAAACTGGGCCATTCCCGACGCCCTCACCCACGGACGTCTTCGACTGAAGATTCCCTTCACGCTCAACGTCGATGAGCGCATCCCAGAAGCCGCCGGCACGCAGGACTTTCTGGGCTTCAACTACTACTCGCGCGATCTGGTGCGTTTCAATCCCTCGCACTCCGCGCTGGTGGAACGGCGGGTGCGCCGCGGAAGCCCCGTGAGCGATCTCAACTGGGAAATCTACCCGAAGGGCTTTTACCGCCTACTCAAGCGAATCTCTGCACGCTATCCGCATCAGCCGATCGTGATCACCGAGAACGGAACGGCGGATCATTCGGACGTCTTTCGTTCTCAGTTCATCGTCGACCATCTGAAATGGCTCAAGCGCGCGCTCGACGAGGGCGTTCATGTCGAAAACTACTGCCACTGGTCGCTGATGGACAACTACGAGTGGGCCGAAGGCTTCGAACCCCGGTTTGGGCTCTATGAAGTCGATTTTTCAACCCAGGAGCGTCGCCTTCGCGCCAGCGGAGCCCTGTTCTCAGAAATTGCGCGCACCAACGCGCTGCCCGAACAATGAACAACCCCAACGCGATCCTCGTCGCGCGAGGACTCAGAAAGAAATTCGGGAAGGTCGAGGCGGTTCGAGACTTTTCGATCGAGCTTCAGTCCGGCCGCTGCCTGGGGCTACTCGGCCCCAACGGAGCCGGAAAGACGACGACCCTCGAGATGCTTGAGGGAATTCGGAAACCGGATTCCGGGGAGATCCTTTTCCACGGAGAGCCACTCGGTTCGACCTCTCGCGAACGCTGCGGAATCCAATTTCAGCATACGGCCCTTCCCGACTACCTGAGCGTGCGCGAAGTCCTGCACCTCTTCTCGCGCCTTTACGAGGCCCCCGACCAGACGAACCCACCGCTGGATCAACTCGTACAGCTCTGCCACCTCGAGGACTTTCTTGATCGCGACACGCATCGGCTCTCGGGAGGCCAGCGCCAGCGAGTGCTGCTTGCCGTGGCACTGATCAACCGGCCCGAACTGGTCTTTCTCGACGAGCCCACCACCGGACTCGACCCCCAGGCACGACGAAACTTCTGGGAGCTGATTCGAAACATCAAGGCCTCCGGAACGACCATCCTTCTCAGTACGCACTACATGGAGGAAGCCTACGCACTGTGTGACGAGATCGCCATCATGGACCATGGGCGCATCATCGCCCGAGGGGCTCCAGGTGCCCTGCTGCGGGAGCATTTCGACGCCGTCACGCTTCAACTGCCGAAGGCGGACTTCGAGTCGGCAAAAATCGCCGGAGCGGATCAGGCGCGCCTTCCGCAGCCGCTCTATGTCGACGGCTTCGTCGAACTGCAGACTTCCAATCTCGACGACCTGCTTCGTATCCTGGTCGATTCGGGAACCTCGCTGAAGAATGTTCGGATTCGCGAACAGACCCTCGAAGATCTGTTCATCAGCCTGACCGGAAGGGACATTCGCGCATGAGCTTTCACTTGAAATCGAGTTTTCGGCGCATCCTCGCCCTTCTCGACGCCCGAAATCGCGAGTACCTTCGTGACCGCTCAGCCATGGCCTGGAACTTTCTTTTTCCCGTGCTCGTGGTACTGGGCTTTGCCTATGCCTTCTCGGGAAACACCCAGACTCTCTTCAAGGTAGGTGTGCTGCTGCCAAAGGATGCCAGCCTTGCACTGATGCGAGACACCCACGCTTTTCTCAATACTCCACAGGTCGACTGGGTCACGATCAGCGATGGCGACTCGTTGACCCAGATCGGCACGGCGACCGATCGACTCTCGCACCATGCCTACGACCTGCTCTGGTCCCCCACCCGCTACTGGATCAACGAGACCTCTCCCAAGGGGCAGGTACTCGAAAAGCTGCTGGTTGCCACCACTCCCGAGATTCGTCGCGAGGCGGTCTCAGGCCGGGCAACCCGGTACGTCGACTGGCTGATCTCCGGACTCCTGGCCATGAACATGATGTTCAGTGCCCTTTTCGGCGTGGGCTACAACATCGTCCGGTACCGCAAGACGGGCGTTCTCAAGCGCCTGAAGGCAACGCCGATTCGAGCCTGGGAGTTTCTCGTTGCGCAGATCGCCTCGCGAATCCTGCTTCTGGTCGCAGTCAGCTCGCTGGTCTATGGCGGAACCCACCTGGTCGTCCGATTTCAAATGCTGGGCTCGTACCTCGACCTTTTCGTCGTGCTTCTGGCTGGAGCGGCGTGCCTCACCTCGCTGGGCCTGCTCGTCGCCTCGAGAATCTCGAGCGAGGAGTTTGCCGGTGGCGTGCTGAACCTGATCTCGTGGCCCATGATCTTTCTCTCAGGAGTCTGGTTCTCGCTCGAAGGAGCCCATCCGCTGGTGCAATCGGCAGCCCGCGCCCTACCCCTTTCGCATGTCATTGCCGCCGCCCGCTCGATCATGCTCGATGGTGCCACGCTGGTGCAGGTTTTACCGAATCTGGGTATCCTCGTGCTTATGACGACGGTTTTTCTGATCGCTGGGGCCTCGAGCTTTCGCTGGGAGTAAGCGGTGACCGACCTCCGCCATCCCGCGCCCCCCCTCTCTCTCACTGCCCGAATCCCTCTCGTCGCGCTGCTTCTGGGTTCGACCTGGGGAAGCGCATCGGCGCTCGCCGCCGACCCCCTTCCCTACGCCACGCGCACTCGTGCCTACTCGGCCTTCAGTGGCAGTGTTTTCGGAGATCCGCGAACGGTGGGAATGGCAGGTGCCACGCTGGGACTTGCCGACTCCTTCACTGCGGCGGGTGACAACCCGGCAGGTCTCGCCATGACCCTTGCCGTGGGTGACGTTCACGCCAGCACCAATCGTATTCACGACGAACACTTGCAACGCGCCGACGCCCCGATCCACGCCTCCAACCTGGGTGCGGCCCTCACGCTGAAGAAAATGGGCTTCAGTATCGGCATGACGAACGTGTGGAACGAAGGACAGGATTACCGGCTGTCTGGAAAAAGCGAGCCCTACTGGATTGAATCGTTTGTTCGAGAGTACCGGGCCGCCTTCGCCTACCGAGTTCATCCGCGCCTGTCGCTGGGTGCCCAGCTTCGGCTCGCGAGTTTGGTGCAAACACTGGGTCCCGAATCCAATCTGGGAAGTCTTGCCAGGGCCACCGACAGCGGACTGGGGCTCAGCTTCGGGGCGCTTTATCGACTGCCGAATCGCAGGCTCCTTCTGGGTGCGGCGTACAGCACTCCACTCACGCTCAACGCCAGAGAAGACGCTCCGACAAGCTTTTCCGCTCTGCCCGGCTACACGCAGAACACCCTGATCCCCTCGCGCTGGGGCATCGGCATCGGATACGTTCCCAACCGACTCTTTCGGGCCGACTTCTCGCTCTTTCGAACGGGAGCCACACCGGGAGCCGCCCTGCTCAGTGACCAGTCTCGCCTGGCCGGCGCCTCGGCGTCGGTCGATCCGCACCTCGGGATCGCCTACACTTTTGCTGATTTCGCCCCCATTCGAGGCGTCCTATTTGCCGGAAGCTACCTTCAGTCCTCAAGAATCGAGGAGACTCCCGCGAGACTGCACCTGACTTTCGGACTCAAGGCCAAGTGGTCGTTCGTCAATCTCGGATTGGCACTCGACAAGGCTGCCTCCTACAACAATACGCTGGCCTCGATCGGAATCGATCCCCTGATCCTTGCTGCTCGACTGGGAATCGTCCCGGCCCCCTCGCGACCCTCCTCGCGAGGATTTTTTCCACGGGCATTGTACGAATCAGACGAGGGGCTTCCGCCTGCGCTGCAACGGGCTCGCGCCCGAACTCGATCCACGGGTCCCGGAATTCTCGAGGTCGGGCGACAGATTCCCGAGAAAATCGAAGAAAAAGTGCGCAACCTGAGTCCCGAACAGATCATCGAGACCCTGCAGCAGATTCCCGCCGACCTTCAGGAAGATCTGGATGAGGTGCGCGAAACGCTCGATCGACAGGAAAAAGAAGGCCTGTAGCCCCTCCCGCCTTCTCGTCGACGGCGTTAGCCGCAGTCGTAGCAGCGCTCAGATCGAAACTTTTCGGGATTTTCGACCTGAAGGGTCGAATGGCGGATGCCAAACTCCCGATCGAGCAGTTCCTGTGCCGCCAGCAGAACCTCTTCCGGAACGTCTGAGACGATATGGGCACTCATGGCCAGACGACGACTTCCCACGCTCCAGACATGAAGATCGTGCACCTCTTGAACTCCCGACAACGCTTCAAGGGCCGCCTTCAGGCGAATCGGATCGACGCCGCGAGGAGTACTTTCCATGAGAATCCCGACCGAATCGCGAATAAGCGACCAGGAGCCCAGGAGCATCAGCCCCGAAAGAACAAAGGTGATGACGGGATCGACCCAAAACCATCCCTTCCAGGTGATCAGCGCGCCCGCCACGAGAGCGGCAATGCTGCCAAAAGCATCGGCGATCACATGAAGATAGGCCCCACGAACATTGAGGCTTTCATGCTGGTGCCGGTGCAACAGGCGCAGCGAAAAAAGATTGACCAGCAGGCCGACGGCCGCAATCCCCAGAACGAGGGGGCCCTGAATCGGCGTGGGAGACTGCACCCGAAGCACGGCCTCGTACACCAGAACGCCCGCCAGAGCCCAGATCGAGAGGCCCGAAAGCAGAGCTCCCAGGATCTCGGCACGGTGATAACCAAAGCTCATCGTGGCGCTGGGAGGGCGCCTCGAAATCCACGCGGCCACCAACCCCAGAAGCAACCCACCCACATCGGTCAGCATGTGCCCGGCATCCGACATCAGAGCCAGACTGTTGGCGACCCAGCCTCCGATGAATTCGACCACCAGAAACACCCCGGTGACCAGAAGTGCCGCTCGCAGAGCTCGTATCGAGTGATCGTGATGGCCATGATCATGGTCGTGATCATGGTCGTGATGGGCCGTCATGGCTTCACGCTAGATCAAAAGGCCGGACGGTGCCACCGCGAATCAGAATCCGGGCGTGACTAGCGCTCCCGATCGAGCTGATCGCGAATCTCGCGAATCTGGTCATCCACCTGGGTTCGAGACGATTGGTCGAACCATTCCACCGGAAAAAAGTACTCCCGCTTCCCCGTCAGAACGCGAACACCGCTGACCCGATGCAGCGAAGCCGACTCGGGATCGTAATCTTGGGGAAGGTCGGGGCTGCGAAGCATTTTGGCGGGACTGAGGGTTCGAATCCGGACGCGGGAATCCCCCCGAAACTCCTCCTCGAGCAAAATCAGCAAGCCCATCAGTGGATCCATACGGCGCCACTATCACCGACACAAAAAGGACTGCACAAAAAATGCTTCTGTCCTCCGAGACACAGTTGTCCTCCCGCGAATTTATTCCGTAAGCTTCAAAGTGAGCATGGCCGCAAAACGTTCATCCAAGCCTAAAAAATCCCCCCAGTCCCGACGCAGGGCGATGGACGCCGAACAGGGCCGCCATGCCCAGCTGTGGTGGATGTTCGGGGTGGGAGCGGTGCTGCTGCTCTCGGCGATTTACCAGAATACCAGGCCCGTCCAGGCGCGTTCTGAGCGAGGTCCTGCCCAGATTCGTCCCGTGAGCTCGGCTTCCTTGCCCAATTCGCGCCCTCAGTTTAAGTAAGCGCCATGTCCTACTGGCTGTTGAAGTCCGAGCCCTCGGTGTATTCCATTGACCAACTGCGGCAAGATCGCACGACAAACTGGAACAATATTCGAAACTTCCAGGCACGAAACTACCTGCGACAAATGAAAAAGGGCGATCAGGCCCTGATCTACCACTCGAATGAAGAAAGAGCCGTGGTCGGCGTCGCAGAGGTCGTCCGCGAGGCCTATCCCGATCTCGACCCCCAGGGCGGCGACTGGTCCCAGGTAGATGTGCGCTTCGTCAAAACCTTTCATCAGCCCGTGACCCTGGCCGAGATCAAGGCGAACCCCCAGTTTCAGGAGATTCTGCTCGTCAAACAGTCCCGGCTTTCGACCATGCCGCTGTCGAAGTCCCACTTCGATCTGCTTTGCAGGCTGGGAGGCCTTTCGTGATCGCTACAGAGCTCTCGACGGTTCGCGACTGGAGCCCCTTTCGGGTGGTGGCTGACGGAAAACATGCCGACGCCCCCCGGTCCATTCACATGCCAGAGGGAATCGGCGATCGGCTGCGTGCGGCCGCCTTTGCAGAAATTCAGGCCCGCGAAGCGTTCCTGTGGGCTGCCTCGACCTTCGTTGACGCTCCCCCCTCGCTCATCACGGCATGGAAGGGGCTGGCCATGGCCGAGGATCGGCATCTCGAGTGGCTGCTCAAGCGCCTGAGCGAGCTGGGCTTCGCCATCGACGGACGCGGGGTCTCGCAGCAGCTCTGGGTCTCGCTCACAAAATGCAAGACCTCCGAGGAATTTGCTCTTTTCATGGCGACGGCCGAAGATCGCGGAAGAAGAGCGGGCGAGCGCTTTCATCAGCAACTGAAGGATCGCGATCCGGTGAGTGCCGAGATTTTTCGGAGAATCGCCGAAGAGGAGGTCGAACATATTCGACTGGCAGAAACTCACTTCGGATTCCGCCCGGGGGAAATCGAAGAGAAAGCCAACCCGCGGCCCGAAAGGCGAACCGGACTACCTTCGGACCGCGGGATGTGAAGCCCATGCTTCACACAACGATTCGAGAGTGCACGTTTCGTACTTTGAAAATCAGCTTCCCGAGCTTCCGAAGCCGCCCGCTCCTCGCGACGAGTCCGAAAGTTCAGTGACCTGTGTCACTGCCGCGAGACCGACCGGAAGCAGCAGGAGCTGCGCGATGCGATCGCCGGCTTTGAGTTCAATCGGCTCGAGGGACAAATTCCAGAGCACGACCTGCACCTCTCCCCGGTAGCCCGCATCGATGATTCCCCCAGCGGTTTTCAGCCCCTTGGAAGCAAGCGACGAACGGTCGGCGATCATCCCCACCCAGCCGTGGTCAATCTCGAGTGCCACACCGGTTCGAGCACGCAGGCCGGCACCGGGCGCCACCGTCACAGGTTCCAGCGCATAGAGATCCAGTCCCGCATCGCCCGCATGGGCACGCGTCGGAAGACTGGCGCGCTCATCCAACCGTCGAACTCGAATCTCCTTCATGCGCGTCCTCCCTGTGAACCCCATCCGCGAGCCTCAAAATAGGCGCCAATCGCATCGAGCGACACCACTTCCTGCACTCCCGCCTCGAGGTCCTTGACGATCAGCCGGCCTTCGGCCCATTCGGCGTCGCCAAAAAGAACGGCGAAGCGGGCCCCGTGGCGCGAAGCGATCTTGAGCTGGGCTCCGAACCCTTCGACCGAAAGCGGCGTCATCACGCGCAATCCCTGACCGCGCAGTTTCGAGGCCACTCCCTCGGCGGCACCGCGCCACTCCGACTTCGGAAGCGCTACCAGCAAATCCACCCCGCCATCCAGGCTCGGCAGAAGACCATGGGTTTCAAGAAAATTGCGAAGCGTGACGTCCCCCATTCCGAAACCGACGCCGGGAAGCTTTTCCTTTCCGAAGAGCCCGACGAGATTATCGTAGCGCCCCCCTCCGAACATCGCCCGGTTGTTCTCGGGCGAAGTGTCATACATTTCGAAGACCGTTCCGGTGTAATAGTCGAGTCCTCGGAGCACCGATGCGTCAAACACCACCTGATTCGCACCCACTCCCGATTCAGCCAGAAGCGTGAAAAGACTGCGAAGCTCACGGGTCCCCTCGCATGAAAACCGGCTTTCAATCTCCTCGAAGGAACACTGAAAGAAGGTCTCAAGCTCACCTCTTTGTGCCGACGAAATTCCCAGATCATCGAGCCACTTGAGGTATTTCTCCTCACCGATCTTGGCACGGGCATCGAGAGCCTTGGTCACCTTCAGGGCGGCGTCCGCGGAAAGCCCCAGCCTATCGACGAAGAAGTAATCCATGAGCCTGCGATTATTCACCCGTACCTGAACGAGATGATCTCCGCCAAAGCGCTTCATGATCGTCAACGCGACAGAAAGCAGCTCGGCATCCGCCAGGAGGGCGTCTCCTCCCAGAATGTCGACGTTCAACTGCCAGTGTTCTCGCAGCCGTCCCCTCTGCGGCCTCTCGTAACGCCACAAGTTCGGCAGGCTGTACCAGCGAATCGGTCGCGGCAGCTCCTGAATTTTTCCGGCCACCATTCGGGCGAGGGTCGGCGTCATCTCCGGCCGAATCGCCAATTTTCGCTCTCCACGATCCGTCAGCCAATAGAGCTGTTGATTGACAAGCTCTTCGCCCGACTTGGCCGCATAGACCTCGAACGGCTCCAGCATGGGTCCGTCGTAAGGCTCGAAGGCGTAAGATTCGACTACCTCCGCCATCTGCTCGAACATCCAGTTCTGGATGCGCATGTCGACGGGATAAAAGTCGCGGGTTCCCTTGTAGGGCTGTGTCGAAAGCTTGAGGTCGGCCATGGGGCAAAGCTCGCACAACTCCGCGCAAAGCTCCAGTGGACTGTCCCCCGGCGCGCCGCTAGACTCGAGCTCATCATGAGCGCCTCCCTGCTGGCCCTGGTCACTTGCTCGGGCCGTGACACCCCCGGAATTACTTCGGAACTGACGGGCATTCTGGCTCGTGCCGACCGAAGGCTGGTCGACATCGGACAGGCGGTCCTGCACGGATGGCTGACGCTCTCCCTGCTCTTCGAAGTGGAGGCAGGCCCGGACGAAGGCACCATCCCCGATCCCCTTCCAAAGCTCCTGGCCAGGGCGCAGGAGCTCGACCTGAAAATGGAGTACCAGCTCTTCGAGCCCAAAGAGCTGTCTCCGAACGGGCCTCGGCAGCCCGGATCCTTTCGCTACGCGCTGACACTGGTGGCTTCAGAAATTCCTGCAAAAACGCTCCACGCCGTCACGCGACTCCTGGCAAAAGAACAGTTCAATATTGACGTCATCGACCAGCTCAGTGAAGGGCGCTTCGGCTGCGTCGAGATGCTGGTTTCGACAAAATCTGAGGTCGACGAACAGCGCATCAAGCACGAACTTTTATCTCTGGCTCGAAATGAAGGCGTCGACATGGCGCTGCAGGCCGAGGGCCTTTACCGTCGGGCCAAGCGACTCATTGTTTTTGACATGGACTCGACGCTGATCCAGTCCGAAATCATTGATGAGTTCGCCCGCGAGCTTGGAGTTCACCAGGAAGTATCGAGAGTCACGCACGAAGCCATGACTGGAAGACTTCCCTTCGCCGATGCTCTCGAACGACGAGTCAGCCTGCTTCGGGGGCTGACTCGTGCCCAGATCGACGCCGTGTTCGAACGCACCCAGCTCACACCGGGGGCCGAAGAGTTGATCGGAATTCTCAAGGATCTCGGCTATCGTATCGCCCTGATCAGCGGGGGATTCAGCTGCATCGCCGATCGTCTGAAGGCGCGCCTCGGGATTCACTATGCCCAGGCCAACCATCTGATCTTCGATCAGGACGTCTGTACCGGAAAGGTTCGCCCGCCCATCGTCGATGCCCAACGCAAGGCGGATCTTCTCGAATTGATCGCCCAGCAGGAGGGAATCCATCTCGACCAGGTCATCGCAGTGGGAGACGGTGCCAACGACATTCCCATGCTGGAAAAAGCCGGTCTCGGAATCGCCTTCAATGCCAAGCCCTCCGTCGGGGAACATGCCGACCTGGCGTTGAACCAGCAGAATCTCAAGGCGATCCTCTACCTACTCGGGATTCCCGGCCGCGACCTGCCCTCCGCACTCGCCTGACAACTCGAATCCGAGGCGGAACACCAAGAGGCTTGCATGACCGCTCGCTTGGGGTAACTTGGGGCCACACAACCTCAAGAAAGGAAACGTCATGGATTTTGCGCTTTTCTCGCCCAATGGTTTCCAGATGATTCTTCGCTGGCTGCATTTTGTCTTCGGCATCATCTGGATTGGCCACCTGTACTATTTCAATTTCACCCAGGGCCCCTTCATGGCCGAGACCGATCCCGCGACAAAGTCGGGCGTCACCCAGAAGCTTCTTCCTAGAGCCCTCTGGTGGTTCCGCTGGGGTGCGATGTTCACGTTCATCACAGGCTGGCTGTATCTGGGCCACAAGTGGGGCCAGATGGGATCGAGCTTTCTCGAAACCTCTTACGGCATCACCATCCTGATGGGGGCCATTCTGGGCTCGTTGATGTGGTTCAACGTCTGGTTCATCATCTGGCCTGCCCAGCAGGTGGTCATTGCCAACGCCGAAGCCGTAGCCAAGGGCGGACAGGCCAACCCCGCCGCTGCAGGCCGCGCGGCGGCGGCAGGTCTGGCATCCCGAACCAACACGCTGTTTTCGATGCCGCTTCTGTTTTTCATGGGAACGGCGTCCCACCTGCCGATCAGCGTCGACGCCAGCCAGGTCGGCCTGTTCTTCGCCGTTTTCGGCATCCTGATCGGACTGCTGCAGCTCAACGCGATGAAGGGCAAGACCGGACCGATGACTTCCGTAAAGGGCGTCATCCACATGGGTACGCTGCTGACGGTGGTGCTCTACGTTTTGGCCGAGGTCATCCTCTAAGCCTCAACTCCGAGTTCGTGACCAAAACGAAAGGGCCAGCCGTCCCGAGGATGGCTGGCCTTTTCCTTTTTCCCGTGAGTCGTAGAGCTGGCACCAGCCCTAGCGGAAGGCGAAGAGAATCTTGATATCCTCATCATCGAAGGACACACCCGCGCCGGCATAGTAATTCAGCTGTCCATTGACCTGGGTCAGTGTCTCGAGACCCGCAGTCAGGTAGACCGAACTGACCAGGCGAGCCGTTGCCGATAAACGAGTATCCAACCCCTGTCCGAGCGCCCGCGAATAAAGATCCACCGTGGCACGCAGCCGGTCTTCCTCGCCCTTCTTCCAAAGATAACCCGACACCGACAGTGCACCGTCGTTATGCAGCACACCGGCCGAGAGATCGAGGCGCTGGTAAAACACCTTGCCCAGCATCGCAGTGATCATCAGCGCGGTTTCTTCGTTGGTCGTGGTGCGAACGGTCGTGGTCACGCCACCGCTCTCGGTGGTCGTCGTCATGATCGACTGCCGACCACGAGCCGAGTCGACTGAAACGCCGAGGCGGTAATACCGGCTCTTGCTCGGCCAGACCGAAATCATGAACGCGCCACGCGATCCGTTGGCCTGCGGCAACGAAATCCCAGAAAGATCGACAACAAACCGAATCCCGCCCACCCGGCTCAAAAGCCGGTTGGCATTATCGAGAAGTTCCTTGAGCGAATTGGCATAATAGGGATCATTCAAGATCCTTCCGACCGATCCCTCGCCCTTGTTGATTCGAATGGCCACATCCCGAAGCTGCTCGATCGCGTCCTCGAGCTTCGAGAGCGTGCGCTGGGCGGTCGTCGTCATGCTGCCCTCGGGAGACAAGGTGCGAGACGCGTTCTCAAGGGTACGATTGAGCTGCTGCATGGTCGAACGCAGCTCCTCGGGCTTGATCGCCTCCTTCAGACTCTGGGTAAGCCCGGTCACCTCTTTCACGAGGCTGTTCACTTCGTTCACGACCTGCTGCACGTCCTGGGTGCTGGATGCGACCGGAATCTCCCGGCGCTCCGATCGCCCCGGCGCCTCCTCTTCGGCGTGGGCAGAGGGAATGAGCGTCTGAGTCACGCCATGAATGACTCGCATCAGGCTGGAGACTCGCTCCCCCGACTGGGCGGGATACACTTGGTAACCCTGCGGCTCGCGGTCGCGGGTCTCGATGCGCGGCTCTTCGGCTGGTCCGACGTAGCGCACGGGCTTCAGCTCGACGAACTTGTCTCCCAAAAAGCCTTCTCCCCGAATATAGGCCCGCGTGCTGGGAGTGACTTCGACCGGAGCGGTCACACAGATCCCGAGGCGCACCTTGGAATCAGCGAGTTGCACCGTAGACAGGTAACCGATCTGAAGGCCCAATGACCGCACTGGCGACTTGGTCTTGAGACCGGTGGCATCATCGACGTTGATGTAGACCAGCTGGCACTTGCGCCACCAGAAGGGACGGTCATTCACAAACACCGTGGCGGCTGCCACCAGAAGGAGTGCCAGAACCGTGAACACCCCCACTTTGAACTTCGTCGACCATGTGGCTTTGCGAGGGTCCATCGGATCCTGTTCTCCTTTCAAATCGATGCTCAAATCGTCAGTGTCGAAAAACCGAAGGGCAGCAGAGACGTCAAAATATAGTCGAAAAGCAGAATGGTCAGGCAGGTGACCACGACCGTGGTTCGCGTCGCAAACCCCACTGAACGAGCCCCCCCATGGGCCCGAAATCCATTGAAGCAGGCCACCCAGGTCAGAACGAGCCCGAAGACGGCGCCCTTCGTCACGCAATGGACCAGATCAATCGAATCGACAAAACGACGGTATTGTTCCCAGAAAACCGCGGAATCCAGTCCCATGATGCCGATCGAAACCCCCGCCCCCGCCAGCGAACCCACGACTCCGAAATACACCGCCAGAAGCGGCATCATGAGCGTGCCCGCCAGAACCCTGGGAAGCACGAGAAACTCCACCGGATCGACCGCCATGACCTCGAGGGCATCAATCTGCTCAGAAACCCGCATGCTGGCGAGTTCGGCGGCCATGGCCGCACCCGCGCGTCCCGTCACCATGATCGCACCCATGACGGGGGCCAGTTCGCGAAAAAGCGAAACCCCCACCGTTCCACCCAAGAGAGACTCGGCACCAAAGAGATGAAAAGAGACGTATAGCTGGTATCCCAGCACTCCACCCATGAAGAGTGCGGCCACCGTGATGATCACCAGCGATGACACGCCGATGAACTCGCACTGCTTCAAAAAAAGTCCCCATCGCAGGGGGAGGCGTGATGAAGACTTCGCCGTGCTCCAGAGGAACATCGAAAAGTCCCCCAGCGTTTCGATGACTGAGCGGAGCGGAAGTGTCATAAAAGTTGTCCTCGATTTAAGACTAGAACCTCAGAGAAAACAAGCAGCTGGAATTTGAAAAAAGACCTGCCTCACGCTACCTCTTAAGAGTGTCCCCACTCAGCTCCCGACTGGCTTCGCTTATCACCCGATCGATCATCCGCCATGCGGGAGTGATCTTCCTGGCCGCAACCCTGCTGGGTGGCGTGGGCACCTACTTCTCCGTACAGCTCTACAAGAACCTTCGAACCGATATCGAGGAGCTCCTGCCCACGACGGCCCGAAGTGTCCTCGATATCGACGAGGTCACGGCCAGGCTCGAATCCATCGAGAATCTGGCGGTCATCATTCTGTCGGACAAGCCCGATGCCTCCCGAAGATTCGTCGATCGTCTCGCGACCGAGCTGAAAAAAGCGCCTCGCGATCGGGTGGCGGGAGTGGAGTACCGAATACAGGAGGAGATCGAGTTCTTCCGCAAGCGCCGCCCGCTCTACATGGAAGTGCGCGATCTCGAGACGGTTCGAGACTACATTCGGGAGCGCATTGCCTACGAAAAGGAACTCTACAACCCCCTGAATATCTTCAGCGGTCTGGAGATTCCCGAGCCCAAAATCAATATTACGGCGCTTGAGCAGAAGTACGCGGCACAGGCTTCGACCTATTCGCGCTACCCGAAGGGCTATTACGCAACCGAGGATGAAAAGACGCGTATCGTCCTGGTGGCCCTACCGGGAAAGGCCTCAGGAGTCAGATCCGCCAAGGCCCTCCGGGCCGAAGTCGATGCCGCCATTGCACGCGCCGACCCGGGATCACACGATCCAGAGATGCGCATCCTGTTCTCAGGCGGGGTGCAGAATCTGCTCGAAGAACATGCCGCCCTGATTGCCGACCTAGAACTGTCGACCGTGATCGTGATGGTGCTGGTGACCGGCATTCTTCTGCTTTTCTTTCGGGCCGCCCGGGCCACACTGATGCTGATGATTGCCCTGGTGATCGGCACGCTCTGGACCTTCGGGGTCTCGTTCTTCGCCGTAGGCTACCTGAACGCGAACTCGGCCTTCCTGGGAGCGATCGTCCTCGGAAATGGAATCAACTTCGGAATCATCCTTCTTGCCCGGTATCTCGAAGAGCGGCGGTCCGGAAGAAGCCACCTGAGATCGATGAAGCGTTCGATCGAGTCGACGGCCACCAGCACCTGGACAGCCGCTCTTGCCGCCGGCCTGGCCTATGGCTCGCTGATGCTGACGAGCTTCAGAGGATTTCGCCAGTTCGGCATCATTGGCCTGATCGGCATGGTCCTTTGCTGGATTGCGACCTTCACGATTCTTCCGGCCGGACTCACCCTGCTCGACCGTCGCCGTTCGCTGGTGCGCCCCACTCGCTCACGACGAGACCTGATCGGCGGGGCCCTGTCGAAGCTCATCACCGGACATCCAGCCAAGATCTGGCTCGGATCATTCGGGGTGACCATCGTCTCGCTGGCCATGTTCATGCGCTACAGTCCCGAAATCCTCGAGACGGACCTCTCAAAATTGAGGGACAAGGCGAGCATGGAGCGGGGTTCGGGGCATAACTCGCTCTACATCGACAAGGTTTTCAAGCGCTACCTCACCCCGATCGTCCTTCTGCCACGTGACCGCGAAAACACCCGAGAAATCGCGACGCGGCTTCGCGCAGTGAGTCGAGACCGGGATCGAACGAGCCTGATCGCCTCGGTACAGACGCTCGACGACTTTATTCCGAAGGACCAGCGCAGAAAGATCGAGATCCTTCGCGAAATCCAAACCCTGCTTCCTCCAAGACTTCTCGGCAAACTCTCTCCCGAGGACAACCGGCGCATCTCCGAACTCTTTCAGCCTGAAGCCTTTGTTCCAGTGCGTGAAGAAGAGCTCCCTGCACTTTTGAGGCGGAAATTCACAGAGAGGGACGGATCGATCGGGCGCCTCGTGCTGGTCCAGCCGCCGATGTCCACGGAGACTTGGAACGGCAACGCCCTGATTCGTTTCATCGAGCAACTACGCGCTATCGCCGACTCGGTCGAACCGGGAACGCCGGTAGCGGGACAGCTCCCCGTCTCCTCCGACATGATTGCCTCGATCCGGCATGACGGCCCCCGCGCCACCGTCTTTGCGCTTCTGGCCGTCGTGCTGCTGGTGGTCTTTCTCTTCAGAAAACTTTCTTCGGTCGGACTCACCCTCTTTGGCCTCTTTCTTGGAATGGCATGGATGGGAGGAGCGATCTTCGGCTTTTGGATGAAAATCAACTTCCTGAACTTCATCGCCCTGCCCATCACCTTCGGAATCGGTGTCGATTACGGGGTGAATGTCTTTCAGCGTTATGTCCAGGAAGGGGCGAAGAACATTTCAGCCGTCGTGAAGAACACCGGGGGAGCAGTCCTTCTGGCCAGTTTGACGACGATCATCGGCTACGGATCCCTGCTGCTTGCAGGAAATCGCGCCTTTGTCAGCTTCGGCAAGCTGGCCGTGCTGGGAGAGATCACCTGCGTCGTCGCTGCCGTCATCTCACTGCCCGCCTATCTCGTATGGTCGCAGGAAAGAAGGACGCGCCGGGCAGCCCGCCGCTAGGAAACCTTTTTCGCGGTCTATTCGACGCCTTCCTGCCCATTCTACTGACGCTGGCGGTCTATGACGGAAAACGCAGCTTCTCGAACCTCCTTCGCGCCGACACCATCCGGGTCACAGAGCCTCACGCCTTTGATCTTCGCTTCTTCGGTATTCGCTCGGGTCCGAACCTGCTCACGCCCAACGAGTGGCTGCAGCGCCACACGCACTGGATGCTCGATCTGGTGACCGGAACCTTCTATCTTCTCTTCATCGCCATCTTCGTCGCCATGGCGCTTTACTTTCGGTTCATTCTTGCCAGGTCCGACTGGCTTCGCCGTCGCTCGCGTTCACTGCTCTGGGGTTTCTTCTGGGTCAATGTACTCGGCTACCTGACTTACTACGCGTATCCGGCGGCTCCGCCCTGGTATGTCAGCACTCACGGCTTCGTGCCTGCAGATCTGGCCACCGCCCCCAGCCCGGCAGGCGCCGCTCGTTTCGATGCACTCCTCGAAACCACGCTCTTCGCCGAGATGTACAGCCGTTCAGCCGATGTCTTTGGTGCGATCCCCTCCCTGCACGTGGCCTACCCCATGCTGGCACTGCTGCATGCCTTCGAATTTCGATCTCTGCGCACCTTCGGAGTCGTCTACTACGTGATGATCTTTTTTTCGGCGCTCTACCTCAATCACCACTACGTACTCGACCTGCTCTGCGGCTCGCTTTACGCCGGCGCAGTCTATCTGGCACTCCGTCAGCGCGATCGGCGACTTGAAAGACGAAATAGCGATGCAACGGAAAGTTGAATAGCAGGGCAACGCTCAGAGACACGAGAGTCCGAGCGGAAATGAAGTTCCAGTTCGAGAGAAAAACCATCCCCCCCACGTTCAGAACCAGCCCGGTGCAGGAGACGATGAAGTATCGAGACATCCGGAGCAGCTGACGGTCGCGCGCCCACGGAAACACCCAGAACCGACAAAGCGCGAAGTGAACGATTGCCCCAGTTCCGGCTCCGGGAACGGTTGCTGCTCCGGCATTCCAGCCGACCTCCATCGAAAGAAGACCCCCGACGGCAAAATCACACGTCGTCGCCACAAGGGTGGCGACCTGAGCGCGCCCCAGAAGCAGGACCGGACCCAAGAGATCCATCAGGCCCTTCCGCGCTCTCGATTTCTTGCGACGTCAGCCACGGCGCCGATCCGCTCTGCGGCTGACAGGTTGGCAAGCGTTGCCATCAGAATCACGGCAACGGCCATCGGAAATCCCCTGATCGAAAGATCACCCAGCTCCACCTCAAGCCAGGTGACACTGAACGGAGACAGAAGCGCCCCCGAAGCCAGAAGGACGAGTCGCTCGGGTCGCCGCATCAGAGTCCTGGGGGGACGAATGGCCATGCCCTCCGCCCTGGCTGCCGCATAGCTCACCATGAAGGAACCATGAATCGCCGCAAGACAACAAATGAGCAGCACCCCATTTCCCCGATAAAGAAAAGCCGCTCCGGCCAGAACAAAAAATTCAGAGTAGCGATCCATGCACGAGTCCAGCAGCGCTCCGGACGCACTCACCTGGCTCCCCAGTCGGGCCACAAGACCATCCAAGGCATCAAGAGCCCCAGCGCCGATCAGGCAGACTGCGGCAAGGCCGAAACTGCCCAGGGCCAGCAGCACTCCGGCTACCAGGCCGAAGAGCGCAGACAGCGCAGTCAGGGTGTTCGGAGCCACTCCGAGCCGCACCAAAAACCTGGCAAGCGGCTGAATCGTCCAATACGCTCCGTGCATCATCGGTGCTGCGAACACCCCACCAAACCCGTGACGATGCACCCGCTCGAATTCCACCTTGCCCCGCAGTACCACTCGGACACCAACGGCCACTGCGAGCAGCGCACCAAGGGTGACGAGCGCCACCGAGCACAGCCAATCAAGATGCGAGAGGGTCACGCTCCACCTCGGCAATCTTCAGAAGCTCCCGTTCGAATCGATCGAACTGCCGGTGAAAGTCGTGCTCCACTACCGAGCGCCCGGCACTGGCCGGCGCCTTGAAGTAGCATGAAAGCCAGTCCTGAACGCCACGACGTCCGCTTCGGGCAGCGAGATCCATGAAAAGGGCGAGATCGAGAACAATGGGAGCAGCCAAAATCGAGTCCCTGCAAAGAAAGTTCAACTTCAGCTGCATCGGATAGCCCAGCCATCCAAAGAGATCGATATTGTCCCAGCCCTCCTTGTTGTCGCCGCGCGGCTCATAATAGTTGATGCGAACCACATGATGCAGCCGGGAATACAGTTCGGGATGCTCCTCTGCAGAGCAGATCGCATCCAGCACCCCGCTCTTTGAGACCTCCTTCGAGCGAAATGATCCGGGGTCCTCCAAAACTTCTCCGTCACGATTGCCGAGAATGTTTGTGCTGAACCAACCGCGAATCCCCAGCTGACGGTTTCGAAGGGCTGGCGCAATGACGGTCTTGAGCAACGTCTGACCCGTCTTGAAGTCCGAGCCGCAGATCGGCGTATTCATCTCAGTGGCAAGTTCGATCATTGCGGGGGTCTCGATCGAAACATTCGGTGAGCCGTTGGCGTACGGAACTCGTTCCTTCAGGGCGGCGTAGGCGTAGATCTGGGATGGGGAGATGGCCTCATCATCGGCCGCGAGTGCCCTTTCGAAGCTTTTGAGTGACGCATGAACGGACGACGGCTCGCGATAAACTTCGGTGGATGCACACCAGACCATGACCACCCGGTCACAATTCTGCTCGTGCCTGAATCGGCGAATGTCTTCACGAATCGCTTCGGCCTGCTGCATGCGACTCAGTCCGCTCTTGACGTTCGGCCCGTTGAGACGTCGCAAAAAATTCGAATCGTGAACGGCAGCCATGGGACGAATCTTCGACAGCGGCTCCCGCAATGACTCGATCAGGCTCGAATCGAGTACTCGTGCCTCTCGCGCCGCCTCATAGGCATCGGCATCAAATAGATCCCATCCTCCAAAAACCAGATCGCGAAGCTCCGCCAGAGGAAGAAGATCCCGCACCCGGTGCGTCACCGCTTGACGGGACGAGGGCACTCGCAGTCGCCCCATTTCCGAAAAAGCGCCCACCGCCGGCGCCACGCCGCGACGAATGGCCTCCACCCCTGCGAAAAAAGTCGTCGCCACGGCCCCCATTCCGGGCGTGAGCACGGCAAGCCGTCCCCGTGCGGGCTCCGCCTGTTTTCGATCGCTCTGCGACATTCCAGTCCCCTCCTCGCTGTGCAGGGCTGCACTCGGTTTGAGCACAGCGTGCGGCCGGGGGTTGCAATCGCCAAACCAGTGCGCTCCGCTTCCGTCCCGCTTTCCCGTTTTTTCGCGAAGCAACCTCGGTTAGAACCGGAGCATGACACCCAGATCGCCGACCCAGGTACAGCCAGACCCCTCGACGCCCGGACGCCTGCTCTTGAAATGGAACTCAGAAGAGACTTTTTCGCTTTCGTATTTCGAACTGCGCTTTGCGTGTCCCTGTGCGGTGTGCGTGGATGAAAAGACCGGTCGCAGGATCCTGACTCGCGACCAGGTGCACCCTGACGTGCGCCCTCTTGCCGTCGATCCGATCGGGCGCTACGCCCTCCAGTTTCGCTGGAGCGACTCTCACTCTACCGGGATGTATCACTTTGACCGTTTGTATGAGCTCTGCGCTGAGGTGGGAGAGCGCAGATCCTAGGTCCTTCCAGAGGACGCGCTTTCGCGCCCTTCCAGCGACGCCTAGTCCTTCTTGCCTGAGCTCGACTCTGACCCCTTGCGCTTATAATCGGTGGTGTACCAGCCCGATCCTTGAAGCGCGAAAGAGTTCATGCTCATGAGCTTCTTAACGGGGCTCTGGCACTCCGGACATGCTCCCAGCGGGGCATCCGAAAACTTCTGAATGACTTCATGAACCTTTTGGCACTTTTCGCACTGATATTCGTAGAGTGGCATGGTGATAACTCAGA
This sequence comes from uncultured Bacteriovorax sp., assembly GCA_964432565.1. Taxonomy (GTDB): domain Bacteria; phylum Bdellovibrionota; class UBA1018; order UBA1018; family UBA1018; genus CAIOHW01. The sequence goes on from CAYSOA010000016.1 coordinate 25,707, forward strand.
TGTTCAGATTGCTGATTTTTTGCCCGAACTGCCCGCGATTTTCAAGCCCCTCGCAAGCGGCTTAGCGCAACACTCCCGCTCCTACGGTGAGCCCGGTCAGAAGGAAGGCCAGCACCGGAAGCACCGGAGCCGTTCGTCGCAGCCAGATCCAGCTTCGTCGCAAGGCCCAGGGGCGATTCCAAAGCGAGCGCCCCCAAAAAACCAGACCGATGCCGGCCAGCAGCGTTCCCGTCGCGTAGGCGATTGAAGGAGCAAGGTAGCCAGAGCCCAATTGATTCGAACGCAATACGACCGGAATCAGCGACTCGGCGGGGCCCAGCAGGGACCACGCCGCCAGCAAACCGCGCTTGCTGAGAGGTCCCGAAGCGAACGCCTCCTGCAGTCGTGAGAACCGAAAAAGACGAAGCAGAGTCACCCCGCCAACGAGCATCAATGATCCCTGCATCAGCTCGCGCTCGTTCAGTCCGTGGGTCCATTCAGCAAGCAAAAGTGCAAACAAAAGCCCCATCAGCACATGGCTTCCAAACAGCTGTAGGGCACTCCAGCGGGTTTTTCTACTTCCCCAGCCTCGCTGCCAGCTCAGCAGGGACAACGGCACCCAGTGGTCGGGAGCCAGCGTGTGAAGAGCGCCGATCCAGAACGCAATGACGACGAGAACCCAGGATGATTCAGCCCACATGCCCGCGCCCTCCCAGTAAAAAGAGGATGATCCCCAGAATGGCTACGCCAAGACCGGTCAAAACGTCTCCAAAGTGCTCAAAAAGTGGATGATCGAGCTTCAGGACGCCAGCCGATACGACGAGACTCGAACCGGCGAGCGCGGCCACCACACCGAAGGTGAAGCCCAGCCCGGTGAGGATCCAGCCTGTCCAGCCGAACGGAGCCGACGCCACGAATACGGGAAAGACGGCGACACACGGAGAAAGCCCCACGGAAAAGAGGAACAGCAAGGTCCTGCCCAGGCTGCGCTCCTGGCCCGAGGGGCTTGGACCATGATGGGTGTGGCCCCGACAGCTCGAGTGGCGACGATAACTGAAGGCAGCATAGCCCAAACCGAAAACAGCAAGGCCCAGACCCGCATAAGCTTCGATCAGATGCTCATGCTCTTCGAGAAACGACACTCCGGCCGCCAGTCCGACCGAAACCAGCACCAATGAAAGCAGCACGTGCCCGAAGGCAGTGACCAGGGAAGCCGCCGCCGCAGTGGCAGGACTCCAGCGACGAGCCTTCGCCAAAAGCACGACTGGAAGCCAGTGCCCGGGAGCAAGCGAGTGAACGAAACCCACCAAAGCTGCGGAAGAGATCAAGAGCATCATGGGAGAGTCCGCATTCCTTTACCTTTTATAAATGCAACCGACGCGCTGCAGGTCATTGCTACCCAGGCTTTCCTTTACTTCGAATCCCAAGGGTTCATCCGAAAAAATGGTTTTTGACGACGATGGAAGAATCATCCTTAGCGAGGGGTACATGACCGCCTTGCGATAGGCGTGGTCTGACGAAAGCCCCACGCAGGAGCGAAAGACATCTGAACCCTTGCCCATCTGACAGCTGTGATCCAGTCCGAGGGCATGCCCCAGCTCGTGCAAAAAGACACTCATCAGCTGCTGCGAGTGAATGAGCGCGGGATTGACCAGCACCGCCTGCTTGGTCAGTTGTTCGCCGCGGTGACAGCGCAGCGTCACTGCCGGAGTATTTCTCGCAAAGCCCAGCTGCTCCCACTGCCAGTTTGAAGAGACCCGGTAGAGCGAAAACTGGGCGCCAGACCCTTCGGGGAGATCGCACCCCAAAAGCGGCTCGTCGAACGAAAGACTGCGAACGGATGAAAAAGAGGTCACGAAGGCCTGCTGGTTCATCATCGACCGGGCGGGATCATTCCATCGGTCGACGGCGCGTAGGAGAGCTTCTCGTTCGCCGTTGTCCCAAAACGAATCGCCGTGAATACGCAGGGGAAACTGGGTCGCCGGAGCCATGAAGGAGGCGCGCTGCTCGACATCGACAGGACAGTCGGGAGCAAGAGGAGCACAGGCCCCACAGAGAGACGCAAAAGCCCCGAAAAAGAAATAGACGCACCGCTTCATTGCGGACGCTCTTCCCATACCGGAGATCGTCAGTCAACTTCCGGATCATCAAGCTAAGGCTTTGTTTTTATGAGCTAAAGTCAACTCAAGAAAGGCCAGTAATCGTGGGTCTCGCCAGAACTGGGAGGGAAGAGAAAATGGTCGGGGTGACTGGATTCGAACCAGCGACCCTCTGCTCCCAAAGCAGATGCGCTAGCCAGGCTGCGCTACACCCCGACCCACAAAAAGACCGCTATCATGGGGCGCGGGGTTTTCCCAGTTCGAAATCCCTTCGCTTTCACGCCATTCGATATGAGCCAGAACTCCAAGAAGCAGGTCCATGAGTTCCAGAAGGCGCTCCCCCGGAAAGTCTCGCCCCCCTCCGCGGCGCCCGATCAAATCCAGAACCGATTGGGACTTGAGACAGATCTCTCGGTAACCTGCCGTCTCGGCCAGAAGGTTCAAGCCATTCAGGACATCGACCATCCGTCCGTAGTCCTGAAGTCGCAGCAGCTGCGGCAACTCCTGGCGAACTTCTGCAAACTCGCGAACCAGCAACGATTGACGGGTCAGGCTAACGTCACGATCCATCGACACGGCCTCCGATCAGACCCTTGAGACTAATCACTTCACTTGGAAGTGTCAAAATCTTGGGCTAAACTTTTGAACATCATGAACGAGCGCAATCGCCACGAGTCCTTTGATCGTCAGAAGTATCTTTCCATTCTTGAAAAGGAAGGACTGTCGAGTGCCCTGACGACACTCCATCGGGACATCGAGCAGCTGGAGTTCGACACGTTTGAAGGACTCGAAGGCTGGAAGCCCGAGATGTTCGAAGAGCTCAAGTCGATTCGCGACTTCTCGCGCGAACTCTGGAACATCCAGCTCCACTCTCCCGAGAGAGCTGCCGGAAAGTCGGCAGAATAACCGACCTCACGCCTGCGCCGTCAATCGAACACAGCGGGTGCCGCAAAGGCGATCATGAAGGGTTCTCTTCTCGGAATCCCATGCGCACATGAGGTAACCCAGCCCAAAAACCAGATACGACAGCACCGAGGCGAGCGTTCTAGCCACCGATTGACCTGCCGATATTCCCTGGCCTGAGGCCGCATCGATCACCCGAACCCCGAGCAGTCGCTTGCCCAGAGTGAAGCCCCAGCGGTAGTGACCAATCGTGTAGTAGGGAAAGGCGAGCACGAGATACGCCAACACGCTGAGAAGCTGCAGGCTCATCCCCTCGATTTCGCTCATCTCCAGCCCATAAACCTTGGCAAGAAGCGCCACCAGCAGGGTTGCAACCGCGTTCAGAATGGCGCTATCGATCCAGAGCGCGACGGCTCTGCGCCAGAATCCTGCGTAGGACGCGGTCATGACTGTTTCACTCCAGCTTGAGCCCCCAACCTCTTGTCCTCCACATTCCGAGCCAGAAGCATTCCCCCAAAGATCAGCAGCGAGGAAACGACGGTTCGAGCGGTAATTTCCTCACCCATGAAGTACCAGGCAATGCCTGCTGCAATGATGGGCTGAAGGTAGATGTACAGGGCAACCGAACTGGACTTTGCGTGGGCCAGCGTCCAGAAGTTCAGGAAGTAGGTCATCAGCGTCGTCCCGACGATGGCGAAGGCCACCGCCCACCAGAGCTGCGGAGTCATGGGTGGAAATTCGAAGCCCACGTAGTCGGGAATCGCCAGAATCGTTAGCCCGATGCTTCCATAAACAAAGAGCCATGCGGTCGTCCAGACGCGATCATTCCGCTCCAAGAACGTTTTTCCGAACGACAAGAAGCACGCATAGCTCAGGCAGTTCAGAATCGTGAGCAGATCGCCGATCATCGTCTGATCGGAGAGCTGAAAATCCTCGATATGACGAATGGCAAGAACTCCCGCAAGGGCCAGGACAAATCCCATGCCCCGCCTCAGGGTGAATTTTTCAATACCTCGAATCGTGACGATGAGAAGTGTGAAAACGGGAATCAAGGTATTGAGAATCGCACTGTTCGTTGAGGTCGTGTACTTCAAGCCCACCAGAAACGAGCTCTGGTTGATGATCATGCCGAGAAGGGCAAACCCCACGAGCGGCAGAAAAAAGGTCTTGATCCCCCGTGGACTCGGTCGTCCTGTTGAAAGGGCGAACCCCACCATGATTGCCGAAGAAATGATCACCCGCAGGCTGGCCCAAACCAGCGGCGGGAAGACTCCGACAAGCACCTTCGACACCACGTATCCCGCTCCGAAGAGAATCTGAATCGTGATCAATGCCAGGAACACCAGCAAGGGGCTGGGAACCGCGCGTCCATGCGATGAGCTCATGATGACCGCAAGTGTCTCTTGGCCGTCCGCTCAATTCAAGAAAGTCTTACTCCTGGGGCGGATCCGGATCCTGCGGATCTTCTGGCTCCGGATCCTGCGGATCACTAGGCCCCGGATCCTGCGGATCTCCTGGCTCCGGATTCTGAGGGTCTTGCGGGCCAGGATCCGGAGTGGGACTCGGCGTCGGGCTGGGGGCTGGAGTTGAAGTCGGCCGTGGAGTCGGCCGCGGGGTATTCGGAATACCCTCACCATCGTCTTCACCCTCACCCTCATCCGGACCCGGTACCGGTTCGGGAACCTCGGGAATCGGGGCAGGACGAACACTGTCGTCGTCCACTCCCCCACTCAGGATGTGTCGACGGATCCAGTCAATATCGATGTAGGGATTCGAGTGCTTTTCGGGAGCCCTGGGATCGGGTTTGATGATCGAATAGGGCACCCACATGTAATCGGGATGCCCCTGATTGCCATTTCTGGTCAGCCATCGACCTCCCACCAGAAATTCGCCATCCCGTGCAACAACGATGTCACCGCTTTTCGAAATTCGACCATCCGCATCGAATTCCACCGGACCATCGAGCCAAAGCTCCATCGTCAGTGTTCGCGACTTGATCATCGAATTCGTCTCGAAGCGGAACTCCGGGGAGATTGCGCCGGCAGGAACATTGTCCTCCATCCACCAGAGAGTTGAAGTGGCCCGCATGCGATAAACGTTCGGGGCGGCAGGATCAGCTCCGAGATAATCTTCGGGTTTCGGCTCTTCGAATCGATAGCCCGCAAGCGGCTGATTCCAAACCTCGCCACCGGTGTACCGATCAATGAGCACGGGCCGCCGGTGAACCCCCATGTAGTTCATCAGCACCAGAAAGTACTGATTGGGAACAGGATCGTCCCACTTACGGGAGGCGTTGCGATCAAACGAATCCACGCGATCTCCGAAGTAGTCGGCACTGGCAAACATTCCCGCCTCGCTCAGAAGTGCCTTGATATCGGCAACGGTGAACTCGATGCCGTTCACCCGCACGGACTCTCGAGGCTCGGGAAAGAGCGCCGCAGCAACACTCCAGCCATTGCAGTGCCCCCACCAGCCCTGCACCCCCGGAACTCCTGCTCCGTGGTTGGCCACCTCCCAGCGCTGCGAATGCGTGAGCCCCCCTCGTGCGGCGTCGTACTTTCCGGCTGGAGACCCCCCTGAAGTGCTGCGCGCAATGCCGTTCGAAGTGTAGGGCCACCAAAAGCCCGCCCAGGGCTGCTGTCGAGGCTGTCCCTGTCGATGCTCTCGAATCAGCTTCGCAAAATTTCGCTCGCCCGCGGCCTCGCTGGAGCCCAGTCGACGGTCCCGAATTCCCAGCGCCTCGAGACGGGGAGATCCCGAACCACAACCCTGAAAAACGCCAAGCAGCAGGCTCAGCACCGCTCCTGTCCGTAAAGGCAAACCAACGAGCCTCATGAGCGCCCCCCTTCCCCGATCAGCGTTGCCGTTCCCTGTGCCGTGCTCATGCGTTCCGGCCACGGATTCCCCTCCGACCAACTCCACGAATAAGGTCGCCCGAAGAAGTCCTCAGACTCGTATTGAAGGCCGATGGCCCCGCCATTTCCCGACCTGAGAAGCTCGGCCGCACGAATCGTCTCAAGAGGCAACCAGACCGGTCCATGCTCCCAGCCCTCTCCGTGGAGCTCTCCGGCAAGTTTCAAGGTCTGGGCGGTCACTCGACTCCAAGGAGAGCAGGTCTGACGAGACGAACGTCCAGACCGGCATCGCCGAATTTCAGTGGACAGCGTCGCAAAAGAAAGTCGTTCTTCCAGAAAACCATCACCGCTTTGCGCCTGCTCATCCTGCACACGAAGGTGCAGCGTCAGCGACTCATCATCCTTCCACTCGATGACCTGATATCGAAGGGTTCGTGTTTGCGTCGCTTCACGGGCTGCGCCGGCAGCGGGGGGTGCCACCAACTGCAGCCGAACCCTCCAGCTCTGACCCGAATGATACCGGGGAGCGGGAATGCGGACACTCGCATCGGCCGACAGAAAAGCGAGACGGCTCAAACGACGCGAAAAATACTCATTGGCGATCCTCAGGTCGTGATCCACTCCCCCGCTTGCAGCAGCATTCGCGTTCAAAGCCACGCTGCAGGAAAAACAGGCCAAGATTGCCCACCCGATTGTGCCTGCCTGCCTTGAACCACCCGTGCTCGTGCCCATGAGTTCCCCTCGACTTTCCCATTGAAAGCGGAGAGCAACCCCCGTTCCACGACGGGGCGTGCATCACGAGCGGATCAATAAACTCAGGGCTTGATCGTCGGTTTTCCGGGGCGCCATTCGGCGCCACACAGCTCTCCGGTCTGCAAAGCCTGAAGCATGCGCAGCGTCTCGTCGACCGAGCGCCCCACCCCGAGCGCATTGACACTGGCGTGCTGCAGCACACCTTTCGGATCGATCAGAAAGGTACCCCGAAGAGCAATTCCCTTCTCGTCCACCAGAACTTCATAATCCCGGCTGACTCGGTGCGAGGTATCGGCCAGCACGGGATACTTCACTTCAGGAAGCTCCTTTTCGAACCAGGCCTTGTGCGAAAACTCACTATCGGTGCTACAGGCCACGATGTGGCAGCCCAGCTCCCGAAATTCGTCTTCTCGTGCCGCAAAGGCGCGTATCTCAGTCGGACAGACGAAGGTGAAATCGAGGGGGTAAAAAAACAGGCAGACCCATTTTCCGTGAAAATCACGAAGTGCGACCTCCTTGAACTGCCCTGCCTGGTAGGCCATTGCCTTGAATTCCGGTGCTGGTGTTCCAACTCGAATCGCCATGAGACTCTCCTTTTTTTTGGTGCTGCACTCACGCCCTGCGCTATTCTCGAGCGGCACCCCATGATGGCCCACTCTCGACTCTTGAAGCAGCTCAACTCCCGTCTGACCGCATCACCCGCCTTGCGACCTGCACTCGATGCGATCCTGACGCCGCTTGCTTTTCTGGCATGGTACGCAGGCTTTCAGTCGCGTTCAAGTCTGATCACTCCCTTTTGCTCGCAGAACCCCGAGCGCTGCGCCGTCGGCCAGCTCAACTGGCTCGACCGGCAGGGACTGGTTCGTGATTACGACTGGCTTTCGGACCACCTATCGTTCTGGACGCAGGACGGAGCGGGCGCTCTTGCCGTTTTTTGCGCCCTGCTGGCCGGCCGTCGGTCGGCCTCCACATCCCCTCGAACCGGAATTCACCTTCTGCTGCTGGTACAATCCACGATGATCAACGGCGCCATCATCGAAGCCGTTCGCCTCACGGTCCAGCGTCCCAGACCCTTTGTCTACCTCAACCCGGTGGGCCAGGGAGGAGCCTTCGCCCACTACACTTCGTTTTACTCGGGGCACACGAGCTTTGCTGCGCTCGCATCCACCTGTGCGGTTCTGGCCTGCAGGGATGCCTCGACGCACACCCGACGGCTGGTGACCGCTCTTGGCCTCACCCTCACCGTCTCTACCGGGGCCCTGCGCGTGCTCGGCGGGAGACACTTCATCACGGATGTCTTGTTCGGTGCCGTGGCAGGGATAGCCATCGCTGTTGCGGTCAACCTCTTGCATGGTCGAAGAGATCATGCAGATCCAACGACCCGCTGAATCCCGAACTGGCTTCCCGCTTCACTCCTTCGCCGTCCACTTTCCTGTCGGACTCTGGCTCACGAGTTTCCTGCTCGATGTGGTCGTGCTCGTCAGGCCCGAGCAGCCGTTGCTTCCTGAAACCTCTACGATCCTGCTCTGGGCGGGACTGCTCACCTCGCTTCCGGCGGCCCTACTGGGGTGGCGCGACTACACCCGGCACCTACGGCCCGAGCATCCCGACGCCCTGCGCACAGCACGAATGCACTTGTCGCTCAACGCCTTCCTCATCCTCTGGTACGCCGTTGTCGCTTCGCTTCGAAGCTTCGGCGGGCCGTTCTTCGGAGCCATGTCGGGTCTGCAGTTTCTGATGTCGGCCATCGGCTTCGGAGTCCTGCTTCGCTCGGCAGCTCTTGGCGGCAGGCTCACCTACCTGCATCGAGTCGGGGTCGTGGCAATCGAGCCCTCTCGAGAGGCCGAGCCGCGAAAACGACCTGACCAGGCAGCCTGAGCGACGTGTCTTCGAACCATGGAATCGTGGGCAACGGCACCACGATCGCCTTCATCAGCAAGAAGGGATCGGTCGACTGGCTGAGCGCTCCTGACGGAGATCAACCCAGTCACTTCTCAAGCCTGCTGGACGAACGCTCGGGCGGACGCTTTTCAATTCGGCCTGCAGGCCCCTTTGAATCGAACCAGACCTATCTGGGCCGCAAGGGAAGAAGCGCCGTTCTTGAAACACGCTTTGTCACACCTCAAGGCGAGGGTCGAGTCATCGACTGGATGCCATGGAATCGGAACGCGGTACTGATGAGGCAGGTCGAATCCCTCGAAGGGCGGCTCTCCTGGGAGCTTTTCTGCCTTCCCCGTCCCGACTACGGACTGTCCTCCGCGAGGCCTGATGCCGTTGGAAATGGACTTTGCTTTCGTTACGGAGACGGAGCCCTCCTGGGGCGACTGGCGGGGACGCACACGGTCCGGCTCGAACCCATGCTGGGAGCCGGCGTCACGCGCTTCGATCTGGAGGGGGGCGAACAGCATCGATTTCTCTGGGCAGCCGGACGGGCCGGCTCACGAACCGAACACCTACTCGATCAGGGTTTCGATGAAACGCTTCGGGAGTGGGAAGCCTGGATGCATGCCTGCTCGTCCGAGCAGAGCTTCTCTGACGCCCTTCCACCGAGCTGGCAGGCCTTGACGATTCGCAGCGAGATGGTGCTTCGCCTTCTGACTCATGCGGGCACCGGAGCCCCGATGGAGTCCGCCTCCACATCGCTTCCCTGCGTTCAGTCAGGAACCCAGAACTGGGACCATCGCTACTGCTGGCTCAAACATCTACCCGGAACCCTGGAGGCGTGGCTGGCGCTCGGGCATTCCCAGGAGTCAGAAGCGCTTTCACTCTGGCTCGAAGATCTTTTGCTTGCCCATCCTGCCGCAGAACTGGCGTCGGCCTATCGAATCGACGGCGCACCCATTCCGGATGAACAGGAGATGCACACGCTTCGTGGACATGAGGGGGCACGCCCGGTTCGCATCGGCAATCTCTCGTCGCAGCAGTTTCAATTGGACGGTCTGGCCGGAATGCTCGACGCCCTTGCTCTTTCCAACCAGGTCAGGCGAACTCCCCCAAACCCTCGAGTGCTTCGAAAGCTCGAAGAGCTGGCCCTGCTGATCTGCCAGCTCTGGAGGCGCCCCGACCATGGTCTTTGGGACCTACGATTTCGTCCCGAGCACTACCTGAGTTCGAAGCTGGCCTGTTGGAAGGGGCTTCGTTCAGCTGCCCAGTTTTATCGAGAATCCGACCGAACCGTTCCGCACCGCTGGACCGAAGAAATCGAAAAACTACGACAGACGATCCTGCGCGAGGGCTTTCACCGGGAACGGCAGATCTACACTCAGGCCTTCGGAGAAACGGAACTCGACAGCTCGGCACTTCTGGTCGGGCTCTGGGGGCTTGAGGACTGGAGCGAGCCATCGCTGCTCTCGACCCTGATTCAACTCGAGTCCGAGCTTCGCGAAGGTCCGTTTTTACGCCGTTCTCGCAACAGCCACTCATCCCCGGACTTCGAAGGGGGCCACCTGCTGTCGACCCTGTGGTGGTGCTCGGCGCTCGCACGGACGGAAAGAGCTGACGAAGCGGCTGAAACCCTGAGCGAACTGGCCAGACTGGCCGGACCTCTGGGCATTCTTGGCGAGGGGATCGAGGTATCGAGCGGCCAGCCGGTCGGCAACCTACCGAGCTTGCGGGCACATTCCCAGTGGATCTCAACCAGCCTCGAGGTAGCCCGGGCACTCGAAGAGTCGAAGCGTGAACGCAAGGCAGCCTGAGACTTCGCGCCATTTGTGGTAGAAGGCCCTCATGCTTCTGTCGGTCTTTCTCGTGGTCTTTATCGACCTCATCGGCTTTGGAATCGTCATTCCCATCCTGCCCTATTACGGTAGGGAATTTGGAGCAGACGCCACCACGCTGGGCTGGCTCATGGCCGTCTACTCGCTGATGCAATTTCTGGTGGCTCCACTCTGGGGACGTCTTTCGGATCGAATCGGACGACGTCCCGTGCTGCTACTCAGCCTCGTCGGAACCGGCCTGGCCCAGATTCTTCTCGGACTGGCACCCCGCTTTTCGAACTCTCTTTTCTGGCTTTTTTTCGCACGGACTTTCGCTGGAATCTGCGCCGCCAATATCTCAGTCGCCTATGCCTATGTCACTGACGTCACGACGCCCGAGAACCGTGCCCGCGGAATGGGACTCATCGGCGCGGGCTTCGGACTGGGCTTCATCGTCGGTCCTGCCATCGGAGGCGTGCTCTCCCGCTGGGGCTATGACATTCCGATGTTCGCCGCCGCCGCTCTCACCGCAACCAACCTCGCACTGGCCTGGTTCAAGCTGCGCGAACCCATCTCCGGCACCGAGCAGCGCGAAAAAAGTCGCCTGCAGCGCCGCTGGGGTCTTACCCAGGCACGAGAGCTTCTTTCAGTGCCGGCCATCTCGCGTCCGGTTCTGCTCTTTTTGCTCGTCACCATTGCCATCACCCAGATGGAAGCGATTTTTGCGCTATTCATGGCCGACCGCTTCGGTTTTGGGGCCGAAAAAGCGGGAATTCTGCTGGCATCCATGGGACTAGTCATGGCCTTTGTTCAGGGGGGGCTGATCGGACGGGTCTCGCCGCGAGTGGGAGAAATTCGCCTCATTGCCGGCGGCACCGTCGTCTCGGCCGTTGCCCTGATGCTTTTTGCCTTGGCGGAATCTCCTGTCGGAGTTCTCGGAGCCCTGACGCTGATGGCCCTCTCGCACGGCTTTGTTCAGCCGTCGCTCTCCTCACTGGCCTCACGGGGAGCACCCGATGACCAACGTGGAGCAACCATGGGGGTCTTTCACTCGGCGGGAAGCCTTGCCCGAGTCATCGGCCCTCCGGTCGCCGGATGGCTCTACGACCGGATGGGCATCAGCTCACCTTTTTGGATGGGCTCGGTCTTTCTTTTGGCAGGGGCAACTCTCGCTCTGGCGAACCAATCCCTCCTGCTTCCTGTGCCTCGCTCCCGCTAACTCCGCCCTCGACATTCTCCACGGCCACCAGGGCCTGCGAAAGCGAGTTCCCAATGGTTCCGACAATCCGCGCCGGAAGCGCCCCAGCGGATTGCTGTTCGAGCTCCTCAATACTGGGCTGGTCGTCTGGTTCACCCGGATAGAGGGATTCCTTCAGAACGTGGATGTCAGAGGGCGCGCTCTTTCCGCGATGGTCCTCACGGCGCTTCGAAAGCAGGCCGACATTCAGGACGAGAAAACCCAGCCCCAGAAGAGTTCCGACGAGGAACATCGCCAGAATCACGGCCATGAGCATGGCCCCCACCGAGCGGTCAAAGGGTATCGGCGTGGTGACGACCGCTTGAACGGCCCAAAATGAAAAACGGGGAAACGGCATCACCGTCTCCCCGTGCAATCCTGCAGCCAGACTCAATCTCGTCAGTTCTGCGCTTTGGGCGCGGGCACCGCCAGAATGTCGATCGCCACTTCCACCGGAATCGACTTCGACTCATCGCCTGCACCTGCTCCCCCGTCATCCTTGGTCGGATCGATCTTCAAGGCCGCGAAGTCAGCGGCCGTGTCGGTCTCGGGGTTGGGGGCCAGCGACAGCACGTACTGGGTCATCGCCCAGCGGTCATCCGAAGAAAGGCTCGAAAAAACCGGCATCTGGTTGAGGCCCTGAGTCAGGGTCTTGAACACACCGGTCGGCTTACGCCCGTTTTTCCAGCCCGCAGCCACTGTGAAGTTTCGAGGCGGCGGATTCAGGGCTGCACCAGCAGGTCCATTCCCTTGTCCGGTCGCTCCGTGGCACGCCACGCACTGCTGTTCATACAGGCCCTTGCCCTTGGCTACCAGCTCAGGGGTCGAGATCCACGGCTTCTTGAACTGTGACTTGCCCGTTGCTGCGACCAGAGGGCCCTTGACGTAGACGTCGCCCCGGAACAGCAGGTCGGTTGCGGTCAGAACAATGAAGATCGCCAGAAAAAGAAACGAGGTGAGAAAGATCAACCCGTTTTCCTTGCGGTCGTACTTCAGTCCCATGAAGACCAGACCCACGAGCGAAGCCTTGACCACGGCAACGAGAAGGGCCACCGTGAAGTTCAATCTGCCCAGGTCGACGCCCGCGATCCAGACCGTGAAGGCGGTCAGAACCAGCAGGGCCACGCCCACGGCCACGGCCATTTTCTCAGGAAGAATAAAATGCTCGTGATGGCCGTCCTGATGTCCGCCCTGATTCCCGTCGTGCTGATGCTTTTCGTTGTGATCCGACATTTTCAATTCCCTTTCGCGTCTTCGATCAGCCCACCAGGTACATCAGCGGGAACAGGAAAATCCAAACCATGTCGACGAAGTGCCAGTAGAAGCCCACCAGCTCCATCGGCGTGTAGAAGGCCGGCGAGAACTCATTCCGCATCGTCCGCAGCGCCAGCCAGACCATCAGGCCCATCCCCACGATCACGTGAAAGGCATGAATGCCGGTCATGACAAAATACAGCGAGAAAAACAGGGGCGCCTTCGGGTGAGTGATCTCGGTGTTGGTGAAGAGGCCTCCGGGCATGATGCCATGATGCAGCTTCGCCGAGTACTCGAAGTACTTGACCACCAAAAACCCGCACGAAAGCAGGAAGGTGATCGCCAGATACCCCAGAATCCGATTCTTCTGTCCTCGCTGCGAGGCGATCACAGCGAGCACCATCGTCAGCGAACTGGAGATCAGAATGACCGTGTTCGTGGCGCCGAGCTTCCAGGAGAGCATCTTCGATGCCTCATGAAACATCTCGGGGTACATCGAGCGGAACATGGCGTAGGCCACGAAGAGGCCTCCGAACATGAGAACCTCGGTGACCATGAAGAGCCACATTCCCTGCTTGGCCGCTTCAAACTCTTCCCCAGCGCTGTTGAAATGATGGGCATGCTGGTGGCCGCCCGTCGTGACGTGAGTTGATGACATAACAATCCCCTATCGAATGTCTGAACTGCTCAGTTCCACTTCTGGATCGGAGCCAGACCGGCCTCCGGCGTGTATTCATACGGCCAGCTGGTCACCACCGGCTCGGTCACGAAGTTTTCGTGCGGAGGCGGCGACGGCGACTGCCACTCAAGCGTGAGCGCATGCCACGGATTGTCCCCGGCCTTCTCACCCAGCTTCAGCGAACGCCACAGATTGATGGCCGCCCAGAAGAAGCCAATCGCCAGGAACCACGAGCCCACCGTCGACATCGTATTCAAGGTCGAAAATTCGGGCAGGTAGTCGTGATACCGGCGCGGCATGCCCTGAGCTCCCACAATAAACTGCGGGAAGAACGTGATATTGAAGCCGGCCAGAATCCACCAGAAGGCGATTCTCGCCCCCTTCTCGAGGTACATCTTCCCGGTCATCTTCGGAAACCAGTAGTGCATTCCCGACAGAAGTCCCATCAGTGCCCCACCCACCATCACGTAATGAAAGTGCGCGATGACGAAATAGGTGTCGGTCAGATGAACGTCGATCGCCAGCGTCGCGAGGAACACACCGGTCAGTCCACCGATCGTGAAGAGCTGGAGAAAGCCCAACGCGTACAGCATCGGCGCGTTCAGGCGAATCGAGCCCTTGTACATCGTGCCCACCCAGCTGAAAACCTTCACACCGGTCGGCACGGCCACGAGCATGGTCAGCAGCGAGAAGACGAAGTTGGCCAGCTCGCCCTGTCCCGACACGAACAGGTGATGCCCCCAGACAATGAAGGCGATCAGGGCGATCCCGAAGGACGCATAGGCGATCGCCTTGTAGCCGAAGATGGGCTTGCGGCTGAACACCGGAATCACTTCCGAGATCACGCCCATGGGCGGCAGAATCATGATGTAAACGGCCGGATGCGAGTAGAACCAGAAGAAGTGCTGAAACAGCACCGGATCGCCACCGATCTTCGGGTCGAAGATCCCGATCTGGAAAACCCGCTCAAAAATCAACAGCAGCAGGGTGATCGCCAGAACCGGAGTAGCGAGAATCTGGATGATGCTCGTCGCATACGATGCCCAGATAAAGAGCGGCAGCCGGGTCCAGGTCAGTCCGGGTGCCCGAAGCTTATGGATGGTCACAATGAAGTTCAGCCCCGTCAGAATGGACGAAAAGCCCATGACGAACGCTCCGAAGATCACCGCGATGACCGCCCCACTGGTCCGAATCGAGTACGGAGTGTAGAACGTCCAGCCCGTGTCGGCTCCGCCATAGAACAGTGCCGAAGTCGCGATCAGCGCTCCCAGCACGTAAATGTAGTAGGAAGCCAGATTGAGGCGTGGAAAGGCCACATCCTTCGCCCCCAGCATCATGGGCAGTACGAAGTTGCCCAGGGCCGCCGGGATTGCAGGAATGATGACCATGAAGACCATGATCGCGCCGTGGTAGGTGAACACCTTGTTGTAGGTGTTCGGATCAATGAGCTGCTGCCCCGGAAACATGAGTTCGAGGCGAATCAGCATGGCGAAGAGTCCGCCGACCAGGAAGTAGCTCAGCACCGTAAACAGGTACATGAGACCGATCCGCTTGTGGTCGAGGGTCTTCAACCAGGACATGATCCCGGAGGAGTGGTTCAGGTAATTGTCGCCGTGAGCGCTTGCCGTGTGAGCCATGGTTCTTGCTCCTTACTTGAGAGACTGGATGTAGGCGATCAGGGCGTTCAACTCGGTCTCGGAGACCTGGCCCTTGAACGTCGGCATGATCGGGTTGAAACCCTTCTTCACTTTTGCCATCGGGTTTTCGATCGATTCGCGAATGTAGTTTTCGTCTGCCGTCACACCAGCGCCGGCAACAAACTCCACCTTCGAACCGAACAGTCCTTTCAGCGTCGGCCCCATTCCCGCCTTGGGAGTCCCATCCACCGAGTGGCAGGCCACGCAACCCTTGGCCGAGAAAAGCCCCTTGCCCTGCTCCACCAGCGAAAGTTGCGGAGCAGCGGCCGAAAGAGTCGTGGTGTCGGTCGTCACTGCGGCCGACTCCGGCGCTCCAGCGGTTCCCTTGGCCAGAATGTTCTTACCCCGCTTCCAGTCTTCCCACTGCTGGGGTTCGAGGGCGATGACCTTGGCAAGCATCTGTGAGTGAGCGGCACCACAGTACTCGGTGCAGAAAACCTGATGGTTTCCGGGAATGGTCGCTTCGAACCAGACGCTCGAATACATTCCAGGCACCACGTCCTGCTTCACGCGAAAATTGGGGATGAAGAAGCTGTGAAGAACGTCGGTCGAGGTCATGACGAGCTTCACGGGCTGATTGACCGGCACGTAGAGCTCGTTGATCGTCGAACGACCATCATCGTATTGAAACTGCCAGAGCCACTGCTTGCCGATCACGCGAATCTCCATCGCGTTGGACGGCGAGCGAATCATCTTGTCGTAGACGACGTAGCCCCAGACGAAAATCACCATCAGCAGAACAAAAGGAATGAACGTCCAGATGCCTTCGAGCAGGTGGTGGTCGGCGATGTACTTCGTCTTGACGCCCGGCTTCGCCCGGTACTTGAAAACGAAGTAGAGCATTCCGCCGACGACGAGAATGAAGAAAAACACGCTAAGCCCAACTAGAAAGTTGTAGAGGGTGTCCCACTTGGTGGCGATATCGGTCGCCTGAATCGGAAGCCCGGGCGTGTCGGCGAAGGCCAGGCCCGAAGCGGCCAGAGCTCCCAGCATCAGAAGAGCTGCAGCGAAAGTCGCTTTCATCTTGTTGTTCATGGTTCGGTTCTCCAGCTGAATCTTGCTCATTCCTGCACCTGTCACCTTCCGGCTCTCATGCCTCCGGGCCCCCTTTGGCGGCGCCAAAGAAAACCCAGCAAAGCCACGATGGCCAATGCCGTGACCGCACCTGCAACCCGCATCACGTTGAACAAATAAACGGAATAGGATCGGAGGTTTGGATCGTAGCGATAACAAAAAAGAAGGAAGCGGTCGACCACAGTCCCCACTTTGCCGTCGGCAGCCTCGACGAGCGCGAGTTTCAGGTCTCGCGGCTTGAACTCGATTCCGTACAAGATCCGCGAGAGCTGCCCCTCGGGCGTCAGCACGAAGAGTGCGGCGCTATGGGCGTACTGCTTCTCTCTTTCGTCATAAGTATAGCCAAAGCCCAATTCAAAGGCGAGCTGCTTGATCTGACTCTCTTTTCCGGTCAGGAAGTGCCAGCCCGATGCCGCCTCAGGGCGTCCATAGCTGTCGAGGTAGGCCTGCTTCTTCTTCGAGGCCAGTTCAGGCGTCTCTTCGGGATTAATGCTCACGGCCACCAGCTCAAACTGGTTGCCCGGGGTCCAGTCGAATTGCTTCAGAGTGTCGGTCAGACCGTTGAGCAGGAAGTTACAAAGATTGGGGCACTCATAGTAAACCATGGCCACGACGACCGGCTTGCCTGACTTGAAGTACGTCTCGAGCCCGACCTCTTGCCCCGCGTCATTCGTGAACTTCAGCGACTGAGTCGAGACCCGGCTTCCCAGCTTCTCGGTAATGCCCGCCGCCTGAAGCTCAGCCGGAACACCAGAAGGTAGAACCGTAGGCGAAGACAAGGGAGCATCGGCCACGTCCGAAGCGACCGAGAGGACAGGAGTCAAAAAACCGCTGATCAGACCCGCACCAAGAAATGCAGAAATTGCCAGAAGCCGAATCATGAGTGTGCCCCGTTGCTATCACCCGCCAAAGATTTCGCGAATCACTTTCTTTCGGTACTTGAAGATCTGCCCGACGTCCCGTCGCACCCAGCCCCCGGCCACCACGCGACCGACAAACGAAAACGGAACGCGATAGAGCACCCGGTCGGTGATCAGCACTCCGCCCTGAAGGGGTTCAAAAAGGTGCGTGTGGTGCCACTTCCGATAGGGTCCCTTGAGCTGGGTATCCACGAACGAACGCCCCGGTTCCCACGACTCGATCAGCGTGCGCCACTTCACCGGCACCCCGTGAATCTTCAATCGGTAGTCAATCAGAGTTCCGGCACGAATCTCGACATCCCGGGGCGTCAGCACCTCGAAATTCAGCCACGGTGGGGTGATGCGCTCGAGATTGTGGGCAGAAGAGAAGAAGTTAAAAACCTGCTCCATCGTTCCCGGAATCCACTGGCGCTCGACGAGAAGGCCGTCGCCAGGCGGAGGCACCAGACTCCGTAGAGCCCCGTCGAGCTCGGGAAATTCGAACTGAAACCCCAGACCGGAAACCGTTCGCGGCAGCACCCGCTGACTCGAAAGCACCGCCTGCGCCATCCCCCCAAGAGCCAGTCGAAGAGCCGCTGCAGGAGTCTTGAAAATAGCTGGTTTTTCGACCACCGAGGCCAGGGCCTTCGTAAAGGCGGCATTGGTAACCGGTGCAGGACCGACCCCATTGACGACGCCCGTCAGCCCCGACTGCGACAGGGCAAATTCAAAAATGCGAACCAGATCCCGAATATGAATCCAGCTCATCCATTGCCGGCCGCTTCCCAGAGCTCCGCCCACCCCAGAGCTGAAGATCGGCAGCATCTCTGCCAGAGCCCCCCCGCCCTCGCCCAGCACGATCCCAATTCGTACCAGAACGGAGCGGACCGTTGACGGCAGGCCTTCCGAGGCCGCGTTTTCCCACTCGTGACAGACCCCGGCCAGATAGTCGACGGCAGAAGCCGAAAGATCGGTATGGCCACTTGCTGGCGTCGACGACTCATCGAGCTCTTCATCTCCGCGGTCCCCGTAGATTCCGACCGCGGAGGCGGAAACCAGGGTCTGAACGGATGCTCCGTGCTGGCGAATTCCCTCGATCAGATTTCGGGTTCCCTGCACGCGCGAGTCCAGGATGGCTCGCTTGCGCTGATCATTCCAACGCGCGCCCGCGATGCTTTCTCCCGCCAGGTGCACGACGGCTTCGACTCCCTCAAAGGCCTCGCGTGGCGGCGGCCCCTGTTCGGCATCCCACCGAAAAAGTCGCGCAGGAAAAGGAAGAAGCCCCTCAACCCGAGCAGGATCTCGCGTGAGCACCTGCAGTTCATGACCCTGTCTGGCCAGATGAACGCCCAACTCCTGGCCGACAAACCCCGTGGCACCCGTGATGAGAATTTTCATGACCCCTTTCTACCAGAGTTTTGCTAATCGTCGGGCACTCCTCCGAAACAAATCATGAAGAACCTTATCAGCACTTACCGAGAACTCGCCAAAAGCGGCATCGTCGCCCTCGTCCTGATCAGCGTACTGGGAGGCTATCTTTGCGGCCATCCGTTTGAACGGGACTTTGACTGGGCCCGGCTGGCCCTCACGCTCGCGGGCATCTTCCTTCTGGCCGCAGGATCGTCAGCCCTCAATCAGGTGCAGGAAATCTCGGTCGACGCCCAGATGCCCCGGACCGCCAAACGTCCGCTTCCCAGCGGACGAATTTCGCTGGCCCATGCCATCGGGTTTTGCGTCGTAACGATCGGATCGGGGCTGACCCTACTAGCCTGGCTCGCCCCCTCCCTTGCCGCACTGGGACTTCTGGCTCTGGTTTCCTACAACGGCCTCTACACCCTCTGGTGGAAGCGCCGCTGGGCCTTCGCCGCCGTCCCGGGAGCAGTTCCGGGAGCGCTGCCGATTCTCATGGGCTACGCGTCTGCCGCAGAAGAAGTGTTCACCCGGGGCGGACTCTACCTGTTCTTCATTCTTTTTTACTGGCAGATGCCGCACTTCTGGTCGCTCGCGATTCGCTTTCGCCAGGACTATTCGATGGGGGGCTTTCCGACCTTGCCAGTAGCCAAGGGGGTGGCCCCAACCCGCTTTCACACGACGCTCTGGAGCCTGTCGTACGTGGCCCTGGGCATCTCCGCACCCCTATTTCTGGATACGGGCTGGACCTACTTTGCGATTGCCCTACTGACCGGGGGCAAGGTGCTTTGGGAGCTTCGTAAATACCTTGCGGCCACGGCGAGTGACGTAAGCGGCGACGACTCCGCGGCCACGAAACACTGGCTGCCCTTTTTTCTTTGGGTCAACTTCAGTCTGATCTTCTACGTTTTCGGAGCGGTCATCGACCTCTGGAGCGTCTACCTCATCGCCTACTTTCGCTAGACTGCCGCGGAGCCGTCGGGTACCGGCCACCACGAACCCGACTCATGACCCTTCCAATAATTGCATTACCATGCAATTATTGGAAGGGTATGCCGCACCTGCGATCTCGACACGCCATGGCTCTCTTTCAAAAACGGCTTCGCTTCTCTCGCGTCGTCACCATTCAAGGCCCCAGGCAGTGCGGCAAGAGCGTGTTCGCCAGGCAGCTCTTCGGAAAAACGGCGCCCCGAAGCGAATTCGAGACCATGGACGTCCAATCCGCTCGGATGCTGGCACAGGACAATCCCCAGAGCTTTCTACTGGCTCACTCCAAGGCCCGGCCCCTGATCATCGACGAGGCCCAGAAGGCTCCTCCTCTTTTCGATGCCATCAAAGCGATCGTCGACGAGAATTCTGAACCAGGTCAGTTCGTCCTTCTGGGCTCGACCGAGTTTTCTCGCGAACTCAGAATCAAGGAAAGCCTCACCGGTCGGATGCTGCGCACGCGCTTATTCACCCTCACGCTGCGGGAGTGCCTCGAGAAAAGCGCGCTAAAAACCTTCACTGTTTTGAGCAGGTCGCCCGTGGCGACGCGCCCGCAGGTCATGCAGCACCTGGATCGCGGCGGGTTTCCCGGAATTTTTGCCGTCCGTGAGCCGTCCGTTCGCGAAGAGCTCCTGAGAGGCTGGCTGGAGATCACGGTGACTCGAGACCTTCAACAGCTCCAAACACTGAAACTGGATGCAGAGTTGGCGATGAACATTCTCTACCAGGTCGCCCAGAATCATGAACCCACGGCCGCCAGTGTGGCCGCGGCACTTCGCAAGGACACCCGCACCGTTCAGAAGTACCTCAAGGCCTTCGAGACGCTCTTTATCCTGCATCGGCTCGATCCCGTTCCCGGCAGCACTGGAAAACCCCGCTATTACCTCTGCGACGTCTCACTGGCAGGCTATCTCGGAGGAAGCTTCGAACGCCGCCTCGAAACCTGGGTGCTTCACGAATTGATGACAAAGATTTCGTATCTGGGTGCAGCCGATCACACCCTCGGATTCTACCGAAACACCAAGGGAAGCCTGCTTCATTGGATCGTCCAGAACCGAAAGCAGCCACGCCATCTCCACGCCCTTCGCCTCGTTTCGAGGGAACGCTTCGATCAACGGGACACCGAGCTCCTCAAAGCCTTCGAGAAAAGACAGCAGACCGATGGAGTGACCACCACACTCACCCTGCTTGGACCGAACCTCAAGCCGCTCCGCCTGGAGAAGGTCGAAGCCGTGCCGTGGGAGTCTGTTACCTGAGAAAACCGCCCCGCCGAAGCGGGGCGGTACCCTTACTGATGATGGTGAAACACCGCCTCGGGAAGCTTCGGGTCACCCACGGCGACCACGGTGTGCTTCGAAAGAAAGCGCACGACCGAGAGGCCGAAAAGGCCGGCAAAACCGAGCAGCGAGCCCAGCTCCACCCAGCCCACCTTCGGGCCCTGGTAGAATTCGGGCTGCACCATCCACAACACATCCAGCCACTGGGCAGCGAGCATGAACCACGCCACCCACCAAAGTACCTTCTCACTGCGCTTGTTTCCGCGAGGAAGCAGAATAAAGAAGGGCACGAAGAATTTGCCGAACATCAGGAAGGCCGAAAGCGGCTTCCAGCCCGGCGTCAGGCGATGCAGGAAGTACCCCGTCTCTTCGGGCATGTTGGCGTACCAGATCAACATGAACTGAGAGAAGCCGATGTAGGCCCAGAACACAGTGAAGGCGAACATGAACTTGCCCAGATCGTGCAGGTGGTTCTCGTTCAGAATGCCCTCGAGCATCCCTCGGCGCTTCATCGCGATGGTCACGATCGCCAGCATGGCCAGTGTCGAGTAGAAGAGTCCCGCAAAGCAGTACACTCCGAACATCGTACTGAACCAGTATGGATCAAGCGACATCAGCACGTCGAACGACGTGAACGTGAACGAGATCGCAAACAGAATGAGAAACAGCGGTCCCCAGGTGCGGTTTTTGGCAGTCAAACCGGCATCCTTGGTCTCGTCCTGCCGGATCGAATTTCCGATCATCACCTTGGCAAAGACGATCCAGATCAAGACCGAGACCACGAGACGAATCATGAAGAAGTTCTGGCTCAGGTATCCAGCCTTGCCCGAAAGAATCAGGTCGCCGTGCACTTTGTCGGCATCCGTCCAAAGGTAGAGATCCTTCAGACCGAAATAGAGAATCACAGTCGAGACCAGCACCCATGGAAGAAACGACGTGAACGCTTCGGCCAGTCGGCGAACCGGCGCACTCCACATGGCACTGGTCACCCATTGAATGGCGGCGAAGAAAAGCCCCCCAACGGCCAGGCTCAGAAAGTAGAAGTGATTGTGAACGAAGGCCGTCCACAGGCGCTTGGGATCCTGAGCCCAGGCAATGACCATGGCCATCAGGCCAATGGCGGTCAGAGCAAAGAGCAGGTTACGGATTCCGGCCGGAACATCGAGCCTGCCGGGATTTCGGATTTCGTGGTGGGCGTTGTCGGCGTGCATGACTTACCTCTCCAGTTCCGCTTCAGCCCGTTTCAGGTCCGATGCGGTGGGGTTCTTGGCGCGCTGAAGCGCCCGAACATAATGAACAATGGCCCACCGATCTTCCTGCGAGATCTGGGACGCATAGCTGGGCATGACATTCTGCCCGGCCGTGATGACATGAAAGATGCGACCGTCCGGCCACTTCTGCACCTTCTCGCTCTGAAGCGTCGGTGGGCGCGGCATCTTCGGCACGACCGATCCGTCGCCCTCACCGTAGGCCCCATGGCAGACGATGCAGTAGGTGTTGTATTGGGTCTGACCCCTCAGCAGCGCCGCTTTGGTTCGGGCCACCGGATTGATCAGGCGACGCCCGAGCTCTTCATTGTTTTCTGCCGAAAAGTCGTAAGGCTGAAAGCCGCGGGGCACGGTTCCCTTGACCGGCGTGCGCATCGCGCCCTCTTCCTGTGCCTTGAGGGCCGGGCTATAATACATGTCCGGCATGAAAACGAAGTTCGGCTGGCTATGCTTGCAGCCTGCCAGCGTTGCCGCCAGCAGCACCCCTGCCAGGGTCATGGACCAGGTCTTCTTCATGGTTAGAACCAGCCTTCCTGATAGACGGTGCGCACTTCCGAAGCTCCGGCCTTTTTCAGGAACTCCGCAGCTTCGCTCTCACCGAACGGTTTGAAAGAGGTCGACTTCCCCGACTCGATCTCATCCTCATCGCGGCTGGGAGCCTCGATCAGGATGGCAAAACGGTTATTGGTCAAGGCCGGGTCGAAAGACTTCTTGGTGATGTTGGGAAGTCGGTTGAGGGCGAACATCCCCGCGACCGTCGAAAGACCTGCCAGAAGCACCGTCAGTTCGAACATCACCGGAACGAAGGCCGGCCACGAAAAGAAGGGCTTGCCGCCGACGTTCAACGGCCAGTCGACCGCCGAGGTCCAGTACTGAAGTCCCAGTGCCAGCATGAACCCCGTCGCACCGAAAACAAACGTCACATAAGGCAACGGAGAGCGCTTGAGACCCTGCGCGGCATCAAGCCCGTGAACGGGATAGGGAGTAAAGGCATCGAAGCTTTCGTAATTCGCGCCGCGAACCTGCTTCATGGCTTCGATCAGAGACTGCGGGTCTTCAAAGAACCCCAGAACACCTGCGATTTTTTGGTCTGACATGATCGTTTCCCCTTTCCTTAGGAGTGGCCTTTGCCATGCCCTGCCGAATCATGCCCCCCGGAGTGTCCGGTGTCATGACCGTGTCCGGCCGGTGCCTCGACATTTCGAACCTTGGTCATGTACGAGATTCTCGGCTGGGTGTTCAGCACTTCGAGCACCTTGAAGGCCCGCGGCTGCTTGCGCAGCTTCGAGACCTCAGAGTACTGGTCGTTGATGTTTCCGAAGGCGATGGCATCCGTCGGGCAGGTCTGCTGACAGGCCGTCTTCAGCTCGCCATCCCGAATGTGACGCCCTTCGAGCACCGACTTGTCCCGCGAATCGCGAATGCGCTGCACGCAGAAGGTGCACTTTTCCATGATCCCGCGCGAGCGAACCGTCACTTCGGGGTTCCACACCATGTTCAAGGTGCCTTCATACGACTTCCAGTGATCGAAGAAGTTGAAGCGGCGTACCTTGTAGGGGCAGTTGTTGGCACAATACCGGGTTCCCACGCAGCGATTGTAGACCTGCTGATTCAGGCCGTCCTCACTGTGAACGGTTGCCAGAACCGGACAGACCGTCTCGCAGGGAGCGTTTTCGCAGTGCTGGCAGAGCATGGGCTGAAAGACCACGCTCGGCTGCTCGGGCGAGCCCGAGTAATAGCGGTCGATTCGCATCCAGTGCATTTCGCGGCTGACGCGCACGTTGTCGCGACCCACGACCGGAATATTATTCTCGGCCTGACAGGCGATGACGCAGGCTCCGCAGCCCGTACACGAGTTGAGATCGATCGTCATTCCCCACTGGTAGCCCTTCGAGTAGTCGTGCATCGGCCACATCGTCGGCACTTCCTTCAAGCGAAGGTGCGGATCGGTGTGGTTCGCCGCAGAGGCGTCCTTGCGGTACTCAGCCAGGGTCACGTCATTGATGATCGGACGATTCTCGCTCGAGGAATGCCACTGGGTCTGAGCCAGCTTATAGGAACGTCCCGTCTTGCGAATCCGCGCCGACTGACCTGAAAAGGCGAGCATGGACCCGGCCACCTTGACAACCGGAAAGACATCGACTCCGGTTCCGTCTCCAACCTTCCCGACCGCACGGCGTCCGTAACCCACGGCAACCGACACGACCTGAGCATGCATTCCGGGCTGAACGTTGACCGGAAGCTCAAAGGGCACGCCGTCGGCAACGATCTCGACCACGTCATTCTGCTTGAGACCCAGCTTCGCGGCAGTTGCAGGACCGACGTTGACGTAGTTGTCCCAGGTCACCGTTGAGATCGGATCGGGCAACTCCTGAAGCCAGGCATTATTGGCCTGACGTCCATCCCCAAGCCCCATCTTCGAATACAGAGCAAGAACGTAGCCGTCAGTCTCTGCTGCTTGAAACTTCGGAAACACGGAACACGAGGCCGCTCGGAACGAGCGCGCACTCAGGCCAGGCCCACGCCCCTTGGTCGTGTCCACCACACCATCCCGAAGCGACTCTTCCCAGAATTTTTCAAACCCACCAGCGCCGACTCCGAACTCCTTCGAACCCAGCTCACTCCAAGCGCTCTTCAGGTAATCGTGCCAGCTCTCGGCGGGTGCCTTGCCCGAGACTCCTCGCATCCACGCTAGAAGAGAATCCTGAAACGAACGCGTGTCATGCAGCGGGTGCAACACCGGCTGCTGCAGCGAGTAGAGGTTCTTGCGAGGATGCGCATCCCCCCAGCTCTCGAGCCAGTGATTTTCTGCTGCAATGAAGTCTCCCAGAAGCGCCGTTTCGGTTTCTCGATCGGCAACCGTAATCACCGTGTCGACCTTCTCGACTGCGTCCTTGAAACCGGCTGCCGACGTCAAGTGATAGGCTGGGTTGGCCCCCCAGATCACCAGGGCCCCCACTTTTCCTTCGCGCATCTCGAGAATCAGCTTCTGCAGGCCCGCGAACGAGGACCTCGACGGAACCACCGACCCCCCGTCAACCGTCACGCCTTCGTTACCTAGAGCGGAGTTGATCAGATTGACGGCAACCTGCAGGGCAACAGCCCCTTCGGTCTTCGATGAAATTCCACCGGCAACGACCACGCCGCGGCCGCGATGCTTCAGCAGCTGCTCAGCCACTTCAACGATCTTGGCGCCGCCATCCTTCATGCCGACTTCCGCCGCAACCGCATCCGGCTTGTAGCCCGCGAGAACCGATCGTGCCTCAGCAGGAACAGCAGCCCCCTTCGAGGCGAGGACGCCTGCGATCGCCAGCGCGACCTTCAGCTCGTCCCCCGGACGAACCGGGTAACGCTCATCGGCATTGGCGCCGGTCACCGAAAGAGTGGACTCAAAGGCCACCATCTTCGACAACTCTTTTTCCTGCTGGTTCAGCTTGCGCTTGGAAGCCCAGGCGCGAGCATTCTCAGCAGAATTCGGCCAAGTCCCCAGAAAATCGGCCCCGAGACTGAGGATGAACTCAGCCTTCTCGAAACGGTAGGCCGGAACCACCGAGGTGCCGTAGGACAGCGCCTGGCCGCTCGCCACTTCATCAAGCGCCAACGGATCGAATTCGACCAGCTCACCGTTGGAAAACGTCCTCAGGAACTCGCCCACCAACTTGCGGGTCGACTCGCTGCGAATCTCAGAGGCCAGCACGCGCACGGCGCCGCCTGCGGCAGCAACGGTCTTCAGACGCTCGACCACGGACGCATCGAACTTGGACCAGTCGAGTTTCGCGGCAGAGCCTGCCCCACGAACTCGCGAAACCGGGCCCTTCAATCGCTCGGGATCATAAAGCCCCAGCAGCTCCGCCTGCTCTGCAGCCATGAGCTTGCCCTTGGACAAGGGATGCAACTCATTGCCCTCGAGCTTGACCGGACGCCCCTCACGCACGCGAACCAACATGCCCGTGCCCGTATGAGGATTGGTCGTTGCATAGAAGTTGGCCACCCCGGGAGTGATCTCTTCCGGCTTGACCACGTAAGGGATGATCTTGTGAACAGGCCGTCGCACGCAGGCGACCGTACCCAGAGCCATGCTGGCTCCCATGATCGTCAGAAAGTCACGACGAGCGATCGCAAAGCCTTCCGACTTTTCGATATTGGCCAGCGTTTCGACCGGCTTTTCGAAAAACTCCTGGGCGCGCTTCTCCTGCACGCCGGAATCCTTCCAATAGGACTCGCTCAGTTCTTCGACTCCGATCCAATGACGCGGAGTCTGAAACTCAGCACTCGAGGTCGTCTGATCGGCCTTCTGATCCAGCTTCTGATCGGGGGTACTCATGTCCATGATGAACCTTCTGCTTAGTGGTGGCAGGCGACGCACTGAACCGAAGCAACAGGCTTGTGGTTCAGCGACTTGTCCATGACTTCAGGGCGTTCCTTGGCGATTTCGGCCAGCACATTTCGAGGCGTCGTCACGCCACGATGGCAGTCCATGCACCAGCCCATGTTCAGGGGAGCATACTGATAAACTTTTTCCATGGCACGAACGTCGCCATGACAGGTCTCGCACGAGACGCCCTTGGCGACGTGACGCTTGTGAGGAAAATAGGCAAAATCCGGCAACTCGTGCACGCGCACCCATTCAATCGGCGTCCCTTCACGGTAGTGCTTCTGAATCTTTTGAATGTAGGGGCTGTCCGGCTTCACCACCGTGTGGCAGTTCATGCAGACGTTCACCGAGGGAACCGTCGCATGACGCGACTTCTCGATTCCGGTGTGACAGTAGGCGCAGGCCATCTTGTTGTCACCGGCGTGAATCTTGTGACTGAACGGAATCGGCTGCTCGGGGGCATACCCTTGATTGGACGCTGACGGATAGAAGAGCTGCGCGGCTCCGCCACCGACCACGAGAACCAGTAATCCAAGGACCAGAAGCGTCTTCTTCTGGCCTGAAGAGATGCGACTCATGAAGCACCTGCTCTCGGCACGCACGAGCACGCCGGGTTGAAGGTTAGCACTGCACTAAAACGATTGATTAAGGTATTAGCGTCAAGCCTTGAAAGTTTCTAGAAATTTTTGCCGCTCGTTGGTGAAACGAGCCAAAACCGCTCAAGGTCAATTCGGATATTTGAGGTAGTAGATGTCCGGAAGATTCCGGCACTTCTCTTCCAGATCGAGCCCGTAACCGATCAAAAACTGGTCATCGATCTTCCGGCCCACATACCGCGCCGGCACTTCCACCACGCGCTTGGCCTCTTTATCGAGCAGCGTGACAATCTCGACCGAGGCGGGGCCCGCAGCCTTCAGGCGCTCAACGAGAAACTTGAGGGTTCGGCCCGTATCGATGATCTCTTCAATGATCAGAACATGCTTGCCCCGGATGTCAGCCTCGATGTCCTTCAAAATGGTCACGGTCCCGCTCGATTCTCGCGCACGGCCGTAACTGGAGAGGCGCACAAACTCGACCTCGAAATCCACCTTCAGGTACCGCACGAGATCGGCAAGAAAAACGTAGGCTCCCTTGAGGACGGCAACGAGGACGACCGACTGCCCTTCGAAATCGCGATTGATCCGCTCCGCCAGTTCCTGAACGGCGGCGTCAATTTCAAAACGGCTCAAGTACTTGGTGAAGTTCTTTTCATCGATCATCGCAGACGTGCCCCTTGCTCCCATCTTTGCCCACCTTGGGGCCGGGAATCAAGCGGACTCGGTCACCGTCGACGTCGGTGCCTCGGCAGACTTCGGTGCAGTACCGGCTGGAGCGCCTTCCCCGACAGGCTTCGAGGGCTGCTCGAGCCGCGAAAATTTCGCCTCTTCGATCCCCGACAGGGCCTCCTTGAAGTTCCGCACGCACTTCCCTAGAGTATGACCCAGCTCGGGCAACCGACGTGGTCCAAAAATGAGCAGAACAATTCCCAAGATCAGCAGATGCTCGCCAGAGATTCCAAACATGCCGGCTGGGTACTCCTTTGCCACTTCAGTGTCAACGCGCGGAAAGAGCCTGCCCGCTCTCACGGTGGTGCTGGCAGGCCTGCTGTCGACGGCGATCGCCTGCAACCGCACGACGTCCTCCCCTTCCGAGCCTGCCGAGCCTGAACCCAGCCTTTTTCAAAAGCTGACCGGCGACGACCCCGACGACGACCGCAGCCGATGGGATCAACTGTTCAGCACTCAGGATTATGTCTTCGGAAAAAACCCCGCCGCCTTTCTGCAGCAGAAGATCGGCGAAATTCCTCCCGGGAGGGCCCTGGATATTGCCATGGGAGAGGGTCGAAACGCTGTCTTTCTCGCCAAGAAGGGGTTCATCGTCGAGGGCATCGACATCTCGGAAGTGGCCACTCATAAGGCCCGACTGCTGGCTCGCGAAAACGGTGTCGAGATCCAGACCCGAATCACCGATCTCAATCGCTATGCCATCTCCCCCGGCCAGTACCACCTGATCGTGAACATCCAGTACCTGCAGCGCAGCCTGATCCCGGGAATCCAGGCCGGACTTCGAAAAGGGGGCTACGTCGTCTTTGAAAACCCCACAACCGACGAACTGAAACGACTGCCGAAGCAGGGACTTCGTCGCGACTACCTGCTGGAGCCAGGCGAGCTTCGGCGGCTCTTTTCCGATCTCGAAATCGTGCACTACAGCGAGGGCCCCGGAGAAAACGGGCAGATCGTGGCCCGATTGCTCGCTCGCAAGCCCTGAAGCGAGACCCTACATCGACCGGATACGCTCGAGCTCGGCCCAGGCCTCGACGCCGGCCGCGACGGCTTCAATCCCCTTGTTATGGGCATCGTCCGAACTGCGCCGACGAGCCTGATCGGCATCATAGGTGGTCAGGATTCCGAAGGTCACGGGAACCTCGGTTTCGAGCGTGGCCTGAATCAGGCCGACCGTGGCACCTAGACTGATGAACTCAAAGTGCGCCGTGTCGCCCTTGATGACACAGCCCAGGCAAACCACGACATCAAACTTTCCGGTACGAGCCAGGGCCTTGGCCAGAAGTGGCATCTCATAGGCGCCAGGAGCAAAAAAAAGCTGCGTATCCGCATCAAACACCATCCCGTGTTCGGCAAGATATCCCTCCGCTCCTTTCAGCAGTCCGCCCACGACCGTGTCATTGAAGCGGCTGCGAACGATCGCCACGCGCGGCTTCTTCACAGCCAAAAATTTCTCGAGCGACTGCGGAATTCGCGTCTTCATTTCTTTTTCATCTCCAGATGGTGACCGAGCTTCTGCTGCTTGGCGCGCAGGTACTTCTCGTTGTGGCTGTTCACCGGCATTTCGATCTGAACCCGCTCCGTGATGTTGAGCCCGTAGCCATCCAGGCCGACAATCTTGCGCGGATTGTTCGTCAACAGCCGAATTTCCTTCACTCCGAGGGCGCGCAGGATCTGCGCTCCGATCCCGTAATGCCTGAGATCTTCCTTAAACCCGAGGTGCCTGTTGGCTTCGACCGTGTCCATGCCCTGATCCTGCAGCGCGTAGGCCTTGAGCTTGTTGACCAGGCCGATGCCTCGCCCCTCATGACGACGCATGTAGATCAATACGCCACCATCCGATTCAGAGATCTGCTTCATGGCAGCCTGAAGCTGCGCCCCACAATCACAACGCAGCGAACCGAGAGCGTCTCCCGTGAGGCACTCCGAATGCACCCGAACCAGGGCGGACTTGCCCGGATCGAGCGGACCCTTGACCAGTGCCAGGTGCTCCGAGCCATCCACCACCGATTGAAAGGCGTGCAATTCGAATTCTTCCGAACCGAAGGACGAAGGAAGCCGAGTCCGAGCCACCTCTTCCACGAGACTCTCTCGTTCCATGCGAGTGGCGATCACATCACGAATGCTGACGATCGGAAGACCATGCTCGAGGGCAAACTTCTTGAGGTCGGGCAGGCGTGCCATCGTCCCGTCCGGATTCATGATCTCGCAAATCACCGCCGCAGGCTTCAGTCCGGCCATTCGCACCAGAT
Source organism: uncultured Bacteriovorax sp. (assembly GCA_964432565.1). GTDB lineage: Bacteria > Bdellovibrionota > UBA1018 > UBA1018 > UBA1018 > CAIOHW01. The sequence goes on from CAYSOA010000016.1 coordinate 55,722, forward strand.
CGACCGACCCTTCAGTGTGGCCGGCACGAACCAGCACCCCGCCCTCCTGGGCCCGAAGCGGAAAGACATGTCCTGGAGAAATCAGGTCATCCGGACGGGTCGCCGGATCGACGGCCACTCGGATGGTGTGGGCACGGTCGTGCGCCGAAATACCGGTGCTCACCCCCTCGCGCGCTTCGATCGAAACCGTAAAGGCCGTCTGCCGGGGCGATCGGTTCTTGGGAGCCATCATGGGCAGCTCGAGCTCGTCGATGCGACGGGCCTCCATGGCCAGGCAGATCAGTCCGCGAGCATGCAGGGCCATGAAGTTGATGGCTTCGGGGGTCGCCAGCTCGGCGGCAAGTACGAGATCCCCCTCGTTTTCGCGGTCCTCATCATCGACGAGGATGACCATGCGACCATTGCGGAGCTGCTCGAGGGCTTCGGCTATCGGGGCAAATGAGGACGA
>CAYSOA010000017.1:0-30867 GCA_964432565.1 uncultured Bacteriovorax sp.
CGACGAGAGCTTGCCGACGTTCGGGTCTTCCATGAACAGGTTCAGCGACTGCGACTGACAGATAAAGGTCGATCGCAGCACGGCCATGTCGATCAGCTCCTTCTGTGAGATCTCCCAGGCTGTCTTGTACAGCTCACGAATCTCAGCCGGAATCTCCTCGATCTGCTGAATCGAGCCGTCAGAGGCGATGATCCTGTCCCTAAGCGCAGGAGTCCAGAGCCCCGCGCGCTTCAGGTCATTGATCAGGTAACGATTGACCTGAAGAAACTCGCCCGAGAGCGTCTCGCGCTTGAACACATTTGCGACCTGCGGCTCGATGCTTTCGTACGACCCCATGATGGATGCAATCGTGGCGGTCGGGGCAATGGCGATGAGCAGGCTGTTGCGAATGCCGTTCTGGCGTACGTCATGGGCGAGCTGATCCCAATCGAAGTGAGTCTCAGGCATGAGCTCTTGATTCTCGCGAGCCAGCTGCACCTGAAGCTTTCCTTCGGCATAACGAGACTCACGAAACTTCTCGAAGGGTCCATGCTTCTGAGCCAGTTCCATCGAAGTCTTGATGGCCTGATAGTAGATCGTCTCCGAGATGCGCGACGACAGCGCCTTGGCCGCAGGGCTCGTGAAGGGAATGCGCATCTTGAACAGCGCATCCTGAAGACCCATGATGCCGAGCCCCACCGGACGCCAGCGGTGATTCGAGGTCTTGGCTTCCGGGGTGGGATAGTAGTTCAGGTCCACCACGCGATCGAGAAACTTGGTGGCCGTTGCGACAACAGTCATCAGGCGGTCGAAATCAAACTCTCCCCCTGCAGTCACAAAAGAGGAAAGGTTCACGCTGCCGAGATTGCAGACCGCAGTCTGGTCTCCAGCGGTGACCTCGAGGATCTCCGTACAGAGGTTTGAACTGTGGATCACATTGCCAGGCTGGCCCGTCTGAGCCGAGCGCAGATTGGCCTTGTCCTTGAAACAGATCCAGCCGTTTCCGGTTTCGGCCAGAGTCTGCATCATGCGCGCATAAAGCTGACGCGCCGAGACCTGCTTCATCGCCTTTCCTTCGGCCTCATACTTCGCGTAGAGCCCCTCGAACTCCGGCCCAAAGCTGTCGGCAAGGCCAGGAACATCGCTCGGAGAAAAGAGCGACCATTGCTGATCCGTTTCGACACGCTTCATGAAAAGATCGGAGATCCAAAGAGCGAGGTTCAGGTTGTGCGTCCGGCGCTCATCGGCACCGGTGTTGTTGCGCAGCTCGAGAAAGGCTTCGATGTCGGCGTGCCAGGGCTCGAGGTACACGGCGGCCGCCCCCTTGCGCTTGCCCCCCTGATTTACGGCGTGAACCGACGAATCAAAAACCTTCAGAAAGGGAATGATGCCGTTTGAAAGCCCGTTGGTGCCCTTGATCAGAGCGCCGGAAGAACGAACCGGCGTCCAGTCGATACCAATACCACCCGAGAACTTCGAGAGCTTGGCACAGTCGGAGATCGACTTGTAAATCCCCTCGAGGCTGTCCTCGGCAACTGTCAGCAGGTAGCAAGAACTCATCTGCGGATGCCGGGTCCCTGAGTTGAAGAGCGTCGGAGTTGCCGGCGTATACAGGAACTGACTGACGATCTCGTAGAGCTCAAGCGCCTCCGTGATCGTCTGCGAAAGACCGAGGGCCACGCGCATGTACATCCACTGCGGCCGTTCAATCAACTTTCGGGTCTTGGGATGGCGAAGCAGGTAGCGATCAGCCACCGTCTTCATTCCGAAGTACTCGAACAGGTCGTCGCGCTCGTGGCGAATGGCGAACTCGAGGGTTTCAAAATCCTGGGAGGCGAGTTCAAGTACCGATCCCGCGAGAAGTCCGAGATCGGCGGCGTTGCGAACGTACTCCCGAAACGAGACGTCGCGGCCCACTTCCTTTCTGATTCCTTCGGCCAGCATGCGGGCTGCGACCTTCGAATAATTCGGCTCGTCGGCCATGAGCATCACGGCGTTGGCGATCGAGAGCGCATCGAGCTCCTCGGTCGTACTGCCTTCATGAAGTCCGCTGATCGTGCGTTTGGCCACATCAATGGCCTCGACATTCTCAAGTCCGCGACAGGCACGGCTCACTGCATGGAGAATTTTTTCGATTTTGACTTCTTCGCGCGTTCCGTCGCGTTTGATGACCTGCATGACCATGATTGTCCCCCATTCAAAAGTGTCGTCAAGGAGTAGACTCCACAATAGGTAGTGTCAACGCGGGGTGGGAGCGGATTTTTCGAAGAATCCGCCAGAAGCTTCAGGAGCGGCAACGAGCTCAAAAAAGGTTTCAATGCATTGCGAAATTCGCGTAGGTTTTTTTTGTGCCGACGAAATCTTGACAATGTAACGAAAACCGCTCTCCCGCCCTCAACAAGGATCTCGGAAGATCCGATGGGTTTTTGGGCAACACGGAGGTAGTCCGAAGCATGAAACGACCAGCGATTGTCATCGCACTGAGCTTGATCCTGCTGCCGATCAGCGCCCGAGAAGCACTCGCCTTGTCGCGGCCGCATCCCTCCCGAGTCATGGTGGCCGTTGGCGACTCGATGACGGCAGGCACGTTTGCCAACACCACGGCAGCCCCACTCCAGGCCCCGCTCACTTCGGACATGACGCAGATAGTCAGTCGTTATCAGGCACAACCAGCCCTCCTCGGACAGGGGGACGACCTCAAAACCAGCTTCTTCAAATTCCTTCTGAGGCCCTTTCTCGAGACCAAGAATCGTTACTCCTGGGCTACAGGTCTGCAAATCGAGTCGCACTTTCTCCGCCTGAAGGAGTCGATCGCCAGAAGCCTGGGAATGGGCGGCAGATCGTTGGGCAATCTCAACCTGTCGATTCCGGGCTCGCAGTCGCTGCAGATTCTCGATCAAGTGCGCGCCCTACCCGACCGCCTGCTAGAGATCGGAAATCCGCGCATCGACTACCTGGCCATGACTCTGGGCTCAAACGATGCCTGCATCTCAACGGCGGGGCCGGTGGTTCCCGACGAAGAGTTCACCGAACTGGTTCGTGCGATCTTCTCGGCACTAGCTGATGCGGCGACCAAGAACGGGCGCAGCGCCGAGGATCCGCTCAAAGTACTGGTCGCGGGAATCCCGCCGATTCCCGCTGCAGGAGAGAAGCGCTTCTGGGAGCACCGGGTTCTGCCGGGCCTCCGCTGCCGGACGATTCGCCGTAAGATTTTTCCGTTCTGTCCAAACCTGCTGAATTGGCGCGATGAAAACGAGTTTCGTGAAAGAATGGATGAGGTCGCCCGGAAGAACACCATCATCGAGCAAGGCATCGCTGAAGCGAACGCTTCAATGCCCCAAGTCGATCTGGTTTTCGGGTCAAGCCTGACCCAGATTCGCTTTGAGCCCGAGGATCTGGCATTCGACTGCTTTCATCCGAACAGCCGCGCACAACAGCGCATGGCCGATTTGCTCTGGCAGGATCAGCCCTGGTATTAGGATCAATTCAGGCCCTATATCAAAACCAATCCCATGATAGACTGACCCAATGAACATCCAGTGGATGACCTTGAGGGATCTGCAGTACGTCGTGACAGTGGCCGAGGAGCTGCACTTCGGGCGGGCCGCCAAGCGCTGTGGGGTTAGCCAGCCCGCTCTCAGCACTCAGATTCGCAAGCTCGAAGACCAGCTCGGAGCCCGCTTCTTCGAGCGCTCGCAGCGCCAGGTCACCCTGACCGAACAGGGCCGACGCCTGGTAGATCAGGCCCGTCTGGTTCTTGAAGAAGCGCAGAAGATTCCGGCCATGGTCAAACAGCGCGAAACTCCCCTGGCGGGACCGTTTCGTCTCGGGGCCATCGCCAGCGTCGGCCCCTACCTGTTTCCTCACCTGCTGCGCGACCTTCGCAGGGTCCACCCCGATCTGGAGCTCTTCATCCAGGAAGGGCTTACCGATGGATTGATTCAGCAGCTTCGAAACGGAAACCTCGATGCAGTGATCGCTTCACCCACCTTCGACCGCCAGGGGCTTCGCGAGGAGAAGCTCTATTTCGAGCCCTTCCTTCTTGCCGCTCCAAAGGGGCATCCCCTGGCCAAGGTCAAACGACTGCACGGCGAGGACCTGCACGCCGAAGAAATGGTCCTGCTCGAAGATGGCCACTGCATGAAGGATCAGGCGCTGCAGCTCTGCGGCTCCGGCCGCCGGCAGCGCTCGAAGGGGTTTCAGGCTGCCAGCATCGAGACGCTCCGGCAGATGGTGGCCGTCGGAATGGGCTACACCATCCTGCCGCAACTGGCCGTGCCCGAAAGAAACACCCCCCTGCGCGAGATGATCGACTACCGACCCTTTGATGAGAAACGCGTGGGACGCTGGATCGCGCTCTACTCGAAGGAACGCTTCTCAAGGCCATCGGACATTGATGCGCTGGCCGAGTTTTTGAGAAGCAAGAGCCCCATTCATTCCCAGTAGTCACAGAAGTAAAAAAAAGAGCCCCACTCGCCGAAGCAAGAGGGGCTCTGGACTTCATGCAGACTCTGCTTACATCCCAGCCACTACGTCAGGTGGGAGCTTGGGCATCGTCTGTTTCGGAAACGTTCCCGTCAGGCCGTTCAGAAATGCCACGATGTCGGCCACCTCGTCGTCCTTCAGCGTGCGATTGAGCTGGGTTTTCGCCATCACCCGAACCGCTTCATCCAGCGTCTTGACCGCACCGTTATGGAAGTAGGGGGCCGTCTTGGCGATATTGCGCCAGGTGGGAACGCGAAAAAGGTTCTTGTCTGAATCCTTCTTCGTCACCTCATAACGCCCCATGTCCTTGCTGAAGCCGTACTTCGCCTCGAGAGCGGCATCCGCGAAGAGCGGAAACTTCTGGTAGAAGCCCGTTCCGAGCGGCATCTGAGGTCCGGCGTAGTTCGGTCCGCCATGGCAGGCCACGCAGCCCACGCTTTTCACCAGCTCCATCCCGCGAATCTGCTGAGCCGTCAGGGCCTTCTTGTTGCCCGCGAGATATTTGTCGACCGGCGAATTGCGGGTCACCAGCGTGCGCTCATACGAGGCAATCGCACGGGCAAGATTGTCGATGTTCACGGCATCCTTTCCGCCAAAGGCCTTCTGAAACTCCACGACATAGCCCGGAATCTTTTTGACCTTTTCTATGACCGCGGCATGGTCCTTCATTCCCATTTCGATCGGATTGGTCAGCGGGCCCTTGGCCTGATCTTCGAGCGTATTGGCTCGACCATCCCAGAACTGAACACTCAAAAACGCCGAGTTCCAAACCGTGGGCGCCGAGCGGCCACCCTTTTGACCACGAATCCCCGTAGAAACCGGGGCGCCGTCCTCTCCCCCCGCCATGACGTTATGGCAGGAGTTGCACGAGACCGAATTGTCGGCCGAAAGGCGCTTATCGAAATAGAGCTTGCGCCCCAGTTCGACCTTGGCAGGAGTGGTGGGATTCTCTGGCGGCGCCGGAACCTTTTCGGGCAGCGGCTCAAAGGCCACGGCCCGAAGGGCGACGACCGACCCGGCAGCGATCACCAGGGCAACGACAAGCTTCAGGAAACGAAAGGGAGATGTCATGGTCGTCAGCTTAGCCGCAGTTCTCACGATCTGAAAACCGCTCTTTGCTACGACCACAAAAAAGGGGCCCCCTGCCGAAGCACGAGGGCCCCCCAATCGTGAGTTACGAACTTCGACTGCAGGTCAGAGTCGATCGAGATTCATCACCTTGTGCCATGCGTTCACAAAGTCTCTCGCAAACCTCTCCTTGCCGTCATCTGCTGCATAGACCTCGGCAATCGCCCGCAGCTCGGAGTGCGAGCCGAAGATCAGATCGACCGGAGTAGCGGTCCATCGGACAGCCCCGCTCTTTCGATCAACCCCCTCGTACAGCCCCTCGGACTTCGACGACTTCTCCCATTTTGTCGACATGTCGAGCAGATTGATGAAAAAGTCATTACTCAGGGTCCCGGGTCGCGATGTGAAAACGCCATGCTTCGATTGCTCGGCATTGGCATCCAGCGTTCGCATTCCCCCAACCAAGGCCGTCATCTCAGGCACGGTCAGGTTCAGCAGGTTGGCTCGATCCACCAGAGATTCAGCCGGCGAGAGGTAATTGCCTTCGCCATAGTAGTTACGGAAGGCGTCGGCCTTCGGCTCAAGCACTGAGAACGAGGCGACATCCGTCTGCTCCTGGGAGGCATCCATTCGACCCGGCTTGAAGGGCACGGAAACCGCAAGCCCCCCCTTCTTCGCTGCCTGCTCGATTGCAGCAGAACCACCGAGGACGATCACGTCAGCGAGAGAGACTCTCTTGCCACCCGACAGCGTCCGATTGAAGTCCTTCTGAATCTGCTCGAGACGCCCAACCACCCTGGAAAGCTCGGCAGGAGTGTTGACGGGCCAGTCCTTCTGCGGTGCCAGCCGAACACGAGCCCCATTGGAACCCCCACGCATGTCGGTTCCACGGTACGATGCCGCCGACGCCCAGGCCGTACGAACCAGTTCAGGAACGGTCAGACCTGATGAGAGAATCCTGCGCTTGAGCCTGGCGATCTCGCCAGAACCGATGAGTTTATGGTTCACGGCCGGGATCGGATCCTGCCAGCTCAGTGCCTCGGCGGGAGACTCCCTGCCCACGTAGCGCGTGCGCGGTCCCATGTCCCGGTGAGTCAGCTTGAACCAGGCCTTGGCGAAGGCCAGCTCAAACTCCTTGGGGTTCTCAAGAAAGCGCTTCGAGATCTTCTGGTATTCCGGATCCATGCGAAGCGCCAAATCAGTCGTGAACATGATCGGCGCATGTCTCTTGTTCGGATCGTGGGCATCCTGCACCAGACCGGCTCCTCTGCCTCCCTTCGGAGTCCACTGAACTGCTCCCGCAGGACTCTTGGTCTTCTCCCACTCAAATCCATAAAGGTTAGAAAGATACTGGTGCGTCCACTGCGTGGGGCTCATCGTCCAGGCTCCCTCGAGGCCGCTCGTGATCGTGTCGCCGGCCTTTCCGGTGCCGCACTTGTTCTTCCACCCGAAGCCCTGCTCTTCGACTCCAGCCGCCGCAGGTTCGGAGCCCACGCAATTCTTGGGACTGCGAGCGCCGTGAGCCTTGCCGAAGGTGTGACCACCGGCGATCAGGGCGACAGTCTCCTCGTCGTTCATGGCCATGCGACCAAACGTCTCGCGAATATCCTTTGCCGCTGCGAGCGGATCCGGATTGCCATTCGGGCCTTCCGGATTGACGTAAATCAGGCCCATCTGCACGGCGTCCAGCGGGTTGTCTAGCTTGCGATCTTTCTTGAAGCGCTGGACCTCGAGAAATTTCTGTTCTGGACCCCAGTAGACGATGTCGGCCTCCCAGTCGTCGGTGCGCCCACCGGCAAAACCGAAGGTTTTGAAGCCCATCGACTCCAGCGCAACATTTCCGGTGAGAACCATCAGGTCGGCCCAGGAAAGGGCCCGTCCGTACTTCTTCTTGACCGGCCACAGCAGGCGCCGAGCCTTGTCGAGGTTGGCGTTGTCCGGCCAGCTATTGAGCGGCTCGAAACGCTGTTGCCCGCCGCCTGCTCCACCTCGGCCATCGGAAATTCGGTAAGTGCCGGCGCTATGCCACGCCATGCGGATGAAAAACGGACCGTAATTTCCCCAGTCGGCCGGCCACCAGTCCTGTGATGTCTTGATGGCTTTCTCGATGTCCCGTTTGACCGCCTTCAGATCGAGCTTCTGAAACTCCCGCGCGTAGTCAAAGTCACGGCCCATCGGGTTCGACTTCTCGCTGTGCTGCCGAAGCGGAGCGAGATCGAGCCTCTCCGGCCACCAAAATTGATTGGAAGTATTCTTCATGCCTTCTTGAGCCAGACTCACCGAGCCGAGCGTCGCCGCAGCAAGAACGAGATAAACACTGTTCGTTTTCACGCCACTATCCCTCACTTTCCTTTTCCTCTGATGCTACCCGCGCCGCTGAAGCAGGCGAAATTGATAAGTCTTTCGGTACCGATAAGGAAAATGGATCAGGGAGTGCAAACGTGGGGCCGCACTCTCAGTACGCCAAATGCAGGACAACGAGACATCAAGAGTGTCGAAATCGACAACGAACGGCGTCCTTGGAGTCGGCGGTCCTCCGGACGATCCAATGCTCATCCCACTCGGTATCCAGAACCGCAGCAGAGAGCGCGGGACCCGCCTCGACCAGCACTTCGAGGACATCGCGAGCGGCGAGAGTTCGCAACTCACTGTGCCAGTCCGAAGTCACAATGACCTCGAACCCCCTCGCGCGAGCGGCAACAAGATAATCCGGCGCTTCACGCTGCACTCGCCCCGTCCGATCGGCGATCACCAGAACACGCCGCTTTTCGAGATGATCCGGAACGTGCCGCACCGTGAACTCGGGCCGGTCCGCCAGAATCGTTCCGCTTCCGGTCAGAATCGCATCTACTCTCCTGCGAAGCAGGTGCGCCAGCTTCAACGACTCGTGCGACGTAAAGGTCTTTTGTCCGGGAGGAGGAATCATCGACCCCTGAAGATCGAACGCCTGCTTCACGGTGATCCAAGGTATTCGCGACTGCTGAACCTTGAGAAAGGGTCCCAGCTGGCGCTGGGCCGCCACCAGCGCGGAACTCGAGGCAAAGTCAGAAAGGCAGACCACTTCAAGCCCCGATTCACGCAGGACGGTCTCTCCCCCTGCCGCTCGGGGGTTGGGATCGCGAACGGCAAAAACCACCCTCTTCACTCCCGCCGCAAAAAGAGCCTCGGTGCAGGGCGGTGTTCGGCCGTGATGTGAACACGGCTCGAGCGTCACGACCACCGTATGCAATCGCTCCAGCAATCCCAGACGGCTGAGTTCGGCGATCAACTCTCGTTCGGCGTGAGGCTCTCCAGCCCGTCGGTGCGCGGCCGCTCCCAGGAGCTCCCCCCGCTCGTCAAGACCAGCGGCTCCCACCGGGGGATTCGGAGATGTGGCACCCCGATGAAACTCGGCCTGTTCGACAGCCACAAGTAGGGCTTCTTCCCAGTTCATTTCTAGCGGGCACCCTCATCCACCATACAGGGCGAGAGTGCGGCAAACGCACCCTCCTGGAGCGATCGCTGCCAGGTGACGCGCACCAGGCCGAGCTCCGCCGACGCACGAATCAGGTCGAGCGACGCCTGGCGCAACTGTCCTTCGAGATCCAACAGCTCCCACGGCTCGGCCAGGCCCAGCTCCACGCGCAGCTTCATGGCCTCGTAGCGCGAGGCCACCGCGCCCTTCAGCTCCGAAAAGCGCTTCACCTGCACACGTCCCGATTCGAGGCGGGCCCGCAATCCTTCAAAAACCTCCTGAAACTCGAGACCCATCTCCTCACGTCTCAGTTCGAGCTCACGGATGTTTCGATTCGAAATCTCAATCGCCGGAAAATAACTGACCCCAAACTGAAGGCCGCCGTTTGCAGAAAGGTTCTTCATCGAGAAACTCAAGTTTCCCTGATCGGCATTCTGGCTCAACGTCACCCCACCCATGAACGCGAACACCGAGCTCCAGCGCCCCGCCCGCGCCGCCTCTTCAATTCTCGCCAGCTGGTTGGACTCGGGCGAAATCCGCATCGCACGCTCGACGGCCGCATCGACCGACCACCGCTCCGAATCGGTTTCAACGACCTCGAACGACGCCTCGTCGAGCCCCAGTTTCGTGCCTGCAGCCAGACCAAAGAGCCGACGAATCGAAGCCTCTTCGACTTCCAGAAGCTCTCGAATGCGGGCCACTGAAATCTCGGCACGATTCTCATCGGCAATGAAGCGGTCGCGATCCTCGGCCGTGAGGAGTCCGAGACGAAAGGACTGCTCGGCGCGCTGGCGCTGCTGAGCTGCCTCCCGCCAGGCCGCCTCAAGGATACCCAGAAGCCTGCGGTCGAGCATCCAAATCGAAATGGCCGAAAACGACGAGGCGTACTGGTTCTGCTCGACGATCTGCAGGGCCATCTTTTCGGCCTCGAACGATACCGATGCCTGACGGGCCCGAAACCAGTTTCCGGGAATCAAAAACGGCACCACCGCCTGAATTCCAGTCCACGCGAATTGCGGCTGACCGGCCGCCATCAGCAGGGCTCCGAGATTCAGTGAGGGAAACAGTTCGGCACGGGCCCGGGCCAGCTCGGCCTTGGCCTGATGAATGCGGTTGGTAGCCAGATGGATGGGAAGGTTGCCGTCAAAAAGCAGGGCGGGGAGGAGCTTAGCGTCGAGGGTCAGCTCGCCGGCACTGCGAGCAGCCGCGACGGCATCGGAGTCTGCCTCGGGAACCTTGCAGACCGGAGGAGTGGCCGGATCACAGGCAGCCAGAAAAACCGCCAGCAGAGCGGCAAAAGCTCGCGATCGCAAAAAATTTGTCATGGTGCGGCATCTCTACGGAATGGTGCTTGATTCGTCAACCCTCGACGTTTATCCCCACTGGCCATGACCCTATCCGAAATTTCGATTCGAAGGCCCGTCTTCGCATGGATGCTGATGGCGGCGTTGATCCTGTTCGGCTGGATCTCGTTTCAGCGAATGGGAATCAGCCAGCTGCCCGACGTCGACTTTCCGGTTCTGAATATTTCGGTCACTTACGAGGGCGCCGCCCCGGAAGTCATTGAGTCTGATGTCGTCGATATCATTGAAGATGCCGTCATGACCGTTCAGGGTATTCGCAACGTCTCTTCGACTTCCCGCTATGGTGCGGCCAACGTCACGTTGGAATTCGACCTCGAACGAAACATCGATACCGCCCTGCAGGAAGTGCAGACCAAGCTGGCTCAGGCCCAGCGATTGCTTCCCCGCGAACTCGAACCCCCCGTCATCACCAAGACCAACCCCGAGGATCAGCCCATCCTCTGGATGACGGCGAGCTCGAAGAGCCTGCCGGTTCGCGAGCTCATGCGCTACGTTCGCGACCAGCTCAAGGATCGCTTCAGCACGCTTCCCGGTGTCGGAGAGGTCTTTCTGGGCGGGTATGTCGATCCCGCGATTCGACTCTGGGTGCGCTCCGATAAGCTGCAGCGCTATGAGCTGTCGGTTAGCGACATCATCAATACCGTCAAGACCGAACACATCGAGCTTCCGGCCGGACAGATCGAGACGTCTCGGCGCGAGTATGACGTTCGAACCCTGGGCGAAGCCGCCACCCTGTCGCAGCTCGAGGGCCTGGTGATTTCGGAGCGCGGTGGCCGACCCAACTATGCCGCCACTCCGCTCAGTGATGTGGTGAGAATCGAGGAGGGCCTCTCCGAGGTCCGGCGAATCTCGCGCTTCAACGGCCAGCCCGCCGTGGGAATCGGAATTCGAAAGCAGCGTGGATCGAACGCTGTTGCGGTGGCCGAAGAGGTACGCAAGCAGCTGGCTGCGCTTCAGGGTCGCCTTCCCCACGACATCGAACTCAAGATCAACTTCGATACCACGACCTTCATCGAGGAATCGGTCGGCGAACTGAACTTCACTCTCGTCCTTTCAGCCATCCTGACGGGTATTGTGTGCTGGCTCTTTCTGGGGTCGTGGTCATCGACCGTGAACATCCTGATGGCGATTCCGACTTCGATCATCGGAACGTTCATCGTGCTCTCGTTCATGGGATTCACTCTCAATACGTTCACCCTGCTGGGACTCAGCCTTGCCATCGGAATCGTGGTCGACGACGCGATCATGGTGCTCGAGAACATCGTGCGCCACAAGGAGATGGGCAAAAACAAACTTGAGGCAGCCATCGTCGGCTCAAAGGAAATCACCTTTGCGGCAATCGCCGCGACAATCGCCATCGCCGCAATCTTTCTGCCCGTCGTGTTCATGCGAGGGGTGATCGGAAAGTTTTTCTTTCAGTTCGGAGTGACCCTTACCGTGGCCGTGGGCCTCTCACTACTCGAAGCGCTCACCCTGACTCCGATGCGCTGCTCGCAGTTCATCGCTTCGACCCACCGAACCCAGGGCCTAGGCGCCAGAATCGACCGTCTCTTCGATTCCATCTCGAAACTCTATGGCAGGCTGTTGGCCAGCGCCCTGGACTACAAGAAATCGGTTCTGCTGGCTTCGCTCATCTTTCTCGTGGGGAGCCTTTTTTCTGCGAAGTTCATTGGCAAGGAGTTCGTCCCGGCCCAGGACCAGGGGCGCTTCATGATGCGCATCAAGACTCCAGTCGACAGCTCGCTGGCCTACACGGACGGCAAGTTTCGTGAGGCCGAGAAGCTGCTTTCGGAGCGGCCCGAAATTGATCGCTACTATGCAGCGGTCGGAGGGTTCGGCGGGGGTGAGGTGAACACCGGAATCCTATTCATCACCCTCAGAGAGAAACCCCACAGGGGAGTGAATCCAAGAACCGGAAGAACGTGGACCCAGCAGGAACTGATGGAGGAGTATCGTCAACTGCTCCGAAAAGTTCCGGACACAAAGGTTTTTGCCCAGGACCTCTCCATGCGGGGCTTCACCGCCTCGCGAGGATATCCGGTCGAATTTTCGGTGCGTGGGAGCGACTGGGATCAGCTCTCGGAGTACTCGGGCAAAATCAAAGCCGAAATGGAAAAGTCGGAGCTGATGACCGACGTGGACTGGGACTACAAGCTCGGAAAGCCGGAGATCCAGATCGTCCCGGATCGAAACAAGGCCAACGCCCGAGGGGTCAGCATTCGTGCGATTTCAGAGGTCATCAACGCTCTCGTCGGGGGCGTGAACGTCGGCAAGTACGAATCCGGCGGGAGGCGCTATGACATCCGAGTCAGGCTGGAGGCAGACGAACGCACCCGCTCCGACCAGATCATGCGACTTTTCGTGCGCAATAATCGGGGCGAACTCGTTCGCCTGAGTGATGTGGTCACGCTCACCGAGAAGGCGAGCCTGTCGCAGATCAGCCGATACAACCGCGAGCGGGCCATCAGCGTTTTTGCCAATCTCAAGCCCGGAAAGTCGCAGGCCGATGCCGTCGCACTCATCCAGCGATTGGGTGCCGAGATGCTACCGTCCGAAATGCGGCTCGTGATCGGAGGCAGCTCGGAGACCTTCAAGGAGTCGTTTCGGGATCTCGGGTTCGCCCTGATACTCGGCGTTGCGGTGGCCTACATGGTGCTGGCCTCGCAGTTCAATAGCTTCATCGACCCCATCTCCGTGCTGCTGGCCATGCCCTTCAGCATCTCAGGAGCGTTTTTAGCGCTCTGGATCAGCGGACAGTCCCTCAATATCTACAGTTTCATCGGCCTGATTCTGCTGATGGGAATCGTGAAGAAGAACTCGATCCTTCTGGTCGATTTCACCAACCAATCCCTCGACCATGGGCACGGAAAAAAGAGCGTTCGCGAGGCTCTGCTCGAGGCCTGCCCGTTGAGACTTCGACCGATTCTGATGACGTCCTTCGCTACGATCGCCGGAGCGATCCCCCCTGCCCTGTCCCTCGGGCCGGGCGCAGAGACTCGAGTTCCGATGGCGGTCACGGTCATCGGGGGAGTACTGGTATCCACCATCCTCACCCTTTTTGTCGTTCCGTGTGCGTACCAGCTTTTTTCCAGAGTCCAGAAGAGAGGCGTGCCCGGATCGAAAGGTTCGGGAGCTGCAACAGCGCTAACGGTATTACTGCTGGCGGCAGGGATATTCGGGCTCGATTCGGTACGCGGCGCCCATGCGGACACCACCCCGATGACCCTTTCGGCAGTCGTTTCCGAAGCCTTGCGACAACAGCCCGAAGTGCTTCGCTCGCGTGAGCGCGTGGCTCAGTCGGATGCGGATGTTCTGCAGGCGTGGTCAGCCGTGCTTCCGACTCTTTCGATTCAGGCGACGGCCGCGACTCGAAAGGACCCGGTGATTTTCACGGCTGCGCGCTTTACGGGAGAACCCTACAACTTCTACGCGGCCACACTGCGTCTGACACAGCCCTTATTGGCTTTCGGGCTGCTCTCGGCAACCAAGGTCCTCCAGAAGGACCGCGAGATCTCCCGGCTCGACGCCCAGATTTCAGAACGAGACACGACTCAGCGGGTGCTCGAGGCCTTCTATCGGGTGCTTCTCAATCAACGAACGCTCGAAACCCTGCGTACAGTGGAAAAAATTCAGGGCGAGGGAGTGGCAACCACTCGAAAGCGCCAGGCGATCGGACGAGGGCAGCTGATCGACCTGCTTCAAGTGCGCACGCAACTGGCCCTGCTGCAGCCCAGGCTCGACCAGGCTGAGAGCAGCCTTCAGGTTGCCGCTCAGGAGCTGGCCACGCTGATGGGCCACGAAGAGCCGACCGTCCTGACGGTTCGCGGCACCCTGCAGCCCCCTTCGCGTGCCAGCGTCGAGGCTCTGTTTCGGGGATCGGCCTCCAAACTTCCCGAGTATGAGCAGGCCGGACTTCGCCGGGACCAGCTCGATCAGCGACGCGACGCCTCTTTGGGTCGCTTCCTGCCGTCGGTGCAGTTTTCGGCCGAGTTCACGCGAAACGCCTTGAGAAGAACCGATCTGCTCAGCGGTGCCGCCACGGCCTACAATGCCACGGTGAACATTTCGATCCCGATATTCAATGGGTTGAGCTCGGTGCATGAACGCCGAAGCTTTGCCTCGCAGGCAAGACAGCTCGCCCTGCAGGAGGATGCCCTTCGCCAGATCCTGTCGCTGGAACAGGTGCGGGCCCGAGAAAACCTGAGGGTTTCACGCGAAAAGATCGACTCCTCTCTGAAGGCCCAGGAGCTCGCTAAAGCCAGCATGGAGGAGGCCCGACGCAGCTATCGGCTGGCAACCATTGATTTTTTACAGTTTTTGCAGGTTCAGCAAGCTTTTGCCGAGGCGGAGAACGCACTCGACCAGTCGCGTTTCGAATACCTGCAGGCCCTTGCGCAAACCACTCGGGCCATGGGAATACCCATGGCGTCGCTGGTAGAACTATTGAATCGAACCGGTCTGGGCAGCTAGGCCCCCGGTGGGCCATTTGCGCCACTGTTGGAGGATGATCTTTTGAAAGCACCCCACGCCCGAAGCCGACTGATCAGTTCCCTTCTGTTCCTGGCAACCTGCCTGACACTTTCGGGCTGCGCCGAGGAGCGAGACTACTGGGACTGGCGCCGTGATCGCCTTGCGGAGGATGTCTCTGAACTCGAGGATATTTCGGGTACCTACCGGGGAACCCTTTCGTCGAAGTCCACCGACGAGACACTCGGAGCTCTTGAGATCACCCTGACCCCGCAGATCCGGGTGATTCCGGGAGTCAACGGCGAGCGGGCTGACGGGCAGCCGGCACTGGCCACTCGAATCACCTTTGAAGATTCCACCACCCGGTTTGCAGTCACTGCGCTGGACGGCTACTATGACAAGCCGGCAGGACGAATCGAGGTCACCCTGACCATTGCTCGCTCAGGTGGGCGCTCCGAGCAGATGGTGCTCAGCGGATCGGTTGCAAACGGTGCTCTGGCGGGAAATCTTGAAATAACCGGCGCTTCGGAGCTGGCTGGACGATTCCAGGTAAGGAAGAATCGCCTCGAGAGCCTCACTCAGATCGTCGAGAAACTGAAGAGTGAAGGCACCTCTCAGGACGGTCCGAGCACTCGGGTCTGGCGCGGCACCACTGTGTTCGGAATGGGAGAAGAGCGTCCGGTCACGGCCGTCTTTATCGACCCCACGGTTTCTCCCGAAGAGCAGTTTCTCAATCGGTTTGCTCCCGTACAGGTCGTTCAGTTTGCTCTCAACTACGGTAATTCGGTTCGATTGGTTCACGACGCTGCTCTCTGGGATCGCCGGACCGGAAAACTGACTGGCCGAGCGCAACTATTTCGTGGAGTCTCGTCGACCGAGATCGTGACGGAATGTCAGGCATCGCAGGACAGCTGGACCTGCACCCACCAGTCGCAGGGTCTTGGCACGGTGGCCCGGACCCAGGTGCTCTCGGTAATCGAAGATCCGACGTTGCCGAGTGATCAGCAAGGAGAAGAACACCCGGAGCATCGCGCCGTACTGACCGTAGAGCGCAAGGGAAGCTCCACCGTGGCAGAGAACGAAACGCCCGTGTTGCTCAAGGCGACGCTTCCAGCCAGAACGCGAGAGCAGGAGCTCTGGGAGCTTTTCGTACCCATTCCCGAGCGACAGGTGACCGTCTCTTTGAAGTTTGGCATTCCCGGACAAAGCGACAGCGAGACGGTAGTGATTCTTTTCGAACAGGCCTTGCTCGACCTTCGCGCCCGCACCCTCGACGGCCGGGTCGTGCTGCGACAGGGCCTGGGCTCGCAGTTCATCGAGGTGACGATTCGCTGCGAGAGCTTCCGCTTCCCGGGGCTGGACTCGTCTGAGCAGACCCTTCCGGAGAGCCGCTGCAGGTACTGGAGCAGCCACAGAGCGGAGTCGTTGAATCTGATCTTTCCTGCCAACTAGGCGGCTCTCGCACCCTCGCGAAAGTCCAGCATCCGATCGCGAAGCTGGTTCCATTCCGTTTCATTCAGCAGGGGCAGCAGGCGGGGAAACACCTCGACCTCCTCTTCTGCAATGTGGTCTTCGACCGTATCCATGAGGTCGTCGAGCAGCTCATCGAAGTCCTCGGGGTCGTAAGCCAGGGAGAGTTCACCCAGAATCTCTTCCATCAGCCGATGATCCTCGATGGATTCTGACATCAGCTCGGTCAGCAATGAGTGCGCCGAAAAGCGAGGGTAAAGAATTTCTTCCTCCAGAAGCGAGTGTGCACGGACGAGATCGCGCACCTCCTCTGAAAGTTCTCGGCGCTCGCTAAAATCGGTGGACTGGCGCACGCGATCGAAAAGTGCGGCGATTTGGCGATGGTCGGCACGAAGCAGGTCGAAAGCAGTCATTAAAGCCCCCTCTGGTGAACTCCCCCTCCTGAAGCAACCCTCATGCTGACGCAACCCCCGTGAAACGCATCAAAACCAAAACAGTACAGATACAGCAATAAATTCAGATCTTTACGCCACTTTTAAGCGCACCGATCAAAAATTGACTCGTTGCATTAAGGTTGATAAGCCCCCGCCATGACTTTCATCTCGCTGCGGGCTTTTTGGGTCTGTCCTCTCGTCCTCAGTGCCTTGCTGCCTGCACCGGCGGCTGTCGCCCTCGAGGCGGCGCCCTATCTAGAAGGTGGGTCGATCGAAGTGGTGCGCGAACTTCCGACACCCGAGGAAGCAGCCCCGGGCAGCTTGATCCTGAGCTATGGCCGCGTCGACCCATTGTCTCCGACAACACTCGAGGTGCGCCAGCTCCTGGCCCAAAAGGCCAGCGCTCCCGTCATGGTCCTCCATCGGTCACGGCTTTTGACCCTGCAACAGCTTCGAATCGAAACGAGCGACGGAGGTTCCCTGCTCCATTGGTCGAGGAACGAGCTGAACGCCCTTCGAGTCAAGGCCCGCGCTGGCGCGGCCATCGTCATCAGCAGCACTGGAACAAGAACAGAGCTCGATTCGCGAGAGCAGTGGGAACTTCCGGCACGCAGCATGGGACTCGACCTGAATCAGGCTGAATCGGAGGTACTCGATCTCATTCGTCTCGACGACACCGAAGATTCCCTGCTGCGCCTGCGAGCCATCACCTCGGCCAGCGAGTCCTTTCATCAGCAGCTCATCGCGCTCGCAGAGAAGACCCCCACCCTCGATGCGCGTCGACTGGTCCTGATTCTCGACGGAGTGGTTTTCACGGCCCCCCAGGTCTCCGCCATCCGAAGCAAGCTTCGTGAGCTCGGAGATTCCGCCGATCAGGTGGTGCAGCGGCGCATCCTCGAGGCGAACCTTGCCGTTGCCCAGAAGTTCATGACGACATCCAACCGCCTGCTCATGCTCGGATTGAAGAAGCTGAATAGACTCACCTTTTCGGAAGCCGAAGCCGTACTGCAACGCCTGCATCGCACGGAAGAGTCGACGAATATCGCCTTCCAGCTTGCTTTCGAGCGCCTGGGGAATTCATTCGATGCACTGACGCCCGCCGAGAAGGTTCAACTCTTCCAACTGGCGGCCCGGAAAGGAGCTTTCGAGTTCGCCGTGCCACTGGGGAGGAACTGGTTCGAGAGGGACTCGGACAGGACCATGAGCGCCGTGCTCGATCTGGTTCGGGTGTTCCCACCTGGATCACTTCGCGACGAACTCTCCTCTCTGGCACTCACTGGCGAAGGCCCCATCAACGCAGCCGAGTTTGCCGCACTGACCGCGCCCATCCAGTCACGCGAACTGCTGATGAACCTCTTTCGCTCGATCAGCCCCAGGCTGACCGACCTGAAGGGGGCGCAGGCTCTCACGCTCGTCTCACAGCAGGCCGCAGGAGATCTGCGCGACCAACTGCTGTTGAGCATCGTCCCTTTCATCACAGACTACCAATCGGATGACCTGCGAAACCTGCTTCTGGCCTGCTCCACATGGAGCAGCCGTACCAGCCTCGTGGAAAACGCTCTTCCCAGAATCCCCGGGGACGCCGCAAAACAAGTGGGCGCGATTCTAGTGCTCCTTCCCGAGGAGCCGAATCGGGACACCGTTGCCCTGAAAACGATCGAGCGCTCCGCCATACTCACCCCCGACGCCCTGCTGGCCCTGTTCAGATCGCTCTTGAGCAGGACGGCTGCAGATCAGCTTTTTGAACTCGGTCTGGCCAAGGTTTCAGAAATTCGCATCATCGAGGCAGCAACCCTGTCGGACAGCCTCGACAGGCCCGGGTTCGCGATCGAGTCGTATCGAGACCAGGTCCTTCTTCACGCAGCCCAGCGAGCCACCGACCTCAGCTCGGAGAACCTGGATGCGCTTCTCTCTCGAGCCTCGTCCGAGAGTGTGCGCGTCAGAATTCAGGATATTGCGGCCGGACGCCTCCAGAAGCCCTAGCTGTTCCATTGACCGTCGCGACCCTCGAGCGTAGGAAAGACTGCAACCATGCAGCTGGGTGACATCAAGAAATTCTTCGTGGGCGAACCCCTGTCCAATGAGCTGGCCGGCGATGAACGCCTTCCGAAATGGAAGGCTCTCGCCCTGATGTCGTCCGACGCTCTTTCCTCAACAGCCTACGCCACCGAAGAAGTCCTTCTTCCGCTTGCCGCCCTCTCGGCGCTGGCCGTTTCCTGGTCGATGCCGGTCGCCCTGGCCATCGCCCTCCTGCTGATCATTGTCACGATCTCCTACCGGCAGACGATTCGGGAGTACCCGAGCTGCGGCAGTGCCTACGTGGTCGCGAAGGAGAACCTTGGACCGAAGGCAGGACTCCTCGCCGGTGCAGCCCTTTTGATCGATTACGTCCTGACCGTCGCCGTCTCTGCAGCGGCGGGTGTCGCCAACATCGACTCGGCCATTCCGGCCCTTCAGGGACATCGCGAACTCTATTCGGCGCTCGTCATCCTTGCCCTGATGTGGGCAAAACTGCGTGGCAAGCGGGGATCCGACGCCATCCTGGTCCTGCCCACCTATTTCTTCATCGGCTCGTTCCTGCTGCTACTGGTGTCTGGCATCCTGAAGCTTCTCAATGGCGAAGCCCTTCCTGTCGCTCCCATTCTTCATGAGCAGTATCCCGAGATTCCCCTTTTCCTATTGTTGCGCTCTTTTTCTTCCGGCTGTGCCGCGCTCGCCGGAGTCGAATCGATTGCCAATGACGTCTCAACCCTGCGAGAACCCCGGGTTCGTAATGCGAAGGCCACGTTGCTCTGGATGGCGACGATCCTTGCCGTATTCTTCATCGGCCTCACGCTACTGGCGCATGTGTACGGAATCTACCCGAAGCCCGATGAAACGGTGATCTCGCAGCTCGCGCGTTCGATATTTGGACAGACCGCGCTCTACTATTTCTTTCAGGCCTTTACGGCACTGATTCTCTTCACGGCGGCCAACACGGCCTTCGAGGGTTTTCCAAAACTCTGCTCGATGTTGGCCCGTGATCGCTATCTGCCTCGCCAGCTGGCGAGCGTCGGCGACCGACTCGTGTTCTCGAACGGAATCATGGGGTTGGGATTTCTGGCCATTTTTCTGATCTTCCTTTTCCAGGGAGATGTCCACCGACTGATCCCGCTGTACGCCGTGGGCGTCTTTCTCTCCTTCACGCTGTCTCAGGCAGGAATGATTCGGCACCACTGGCGCGACCGAGAGCCCGGGTGGATTCGCGGCCTTGCCATCAATACCGTCGGAGCTACCACCACACTGGGGGTTCTTGGGGTCATCGCCTCGACAAAGTTCAGCCACGGAGCATGGATGGTCATTGCTGGTCTTCCGGCATTGCTGCTTTTTTTCTCACGGATCCATTCGCACTATCTGGCCGTGGGACGAGAGCTCTCGCTGGAGAGCTCCTCTCCCCCCAAAAGCCTCGAGAAACTCAAGCATACCGTCATCGTCCCCATTTCTGGAATTCACCGTGGCGTGATCGAGGCACTGCGCTACGCAGTGTCCATTTCGGACGACGTGCGGGCCTGCTACGTGGAGATCGACCCCGCAGCTACCGACCGAATCCGCAAGGAATGGCAGAAGTGGGCACACGAAATTCCGTTTGTCGTGCTCAAGTCTCCTTATCGTTCCGTGGTCGGTCCGATGCTCGAATACATTGACGACGTGGCGGAGTGCACCCACGAAGAACTCGTCACCGTGATCATTCCGGAGTTTGTCACATCAAAATGGCGTTACAGCCTGCTGCACAACCAAACAGCTTTTTTGATTCGCGCGGCGCTGCTCTTCAAGCGCAACAGGGTCGTCACGAGCGTCCGCTACCACCTTCAGGCCTGATCAGGCCTGAAGCGACGCCTGCCAGGCCTGAAAGTTTTTCAGCGCCTGACGCGCCATTTCTTCACGAGCCTGATCCCGCTTGAGGCCCGAAACGTCTTCGAACAGCCCCACATCAAAAAGGCTGAAATTGGCATTCTGCGGCTGGTAGTTCTTCTCATCCCCCCCGGTCACGTAGCGCAGCAGCGCTCCCATGGCCGTATTCCCAGGAGGGGCGCTGTGAGGTCGACCCCGAACGCGCTGCTCGATGAACAGGGCGGCAAGCAGTCCGCAGGCCGCCGACTCGAGATAGCCCTCCACTCCCGTCACCTGCCCTGCAAGATAAACCAGCGGATGTCCTCGCAGAGAAAGATCCGAACGTAATACCTTCGGTCCGCAGACATAGGTATTGCGATGGATCGACCCCATCCTCAGGAATTCGGCATTACGAAGCGCAGGAATCAGTCGGAAAATCCGGGCCTGCTCGCCGTATTTGAGCTTCGTTTGAAAACCCACCATATTATAGGCAGTTTTTGCCCGGTTTTCCGGCCTGAGCTGAACCACCGCGAAGTGCCGTCGGCCAGTTTTGGGATCGTTCAAGCCGACAGGCTTCATCGGACCGAAGCGCAGGCTGTCACGGCCCGTCGCGCAGATCGCTTCGATCGGCTGGCAGCCGGCGAAGAACTTCTCTTTTTCGAATGATTTGGGCGCCACCTTTTCGCCGGCGATCAGAGCATCGATGAAGGCGTTGTACTGGTGTTCGTTCATGGGGCAGTTGAGATAGGCCTCCTCTCCGCCCTTGTCGTATCGATTGGCAATGAACGCCTGCTCGAGGTCGATGGTCGAAGCGTCGATGATGGGCGCGATGGCATCGTAGAAGTAAAGATCCTCGGCTCCCGTGGCCGAAGCAATCCACGAACAAAGACGATCGGAGGTAAGTGGTCCCGTCGCAAACAGCGTCGGACTTCCCACAAAGGGCTCTGAGACTTCACTGCCCGCCCGGGTAATTCGCGGATGGCTGTCGATGGCCCGCGTGACCAGAGACGAAAAGACCTCGCGATCCACCGTCATGGCATCTCCGCCCGGAACAGAAGACTCTGCGGCCATTCTCAACACCAGCGAACCTAGACGAGCCATTTCGGCCTTGAGCATTCCCGGCGCGGATACGGGTGATTTCGACTTGAAGGAGTTGCTGCACACCAACTCTGCGCAGTGTCCAGTCTGGTGCGCCTCGGTCATGCGCTCGGGGCGCATCTCGTGAAGCACGACTGGAACCCCGCGCTCCGCCAAAAAGTAGGCGGCCTCGCTTCCCGCAAGGCCCGCTCCGACCACATGAACTGCTGTTTCGGCCATACCCTACCTTTACCACAGGGCGGCTCGAACCCTAAACTAGAGGAATGCACGGTATCGGCGAGGCCATGGCGGCCTACCTCGACATGTTAAACGACCGCAGGAGGCTGAGCCCCCGGACCATCGAGGCCTATCGAAGCGACCTGCACCAGTGGCAGGCCCATCTTGTTGCCAAAGGGCTGCACAGTATGAGTGAACTAAATGCCGAGCTGGCTCCGGGGGCCCTCCGAAGCTATCTCGCCTCCCTCAACGACCGACTGGGCCGCACCTCCGTATGCCGCCATCTCTCGGCCATTCGAGGCTTCCTGAAGTTTGGGCGTCAGCAGGGCTGGCTGACGCACGATTCGGGCCGCCTGGTTCCGACGCCTCGGGCCCGGCGCTCGCTGCCTCGATTTCTGAAGATCGAAGAGATGCGCGAGCTGGTCGAAGCTCCGGACACCACGACGCTGCTCGGGGTACGAGATCGGGCCCTGCTCGAAGTGCTCTATGGCGCAGGACTGCGCGTCAGCGAGGCGGTCGGCCTTGAGCTTGGCGATCTTGAGCTCGATTCGGGATGGATTCGCGTTTTGGGAAAAGGGTCGAAGGAGCGACGGGTTCCGCTGGGAACCCCTGCCGTCCAGGCCCTCAGGAACTACCTTGGAACGGTGAAGCGCCCGCGTGATGAATCGGCCCTTTTTTTGAGCTTTCGAGGCACACGACTGACCGCGCGCAGCGTCGCACGCATTTTAGCACGCCATCTGGTTCGATTGGAGTCTAGCAAACACCTCTCGCCACACGGCCTTCGACACAGCTTTGCCACCCACCTGCTGGCCGCCGGGGCCGACCTGAGAACGATTCAGGAGCTACTGGGGCACTCTCGATTATCGACCACCCAGCGATACACCCATGTTGATTTGGGAACGCTTCTCGATGAATATCGGGAGGCTCACCCCCTTGGGAAACAACTCAAAAAATGGATGCCCTGATTGATTTCCTACTGAACTTCTACGGCCCGATGCCCTACCTCATTGTGTTCGGCATCCTGCTGGCCTGCGGACTCGGCCTGCCGATTCCAGAAGACATCACGCTGGTGGTCGGTGGAGTACTGGCCTACTACGGTCTCTGCAACGTCTGGGTCATGATTGCCGTCTGCCTCGCAGGAGTGATGGTCGGAGACTCCATCGTGTACGGCCTCGGCCGCAAGTATGGACGAGAGCTGACGCGGAAGTGGTTTTTCCGGCGAATTCTCTCCGAGGAAAGGCTCGAACTCGTTCAGTCGAAGTTCCAGAAGTACGGAAACAAGCTCATCTTCGCAGCGCGGTTCATGCCGGGACTTCGCGCACCCATCTTTTTCTCGGCAGGAGTGCTGCACCTTCCGTTTCGAGTCTTTTTCTCCTTCGATGGGTTTGCGGCGATTCTCAGTGTTCCGGCCATTATCGGGTCGGTTTATCACTTCGGAGACGAGATCGAGAAGGTCATCCAGATCATCAGGAAGCTGGAGTACGGAATCCTGCTGGTAATCATCGGCGGAATTATCCTGATGATCGGCAAATGGTTGCTGGCGCAGCGAAAGCCGCGGGGAAATACCGCATGAGGCGCCTGCTGCCACTCGTCGTTTCCTTTCTGTTGCTCGTTCCCGTGGGACAGGCTTCGGCTTCGCCGGCTGCCACCGCCGAAAATCGCCCCACGCGTGACGAACCCCATCCTCCCTGGACTCTCGATCAATGGTGCTCCCAAGTACGCACCGAGCTCCGAAAGCTCGGGTGGCCCGGGCTGGAGCCCTGCACCGGAATTCAGTGGAAGATCGACGCCTATTCGGTTCTGGGGAAGGCGATTCCCACCGCTGAGTTTGGCGACCCCAGGGCGACCAACACCACTCTGGTGATCAGCATGGTTCACGGCGATGAGAACACGCCGCTTTATGTCGTACTGAAGCTGGCACGCTACCTGGCAGAACACGAGGAGACTCTCCGCCGGAATTCGATTCGAGTCGTCGTGGCGCCTCTGGTCAATCCCGACGGCTTTTTTCGCAAGACCCGAACCCGTACCAATGCCCACAAGGTCGACCTGAACCGCAACCTGCCAACACGAGACTGGGAGCGCGACGCTCACCGCCTCTGGAAGGCCAAATTCAAATCGAACGCTAGGCGAAATCCGGGTCCGCACGCCGCATCCGAACCGGAGACCCTCTTTCAGATGCGTCTGGTTCGCGAGACTCGTCCCCAAAAGATTCTCGGAATGCATGCTCCGCTGAATGTGCTGGATTATGACGGTCCCAGCCATCTCTCGCTGGCGCGATTTCGTAAGGACTATG
Source organism: uncultured Bacteriovorax sp. (assembly GCA_964432565.1). Classification (GTDB taxonomy): domain Bacteria; phylum Bdellovibrionota; class UBA1018; order UBA1018; family UBA1018; genus CAIOHW01. The sequence continues at coordinate 24,199 of CAYSOA010000017.1, forward strand.
TTCAGGAATGCGTGAATCTCCGCAACAAGCTTAAAGCGCGATCGACCGGATTCTTTCCGGGTTCACTTGGAAATTATGCAGGACAGGAAATGGGGATTCCAACCATAACTCTGGAGCTCCCCTCCGCCTCTCCACGCCGAGCCGAAGACTACTGGAAGAAGTTCGAAACCGGCATCCGAACAATGATCGACTTTCAGGTGCCCGACCTCGAAGTCAGCCGGCTTCGAGGTCCCTCGCGGGTTCGCAAGGCTGCGCTGGGCCGTTGATGATGGGGCGGGCGTTCTGGCTGTTCGTGCCGGCATACTGGATTTTTCAGGCGGCAACGCTCGGAATCAGCGACGACGAAGCCTACTACTGGGTTCTCTCTCGCTCTCCTGCGCTCGGATACGTTTATCACCCGCCTCTGGTGGCCTGGCTCATCGCCACGTCGGAGGTCGTCGTGGGGTGGCTGCCCCTTTCGCGTGAGCTCATTGTTCGGCTGCCAGGCCTCATGTTGATGATCGGAATCGTGGCACTGGCGCGATCGTGGCTGAAGCGAGTTCGCCCCCACGAAGAATCGGATTCGAACACGCTCTCCTGGACGCTCGTTCCGGGGCTGGCCGCCATGGCGTGGATGATGGTCCCTGATCAGCCTCTGCTGTTCGGCTGGATGCTGGCGTTCACCGCGTGCTCGAGAATCATCGAATCTGACGAGCCGAAGGGATTCGACCTCGGGATTTTGGCGTTGGGAGCGGCTATCGGCATGCTCTCGAAATTCTCGGCAGTTCTCTACTGCGGATCGGCCGCCGCTTGCATTCTTGTCTTCTCTCGAGAGAAGGCAAGACCTCTCGCCGCACTTCTTCTGGGGGCGGGACTGGGGGCGGCCCCCAGTCTCATTTGGAACGCGCATAACGAATGGGCAGCATTCGTATACCAATTTCAGGCGCGCCATTCCGGCTCGGGCTGGAACGGTCGACGCTATCTGCTTTTCTGGCTAACGCAGGCGATCTTCGCAGGACCCCTGCTTTTCACCGGATTTCGACTGCTTCTACGGGCAGCTCGTTCTCCTCTTCGAATTCCACGCGGCGAATGGAATCTGATCTTCTGGTTTCTTCCCTCGGCGATCTTTTTGGTCCAGCCCGCGTTTTCGGAGTTCAAGCCCCACTGGCCGATCGTTTGCTGGCTGCCGCTGGCATTGTGGAGCGCGTGGCGCCTTCCCTCGGGTTCTGCGCGCGGATTTCTGACAAGCGCTCAACCGCTCTTTGTCTCCGGGCTCCTGCTGACCACACTGGTTCTCACCCAGCTTCCTGCAGTCTCCATGGTAGCGTCGTGGTCGCGCGGCACCCCCTCACCTCCGCTTTGGGATGTTTCGAACGACCTCAGAGGATGGAGTTCCCTTCCCCACCTCCTCGATCAGCTCCAAGTACCGAAGGGCCTGCCAGTGATCGGATCACGCTACCAGACGGCGGCCCAGGCGGCCTTTGCGGTTGGTACCTACAGGCCCTTTTCTCTCGAACCAGCCTCGGCTGCCGAGCGCCTCGAGTGGCCTCGCCTCGATGCTCATCTACTCGACCGCGGTGTTAGCCGCTGGCCTGCGCTGATCTCTCCAGTCCTCTATGTTCTGGACGCCCGCTATTCTCAGCGTCCGAAGTTTGACGGAGCCGAGTGTCTGATCGCAGGCACCATCAACGAGCGACGCCTGGGCTTCTCGGGCAAGGCGATTGAGCTCTGGCGTTGTGATCCCAGTCCGAACTCCACGCAACGCTAACCTCCCGACTGCCGAATGCCGATAGGCAGGCGAGGGGGAAGTGCATGGAACTCAAGACCATTCTCGGGCTCGCCGTCGCGGCAGCCATTCCGGTCGTGATGCTGGCCATCTGGTGCGAGTACTTCAGAAGCGACGTCAGCAAAGAGGACGCCGAAGAGAACCCCGATGAACCGGTTATTCGTGATCGCGAACTCCGAATCAGGCTCGCCGGTCTGATGGCAACGGCCCTTCAACTGATCATCTTTCTGGCCACCTCGCAGATTCGAGAGGAAGGGGGCATTCTTGCAGTCGCTTCGGTCGTTTTCACGCTCGGAGCACTGCTCACGCAGCGCCTGCTTCAGGGTCGTCTCGAACGCGAAATATCGCCTCAAAGCGCAAATTCCGCACCGATTCAGTCGTCAGGGGGATCCTTCCTTCATCACCTGGCCTGGGCCATGGCAGGACTTGCCGCGTACCTTGGAATTCTCATCGGATGCGTGGTGGCCTCCACGGTCATTGTCGCGCTCTTCAAGCTCCAGGGTCCGGCGGCCCTTGGGGTCGTCGGCGCGGGAACCATTGTCGGCTATAGCCTAGCTCTGGCCTCCAACTTCGTTCTCTCTCCGATGATCTTTCGCCGGCTGCTTCCCTCGGATGCTATTGAAGACTCCCGAGTGCTGGCACTGCTGGAACGCTGGTTTGCGCAGGCGCAGACATCGGCCCCGGAGTTTCGGGTGATCCGGTCTGATAGCATGAAGGCGAGAAACGCCTGGGTGACCGGATTCTCCGGGCTCGGTGGCGAACTTCGGCCCGTTCTCTGGATGACCCCGACCTTATTCGAAGACTTTCGGGATCCGGATCTTCACGGACAGCTCGAGGCCATCGTCAAGCACGAGGCCGCCCACATGCGACTGGGGCATCTTCGCAAACGGTTTGCCCTTGCGTGGGCGATGAGTATGTCGGTTTTGATGACTCTCGCAGTCTCGTTGGCGTTGAATGCCTTTTTCAAGGGTCAGCAGGTGGCATCCGTGCTTCCGCTCTTCAGTCTCGTGGCCGCCTTTGCGTTGATGTGGACGGCGTTTCGCTTGATTCAAAAGCAGGCCCATCGGCATGAGATCGAGGCGGATCGTCATTGTGTTGAATCTTTTCACGCCCGCGCCAGTGACCTGGCCGCGGCACTGCGACGAATCGAATCATGGAATCTCAGCGAAGGGCGATCTGTGGGAGGCGAGATTCCGAATCTGATGGCGTCTCACCCGGGAACCAATGAGCGGATCGCGGCGCTTCGGCCGCTTTTGGAGCAGGAGAAGCCTGAAGACAGCCACGAAAACAGGGCCGCCTGAAAAAAGGGGTCCCCCCCCCGGTGCTCGGCACACCAGGAGGGGGCGGGCTTCATTCGGCCTGCCGGCACCATTACCGACAGGCCGAGGCGCAAAATTCGGACGCGGATGCCGCGTCCTCACAACAGCTTCAGGGCCGTCATGGGGTTTTGGTTGGCCTGGGCCAGAACCGCGATACCAGCCTGCTGCAGGATGTTTTCGCGAACAAGGCTCGACGTTTCTTCGGCGATGTCGGTGTCGGCAATGCGAGACCGAGCTCCGATGAGATTCTCCTTCGTGATGGCCAGGTTATTGGTCGTCGACTGCAGCTTGTTCTGCATGGCTCCCATTCGGGCTCGGGTTTCACTGACCTTATTGAGCGCGGTATCGACGGCATCGATGGATTCGCGGGCATCCTCAATCGACTCTGCCTTGATGCTGCTGATTCCGAGCGAATCGACGCGGACATCGTTCTCGGCGACGTTGAAGGTGATTCGGTCGGTCACGTCATTTCGAATGCCTACCTGAAGCTCCAGTGAGTCTTTTCCCTGACCGTTGAGCAGCTGAGTGCCGTTGAACGTGGTCACATTGGCGATTCGGTCCACTTCAGCCGTCAGGCTTTGAAACTCCTGGTTGATGAAGCCTCGCTCCTTGTCTCCGATCGTGTCGGAAGCCGCCTGAATCGACAGCTCTCGAAGCCGGATCAGGATGTTGCCAACCTCAGAGAGTCCGCCCTCGGCGACCTGAACCAGCGAGACGCCATTGTTGGCGTTCTTCTCCGCTTCGGTCATCGAGCGAATCTGGCCTCTCAAGTTCTCGGAGATCGACAGCCCTGCGGCGTCATCGCCGGCTTGGGTGATTCGCGCTCCAGAAGACAAGCGTTGAAACGACTTGTTCTGGGCATCATTGGTTTTACTCAGGACACGGTTTGCCGAAACAGCGGCAATATTGGTTGCGACTCTCAAGCCCATACGTACAGCCTCCAGTAACTGGATGGATCCCGTGACCTCAGGCACAGCAATGCCTGTGGGTGGTGGCCCAGGGACCCGGGTTCATTCAAGTCGCCTTCCAGCGACCTGACCGAGTTGGTGATCTATCGGCAGTTCCGACCGGCTGGTGATTTCCGTTCATTACTGCTGACACCCATCCTATCGGCGGTGCGTCATAAAGCTTGAGTAAAGCGCTTTTTTCTTAACAGTTAGCCAGAAAACCAAAGAAAAACGGGAGAGTACCGATTAGGGCACCCTCCCGTTCTGGTGGTCATACTTCCCGGCCAAGGCCCCCTGCACAAGGGGGGGGTAAAGCGCGGGGGCCTCAGCCTGGAAAAAATCAGCCCATGAGCTTCAGTGCGAGCATGGGATTCTGATTGGCTTGACTGAGGACCGAAGTACCGGCTTGAGACAGAATGCTATTCTTCGCCATTTCGGCAGTCTCAGAGGCCATGTCGATGTCGTAGATCCGGCTACGAGCAGCCGACAGGTTTTCGTCATAGACAGCCAGGTTGTTCACCACGCTCTGCAGACGGTTCTGCATGGCACCGAGATTGGCTCGGCTGCTCGAAAGCTGGTTGATCGCGCCGTCGATGACTTCCAGATTATTCTGCGCCGAGGCCTTGTCACTCACCGAAAGGCTGCTCACTCCCAGTCGGTCTGCCGAGACGTTGGTCTCAGCAAGGTCGAATGCGAAGCGGTCAACGCCTTCGTTGTTGCCCTGCCCGATCTGAATCTCGAGCTGGGCACTCTCGCCCGAGAGCAGCTTGCGGCCGTTGAACTCGGTCGACTGCGAAATGCGGTCGATTTCTCCGCGAAGTTGCTGCACTTCCTTGTCGATGAAGCCACGCTCGTTGTCGCCGATCGTGTCGGAAGCGGCCTGAATCGACAGCTCACGAAAGCGAACCAGGATGTTTCCGATTTCGTTCATGCCGCCCTCGGCGGTCTGAATCATCGAGATTCCATCATTGGCGTTTCGCGTGTCCTGGCGAATCGACCGGACCTGCGCCCGCATCTTTTCGCTGATCGCCAGACCGGCGGCATCGTCCGCCGAGCGAACGATACGGCTGCCTGAGGCCAACTTTTCGAGTGAACTCTTCTGCGCCATGTTTGTCGTGTTCAAGTTGCGCTGCGCAGCCAGCGACTGAACGTTCGTATTTACACGAAGACCCATACCCTACTCCTCGTTATCTGCAGTCGGCAGACAAACCACACCCCGTGGTTCGAACCACCACTGTTCCTGATTGTATTGGCAGGAATTTGCTGTACCCCTGCCAGGCCCTCCCGGGTTCACCGAGTCAGCCTTGCTTACACCCAGCGGATCGGTCGGGTATTGGTTTGCCTTTAGAGTTTTTTTGTCAGGTAAAAGACCGAGTAAAATACTTATTCAAGGCAAAACCAGACGCGCCGCATCAAGTCACCGGAAATGAAAGTATTCAAGCTCCAGAGAGAAGGTCGGCCACAGAGATGGGATCTAATTCACGGGCTTCTAGCTGCCTCAAGAGTTCCAGGCCCGATGACGTTTGAAAGGCCTCAGCAACACTTCGACTGAGTCTCTCTGTCAGGATATGTAGGACTTCACGTTTCAGAAATTCCTGCTGGCGAAGCTTCCGTTCGGGCAGGTCATGTCCCCCCTGCGCAGTCAAGTGATGGACTACTTCGGCAACTCCCACTCCAGTCGTCGCCTGAGACTTCAGAATGTCCGGGCGCGGCCTGGCCGACGGCGTGAGATCCAAAACTCCGCCCAGATGGTGCACGAGGCGATCGGCATCGGGACGATCCGCCTTGTTGACGACAAAGAGATCGGCGATCTCAAGCAGACCGGCCTTCATCATCTGAATCGAGTCGCCACTCTCCGGCACCAGGACCACCACGACCTGCTGGGCAAGCCCCAGAATCTCGAGCTCTGTCTGGCCGACCCCAGCCGTTTCGACCAAAATCACATCAAAGCCGGCCGCATCCAGAGCCAGCACCGTTTCGAGCGTTGCGTGTGAAAGGCCCCCCTGGCTTCCCCGGGTCCCCAGTGAACGAATGAAGACCCCTGAATCGCTCGAGTGATCCTGCATTCGAATTCGGTCACCCAGAATCGCCCCCCCGGTGAACGGACTCGAGGGATCGATCGCCACCACCGCGACGCGCATTCCCTGCTTTCGCAGCTGGCGCACCATCTGATCGACGAGCGTCGACTTTCCCGCTCCTGGTGGCCCCGTAATTCCCCAGACGCGAGCCCGTCCGGTTTTCGAGAAAATCTGTTTCAGGATGGCGCCTGCATCCCGATCGCGGTTTTCGAATTTGGTAATGACTCGAGCCAGCGCGAGGCGCTCGCCCGATAGCAGGCGTCCTGCGAGATCGCTCACTTGCCCTTCTCCTTGGCCTGCTCGTCCATGAACTTCTCAAGCCTCGCTTCAAGATCCGCAATTCGCTGCTGGTAGGCTCGTTCATCTGGCGGCTGCCGTCGCTCGATGAAATAGGTCTTGAACTGATCCAGCAGCACCCGGTTCTCATTTTCGAGCCGAGAAATGGTCTCCCGCAATTTACCCAGCTCCTGCAGCTCTCGCTGCCGGATTTCTTCCTTGAGCAGCTTGACCTGCTCTTCGGGAGCCACCTCTGACGATCCCTCGAGGTCCGCGACGGAGGG
>CAYSOA010000017.1:30967-55444 GCA_964432565.1 uncultured Bacteriovorax sp.
CCCCTGAATAGGGCCCAGCGGAGCATCATTGATCGACTCAAAAAATTTCTCAACGGCACCACGATCCGAAAAAACCCCCAGAGTCATCGGTCTGGCGAAGTTCTCCAGCTTTGTTCGCAGGGCAGAACTTGTTGCGAGAACCACAACTCGCCCTGAAAGCTCGCGCGCGACGAGATCCAGCGCCATGAGCTCACGAACCAGTTCGTCCGGCATCGTCGCCTCGGCGACTTCGAGGGCGATCTGGTTCTTGCCGTCGCGAATCAGCTTACCAACGCCGACCTTGAGGACCTGCACATCACGGGGCTCGATCGAGCCCTCGGCCGTCAGATACTCAAGACCACGTTCATGGGTAAGCGTCAGTTTCATCGTCAGGGCAGCTTCGATCGGTAAAAGAAGACCCGCATGATATCCCGTCGGGTGATCACGCCCAGCAGCTTCTTGTTTTCATCCACCACCGGAAGGCGGCGATACTTGTAGTCCACGAACAGCTTGACGATCTCGCTCAAGGGCGTGTCGGCGAGAATGAAGCGGGCCTTTCGCGAGTACTTGATACGCTCCTTGAACGTTCCATCCTCGAGTTTCCGCTTCTTGCCGATGTGCTTGATGATGTCGAACTCTGACAGCACTCCCTTCATGGCGCCGGTCTTTCCGTCGATGATCGGAACGCCGGTCACTCGTGCATTGATCAGCACCTTCAGGGCATCCTCGATGGTTGCCTGTTCGGTCAGGGTGATCAGGTTCGTGCTCATGATGTCTTTGGCGAGTGTCTGCATAATTTGGGAAAGCCTCTCGAAGTTGCTCCCCAAGTATAGGGCCACCCGGATTTGACTTCAATTTGAACCCTCTCTACCCTCAAAAGAGGAGAGGAACCCACCCATGGCCGCTTCGGAAGCCGCTGCCAGCACCAGCCAGTCGGGTCCAGACCTCGACCGCCTCTTTCGGGAATTCCTGATGCCGACGATTCCGTCCCGGATGCTGGCCGAAACGATTCGGGCCTCCGGGGACGAGAAGGTTCGGGTCAGAGACCTCACCTCGCTGCTGGATGCCAATCCCGCCTACGTGCACTTCTTGATGAAGCTCACCTTCCTGGCCAACAAGGTCAAGGACTGGAAGTCTGAAGTTCCCGAAACGATTGACCACTCGAAGGTCATCACCGAGCGCATTCTGAGTCTGCTCGGGAAGGACCTCATTCGGAATCTCACGGCATGCGCGGCGATCAGCCGCCACCTGGGCGTGAACCTGCCCCGATCGAGCAAGGATACCTCCCTGAACCTCAGTCCGAGCGATTTGATTCCCGCTGCCGTGGCGGCGCAGGAGTACTGTGCGGATCGAAAGCTCATGCATGCCGACATGGCCTTCAACGCAGGCCTGCACTACGACTGGCTCTCGGCAATCCTCGCCAGGGTCAAGGCGTCGCAGGATCAGAAGGCCGCCGTAAAGGAGTGCTTTGACGAGGGCTTTCTCATTGCCCGAATCGCCTATCGCATGGCCCAGAAGATGGGAAAAGTGCGCTATGATCGGTTCGTCTTTGCGGGCGGCCTGCTGCTCCCGGCGGGAAAAGTGGCCATGTCGGTTCTTTTTCCGAAGGAGACGAAGGAGAAGTCGTGGTCGCAGTTTCTTGGGGACGCTGACAAGCACCCCAGAGGGCGGCCGGCATTCATCGAGTGCCACGAAATGAGGCGCTTTCCGATCGGTCACCTCGAGATTTCGGCCCTGCTGGCTTCGTTTGCTCAGACCCTGCGTCCGGTCGAGCGGGCGATTTGCTTCGCTGACCGGCCCTACTACCTCGATCCGATCGATCCGGGTCTCGCTTCGCTTGCCGGAATCTGGTCGGTCGCGCGAACGTATGCCCAGGCGGGATCTGAGAAGCCCGACCTTCTCCCTCACCAACAGAACTTTCTTCGGAAGGTCAACCTGAGTCCCGAAATCCTCAAGGCCATCGCGGCCGAGGTTCGGGCCGAGAAGGTGGGTTGACATGTCGATCCACCGAATTCGACCGAGCTGTACCAGTTGCGCCGACTGTGTCGACGTGTGCCCGACGAAAAGCATCTTTTTTGGAGTCGGCCAGTTCGTGATCGACGCCGACACCTGTCACGGCTGTGGAATCTGTGCGCGTGTATGTCCGGTGAGCGCCATTTTTCCGACGGACCCTGAAGCCGATGCGAAGGCGGCAGAAGCCGAAGCGAAATCCTCTCAATGAAGGGGGCGTCTCGACCGACACGTCTTTTGTGAAGGTCACCGGTTTTCGAGAGCTCTTTCAGATCCACCGCACCCTCAAGGCAAATGCCGAGGGGGGCGATGGCCACGGCGCCGCCGCCGGCGAACAGGGCGGCGACCGGCAACCCCAACAAGACCAGAACCCCGATCAGTCGGGCACCTCGCCCTCGAAGGCGCTCTCCCCGGAACAGGAGAGGATGGCCGTTGAGCAAGCGGTTAGCGACTTTCAGTCGGAATCGAAAAACCAGCAACATGGGCTGAACGCTGCGCTATCGGGAAACAGCCCCGGACTGCGGGTCGTCCTGAGTGACATCAACGGCAACGTGATTCGTCAGTTTGAGGCCGACGAATTCCTGCGACTTCGGGCTTCGGGAAACAGCGACACCCGGGGACGCGGAAAACTCCTTGATCAAAAGTTCTGAGCGCGGGAAGTCTGGTTCCTGAGATGTCCGCCAGCCCTTACGTTCATGTCCTGTCCGACCTCCATCTCGTTCATCCCGACGAGGCTTTTTACCAGTCGGTGCTGCGCTTCATTCAGGAGGTGCCACAGCCCGGAGATCATCTGGCGCTGGCCGGCGACATCTTTGATGTCTACGTGGGGAACAAGGGAGTCTTCCGCACCCTTCATCGTCCCTTCTTCGAAGAGGTTCGTGCAGCGACCGCTCGCGGCGTGATCGTGCATCACATCGAAGGGAATCATGACTTCTGGGTGGAGGGATCTTACTCCGAGATGGGGTGTAATGCCCGAGTCCACTCCGACTTCGTCGAGATCGAGCACGGCGAACGAACACTGCGCATCGAGCATGGGGACCTCGCCGATCCTTCAGATCAGTTTTATCTCGTTCTGAGGCGCTTTTTTCGAAGTGCGCTTGGGCTGGGGCTGGTCAAAGTCTTACCGGGCCCCCTACTCGATCGCCTCGGCCAACTCTGGAGCAACACCTCTCGCGATGCCAAACTCCTTCCAGACGACTGGACCCCCGAGGATCGCGAGAGACTTCGTGCCGTCTTCTGCGCCTATGCCCGATCCCGCACCGGCCCCGGCAGGGCAGACGCCCTGGTCATGGGACACTGCCATGACCCTCACGGTTGCGAAGGATACATGAACGTGGGATTTCCCCGACGCCACAAGCAATGGATTCGCTGGAACCCGCTCTCGAATGAGCTCGAGAGACTCAGCTACCCGTTCAACAGCTAAAAGCCCCTGAGATACCCTCCGTCCACAGCGATCGCCTGGCCCGTGATATAGCCCGCTGGAACCGAGGACAGAAAGGCGGCCAGAGCCGCGAATTCCTCGGGTCGTCCCAGGCGACGCGCAGGGATGTTGGCAGAAATCTTTTCGGCCGGAATGCCGAGCTCGCGAAGTCTCTCGGTGTCGGTGTACCCGGGCAATAGCGCGTTGAGGGTCACCCCCGCATGAGCCACCTCGTTGCTGATCGACTTGGTCAGCCCAAGAAGACCTGCTCGAAGGCCGTTCGAAATCGTCAGTCCGGCCATCGGCTCTTTCGCCGCAGCCGAGGTAACCAGGAGAATTCGACCAAAATTCGACGCCATCATCAGTGGCAGAGCCGCTCGGATCGAGTCGACCGCTCCCATCCAAAGACTCTCGAAACCATCGCGCCACTGCGCCTCGGTCGCCGCGAGAAATTCGGCCTTTGGGGGCCCGCCGGTGTTCACAACCAGAATGTCGAGCCCACCCAATGCCTTCTGAGCCTCAAGCACCACTCTCGACGACTCGCCGGCCTTCGATAGATCCGCAGCAATGGCGACCGAAGCCCCCAATCGCTCCCGAGCACTCTCGAGCCTTTCGCCGGGTCTCGCACAGATGGCAACACTCACGCCCTCGGCGATGAGCGCCTGCGCGATCGCAAATCCCAAGCCGCTCGAAGCGCCCTGAACCAGGGCCCGTCTTCCCTCAATTCCCAGATTCATCACCTTTCTCCCGATGCTGATTGGCCCACATAGCCGTTTTGAAGTCCGTTCGGAAGGAAGGGCTCGAGAATCGGCGCGATCTCCTTCTGTATCCGGTCGTGCATGGCCTCGATATCCATCCCCTCAACGTCGGCGTCCGCGCCGCAAACGCTGCGCAGAAACCGCTCCTGGGCGACACCGGCCTCGACGGCAATCGAATAAGGCACCCGACTAAAGCTCACGAGTGAATACTTTGAAATGTATTCGCGCGGAAAGCGCTGCTGCAGCCTTTTTTCGAGGGCCTTCTGCTTGAGAAAGTGTCGATCACCGACCCGGTCCCGCATCTCGACGAAATTCTCGACTGCCATGTCCGAAATGGCATTGGCATTTCGCCACCGAGTCTCGCTGACGGCATTGAACAGGCTGCACCAGGCGGCGTCGGCATCGGCGGTCGCCTTTCCCGTGAGGGAGTGCATCATCGCATCGACCCGCGCCAGAAGCTCGGAGCAATCCTCAAACCCGCAGTTCATTCCCTGGCCAAAGAACGGAACGATCGCGTGGGCCGCATCACCCAGTAGAAGCGCGCGCGAGTCCCAATTCCAAGGGTGCGTTTTTACCGTCACCATGTGCCCGGTCGGATTCGAAAAAAAGGCCTGCTCGAGATCCTCGATCAGCGAAAGGGTGTCTGGAAAGTACTCCGTGAAAAATGCCCGAACCTCACCGGGAGTGCGGAGGCTTTCAAAACTGATGGCTCCTTCGTACGGAAGAAAGAGCGTGAGCGTAAAGCTACCGTCAAAGTTCGGCAGGGCAATCAACATGAAGTTGCCGCGTGGCCAGATGTGAAGCGCATTTTTCTCAAGCTTGAAACGTTCGTCATCCCTCGCCCCTTCACGAGGGGCAATCGCCAGCTCCTTGTAACCGTAGTCGAGAGCCGACTCCGAACAGCGCCCCCGCGTGGCCTGCACGATGGCCGACCGGAGCACCGAAGCCGATCCATCCGTTCCGATCACCCTTCGTCGATACATTCTTTGTGAACGCTTCTCGGTCTCGTGGCGCATCTCAAGCTCGAGCCCCGGCCCCATGGCCTGGGCGAGCACGAGCCGCTGGTCAAAGCGCATTTGAACTCGCCCGGTCGACTCTGCCGCGGTCAGCAGGGCCTTGTTCAGCCCTCCCCTGGAGATCGAGTAGATGCACTGCCAGTCTTCGACGCCGTAGGGTTGAAACGTGAGTGACCCATCGACGGCATGCATGATCCGGCCGCGCATCGGAATGGCCTCGGACAAAATCTGCTGGTCGAGCCCCAGCTCCCGCAGAGCGTGCACTCCACGCACCGACAACGCCAGGTTGATGGAGCGCCCTCCATAGACGGACCGAGCTCGAGGATCCGACCGACGTTCTAGAATCTCGACATCGAATCCCCGCCTTGCCAGCCCGGTCGCCAGAAGCGACCCGACCAGTCCACCACCAACAATGCTCAGGCTGGCTCCTGCCTGGGGGTTCATCATGAGAGTTCTCCGGATAATTCAGTAATCGCGTGCGCCAGCCGGACGACATCCGAATAGCGGGTATACAGTGGCGCCGGCGCGACCCGAAGAATGTCGGGCTCGCGTGCATCCGCGACGATTCCACGCCGCTCCAGCTCCTGAACCCAATCCTTCGGGCGGCCGACGACGCGAAGGGAGAGTTGCGTGCCGCGCCGGGTGGGTTCGGATGGCGTGACGACCTTCACTGATGGCGCGGCTGCGCCAAGCAGGCGTTCGAGCAGGCCCACGAGCTCGACGCTCTTCTTTCTGAGCGTGGGCATACCGGCAGCATCGAAGAGCTCAAAAGAGGCACGCATTGCAGCGAGCTGAAAAATAGGCGGATTGCTGAGCTGCCAGCTCTCGACGGTGGGGATCGGATCAAACTCAGGCCCCATCATAAACCGGGTGGTCTTGTTCTGTCCCCACCATCCCGCGAAACGCGGCAGCGTGCGATCCCGATGGTGGCGTTCGTGGACGAAACATCCCGCCAGGGCTCCGGGACCGCTGTTGAGGTACTTGTACGAGCACCACACGGCAAAATCCGGTGCCCAGTCGTGGAGTTTCAGCTCCAGGTTCCCCGCACCGTGGGCGAGATCAAACCCCACGCACGCACCCACCGAGCGGGCCTTGTCGGTGATCGCCTGCATATCGAAGGCCTGACCGGTCAGATAGTTCACATTGCCCAAAAGCACGAGTGCGAGTGAATCCCCCTGGGCTTCGATCTGCTCCAGAATGTCCTCATCTCGCAAGCAGTCTTCTCCCTCCCGGGCATTGAGCTCGACGATTGCCGCTCGGGGATCAAAGCCAACCGAGCGCGAGTGAAAGTCCGCCTGGGAGGAGACCGCGTACTGATCTGAAGGAAAGGCACTGGGCTCAATCAGGATCTTGTAGCGGGTTTTCGTCGGACGATAAAACGACACCATCATCAGGTGCAGGTTGACCGTCAGCGTGTTCATTGCGACCACTTCGGTCGGCTTGCACCCGACGATTCGGGACAGATTTGCCGTCACGAACTCATGATAGGGAAGCCAGGGGTGTCGGGCACGCAGGTGGCCCTCGACGCCGAACCTTGCCCAATCCTCGAGCTCCTCCTCGATGTACTGACGAGCCTTGCGCGGCTGCAGCCCGAGCGAGTTGCCCGCAAAATAAAGAACATCCCTTCCTGCCATGCCTCCGCTGGCCGTCGCTCCGGCCTTGGGAAACAGAAACTCCTCCCGGTACCTCGCCAGCGAATCGTGTTGATCCAGCGACTCAGCCCTTTTCAGCTCTTCCAAGAATCGTTCATTCATCCCAGCCACTCCCGGGCCGTTCCCGAGAGCAATCGCTCGCGGGAGGCCTCATCCAGTTCTCCGAGGCTTCGAATCAAAGAGCCCGGCTTGTCTTCGCCCAAAGGAAAAGGATAGTCCGTCCCGAGGGCAAGCTTCTCGACTCCAAAAATCTCGATCAGCTGCTGCAGTACGCGCGCGTCATGCACGAGCGTATCGAGATAGAACTTTCCAATCTGTGCGCGCGGCGACGCCTTGGTGTTCACGCCGCAAAGATCAGGTCTTGCTTCGAAACCATGCTGGATTCGCCCGAGTGTCGAGGGAAACGCCCCCCCACCGTGGGCGAATGCGACGCGAAGCCTCGGGAATTTCTCGAACACCCCGCCAAAGATCATCGAGCAGATCGCGCGCGAGAGTTCGGCGGGCATTCCGACCAGCCACGGCAGCCAGTATCGGGGCATCTGCTCGGCCCCCATCATGTCCCAGGGATGCACAAAGACGCAGGCACCCATCTCCTCGGCAGCAGCAAAAACTTCAAGCACGGGCTCTTCGTCGAGATTCATTCCGTTGATATTCGTCCCGATCTGGATGCCCTTGAGCCCGAGCTGCTTCACGGAGCGTTCCAGCTCCTGAATGGCCAGCCTGGGATCCTGCATGGGCAGCGTGGCGAGCCCTTCGAATCGCCCCGGATTGGCCGCAACGATTCCGGCGATGTGATCATTGAGGAATCGGGCAAGGTCGCGCGCGTGCTCCGCCTTGGCCCAGTAACTGAACATCACCGGAACGGTCGAAAGCACCTGCGTGGTGACGCCATGCCGATCACAATCTCGAAGTCGCGCCCCGGCATCCCAGCAGTTCTCTTCGATCTCTCGAAAGAACGTTCCGTCATCCCGGAGCATCCGCGCGCAGCAAGGAGCGTGGTGGTCGAGCTCGATGAAACCGCCATACCCGAAGCGGTCCTTCCAGCGCGGCATCTCCTTCGGCAGGATATGCGTGTGGATGTCGATCATTGTCGGCCCTCGTGCGCCGACTCGCGTCGGCCCTCATGAACAGTGCCGCACGTCTTGCACTTCAGGTTCTCAGGGTTCGAATGGTACATCCGAAAGACCGGCTGAAGCTGGGTGGTGATATCGGTGACATGAAGCGTGTGCCTCCAGAGCTCCGAGTGACAATTCCTGCAGACCCAGAGAAAGGTATCGAGCTCGTGCGCCAGCCGCCGGCGCTCGAGCACCATCCCGATCGTTCCAGCGGGTCGCTGGGGAGAATGCGGGACGTTCGGCGGAAGCAGAAAAATTTCGCCTTCTCGGATCGGAAAGTCCTGCGGCTTTCCGTCGATGAGCATCCGAAGGTTGATCTCCCCCTCGATCTGGTAAAAGAACTCCTCCCCCTCGTTGATGTGGTAGTCGGTACGCGAATTCGGACCGCCAACAACCGTCACCATGAATTCACGGTCCGCCCAGACCTGCTGGTTTCCGACCGGGGGCTTGAGCAGATCACGGTGCTCCTCAATCCACTTCTTGAAGTTGATGGGCTTCATCGGGGTGCGGCTCATTGGCCCTCCGGAAAAACGGCGATACACTTGAGCTCGACCGCAATCGGCGTGGGTAGGGCGCCCACCTCCACCGTCGTACGGCAGGGGGCGCTGTCCGGAAAGGTTTCGGCCCAGATTCGGTTCATGACCGGAAAATCCTGCTTCATGTTCGTGAGAAAGACCTGCACGTCCACCAGGTCACGAAGGGTGAGTCCAACCTCCTCCAGGATGAATGCCACGTTACGAAAGACCGAACGAACCTGTGTCTCGATGTCATACGAAACGATGGCGCCATCAGATCCCTGCTCCACGCCGGGAATCTTCTTCGTGCCACGCTCACGCGGTCCGATTCCCGAAACAAAGAGCAACTGGCCCACGCGACGCGCATGGGGAAACTTGCCGACGGGTTCGGCTGCCTTGGCGGAATCAACGGTCGAAGTGCTTTCCATCTCTTCAGGCTCCTGGGGCGGTTGAAAATTGCAGGCAGACGTTTTTGGGCTCGGTAAAGAAACGAAGGGCCTCAAGGCCCCCCTCGCGACCCACGCCCGACTCCTTCCAGCCTCCGAACGGCGTGCGAAGATCGCGAAGCATCCAGCAGTTGATCCAGACAATTCCAGACTCCAGACGCGATGCCATCCGGTGCGCCGTCGAGAGATTTGTGGTCCAGACGCTGGCGGCCAGTCCGTAGCGAACCCCATTGGCAATCGCGAGAGCCTCTTCTTCGGTGTCGAACGGAATCAGGGTCGCAACCGGACCAAAGATCTCTTCCTGGTTGGTCACGCACTCGGGAGGCAAACCCTCGATGAGCGTGGGCTCGAAGAAAAAGCCGCCGGCCAGTGCGCCCGAGAGCTTTGCGCGACCTCCCCCGGCAAGCACCCTTCCACCGAGTGCCTTGGCCTGCTCGACGGCCGCCACGACCTTTTCGAGATGCTCGTGCGAGACGAGCGCTCCCTGCTTCGTGGACTCATCGAGCGGATTTCCAGGTTGAAGTGCGCGAACCCCTGCGGCGAGGGCATCTCGAAACCGGTCGTAGATCTTTCGCTGAACCAGGATTCGCGAACCACAAAGACAAATCTGGCCCTGATTCGAAAACGATGCCCGAAGCACTTCGGACACCGTGCGATCAAACTCGCAATCCGCAAAGACGATCGTCGGGTTCTTGCCACCCATCTCGAGCGACACCTTCTTGAACTGCGATGCGCAGACTTTGGCAATCTCAGCACCGGTTCGAGTACTTCCGGTGAAAGAGACGGCCTTCACATCGGGGTGAGCGCACAGGGCCGCTCCGGCGCTGGCCCCCCGACCATGTACAATATTGAGTACGCCCTCTGGAAAGCCGATATCGGCACAGATCTTTGCCAGATGATGGGCCGTCAGCGGAGTTACTTCGGAAGGCTTGGCCACGACGGTGTTTCCGGCAGCCAGTGCTGGAGCGATCTTCCAACTCAGCAGGTACAACGGCAGATTCCAGGGCGAGATGCAGCCCACCACTCCGAGCGGCTGCCGCAGCGTGTAGTTCACGACTCCGGGCTCAGAATGATGCGACTCACTCGCAAACTGCGTGATGGCCTCGGCAAAGAATTCGAAGTTCAGCGCACTTCGAGGAATGTCCACCGTGCGCGACACCGAGATCGGCTTGCCATTGTCCACTGTCTCGGCAAAGGCCAGGCCCTCGAGCCGCTCACGAATGGCCTCAGCGAGCTTGAAGAGCCACTCGGCGCGGTGGCGTACTGGAAGTGAGGACCACGCCGGAAACGCGGCCTGGGCCGCTGCGACAGCCAGACCGATGTCTGCTTCATCTGAATCCGGGATCAGGAGAGCCGGCTCGCCAGTGGCTGGAGCGCACTTTTCGAAGGTCCGTCCTTTTCGTGCCGCAAGGAACTCCCCCCCGATGAAGTTCGAAAGCGCAGTGATTCCCCCGGCATTCTGGTCGCCACTCATCGAGATTCTCCTTCGGATCTTTGAAAGGCCGCAAGGATTCCCGAATCCGGCAGCAACAGCGCCCGAACGGGCGAGGCGTCGGCTCCTTCGATCTTCAAGGGCTGTGCAAGCAATGTGTACCAGCCATCGCTGACTTCCTTCAGCATCAGCCCCTCCAGAACGGCGAAGTCGTGACGATAGACAGCTTGGTGGGTTTCGAGGATCTTGTCGTCCGACGGGTCGATCGAAGGCGTATCGATGCCGACCAGCCGAACTCCGCGCTCCGCCAGCCACTCGATGAGCTCCGCAGAAAGCGCGGCGAAATCATCGTTCCATTTCTCCGGGTCTGGAAAACTGTCGGTTCGAAACAGGAGTCGCGGCGCATCGATCGTCACCCCCTCCAGATCTCTCGACGTGATCCTTCGCCCGCGCGCGCCCGACACGGTGACGACCTGGGCCGATCCCACATATCGAAGCGGATCTCGCTGATCGATTCCCACCCCATCGCGATGGTAATGGATCGGCGAATCGGCATGGGCCCCCAGATGGACCGTCGTCTCGATCGAGGACAGCTCGAGATGATGGCCGGCCGGAAACGACATCAGTTGGCGCGAACGGAAAGGCGTATCGCCCGGAAAGACGGCGATTCGCGGGCTGATCAGAGGAGAGATGTCATGAACCGTTTGAGTGGCCACAGTGGCCGTATCATAGAGAAAAGACGTCAAAAAGCATAGGCTCAGCCGGTTGTTTTCGGGCTATAACGATCTCATGTCCGAATCATCGACCGATTTCGTGGAAGCACTGTCGCGCACCCTCCATGACGCACGCCTGACGGCGCGCGAAATTCCGAGAATTACCGAAAAGCGGCCGCTCTCGATCGATGAGGCCTACTCCATCATGGAAGCGGGCATCGGGCTTCGCGAGCGCGACGGCGAACAGGTGGTGGCCTACAAGATGGGGCTCACCTCCGAAGCCAAGCGTCGCCAGATGGGTCTGGACCAAGCCATCTTTGGAATTCTGACCGACCGGATGCAGCTCCGCCTTGGCAGCCCCTATTCCCTTCACGGGAGAATCCACCCGAAGGCCGAGCCTGAGATCGCCCTCCGAATGGGTCGCTTGCTCGACGCTCGGAATGGGTCGATCAGTGAGGATCAGGCGTGGAATGCCGTCGCCGAGGTGGCTCCGGCCATCGAAGTGCTCGACTCGCGCTACGTGGGCTTCAAGTACTTTTCGCTTCCTGACGTCATCGCTGACAACGCGTCCTCTTCCGACTACCTGATCGGCAACTCGGTACCGAAACCGGCACACTGGTCGGAGCTCGAGCGATGGGTCCTGCGACTTTCGGTCAACGGTGCGGTCCAGCACGAAGCACCCGGCACCGAGATCTCCGGGTCTCCGATTCGCTCGCTGGTCCAGCTCGTGACCCTTCTGTCACAGCGCAATCAGGTGCTGCCGGCCGGAAGCTGGGTGCTGCTGGGAGCAGCGACACCAGCAGTCGCCCTCGAGCCGGGAATGACCGTCGAGCTGGAGCTGCAGGGCTCCTCCGCCCAGTCGCAGACTCGGCTCGAAGTCGCTCGGTGAGGGTTGATAATCCGCACCCTCTTGCGGATTTTTCTTGAAAAAAACGCAACACAATGCGGATCATTCAAGATGACTTACCCCAGAATTCTGGACCTCAAGGCTCGACTCGGAACCAGAAGCGGCTTTCTTTTTGGCCCAAGGGCCTCGGGCAAGACCACGCTCCTCAGGAACCAGCTTCCTCATGGCCGGTACTTCGACCTTCTGGACAGCGATGTCTACTTGAGTCTATTGCGACGCCCCAGAAAGCTCGGTGAAGACCTCGAGGAGCTTTCGGCGGAAGAGCGAAAAAACTGGATCATCATCGACGAGATTCAGAAAATCCCCGCACTGCTGGACGAGGTCCACCGTCTCATCGAGACCCAGAAACTCAAGTTCATCCTGACCGGAAGCAGTGCTCGCAAGCTCAAGCGAGGGGGCGCCAACCTCCTCGCCGGGCGAGCCCGCGTGCTCGAACTGTTTCCGTTGGTCTCGCGCGAAATTCCAAAATTCAATCTTGAGCGTTACCTGAGCTTTGGCGGGCTCCCCTCGATCTACGAATCGGATGACCCGATGGCCGACCTGCATTCCTATGTGGGAACCTATCTGAAGGAGGAAATTCAGGCCGAGGCCATTGTTCGACGAATCGACCACTTCGCACGCTTTCTCGACGTCATGGGAGCTCAAAGCGGCGAAGAGCTGGTCTATGACGCCATCGCACAGGACGCACAGGTTCCATCGCGCACGGTGGCCAACTTCGTAGAAGTGCTGAAGGACACTCTCCTTGCCTTCGAGCTGGAGCCGGCGCGTTTCCGCAAAACGAAGGGGCGAAAGACCGTCTCACGCAGCAAACTCTACCTGTTCGACGTGGGAGTTGCCAACCTCCTCGCAGGAAGACTCCCTCTGCAATGGAAGACCGAAAACGCAGGACGAGCCTTCGAGCACGCCATGATTCAGGAAGTTCGCGCCTGGAAGGCCTATCGTCAGGACCCTCGACCTCTGGGCTACTGGCGAACGACCCAGCAGCACGAGGTCGACCTCCTCATCGGAGAGGACGCGGCTTTTGAGTTCAAGTTCACCCAAAATGTTTCTGAACGCCATCTGAGTGGCCTGCGCGCATTGCAGGCAGACAAGCTGGTAAAGAGCCACACGGTCGTCTGCAATGAGAAGGCCCCCAGAAGAACTCAGGATGGTATCCGAATCATCCCTTGGTCGACGTTTTTGGATGAGCTGTGGAGCTGAGAGCTTCCCCGAGTCCCTGTGTAGGGATCGCGTCGGCCGATCAACGCGCCGAAAAGCCCCGCCCTCGGAATGAAGGGGCCGGCTTCGCACCTGAAGCCCGCACACGAAGTCCAGGAACCTTGTTGGCGAAGATGAAATTTCGATCGTAGCGCCTGGAATACCGAGCCCTTTGCGAGTCGGTAGAGTTGGAGGCAAGAATCTGGCTGAGCAGCCCCGCAAATCCGGAATCAGGACGGGCCCTCTCGCGCCGAGCCTTCCCTCCCACGCTGGGGCGCTGCGCGCGCTGCAGCGGCGGTCGGGCCTCATCCGTTCCACTCGGCCCTCGCTTTCCCGCAAGCCAGTCTTTGGCAGACTCGCCAGGAGGAACACTTCCTCGCCCGCAGGCCTCCGTGAGCTGCCTGCGAATTTCCTCAGGCGTTGAGCCGACCTTGGCCACTTTCCCCACTTTCGAGAGCCGGGATGGCAAGGCCTTTTTTCCGTACTGACTGGGAGTCTGGTAGAAATCGATCACGCTGGCGTTCTTGTTTCCGTGGATATCGGCAGCGATGTAGCAATATCCAGTGGCCGGGTCCCTGAAGAGGGTTCCCAGCGAAAACCGAGTCCGGTTCACTGCAACCACACCCGGAGTCAGGTTCTGTCCGGTCTTCGAATACCCCCGGTTGGTCCAGGTATCCTGCAGCTCATCGGGCCCTCCGACCTTCGCCCCGAGCGAAAAGCGGGTCGCAGAAATCGAGAAACTGGAAGCGCCCAGAGCCGGAGTCGGGGCCACCGGATCAAGGATCAGCAGGGACGCCAAAGAAGCCATTCCCAACTTGAAACACGGTTTTCTCATGCGCCCCTCTTTCCTGTCATCAGGGGAAGCAACTCATGTGCCGCTCGGATTACCGGCTCCAAGGTGCCGAGGACGAGGGTATCTGCATGACAAGAGCACTGGAACGCGGGTCACCCACCCCCGCCCCTGTTCAACCTTTGATCAGTCGTCAAAAAGTTCATCGATCCGAAAGAAGCGATCCGATGGGAGCTGCGACCACCTGACCACGGTCGAGAAACAGTCAGCCGGCTGACGGTCGAAGATCGCGAGGCGGACCCATCGCCGTCAAACACCCGGTGTAGCCGAAACGCCGTTGCGTATGTATACTCTCGGGATCGCCTATGCTCTTCGTCAATCAAGTCAAACGCGAATTCTCCATGGCCGACTGGAATCGGGGCCAGATCTTCTTCCGCGAAGAGCGGGTGAGTCACGTCCGCCTCGAAGGCAAGAATGTCACCGCGAACATCAAGGACTCGTCGGGCGTCGCCTGCGAAACCACTCTACAAATGAATCGCGGGACAATCGGACCGGCGAGCTGCAGCTGCAGCCCTGCCGCAAAGACTTCGGGTTCCGGTCTTCGGTGCAAGCACGTTGCCGCCCTCAGCATCTGGGTGATCCGTCGAGGCAGCCTGCTTCGGGCGGGCATCATCGACAGCGGGCACGGAGTGGACGAAGAGATCCAGCGCGAAGAGAACGATCGAATTCCCGCCGAATTTGTGGGATTCGTCCGGGGCATCTTCGAGAATCGGAACTTCATCGGCATCTCGATCGAGCCGGCGCTTCGCTACCTTGACCCTGCGACCAGCGCCATCAAGGTCGATCCAGTCATGCACCTGGTTCGCCAAACAGAACCCGGGCTCTGGCGCACCACGCAGGAGGTCTACCTCGAACTCACGCCGTCGCCCGGGGCCGTGCCGGTACTCAACAGCGTTGACTCGAGCAAGGTGGTCTATCAGGGGCCCACCGCGATCGATCATCTGGTCAGGTTTCTCACCATCGAAAACCAGAAGAAGCTCGTCTTTCAGGACTCGCTGAAGGTCGAAATCGACGAAGAGCCGATGAAACTGGTCTCTCTGGGTATCGGCAAGAAAGGAACCAAGGGGAGATCCCTCAGCTACGAATTTAGAAATTCTCGCGCCCGTTTCTCGAGCGACGAGCTCGAGGCCGTTTCGAACCAGGGGCGGCTCAGTCCGCACTACGTCTGGAAGGGTGATCGAATTTATAAGTTCGAGCCGAGCCTCTCGCAGCTCAGCAAGTACGCGAATCGCAGCGGCATGTCGGATGCCGAAAATCCGAAGAATGCCGGAAAGGTCGATCCGTTCGGATTTCTCGACGACAGCGAGCAGAACCCCCTTCACCCGATCGTGGCCTATCGCCTCAGCCTCGAACTCGGCGTCGAAGCCTTCAAGGTCGATACCGACTGGGCGGAGTTTCACGACTGGAAGAAGAATTTTGAAAAGGGCCGCATCCCCCCGCTTCCGAAGGTCAATTACGGATTTGATCTGCGCGAGTACCAGCAAAATGGCCTTTCTTGGATGTGGAGCCTGTACCAGCGTGGCCTGGCCGCCCTACTGGCCGACGACATGGGTCTGGGCAAGACCCACCAGGTACTGGCTTTTCTTTCAAGCCTCTACCGGACGAAAAACCGTCCGCGTCAGGCCACCCTCGTCGTCGCCCCCACCTCGGTGGTGGCCGCCTGGGCACAAAAGCTTGAAAAATATCCCACTGGCCTCAAGTGGTCGATCTTTCACGGCACGAATCGAAAACTTCCCGCCGAGGGTGAAGTCGACATCATCCTCACCACCTACGGTCTGCTGCAGCGAGAATCGATCCTGCGCGAGCGCGAATGGCACGCGATCATTCTCGACGAGGCCCAGGCCATCAAGAACGCCACCACCATCAGCTCTCGAGCCTCGCGTGCGCTGAAGAGCACCTACCGAGTAGCCATGACGGGAACCCCGGTTGAGAATCAGTCGGTCGACCTCTGGTCGGTGATGGAGTTTCTGCTTCCGGGCTATATGGGCTCCCTTCCTCGCTTCAAGCGCCTCTACGGCAGTGACCGTGAGGGCCCGAGCGACGATCAGGCACTGGCCCTTCGCCGACTGATTCAGCCCTTTTTGCTTCGCCGAACCAAATCGCAGGTCTTGAAGGAACTTCCCGAGAAGACCGAAGAAGTGCGTTCGTGTGACATGACGGCGATTCAGAAGAAAGTCTACAAGGCCTACCTGACGGGCTCGGAAGCCGAGAAGGTGCGCGATGAGCTCAAGGCCGGAAAGAAGATCGATTACGCCAACGTGCTGGCCCTGCTGACCCGGCTCAAGCAGGTCTGCGATCACCCCAATCTCACCGACCTCACTTCGGGCAAGGTCAAGAAGCTCAAGAAGATCGAACCCATGGACAGCGGAAAGTGGGAAGCCTTCGAGGAGATCCTCAACGAGGCCCTGGGCTCGAACCTCAAGGTTGTGGTCTTCACGCAGTACCTCGGGATGATGGATCTGATCGGCGAGTACCTGAAGAAGCGGAAGGTGGGCTATACCGACCTGCGCGGGGACACGCCTGACCGTGGAAAGCGCATCCAGCGATTTGCCGATGATCCGGACTGCCATGTCTTCATCTGCTCGCTTTTGGCCGGGGGCCTGGGCATTGACCTGACCGCCGGAAGCGTCTGCGTGCATTTTGATCGCTGGTGGAACCCGGCAAAAGAAAACCAGGCCACCGATCGACTGCATCGCTTCGGACAGACCCGCGGAGTACAGGTCTTCAAGCTCCAGATTCCCGGCACCATCGAAGACCGCATCGCCTCGATCATCCAGAACAAAAAGAAGCTGGCAGGAGCCCTCATCGAAGAGTCCCCCCTCGGACTGAAGGCCTTCTCGCGCGAAGAGCTGCTCTCGCTGCTCAACCCGAATCTCGACTAGGCCCCGAAGGTCCCCGCGTAAAGGGAGCCAAAACTGTCGAAAAGATGATCAGACGCTAAAACCATCGACACCCCGAACGCTGCAGATTGATGCTGGCGCCAGATTCCGGCAACGCTCCACCGGTGGCTCGCGGCTTGCTTTTGAACGGGCTGATGCGCCATCCTGTCAACGGCCAGAGGCCCCATCGTCCGATTTCCACAGCCCTCTTCTGGGTTGGGCTTTCTCTATCCCTTACCGCGTGCCCTAACCGGACCGTCGTGAAGGCGGACCCACTGCGCGCGCCTGCCTCCGAAGAACGAGCTCAGGAAGCCGTCGAGCTCCTGATGACGGTTCCTGGGCTGGACGCGATTTCGCCGGATCTTTCCTGCCGCACGCACAAGATCGACGAACCGGGCCCCGTGCCCTCGCCCGAACCGCTGGGCACCTTTCACGATGCCTGCAGTATTCCGGGAATGAGCGATCTGGCACAGAAGAACTGCGAGCTGACCCTCGAGAAGGGAATCGTTCCCAGGAAAGCCTTTTTGTTCGCCATGAAGGGCCTCAAACGAAATGCCACCCGCTTCGAGACAAAAGGCTGTTTCGATAAAAAGTCCGGCTTCGAAAACGTGTTCGGTCACTACTCGACTCCGGGACTGAGCAACAAGGCCGATCTCGAGTCGGCTCTCGACTCCGGAATTCCGAACAAATGCAGCCTGATCATCAATGACTATGACGATCTGCTGCGCACGCACGGGGGTTCGTACCGCTGCCAGGCCGCCATGTACTACATCGACCTTTGCGGAACGCTGCCGAAGGTTCAAAAGTCCTATAGCTGGGTCGGCTACGGCACCTGCAAGAACAAGCGGGGCTTCAAAAACCAGTCGGGGCAGGGCACTTCTCTTCTGGGCTTTAGCGTGACGGCCACCCAGTCGTTCAACTTCCAAAAGTCGGATGCCGCCTACACTCGGATTCGACGCGAGCTCGGGGGCAAGGTGCCTGCCGTGGCGCTGTTCGGCCTTCAGAACTCGAACAACGGCTCTGCGATCGACTACAAGTACCTGCACGTTGGCGCCTACACGAGCGCCGGGTGTCCGTCGATCGACAAGAAAAATGCCTGGATGATCGAAGCGCTTGCCGAAAAGGGGCCCTCTGTCGTTGTGGGCTACAAGGACGGTCAGATGGAAGAGTTTGAAAAGTGTGAGTCTTCGTCCGAGGAGGACAGCCGATGAAAAGCCCCTTCACCCGTTTCTCGACCGTTTCGGCTCTCATCGGGTTCGCGCTCAGTGCCTCCGGGCTTGCGGCAGAATCGGCGACGACGCGAATCGAAGTGCGGCTTCCGCGAAATGCCGGGCATCATCAGAGCTTGGTTGTCGAGTACCAGCCCTTGAAATCGGCTCAGGCATCCGTCACGCTCACCACGCGAGGAAAGCAGCAGCAGGACTCGGGGTTTTACTGCCAGAAGATGTCCGACCACCTGCTGTGCTCGGGTGATGACGACAGCGGACGCTTGATCATCCGAGAAAAAACCATCGAGATCGCCTTTTTGCGCCTGAATGTCGCGGGCGAGAAGATCCTGTCTTACGACGGAAAATCCCGCCCGCTGAAGTTCAAGACCCTGAAGCGTTAACGGCTCGACGACACCACGAGCGCGTAGGGCTGGCGGCCCGACTTGCCCTGCGGAACGTTCACGCCGCGCACACGAATGCGATAGAGACCCTGCTCGGCCTGGCCGGCCTTCAACTCGATCATTTCGAGGTTGTTGACGCCGTCACGCAGCGAAAGCATTCGGCCCGATGGCGTCAGCACTTCGAGATCGAGATTATTGATCAGAGCGGTTCGTGCCGAAGGCGAGGCGGGAGCATCCGTATAGGCCAGCGTGGCGCGAAATCCTTCGCCGGCACCCACTTCGTAGCTCACCTCTTCGACCCCGTTGAGCCCCACACCCAGAGTGGAGTCAACAAAGAGCGTCTGGCCTGCCAGTCGCGTGAGATGCTCGAGGTCGACGCGGCCGTAACCCTCGTGAACGTTGGGACGCGGCTGCAGCATTTCCTGCCCTGCTCCAAAACCAAACTGCCCCGGAAACAGGTCTTTCGCCGAATGCACCAGCGTCGCCTTGAGCAGGGCCGCCGAAGGCCGCGCCTGGCCGGCCTGCTCGACGAGGTACTGCCGAGCCACGACCGCGGCGGCTGCCGTCAGCGGGGTCGCCATCGAGGTTCCCCCCGCATAAACGTACTCGTCATCGTAGGCACCCCAAAGCACGGTGGCCCGGGGGTGATGCGAACGAGTGCTGACGATGTTGGTTCCCGGTGCCACGATCTCGGGCTTCAAGCGTCCATCCACGGTCGGGCCGCGCGAACTGAAAGCGGCAATGCCGTTGGGATCGTTCGAAAGCAGGTCGCTTGCGATGGGTTCGATGCCCCACTTGGTGGAGCCATCTCGGAGCTGTCCTGCGGGACGCTGAATTCCCCCTTCGGCAAGCAGGTTCTCAGATGCACCGACACTCAGCACGTTCTTGGCGGTTGCCGGAGACCCGATCGAACCCTCGTCGATGCGACCGTCCCGATTCTGATCTTCTCCGCTATTTCCGGCAGCAAAGAGCACCAGCATGTCGGGATGGTCCCAGACGAAGCGGTCGACGCTCGAAGCAAAGCCGTCATATTCTCCCAGGTTTCGCGGGCTACCCCACGAGTTGGTGTGCACGCGCGCGCCATCCAGATAGGGGGGCGAGAAGAGCTTGTTGAAGTCACTCGGAAACGCCAGGTTGTCCATGATCGGGCTCCAGATGCTCGACGGCATCATGGTGGCTTCATAGGCGCCTCCACGGAAGGCCCCCGACGACATCGCTCCGGTCCCGACGACCGATCCACACACGTGGGTACCGTGGCCCTGAGGGTCTTCCCAGAGCTTGGCTCCGATGCCGAGCGCATAGCCCTTGGTCACCACGGGCTTGAGATCGGCATGCAGGGTCGCCACATCCCCGGTGTCGACTCCCGTATCCGCAAGCGACACCTTCTGGCCTCGCCCGGTGAACCCACGAGACCAGGCCTCTTCAAAGCCCATGATTCGGGTACCCGACTCGTAACCCGTCAGCGCCGGGGTTTCGTGAGGCTCACGATCCTCTGCGGTCATGACGAAGTCCATCGTCGACCAGAGCGGAAGCTCCTGAATCCACTCGACGTCGGCGATCGCGGCGACTTGAAAAAGCGCTTCAACCGGTGCCGAGATCGCGATCTCGCCGTGCGATGCGCGCAACAGCTTGACGTCGGCCATCGAGCGCAGCACCGAAATCACCCGCTGCGCCGACGCGCCCTCAAAAAGGCTGACGAGTGCCCAGGGACGAGCGCCTTCAAACGCGCTGACCAGCCCCGGGGCGATCTTCCACTCCGGAAGCAGCGGCGAAATGGCGCGCGCACCGAGCTCGACACCGTGAGCGGCAAGCGAAGTCCTCGCATCAGCTTTCGGACGACGAAGTACCAGGGCGTCATCGGGAAGGTAACGCAGCACCTGGTAGCCCAGAATCTGAAGTCGCTTCTGATCATCGAACGAGACTCGATCCGACCACTGGGCGACAAAAACTTCGGGAGCGGGTCGGGCGTTTTGCCGCAGCCCAGCAGGGCGCGGACTCTCCAGATCGACGACGCCGCTGCGAAGCGCGAGACGCTCGCCTGCGGTTGCCGCCACGCTCGCCACGACACCCATTGCCGCGACTGAAGCCAGAATCCTTCCTTTGAAACACTGATTTCCCATGAGGTCCCCCCTTGGACTGATGATTCGGCCGATTGAACACGACTCTTCGGCGCAGGTAAAGCCCCTCGCTGGTTTTTTCGGAACGCTCGTTGCTTGAAGAGGCCGAAAACTCAACAGAGAGGAAAGTCCGAAATGGCCAGGCACGCCGCATCGACACGCTCCGCTTCTTCACCGCTTCGAGGACGCCACACGAGCGACATCACCGTGGTCGGATCGGGAATCACGGGCTCGATCGCGGCATTATTTCTTTTGAGGTCCGGCCGCTCCGTTACGCTGCTCGAGGCCCGGACTACAGGAGCAGGAGAAACCTCGAAAAGTACGGGACATCTGACCGAACTGCTCGATCGCCGGTTTCACCTTCTCATCCGGCGATTCGGTGTCGAGCGTCTCTTGCGACTGACCGAGGCGCACCGCATGGCCATCCATCGGATCGGTTCGTTGAGCCTCGAAATTTCGCCCGAAGATCACTGTGGATTCAGACGCCTGCCCGGATACCTCTACGCAGAATCCGAAACTCAGACTGAGGAGCTGCATCGCGAACTCGAGGCTCTCGAAAAACTTCACATTCCGTCTGCGCTGGTGCGTCACGTTCCGCTTCCGTTCTCGGTTCCCCATGCCATTCGGATTGAAAACCAAGCGCAGATTCAACCGGCACTTTTCAACCAGCGTTTACTGGAAGCCTTCGTTCGGGAGGGGGGAATGCTGCACGAAAACTCTCGCGTCACGGCGGTCCACTCCAGAAACAAGGGAGTCGAGATTCAAACCGAGCACGGAGGCCTTCACTCCGAATGGTGCCTGCTGGCAACGCATAGTCCGATCCTCGCCCCGAGTGTTTCGCAGCTCGAATGTGTGCCGCAGCGAACCTACGCCCTGTCGGCGCGCCTGCGAAACGCGCCTCTCATGGACGGACTGTTCTGGGACATGCAGAGCCCCTATCACTACCTCTCGATGAGCGAAGGACTTTTAACCGTGGGTGGCGAAGATCACCGAACCGGCGAAGCCGGCCTCATTGAGACCCACGCCATTCAACGTCTGGAGGAGTATGTTCGAGCGCGCTTTGAGGTGGGCTCGATCGCCTCGACCTGGTCGGGACAAATCTTCGAGAGCGTCGACGGCCTACCGCTGGTCGGAGCGAGCCTGCGCTCCGAGAGGATTCTCTATGCCACCGGTTTCTCCGGAAATGGTCTCTCGATGGGCGTGCTTTGCGGCTTGGTTCTGAGCGAGCTGGCCCAGGGCCGACGGGAGGATCTGACGACCCTGCTCGCACCCCATCGAATGAATCGCGTTCGTGATCTCGGACGCTGGATCTCCAACAATGTGCAGTACCCCAGGACCCTGGCGCGATCGCTCTCTCGCCACGAGCTTAAGCCGGAGCTTCTCGCTCCCGGAGAGGCTGAAGTCGGCACGCTCGACGGTCGGCGCGTGGCCTGTTACCGCGACCCCTCGGGCCACACCCACCTGCTTTCGGCCCGCTGTCCGCACCTGGGAGGCGAAGTCTCCTTCAATGAGCTCGAAAAAACCTGGGATTGCCCCGGCCATGGCTCGAGGTTTCAAGCGACGGGCGAGGTACTCAGCGGACCCGCCTGCGAAGCTCTGGCCCCAATCGAGAAGCCTCATCGCAAGACGGCCTGAGGCCTTCAAAAGCGAGTGGGACCCGGCAGAGCGATGGGTGTCTCAACCGGCACACCTGTAAAAAATGACACATCTCGAGCGGCGTCAGAATCTCGACGATACTAGAGTCAGGCATGACGGAATATGGGACGAGGAAATCCAGCACTGGCCGATGGCCTTACCAGCGCGTGCTACCAGCGCTTGCAGGACTGGTGTTGGCGCTCGCGGGCTGTGTTCGCGCCCAACCCGCCCCCGGACTTGCCGCAGCCCTCGCCGAAAAGAATCGCCCACTGCCCACACTCAGCGCATCCCTCAGCATCCCGGCCCTCAGCGCTGACGAAATTACCGAATCCGAGGCACCCCTCGAGCTTTCGCTGCCGCTCAGCAACTACGATTCCCAGCACAACCTGACCTGGACGGCACAAAGCTCAGACCAGAGCGTCGTTCAAGACTCAAGCATCGTGATTCAAGGCGTGACCTTCGTTGATGGGCAGCCGCGCTTGGTGATCAGTATCGCCCCCGAGACCGTCGAAGCGGGAACCGCGACGATCACCCTGAGCTGGGCAGACCGATTCAAGCGGCGCGAGGCGAGCTTTGAGTTCGTGATTCAGCCAGAAAGTGGCCCCCCCCCGATCACGTCGCCCACCGTGCTTTCGAACGGTCACGCGACCGTCTGGAGCGACACCGCTCTCAACGGCGCAAAAGACTTCTCGGCCGACGGATCGCTGGCAGTGTACGAATACTCCGGCCAAGTCTATCTGTACGAAAGCGCCACCAAAACCAGGACCCGATTGTCGAAGTTTGCGAATGGTGACCCAGCCGGGGGAGCGAACCCAAGGATCAGCGACGACGGCTCGAAGGTGGTTTTCGACAGTGCTGCCGCCTTGGTGGCCGGCGACACCAACGGCCTTTCAGACATTTACGTCTACGAAGTCGCTACCCAGACGCTGAGCCTGCTGACCAGTGCAGGAACCGAGACCAGTACCAAGACACTGGCCTCTGGCTGCCCGGAAACGCTCAATGTTTCAGTCACCGCCTATTGCAGCGGCCACAGCGAGGGGTCGGGGGCCAGTTCGGTTTCTTGTGGTGGGTCAGACTACGTCTTCGACTACTGGATGTGTTCGACCACCGACCCGGGCACCGGCTACGACGCCTCCCTTTATGTCTGTGAAGAAGAGCAAACCGTCACCTCGGACCGGATCGCCACCGATCCGACCCACACCCAGTTTTTGCGTCCCGATATCAACGCCGATGGCACGAAGATCGTCTACGAACGTCACGTCCAATTTCACCAGACCGTCTTTGCTGAGGAATCGGGTGACGGCGGCGGCAACCTCACGCAACAGCTGAGCTCGACGACTGTGTCGATCGATCTGTGGACGCCAGAAGAGACAATGACCGTCGTGAGCGGCTACTCGGGAGGCTTCAATCCCATCGGAGGTAGCGGCACCAGCTACTTTGAACAAAGCAATGTGTCGATGTCTGGCCCGAGCCTGTCGCCCAGCGGGCGGTATCTGGCCTATTACTCGCTGAACCAAAATACCAGCGACCCCAGCATGGTCTCTGGCGACACCTATACTTCCCAGAACACCGGGATCCTGGGACATGTTCGAGACCTCGAACTTGGTACAACCACAAATCTAACTGGCGCAACTCTAGCGAGCGGAATGGCAGCCGGCCAAGCCATGTATTCTGGGTACGCCCTCGCTGCTCCAGTACTCAGCGAGAACCTCGCTGTTTTTGCCTTGACCACTACCCAGGACGCCTGGATCGAACTGTCTTACCACATGTACTGCCATCCCGATCACCGCACCGAAGGCGAATCGAATCAACAGGACTTCAGCAGGATCAGCGATACAGGTGTGGTCACATGGGAAAGCACCTCTGCAGAATATGGCGCCAATAGTTGCCTCTTTGCGCGCACCACCCCCGCTGGGGGCTATGAACTGATCGCGAGCGATGTCTTTTCGAGCTACGGCGCCGTCAACCAGAAACGCACCTGGCTCACCGGCCTGGCGCGGCAGTCGGACGACTCTTGGGCCGCACGCACGACGATCGCCGAGGCCACTTCGCTGGACGATCACGGCGACTACCAGCTTCTGAGCCTGCCGCGCACGTTGGTGGTGCATCCCACCCTTCAAACAGTGGCGTTTGACTGGGCGTATCCGCTAGTGGACGCAGACACCAATGGCGCCTGGGACGTGTACTCGGCACACGCCGCAAGCGCGACGGTGTCCCGGCAGCTCGA
>CAYSOA010000018.1:0-45795 GCA_964432565.1 uncultured Bacteriovorax sp.
TTTTCTACGAACCTCTCGTTGCGTTGGTCAGTCGGCGCTCGCGAAACGTTGTAGTCAATCCCATGAACTATCTGTTCGTTCGGGAGGTTGAGGTCGACTCGAGGCCACTTACTCCGAAGAGCTCTGCCTTGATGTCCCGCTGATCTGGTCTCTCAACCAGTCACCAAGATACTGGCTGGCGAGAAGAACAAGGAAGAGGGCGACCGATGGAAAAGCCAGAAGATGGGGATGGCTGCGCAGCGCTCGCGTGCCCTCGGAAGCAAGGGTTCCCCAACTGGCGTGGGGCGGCTGCAGACCCAGTCCCAGAAACGACAGGAAGCTCTCGGACATGATGTTCGAAGGAATCTGTGCGGATACCGAAACCAGGATGGGGCCCCAGAGGTTGGGCAGGATGTGTCGCCAGAGTATCCGCCATCGAGAGACTCCCAGCGACCGTGCGGCTTCGACATAGGGTTGTTCACCGGCCTGAAGCACCTGGGTCCTGACTAGTCTCGCGTGCTGCACCCAGGCCACGATGCCGATGGACAGAAAAATACCAAAAACTCCGCGTCCGAAGACCAGCGAGAACAGGATCGCCAGAAGAAGCGAAGGGAAGATCGAGAAGAAGTCAATGAATCCCGTGAGAACGCGATCCGGCCAGCCTCGGTAAAATCCCGCAATGGCGCCTGTAGCGGTCCCGAGTAGCAGTGAAAAAAGTGCGGTCGCAATTCCGATCGTCAGCGACAGGCGTGCGCCATAGATCAATCGGGTAAGGAGGTCTCGTCCGAGGCTGTCGGTGCCCAGCCAGTGAGCCGGGCTCGGGCCGAGAAGGCGATCCGGAATCGACTGAGCATCTGGAGCGTAGGGAGAAATCCAGGGCGCAAGGATTGCGATGAGAATGGCCAGAGCCAGAGCCATCAGCAGCAGGAAAGCGAAAGGATCCGATCGCAGGCGTGAAAAGGCGCTCATCGTCCTGCACCCGTCGATCGCAGGCGGGGGTCGGCCCACCCAAGAAGCAGCTCAGTCAGCGCATTAAAGAAAACCAGCATCAACCCAAAGATCAAGGTGGTTCCCATGACCAGGGTGTAGTCCCTGTTGAGCACGGCCGAAACGAAGTACCTGCCGAGGCCTGGAATTTGAAAAATCGTTTCAACCAGAAACGAGCCGGTGAGAAGGTGTGCGGCGACCGGTCCCAAGAGCCCGATGCAAGGGATCCATGCATTCCTGAGGGCATGCCGCCACAATACGCCCGTTCGAGAAACCCCCTTCGCCCGTGCGGTTCGAATGAAGTCCTGCTGAAGCACATCCTTCATGCTCCCTCGCATCAATCGGGTGATGAGTGCCAGAGGACGCAACATCAGGGTGACGGCAGGAAGTACCCAGTGGTCGGGTCCCTCCCAGAGGGCAGGCGGCAGCCAGCGAAGATGGATGGAAAAGAGCCAGATCAGCAGGCTGGCTACCAGAAATCCGGGAAGACTGACCGAAGATAGAAGAACGAGGCGTGCCACACGGTCCCAGTGCGGGCTCTCGCTCGCCCCAGAATAGATGCCGAGGGGAACTCCGAAAAGAAGGGCCAGAGTCAGCGCCAGGCCCCCGAGTGCCAGCGAGTGCGGCAGAGAGATCTCGATGATTTCAAGTACTGACCGGTCCGGATGCTGAAACGAGTGTCCGAAGTCGCCTCTCAGCGAGGCGACAAGCCAGCGGCCGAACTGGACGGGAACGGGAGCGTCCAGGCCGTAGCGACGCTCGATTTGAATCTGAATCTCGGGGGGTAAGACTCGATCCGAGTCAAAGGGGCCGCCCGGAGCGAAACGCACCATAAAAAAAACGGTCACCATCAGCACGGCGAGAATGAGCAGAGAGTGGAGCAGTCTTCTTAGGGCGAGCTCCAGCATCAGTGTTCCCTCGGGAAATGAACCCAGCCTGAGGCGAGGGGAAATCCCCGTGGGGGACGCTCGCACAGGCCCAGACGTGCCAGAAGCCCGGTGTAGGCGCACAGGAATGAGTCGAAGGCCGCCAGACTTTGTGAAAGTTTCCGAAGGTCCTTTTCGTAGATGAAGACGCCCTTTTCCTCGATGAGATGCTCCAGAAAGAGCATTCGGGCGTGGGCTCCCTCTTCGAGTTTGCGGTAGCGGGAGAGGAACCGTCGGTCGTGTCCGAGTTGCAGGCAAAGCCGAAGGGCGGTGAGTTTTGGCCACGACTCGATCAGACGCTTGCGGTCGAGATGGCGTTGAAGAAAGTGCATTCTTGCGGTCAGCGGAGCCCGACTCCCTCCGAAGGCCTCATCGACTTCGAATTGCATGGTCTTGGGCAGTGCCGAGAGCACCTGATGTCGAATCCAAAGCTCCACCGGTCTCTGGGTGTAGGCGGTAAACTCGACCGAGCCCGTCTGGCGACGCTTCGAGGCTCTTCTCGCCTGTCGTGTCATCCACCGGATGCAGATGGACTCCAGACGCGACCCGAGAAAGCAGGGTGGCAGCGTCAATGGAACATTGACCGCCAGGCAGGCGAGTTCCTCCGCAGACTCCCGGATCAGACCGAGAAGCCACTGGTCGGCGGGAAACGGGCCCGAGTTTCCCGAGGACTCACGCGAAGGAGTTGCCGGTGCGTGAATGCGGTCCTGGATGTCGAGCAAAAAGACTTTTCGCTCCTTGGGATAATATTCGAGGATCGAAAGGGCAGTCTTCGGGTTTTTTGCTCCCGACAGATCCAGGCCCAGATAGCGCTCACGCACGTGTGACCTTGACCTCCAGGCCCCTGTTGACCGCCTTGAACGGCAAGTGGCGGACGCCCATGGCCTCGAGTGCCGAGCGGATCTGGTTGCGTTTTTCGGCTCCCTCGGTCGTCTCGAAGGATTCCGGAAGATAAAGAAAGAAGCATCCTCCGCCACCAGCGCCGCACACCTTCCCTCCCGAGGCCCCCAGCTTGAACGCGGCCTCGAACGCTTCGTCAATGGCCGGGGTCGTGATGCCGCGGGCCAGAGTACGCCTGTATTCCCATTCTCGCGCGATCGCCGTACCCACACCCACCCAGTCCGAAGTACGGAGGGCATGCGAAAGCTGGCTGGCCGCTTCGCAGATTCCGTTGAATCCGTACCGGGTTCCCGAGTCTCCATCGATCAGCTGCTTGAAGAGGGCCCAGTTGTTGATCCCTGAATTTCTGGACTGGCCCGAATAGAAGAGCAGCAGTCGTCGCTCGAGTTCCTTCAGTGTCTTTTCGGGCAGTGGCTCCCGTACATGCTTTCCGGGCTGCCAGTGCAGGGCCTGCAGGCCTCCGTACATGGCTCCGTAGTAGTCCTGCACTCCCGCGGGTACCTTGATTACGGTCGTTTCGATATCCCGAACGATGGCGACCAGGTCCTCACCTTCCATGGGGACGTTGGGGGCTTCGCCATCCCGAGACCAGGCGGAGAGAGCTCCCACGAGCGAAACCGAAAGCGTCGAGCTCCCACCTAATCCCGCGCCGGCCGGGCTTCGCGCTTGAGTGGAAACCAAAAGTTGCCCCTGAGGGGGGGTCTTTCGCCGCTTCGCGAAGTGGCGCACCAGCTTGCCGTGCAGCTCGAGCTGTGGCGGAAGCGGAAGGGGTTCATCGCCGAGCAGGATGCTCCACGGCACCTTTTGTTCGAACTTCTGGTCTTCCGTTCGCAGGATGGCATTGGGCGACCCGCTGATGACGGCCTCGATATGGGTCGAGGCCCAGAGATCGATGCCGAGGTTCAGTGTTTGCGGGCCATCGAAGAACAGGTGAAGCGGCCAAAGATCGAGTGTTCCACCTGCCAGATCGATTCGTGTCGGAGCGCGAGAATCAATGATCATGTTCCAGCATCCCGATGTAGGGAAGGCCGCGGTGCTTACCTTCGTGGTCAATGCCGTAGCCGACCACGAACTCCTTGCCCAACTTGAATCCCCAGTAATCAATCGGCGGGGTGATCTTCAGGCGCTCTTCCTTGACCAGCAGTGCGCAGGCCTTGAGCGACGCCGGTCGGCGCGCGCGAAGCAGGTTCATGATGTAGTTCAATGTGAGTCCGCTGTGCACGACATCTTCAATGACCAGTACGTGCTTGTCTTCGAGGGGTTCGTTGATGTCGAGAGTCAGCTTGACCTCTCCCGATGAGACCGAGCGGTTGTAGGCTTTGACGCCCAAAAACTCTGTGCTGACGCTCAGGTCCAGCTGGCGAACCAGATCGGTGAAGAAGATAAAGCTGCCCTTGAGGACGCAGACGGCAACCACATCTTTACCCGCGTAATCCTGGCGGATTTCCCGGGCCAGCTCAGCAACTCGTTCTTTCAGCTTGGGTTCCGAGATCAGAATTCGAGGAAGCTTGGTGGCAAAATCGTCAGGGGTGGACACTCGTCGTTCTCCTCGTTTTAGGGATGGTCTCCGTGGGTTTCCGGCTCATGGCAAAAACGGCAGCGAGCCTCGTACATCTCCTTGGCTCCCACGGCCACGGTTGAATTTGGATCCAAGTTTCCCACGGTCCGCTGCGTTCTGGAAGCGGGAGATCCACAAACCACGCAGACAGCCGACAGTTTGGTCACCGTCTCGGCGATGGCGAGAAGGCTGGGCATGGGTCCGAACGGCTTGCCACGAAAGTCCATGTCGAGTCCTGCCACGATGACGCGCATGCCCCGGTAGGCCAGCTTATTCGCCACATCAATGATTCCATCGTCAAAAAACTGGGCCTCGTCGATGCCCACTACCCGGGTATTGTCATCGACGAGTTCGAGAATCTGTCGGGAGTGTTCCACTGGAATCGAGGCGATCCGGTTGGCGTCGTGGCTCTGGACGTGGTCCTTGGAGTAACGGTCGTCGATTCGAGGCTTGAATACCTGAACCTTCTGCCGTCCGATCTGCGCCCGTTTGCAGCGCCGCACCAGCTCCTCGGTCTTGCCACTGAACATGCTGCCGCATACGACTTCGATGAACCCCTGCAGTGCGCGATGAAACATGAAGTCTCCCTACACTTGATGGCGACCGATTCCAAGGAGTGCTGGGCGATGATGCGGTGCGTTTTCTACTGAAGACCCAAGAGTGCCGCGAAGAGTCGAAACGCGATCCAGCCCATGACGGCCAGTCCGCCTGCAAGAACTCCAATGAAGGCCAGCTTCGGGAAAAGGGCAACGATCAGCGCTCGCCCAAAGCCAGAGCCGTAGGAGGCGGCCAGGCCGATCGCCGTGGTGGTCACTACGGCAATGGGGGCGATCAGGGCTCCCGCAATGGGAATGACCTTCCACAGGGTTGCGGCACTCGAAAAGCAGAGGATTCGAAGAATCGTCGAAAAGCGAATGGGGTGTTCCGAATCTATCAGAACTCGGGCTGCAACGTAGACGAGCAGTGCTCCTCCGATCAGGGATGGGAGCGTGAGAATCGGGTCAAGAAGCACCGAAGATGCTCCCCAGAACCAGGGAATGAGGAGTTCACGGATCCCCGACCAGGCGTCCAGAGCAAAGCCTTCTTCCGCGAATCTTCCGGGCGAGTCGATGGTGGAGAGCTCGCTTGAGAAGTCACTCCAGAGAGAGGCGCTTTCTTTTGCGAAGCGGGAAAGCATCTCGGAGAGTGGAGCTTTCCAGACGAAGGCCAGTGCGGACGCCAGCCAGTGGTTCACCAGGGCAAAGAGCAGTGGCAGCGTCAGGCCCCCTTCCCGTGCCATCGACGAGAAGAACGGGCTCGGGTGGAAAAGGAGGCGTCCCACCGTCCGCAGATAGCGTCCAGTAAGGCGAAGGGGGAGCCACTGACGGCTCACAGAGTGTCCCAGGGCAGGGCCTTCGCAAGCGATGCGTCCAGCTCGAGGGTTTCGCGGCGCTTTGACAGAAGGTCCTTCGCGAGAACCCGCTCTCCGTCCTTCCAAAACTGAAGCTGGCGCAGAACTCCCGATTTCTCGTCCTTCAGGAGGATCTCCAGAGCGTCTTTGCCTGAAGGACGCTCGGGCAGAAAGCTCTTGATTCGGTTCCCACTGAGTTTTTCGAGGAGGGCGACGACCGTCGAGTCATCCGTCTCCTTCGGTTTTCCCTTGCGTGACCATTTCTCGTCCTGACGGAAGAAGACGACAGGCGCAGTACCGATCGCCGGCGATTTGAAGTGAATTTCGCGGGCGTTGAATCGGTCCATCGAGGCAAGCAGTCTCGACAGGCGCAGGTCGGAAGCGGTCTTTTCGAGTCGCTGACGAGTGCCTGCCTCCAGTTCGAAAACAGGATCGAGGTTGGATGCCGTGACCAGCAGTTTACCGCCGGACGGGCTCTTCTTTTCGAAAACTTCGATTCGAATCTCCGACCCTTTTTCCTTCTTCGGGTCAG
This sequence comes from uncultured Bacteriovorax sp., assembly GCA_964432565.1. Lineage (GTDB taxonomy): Bacteria > Bdellovibrionota > UBA1018 > UBA1018 > UBA1018 > CAIOHW01. The sequence continues at coordinate 6,273 of CAYSOA010000018.1, forward strand.
ATGCCAGGGTCAGCTCGATAATTCTTGTGGCGCCCGACAGCGTCTTTCGTCCCTCGCGAGAATTCCGGTTATCGGCGGCAAACTCTCGCGCCGAGAGGAAGGCAATGGCCGACTTCCAGTTGTCGATATTTTCGATGTCCCCCGGAAGATCGCGGTAGGTCCCCTTCGAGTCCCGGCCCTCCAGAGTCCACTTTCCATCCCGTTTCTCCGCCGTCAGGCTCGTTTTGGAGGCCTTTAGGCTGATTTTAGAGATTTCGTGGGCTGCAAGAGTCAGGATCTTCTTGTTCCTCCAGTGGCTGAGGGGTTTCGACAGCGCCTCTTTGAAGGACTGCGGCAGGACGTAGACCTTGTCGTCCTTCAGGGTCAGCTTACCCGAAGATCCTGCCTCAAGAACGGCAAAGCGACTGTTGCCGAGGGGGTGCTCGTCTCCGAGAAGAAGAGACGTTTGAATTCCCTTGTCGTTGACGATCTCGACGCGCTGGGCCGCCCGGCGTTGCTCGGCAGAGAGGCCGTACTGTGCCAGAAGCTGCTGTCTCCTCTCGGGGGAGTCCTTCGACAGATCGATGCTCTCAGTGGGAAGCAGGTTGTTCAGGGTCGACAAGAGCGAATGAACGGAGGTGTTCTCCGCCGAGAGTTTCGCCGGCGAGCGGATCTCCCAGCGAGAGTTCTTTCCGGCCCGGCACTGTTGGGTTTCGATATCCAGGCAGGCCAGTCGAATCGTCGAAATTCCCTGGACCAGAGCGATTTCGGCAGCCTGCTCTTCGTTCAGTCGAAAGATCTTTCGATCGGCTTCGCTCCTTTGTTCGTTCTCGGGTTTCTTCTTGAACTCCAGCCAGTAGACGGCCGAGCTCAGCACGGTCAGCACGCCAGCCAGCGCCAGGGGGCGCGACCAGCCCGGGTTTTTTGAAGCCATCTGACACCTCCTTCGAACAATGACTTACAGACGTTTACGATAGGCCCAGAATCCGATGCCTCCACCCGCAATCAGAAGCGGCATGCCGATGACGGTGAGGAACAGGATCAGATTTCCCTGCTTCTGCGAGAGCTGGATCGTTCCGGGGGCGTTCTCCTTCGGGCGAATGGAGATCATGCTCTCGTCCTCCATGACCCAGGATGCCGCATTCAGGAACAGATCCGCGTTGCCCACCAGACGGGAGAAGTTGTTATTGGCAAAAAGCGAGCTGCCAAAGACCACTATTCGGGTGTTTTTGGTGGCTTTCGAGTCCTTGAGCTTTCCTTCAACCGTGACGATGGCATCGAGCGGTCCTGCGCGGTCCTGATCGTTTAGCTGTACCTTGCCCTCGGCCAGCTCCTTGAAGCTGCTCTCGGCCCAGCTCTTGGGCGTCGACTTCCCAAGCCACTGAACGTTGAGTCCGGCGGGCGCACCCGGAAGGATGTCGATCGGACGAGTGAAGGGCATTGCGATGTTGAGCTGCTGCATGTCCCGAGTGATCGGGCTGTCCTTCGAGAACGTAGCCAGGATGATCACCGTGGGATCGAGATTCAGAAGCCTTGAGAATGGATCGACGAGCATCGTCCGGGCGGGGCGCACGTGCCAGGACTCAAGGATCGGCAGAAGGTCGGCTGCCGGTTCGCCTCCGTTCAGGTCGACATCCACGGCGATCAGGGCGCGGCCACCACCGGCAAGATACTCGCGAACCAGGGTGACCTCCTGCGGGAACCACGACTTGGTTCCCCCCCAGATGGCCAGAGCGCTGCAGGTTGCCGGAATCTTGCCCTCGGTGACGAGGTTGAGCTCTCTTACGTCGTAGGTTTGATTTGCCAGCCCGGTACGAACCGAGTCAAAACCTTCGGAGTCCTTGGCGGTAAACGATTTTTCGCCGTGCCCCGAAAGGACGCAGAGCTGCTGGATCGACTCTTTGTTCAGTTTGATCAGGGTGTTGGTCACGCTTTCTTCGGTCAGCTCGGTGACTTTCGAGTCGCGGTCTCCCGAAACGATCTGCAGCGTCCCCAGTGAGCGAATTCCTGCCTGGCGTGTGCGCACCGGCTCCTTGTTCGGATCCACCACCTCGATCTCAATCTTCGAAGGATTCAGGGCGCGGTAGTTGTCGAGGAAGATGCGATTCTGTTCCGCCTGGTCCAGTCGTCCGAAGTATACGAAGCGAGTTGGCCTCTTGAGCTCTGCCGCCACCTTGCGGGTTTGATCCGAAAGGGTATGCAGCTTGTCCTGTGTCAGGTCGAACTTTGCGGGATTGCGGTAACCCAGAAAGTTGATCACACCGAGGATGGCGAGAACGAGCAGGGTCGTCATCAGCGAATGGGTGCCGAAGGCGAAGGCGCGTCCCTTGAGGTTTTGACGGTTTTTCAGGATCAGGCCGATCAGGTCCGCAAGCAGCAGGGCGCCGACCGCGGCGCTCAGCCACGGGTACTCGGGAAGGACCATGAAGGTGAACAGCAGGGCCAGTGCAAGTACCACTGCGCCGACTGCGAGCGAGGAGCTTGTCGTGAGGTTCTTGAATGGGTTTTTCATGTCCGCTTACCTCCAGCGAAACGAGTCGAGCACTCGATGCGTGAAAAATAGACCCAGAGCGATGACGGACAGATAGAAGATGATGTCCGTCGTATTCAGGATGCCCTGGCTGAAGTTGTTGTAGTGATTGATCAGCGAAAGATAGTTGAGGATTTCTCCCCAGGTCGACCCGACCGACTGGCTCGCCCAGTTGATGAGCCAGAAGAAGAGGCCGAACGCGAAGGTGAGAGCTCCCGCGACAATCTGGTTTTCTGTCATGGCCGAGAAGAACAAGCCAAACGAAAGATAGCAGCCGACCAGCAGTGCCGTTCCCAGATACGAAAGTGCGATGGGTCCGGGGTCGGGGGTTCCGGTCCAGAACAGAACGGCCGGGTAAACCACGGTCAGGCCCAGCATCACGAGTGTCAGCAGGAAAGAGGAGAGAAACTTTCCGATGATGATTTCGGTCAGCGTGACAGGGGCCGTCAGCAGGAGCTGGATGGTGCTGTTCTTTCGCTCTTCAGCCAGCAGACGCATGGTGATGAAGGGAACGAGAAATAGAAAAATGACGTTCATGTTTCCGTACAGCGGCCGGACGATTCCCTCGGTAATCGAGACGCCCTTGCCAATGTTCATCTGCATGGCCCGCATGTTCTGGTCATTGAAGTACGAGAGATTGAAGAAGAACATCCAGCTCATGATGGCCAGAAATCCGGCAATCACGATGTAGGCGATGGGGGACTTGAAGTAGGATTTGAAGTCGCGCTGTGCGATCGTCCAGATGTTTTTCACAGGTTCTCCTCCGTGGTGAGCTGCAGGAAGATTTCTTCGAGGCTGAGCTTTTCGGCGACAAACTCCAGAAGGCCCATTCGGTGCGAGACCACGGTCTCGGTGATGCGATCCCGAATTTCGCCCGCCTCCGGCAGGATCTCCACCGTCAGCTTGCGCTCTTCTCCTGCGATGCCATCAGAGACCGACTTGATGCCCGGAATCGCTCGAATGGCTGCGATGCCCTCGCTCGAAGGATGGCGAACCGCCAGACTGTAGATTCGGCCCTGCTGGATGCGGGTGGTTAGTCGGTCGAGGCTGTCCTGGGCTGCAATTCGACCCTTGTTGATGACGATGACTCGATCGCAGGTGGCGGTCACCTCCGGGAGGATGTGCGTGCTCAGGATGATCGTGTGTTCGCCTGCGAGCTCCTTGATGAGCTTGCGGATTTCGATGATCTGCTTCGGGTCGAGGCCGACCGTGGGCTCATCGAGGATAAGGACCTCAGGGTTGTGCACCAGTGCCTGCGCGATTCCCACTCGCTGGCGATAGCCTTTCGAAAGGTTTCCGATCAGTCGCCGGCGAACGTCGCCCAGAACGGTTTTTTCGATCGCCATGCCGACAGCGGGGCCTATCCTGTTTTTTTCTACTCCGTGAAGGCGTGCTGCGAACTCGAGGTAATCCTCCACGGACATTTCGGTGTAAACCGGTGGGGTCTCGGGCAGGAAGCCCAGTCGACGCTTCACTTCGATGGGCGAGTCGAAGACGTCAAAGCCGGCAACGCTGGCTGTACCTTCGCTGGCCGGCATGAACCCGGTCAGGATCTTCATGGTGGTGCTTTTCCCTGCCCCGTTGGGGCCAAGGAATCCGACGATCTCGCCACGGCTGACTTCGAAGTTCAGGTTGTCAATGGCCGTCCGGGGACCGTACCGCTTCGTCAAGTTCTGTACCTGGATCATGCGTGATCTCCCTGATTGTTTGGATTGACCAAATAATGAGAAATGACCAGCACTTGTCAAGGTCGTGAAGGCAAGAAACTTTATTCCTGCTGAAGGTGGAACGCTGTGATGACTCCATCGTCCGTTCCGACGACCAGCATTCCCGGAGTGCGGGCAAGCCCCTGCGAGTAAAGATAGGCCCCCTGGTCTGCCTGCAGGGGGATATTCCATTTCATGGCACCTGAGCGATCGAAGGCGATGACATGGTTGAAGCGGGTACGGTCCTCGATGTTCTCGAAACCGATCAGTGTTGATGCACCAAACAGGTCCATTCTCAGGTTGTAGTCCGCATAACGAGGAGAGTGGTGGCTCCAGCGTTCTTCGAGCCGGGGTTCGGTGTCGTACTGGGCAACGGCCTGGCCCCGCGGCCCATTGCCGTAAAGAGAAAGCCACTTGCCATTGTTCGAGAGGACCACCTGCTGAAGCGGGATATGCTGGGCGACTCGTTGGATCTTTTTGGCTCCTTCGGCAAGCGTGAACAGCGCCTGGCCCTCCTGCGGATCATTGACGAGCGCGGCGGCCTCAATGAATGCACCCTTCTCGGTGGGGGATGAAACGTCCAGGTCGACGATCTCTCCATCGAGTTTCCTTTCCCATAGCTTCCTGAAGTCGGCATCAAGCAGCAGCAGGCGGCCCTTGACGAAGCCGATAAGTGTGCGCTCATCATCGTCCGAAACCTTGAGCACCAGTGAATCCGAAGCGGAGCGTTCGGTATGCAGCTTTTGTCCCCGGTCGTCGAACACCTCGAAGACCACCCCGGGTGAGCCATCGTCATCGTGATGGCAGAGCACTCGTGACGACTTTTCGAGGACGATGGGACGGCATATTCCCGAGTCGGTGACTCGCCAGCGGACTTCTCCCGTTCGAGCGTCGAGCCGAATCAGTTCCTCATCATAGGTGCTCAGTACGATCCATCTGCCGCCTGGAGAAATGGCCTGGGATCGAACCGGAGCCGATAGACGGGTTTTCCAAAGGCGCGAGCCACGGTCAGAGAAGAGGCTGACCTGCGTTCGGTTTTCACTGATGCTTTCGAGAACCTCGGAGACGAGTACCTCGCCCGAGTTCCGAGCCACCGAGAGGTCGGTCAGCTTTCCCTCGAGCTGGTGTCGCCATCCGGTCGTGGGTGTCGGGCCTGTGGCAGTGGAGTTCAGGAAGGGGAGTGCCTCTCTGCTTCCGTAGGTTCGAGTAGTGGTGGAGCATCCGCTGACCGAGCATCCGGCGGCTGTGAGTGACAGCACGACCAATGCGGAAAGTCCGGTGGAAAGACGGGGCGGATTGACCATGGTGCCTCCGATGTTACAGTAGGAGTTCAGGCGGGATCAACCATGCGACTGGCCGTCATCACAAGGAACCGCAAGCTCCATAGCGTTCGAAGGCTCTTGCAGGAGGCGAGCAGCAAAGGAGTACCGCTGGATGCCATCAATCCCGTCGAGTGCCAGATGATTGTCGATGGGGCATCGAGCCGAATCCTGGTCGGAAGCCATGAGCTCCCTCATTATGACGCCATTCTTCCGAGAATCGGTTCATCGATCACCCAATACGGACTGGCAGTGGTCAAGCAGTTTGAAATTCTGGGCATGCTGACAGTGAATAGCTCGCTGGCGATCGCCGAATCCCGCGACAAGTTTCGCGCGCTCCAGATTCTCAATGAAGCGGGGATTCGGGTTCCGGCCACGGTATTGACCCGGTCGCATCGCAGCCTGAAGTCCGTGTCGAGGATCGTGGGCGGGATGCCGATCATCGCCAAGCTGCTTCAGGGTACGCAGGGCGTGGGGGTCATGCTCCTGCATACTCCCGCTTCGTTTCAGTCAGTGGTCGAGACGCTCTGGGATTTCGGTGTGGACGTTGTTGTCCAGCGCTTTCTCAAAGAGGGAGCGGGTACCGACTTCCGTGCCTTCGTCGTGGGTAATCGCGTGGTGGCTGCCATGCAGAGAACCGCCGAAAGGGGCGAGTTCAGGTCGAACATTCACCGTGGAGGCGAAGGAGGCCTCGTGCGCCTGCCGGTCGCCTACCAGAAGATGGCGATTCATGCTGTCCATGCCCTCGGGCTGGAAATTGCGGGAGTGGATCTCATGGCTGGTCCACGAGGTCCGGCGGTGCTCGAGGTCAACAGTTCACCTGGGTTCGAAGGAATCGAAAAAGCCACGGGCTTGAACATCGCCGGGGCGATCGTCGATCACATGATCGCCCTTGCGCGAAAGAGAAGGTTCTAGCCCACCACGCGCTGATATCGCTGCCTCGCGCGGCGTTTCTTTGCCTTGGGTATCCCTCGCTGAAAGTCCTCGATCGTGAGGCAGCCGTAGATCTTCTTGGTCATCATGACGTTCACCTGCTCTCCTAGTTCCTCGATGATGGCGGGTTCGAGGGACTTCGGAATCGCGATGTTTTTTTGACGAAGAAAGCTGAGGTACTCCGCGATCACTCCGAGGATAAAAGTCTTGCGGTCGGAGTCTGAATCCTGAAAGTTATAAAGATGCTGTTCGAAAATCACATAGAGCGGATCGATCTTTCCTGGATGGGAGCTTGATGTGGTTTCGGGAGATGTCTTTGCCTTCATGATTTGCTCCTGCTCACAAGAATTCCATCGGAAAGGCGGGCGGGAAGCTTGAGCGCAACGAAAGCCGGAAAATCGACCTCCAAAGCGTCATCAAAATCGTCACGGATGGATCTATCCAAGTCCAAGGAGTTCATCCGCTTTCGCGAGGCGCTCGGTTCCGCCAAGCGCGTCCTGATTTCGACGCACCAGCTTCCTGATGGCGACGGCCTGGGTGCCGAGGTGGCGCTGTTTCATTACCTCAAACGCGCTCGAAAGGCCTGCCGCGTTTACAATCCCGATCCGCTTCCCCGGCGGTATCGCTTTCTCGATCCAAAACGCCAGATCCTTCTCGGTCCGGGCGAGGTCGAGCTCTGGGATACCTGTGACCTTTGGATCATCGTCGATACCAATGATCCTCGGCGTCTGGGGCGGCTGTGGCAGGAAATGTCACTGAGGGCTCGAAAGATCATTTTTCTCGATCACCATCCTGACCTTGCGGGCGCCGGAGACATCGCCTATCCGCCGCATGCCTCGGTAGTTTCCGATACGCAGTCGAGTTCGATCGGTGAAATGCTGCATCACGTCTTTTCGGAGCTGAGCCTGGTCAAGCTGGCCCAGGATGTCGGAGTCGGACTCTATGTGTCGATCATGACCGACACCAACAGTTTTCGGTATTCGAGAACCACGCCCCAGGCGCATCGCATTGCGGCCGAGATGATCGAGGCCGGCGTGAACCCCGAGGAGATTTATCAGAACATCTACTCCTCGAAGGAGGTCTCGCACCTTCAGCTTCTGGGCAACATGCTACAGAACGTCAAGGTATCCCACGGCGGCAAGGTGGCTTGGCTCGAAATGTCACTCGATCTGCGGCGTCGCCACCAGGCCAGCTCTGATGATACCCAGTCCTTCCTCAATCTTCTTCTTCTGCTCAAGGATGCCGAAGTCGTCTGTCTGTTTCGCGAGGAAGACGACACTCAGGTGCGCGTCTCGATCAAGTCGAAGGGCAGAGTGATCATCAACAAGGTGGCCATGGAGCTGGGGGGCGGTGGCCATGATTATTCCGCAGGGCTCGCGCTATCCGCACCGATCGAGAAAACCGTCGAGGCCGTCATCGGCCGAATCGAGACGCTCGTTTCTCATTACGAGAAGTTCGGGAAATAATCGGCAGCTGCCGATTATTCCTCATTTACAGGAAGTTTCTCGTGGTTCGCGGCGTGAAGGTGGTCACGGACGATTTCCTTGTGCTTCCTGACCTGGCGTTCGATTTTCTCGATCACGAGGTCAATTGATGCCGGAAGCGACTCGGCTTCGCTTTCGCCGAAATAGTCGATATTCTTTCCGACGACATGGCAGTGCGCAATCGCGACATCCCGTTCGAAGGTGAAGTTCCATGAGACTGAGATTCGCCCGTCAAAGAACTTGTTGAGCTTCTCGGTCTTCTCCCGGGCATAGCTCTTGACGTTATCGTTCGGCTGGATGTGCTTGAAGGTCATTTGCAGGTTCATGGGATCTCCTTCGGCTTCGGTTAAATGATCTTCTTGCGCTTGCCTGAAGACAGGATGCCCAGCATGTCACGGTACTTGGCGACCGTACGACGGGCAATGTCGATGTTTTCATCGCGAAGAAGCTCCACGATCTTCTGGTCCGAAAGGGGGTTCTTGGGGTCCTCCTTCGTCACCATCTGCCGAATCTTCTCCTTCACCGCCTCGCTGGCAAGGGCATCAGTCCCATCGGCCGCACTGATGCTGGAGTTGAAGAAATATTTGAGCTCGAAGATTCCCACGGGAGTGTGCACATACTTGTTGGTCGTGACGCGAGAGATCGTCGATTCGTGCATGCCGATATCATTTGCGACGTCCTTCAGAATCATCGGCTTCAGGTGCTGCACTCCCTTTTCGAAGAAGTCCCGCTGCCGCCGCACGATGGCATCGGTGACTTTGTAGATCGTCTTCTGCCGGTTATGAATCGAGCGAATCAACCAGACCGCGGAGCGAAGCTTCTCCTGGACGTATTCCTTCGTGGTCTTTCCGTCGGCACTCTTGCCGATGCCCGAGAGGATGTTCTTGTAATAGGGCGAGATTCGAAGCTTCGGCATCCCGTCCTCATTCAGTACGATCACGAATTCGTCACCCACCTTGTAAACGTAGATGTCGGGAGTGATATAATGCGTGTCATTCGTCATGAAGCTGCGGCCCGGCTTGGGCTCGAGCTCCATGATGAGTTTGGTTGCTTCAACCACCTTCTCGAAGGGGACTTGAAGGATCTTGGCGATGCCCTGGTAGTTTCGCCGCTCGAGGTCGGGGAGGTGATTATCGATGACCTGCTCCACGAGCGGCTGCCGTGGATTCATGAATTTTGCCTGGATCGACAGGCACTCCTGCAGATTGCGCGATCCGACACCGACCGGATCGAAGTTATGCACGATCTTGAGGACTTCTTCGGCATCCTCGAGCTCGATTCCCGCCTCCTTTGCCAGTTCTTCGAGATTGGCGACCAGGTAGCCGTCATCCGACAGGTTGCCGATGACCAGCTCTCCGAGCTTTTGCTCCTCGGGGCGAAGCGCCGTCATGGACAGCTGCCACATCAGATGGTCCTCGAGCGAGGTGGTCTTGGTCAGTGCATTCTCGAAGCTGGGCAGGTCTTCATTGATCTCCCGCATCGACGGCGCCGAGCTGGAATTGGAGTTGAAGTCCTCCACGTAGGACTCCCAGTTGAAATCATCCTTGCCCGCAACCAGCTGGTCTTCCTTGCTGGTGGGCTTTGCAAAGGCATCCTCGTCCCGTTGCTGATCCCGCTCCGGATCGCCCTGTGTGGAGAGGTCGTCGGGTGACGGCGCGTTCTCGCCCTCGGGAGTCTCTGCCAGTTCCTCGAGGATGGGGTTTTCCATCAGCTCCTGATTGACCACTTCGGCCAGTTCCATGCGATTGAGCTGCAGCAGTTTGATGGCCTGCTGTAGCTGGGGCGTCATCACCAGCTGCTGACTCAGGCGTAAGCTTTGTTTGATCTCCAAGGCCATCGTATTCCTATCGGTATGAAGGTTGATTTCTCAAAACTGAAAGTTTTCTCCCAGATAGCGTTCTCGCGCGATCGGGCTCTGGACCAGTTCCGCCGGGGTGCCTTTTTCTAAAATCCTACCATCGCCCAGAAGATATGCCGAATCACAAATCGTCAGTGTTTCCCGCACGTTGTGGTCAGTTATCAGGATTCCGATGTTGCGGCTCTTCAGCACCTCCATCATGCGTTGAATTTCACTGACAGCGATCGGGTCGATCCCTGCAAACGGCTCATCAAGCAAAAGGAATACCGGATCGAGGGCCAGAGCTCGGGCCACCTCGACGCGCCGGCGCTCTCCTCCCGAAAGCGTGAACGCCTGCTGCCGCGCAATGGCATTGAGGCGAAAGTCATCGATGAGGCGCTCCAGCTGCAGGCGGCGCTCATGCTCCGAAAGATTTCTTCCTTCGAGGACCGCGAGAATATTTTCCTCCACGGTCATTCTTCGAAAGACCGAAGCCTCCTGGGGCAGGTAGGCCAGCCCTTTTCGTGCGCGCTCATGAACGGCCAGGCTGGTGATCGCATTCTGGCGGAGGGTGACCTCGCCGGCGTCGGGTCGCACCAAACCGACAACCATGTAAAACGAGGTGGTCTTGCCCGCGCCGTTGGGTCCCAGCAGTCCGACAATTTGGCCCTGTTCGACGTCCAGCGACACATCCCGCACCACGGGGCGGCCCTTGTAGGCCTTGGCTAGGTTGCGTGCCGATAGGACGGCCCTCGCTGGATCAGTCATGCTTCTCCCTGCTGATGGCGTTCGTGTTGTCGACTTCCACCCGGTCGTTTTTCCGGTCGACTCGTATCAGGTCTCCCGTCATGGTGTCGTCGTCCTGGTAGACTTGCGGATACTCCGTCAGGACGATGGTGCCTTCCTCCGGTTCAAAAAGCGCCCGTCCGCTGGTCGAATAGCGAAAGGGCCTCTCGGAGCGAGGCTCCTGTCTGCTCCATTCTTCGATTCTGACATCTTCGCTGGCAATCAACGAGGCCTTTTTCCCGTTTTCAGCCGGAGGAAGGCGTACTTCCATGGTTCTTGCCCTGGCAATCAGCTCGGAGGGACCGGGGCGGGTGAGGGTGACGAAAGTATCGCGTTTTCGTGAGGGGGCGGAGTAGAGCAGCAGCAGGCCCTGGCTTCGATGCAGTTCGGCGCGGTCCGCCGCGATTTGAGTGGTCTCACCCATCGGGGCGCCCGCGGTTCGAAGTCGAATGCGAACACTCGAGGGCAGGAGAAAGATGCCCGTGGGGAGATCTCCATTCAGGCCTCTGCTGTCAAATTCCAGCCGTGTTCGTTCATCCGTCGGGCCCACCCCATGCACCAGATAGGAGCCGGGGATTCGTATCGAGCGAGTCGCCGGCTCATAGCGCAGGTAGTCTGAGTGGAGTTCGGAGCCGTCCGGAAATCTAGCGATCACCGTCCCTCCCGCTTCGAGGGTCCTTGCTCCAGAGGAGTACCTCGCCTCATTGGCTGTGATGCGAATCGCGTGGAGATGGACGCTGTCATCCGAGTAGAGTTCCGCCTCAATCTGTCTTGCAATGACGATCTCCTGATCGGAGTAAAAGTCGGCATCGCTCGCCAGAATCTGCCATTCTCGGTTTCCTTCGTTGACTGAAACGTAGCGAAAGTTTCGGATGGAATAGTCCGGAGAGGCTTCATCGGGAGCCGAGAAACCTTTGAAGAGTCCCTGGGGGGTGGCGGTGCGTTCTTGCGCGGCGATGCTCCCATCGTCGGTTGGTTTTTCGTGGCGCGTGGCCGAAGGCAGCAGCCCCACCAACTGGATGAAGACCAGAAGGGCTGCGCCTGCGAGAAGCAGTCGATGGGATGAGCCGAAGGACATGCCCTGTCAGTATGCCTGAAGGAGTGGCTGGAGAGGTCGTGAGAATTGCACGGAAGCGCTGCCAAGGGCTCTTAAGTTCAAGACTTTTTGAACCATTAAAACCGCCTAAAATACTATGGAATTAAAGGGTTGGGCAGGGTAAGGTGAAGTCATGGATTTGACGCAGTTCGAGGCCCGCAAACGTCAGCACATCGATCACGCGCTCGATCCCCGCAATCAGTCGCAGGCCAGTGCTCGTCTGGATCGCATTCACCTGCGTCATGAGGCGCTTCCCGAGTTGGATTTTCAGGACCTTTCTCTTGCGGAGCCCTGTCTGGGAGCTCCCCTTGCTACGCCGTTTTTCATCGCGGGAATGACCATGGGACATTCCGATGCCGCCCGCATCAACCAATGCCTGGCCGAAGCGGCGCAGTCCCGGGGGTGGGTCATGGGCGTTGGGTCACAGCGGCGGGAGCTCGATGGCCGGTCGTTGCCGGACGAGGCTGCCCAGCTTCGTCGCTCTGCCCCGGCGGCGTTTCTGGTTGCCAACTTGGGCATCAGCCAACTGATTACCGCATCTACCAGCACGGTTCGCCGACTGGTCGATTCGCTCGAAGCTCAAGCCTTTGTTGTTCATCTCAACCCTTTGCAGGAAGTCCTTCAGCCCGAGGGCACTCCTCAATTTCGCGGGGGGCTCGATGCCATCGCAAGGCTGGTTCGTGAGCTGGGCGTACCTGTGCTGGTCAAGGAAACGGGTTGCGGCATGTCTGTGGGTACGATCGAGCGACTGGCGAGGGTCGGCGTGGCCGCCATCGATGTGAGCGGACTGGGGGGCACTCATTGGGGAAGAATCGAGGGGGCCCGTTCAGAAGCTTCAAGTCTCTCCCATCAGGCCGCGCAAGTTTTCGGGGATTGGGGCGAGTCCACAGTGGAATCGGTCCTCGCGGCTCGAGAAGTCCTCTCGAAGCGTGCGGGTTCGGGATGTGCCATCTGGGCCTCGGGCGGGGTGCGCAGCGGCCTGGATGCGGCCAAGCTGATCGCCCTCGGTGCCGAACGGGTTGGCTTTGCCAGGCCGGCCCTTCAGGCTGCGATGGATGGCGAGGACGCGCTGCTGCGGTGGATGGAGCAACAGGAGCATGAGCTGCGAATCGCCCTGTTTTGTACGGGTTCTGGTTCGCCGGCCGAGCTGAGAAATAGACAAGGAGCATGGCACTATGAGCGCTCGTGATTCGCGGCCCCTCTTTGAAGGGTTTCATCGCCTGCCTCGAGAAGAACGCCTGAGACGCGTGGCAGAATTCTGCAATCTCGATGAGAGTGATCTGGCCGTCCTGTCCGGTAGGCTTCCGTTGTCGCTCGATGTTGCCGAGCACCTGATCGAGAATGTCATCGGAATCTTTCCGATCCCCATGGGAGTGGCCACGAATTTCCGGGTCGACGGCGAGGATCGATTGGTTCCCATGGCCGTCGAAGAGACCTCGATCATCGCGGCCTGCAGCGCCACGGCGAAATGGATTCGATCGAACGGGCACATTACCACTTACATGCGAGGCAACCTGATCATCGGTCAGGTTCAGATTCCCAGTGTTCGCGACGCTGAAAAGGCGCGTGCCGTTCTCCACGAAAATCGGGAGCTTCTGATCGCCCTTGCGAATGCCTGCGTGCCGGGTCTCGTGGCCAGGGGAGGCGGAGTTCGGGACATCGCTATCCGTTCGCTTCCGCGGCCCGACGGAGCCGCCGAGTCGATGCTCGTGCTTCACCTGCTTTGCGATCCTTGCGATGCCATGGGGGCGAACCTGATCAATCAGGTGTGTGAAGCCCTCAAGCCCCGCATCGAGTCCCTGACTGGTGAGCGGGTGGGACTTTGCATCCTGTCGAATCTGGTGGACGGCAAGCTCGCCGTCGCAGAAGTGGTCGTCCGTAATGTCGATCCCGTCGTGGGGCGTGGAATCGAGGAGGCGACGATTTTTGCGAAGGCCGATCCCTACCGTGCGGCCACCCACAACAAAGGGATTCTCAACGGAATCGATCCGATCCTGATCGCCACTGGAAATGACTGGCGTGCGGTAGAAGCGGGGGCACACGCCTATGCATCGAGATCCGGCCGCTACCAGCCGCTCTCGGATTGGTTCATGAGCGGCAATGACCTGCATGGTCGGATTGAGCTTCCCATGGCCGTCGGCACGGTCGGGGGTGTGACGAAGGTCCACCCCACCGCCCGCGTCGCCCTGAAGATGCTGGGAGTCTCTCGGGCAGAAGATCTGGCGCGCATCTGTGCGGCCGTGGGTCTGGTTCAGAACCTCGGAGCCCTGAAGGCTCTCGCAACGGTGGGAATCGTCAAGGGCCACATGCAGCTGCATGCCGCCAATCTGGCCATTGCCGCAGGGGCCGAAATTCATGAGATTGCCCGTGTCCGCGAAGAGTTGGCGCAGGTCCTGAAAGTTGAAAAGAAAATCAATCTCTCGCGGGCGAAGGAAATTCTAGAGGCCATTCGTGGTGGAAAAAGCGACTTCGAGCACTCTGCGATCCATTGACAGTGTCTTTAGCGTTCCGGGCAAGGTGTTTCTTCTCGGTGAATATGCCGTGCTGGCGGGAGCATCCGCGCTAGTGGCCGCCGTGCCTCCGCGGTTTTCGCTGTCCCGAGCGTCGTTTCCCGGAAGTCGGAAGTCGGACTTTCATCCCGAAAGCCCAGCGGGGCGATCGAGCCTGGTCCGCGCCAATGCAGGGGGGTGGCATTGGTCAGATCCTGCTTCCGGCGATGGGGGCTTCGGTGCTTCGACGGCACAGTTCGCGCTGGCGGCTGCGGCGTCCGGCGTGATGGATCCCGAGACGCTCTGGAGGGAATACCGCAGAACGCACAATGGAGTCGGGATTCAGCCCAGCGGAGCGGACCTGATGGCTCAGATTCATGGGGGAGTGATCGAGTTCCGTCTGGATGGCCCGGAATGCAGGATTCGACAGCACGGGGCGTCGCTGATGCAGGTGCATCTGCTGGTGCTGCAGGCAAGCCATCAGCAGGGCCGAAAAACGACCACCCATCACCATCTGTCGTCCATCAGCGCGCCGGTGCTCCAACAGATTCACGTCGCCGTGCAGCCGGTCATCGAGCGTGCGCTGCATGCCTGGAGCGAAGCCGATGCGCGCGCGTTTGCCGCCTGTTTGGGAGAGTATGCCGATCGTCTCTCTCGGTTTGGGCTCGAAGCGGACGCTGCCCGGGCTGATCGCGAGGTTCTGGCTCGGCTCCCTGGAGTGCTTGGGGTCAAAGGGACGGGTGCCCTTCAGTCGGACGCCCTGATTCTGGTGATCGATTCTATCGGCTTTGATCGGCTCGCTTTTGAGCAGCGTCTTCAAGAGCTCGGACTGCGCCTGTGGTGCGAGCGCGTGAACCCAGAATCGGGATTGGTTCGTCAAGACGAACCAATGGAGTCAGAGGTTGGGTCATGAGTGTCGTCGTTCGGGTGCAGGCTCCCTCGAATATCGCCCTGGTCAAGTACATGGGAAAGCAGGACGCATCCCTCAATATTCCGGCGAATCCCAGCATCTCGATGACCCTCGATGCCCTGTGCACCTTTACCGAGCTGAAATGGATTCCAGCCTCGGTGTTCAGGCTCGATTGGAGCGGCCTGGAGTCCTTTGAGGGAAAGACGCTGAGACCCATGCCGCTTCGAGAAAAGGATCGCGCCAAGATGGAGCGACATTTTCGACGCGTGATCGAACATTTTGGTCACCCTGTTTGCGGACACTGGACGGTCAGCACCGGCAACGCTTTTCCCGCCGGCGCAGGCATCGCATCGAGTGCTTCGGGGTTTGCCGCATTGACTTTGGCGATTGCCGCGGCGCTTGGGCATGCAGACGCTTCGATCGAGGAGCTTTCCTCGCTTTCTCGCCAGGGGTCTGGAAGCTCGTGTCGCTCGTTCGCCGGGCCCTGGGTGCGCTGGCAGGGGGAGGTGGCGACCCCGCTGGAGTCCCACTTCGAGCCGTTGAGCGATCTCGTTCTGTTGGTCGAGGAGGGGGAGAAGACCGTCGGATCGACCGAAGCCCATCAGCGCGTTCGCACGTCACCCCGGTGGGATGGCCGCACCGAACGGGTGACCGATCGTCTCGGTCGGCTCGAGGCGGTTCTGAAGGGCGGCGACTGGCAGGGATTGACCTGTCTCGCCTGGGAAGAGGCCATGGACATGCATGACCTATTTCATACGGCTGAACCCGCCTTCAGCTACTGGAAGCCGCAGACACGGGAGATTCTCGATTGGCTGGCGCGGTGCGGTGCGCGCACGGGAATTTCAGATCACGGGGCCGTTCGCGCGGCAGTGACGCTGGATGCAGGCCCCAATGTCCATCTTCTGATTCCCCAGACGGATGAGCTGTTTTGGGTGTCTCGGCTAAGTCGGACCTTTCCCAACCTTCCGGTGCTGGTCGATCGTCAGGGAGTGGGTGCCCGCGTCCTTTCGTTGAATCGAGAAGTTCCATGACGAAATGGCCGCACTTCGAAGTATCGGCGCCCGCAAAGTGGGTTCTGACCGGCGAACATGCCGTGCTCCGGGGGGCAACGGCCGTGGCGTTTCCTCATCCTGATTTCAGCTTGAGGCTTGCTTTTGTTCCTGAATCCGAAGGGGCGTTTGAAGTGGTGCCCGAGACTGCTCGGTCCGTTATTTTGGATCTGCTGCATCTGGTGCAGGATGAACAGAACGCGCGAGGACGCGAGTTTCAGATTCCTGCGGGAAAACTCTCCCTATCGAGTAACATTCCCTCGGGTGCGGGGCTGGGGTCCTCGGCAGCGCTCTGCGTTGCGGTTGCGCGCTGGCTTTCCGAGCCACTGGGAATTCCCGAGGCGGGCCTGTTGGAATTTGCCACCCATCTGGAGCATCGGTTCCACGGCAAAAGCAGCGGGATGGATATCGCCGTCTGTGCCGTGGGGCGCCCCATCAGCTTCGTTCGGGGGCGGGGGCCGACGTTGTTGGGAGTCCAGTCGTTTCCGCATTTCACGTTTCACGACACGGAGCTTCGTGCCTCGACCAGTGAGTGTATTCGCCGAGTCGAGCGGCTTCGGGATGACGATCCGGTCACCGCGATTCGGGCCGATGAACTGATGGCGAAGGCGTCTCGTCAGGCTCTGGAGGGCCTGGCCCGCTCTGATCTACAGCTAGTCGCGGACGGAATGCGGAGCGCTCATGAGGCGTTTCTCATTTGGTCTCTGGTGCCTGGGGCAGTGCAGCGCCAGGTCGAGGAGTTTTACCGACGGGGGGCCTTGGCCGTGAAGCTGACCGGGGCCGGCGGCGGGGGGTTTTTGGTTGCCCTTTGGCCCCAAAAGGTCTAACTCCAGCTGGTTCCCATTCCAAAGCAGGGAGGAGGTGAAATCCATGCCTGGTATTACGATCCGTGAAGGCGATTCGTTTGAAGCCGCCCTCAAGAAGTTCAAGAAGCAGTGCGAGAAGGCCGGGATCCTCTCTGAAGTCCGCAAGCGCGAGGCCTATGAGAAGCCCTCCGTCAAGCGTAAGCGCAAGTCGATCGCCGCGAAGAAGCGCGGTGTGAAGAAGCCGCGCCGCAGCTTCTAACGACTTGTAGATTTTTTAAGGAAGCGAAGGCAGGGCTCATGCATCCCCTGTCTTCGCTTTTTTCATTCCTAGGAGAGTGTCATGCCCTCGATCAAAGAACGCCTGAGTGAATCACTGAAGACCGCCATGAAGAGCGGCGACAAAGCGACTGTTGCATACGCACGCAATCTTCACGCGGCGATTCGCAAGCGAGAGATCGATGACCGGGTGGAGCTGGATGATGCCGGGGTCGTCAAGATCATCATGTCTTCGGCCAAGCAGCGACAGGATTCGATCGAGCAGTTTCGGCAGGGGGGGCGTGAGGATCTTGTCGCCAATGAGCAGGCGGAACTCGATTTTCTCAAGGGGTTCCTTCCCGAGCAGATGAGTGAGGCTGAGATTCGTGGACTGGTCGAGGCGGCGGTGGCTCAGTCCGGAGCCACCTCTGCCAAGGATATGGGGGCCGTCATGAAGATCCTGATGCCCCAGGTGCAGGGCAAGGCTGACGGCAAGCTCGTGAACCAGATCGTTCGTGAGAAGCTGGGCGGTTAGTCGTTCGTCCGGACCGGCAGGACCGTGGCTCCGGTTGGAGCAGTGACGCGCGAACGGCTTGTTTGAGGTGAGAGGCAGTGGCCAGGATTTCGGATTCGACGCTTCAGTCCTTCAAGGAGGAATTGAGGAATCGGCTCAGCATCGTAGATGTCGTGGGAGAACATGTGGTGCTTCGAAAGGCCGGAGCAAACCACATGGGCCTTTGCCCTTTTCATTCTGAGCGTTCTCCTTCGTTTACCGTCAACGAAGCCAAGCAGATGTTCCACTGCTTCGGCTGCAAGAAAGGCGGAGATCTCATCAGCTTTGTTCAGGAAATTCACGGTCTCGGCTTTGTTGAGGCGCTTGAGGAACTTGCCGAGAGGGCCAAGATGCGCTTACCGGCGGAGCTTTCAAGGCGGGGGGATCGTGACGATCCGGAGCTGGCGAGGCTGCGGGAGGCGGAGCGCGAAAAGCTTCAGACGGCTTATCGGTTGAATCTGTTTGCAGCGACCTTTTATCGTAAGTCGCTTTCTCGACTCCCTGAGGTGCAAACCTATTTTCAGATGCGGGGTATTGATGCCGCTGCTTCCGAGGGAATTGGTCGCAACTTCTACCTCGGGGCCGCGCCCTCCGGTTGGGATGGGCTGGCAAAGCACCTGGTTCAGGGCAAGGCTCCCCTGGCTCTTGCTGAAGAGTTGGGTTTGATCCGTGCCTCTCAGCGGGGCATGGGGCACTTTGACCTTTTCCGGGGTCGGGCCATTTTCCCGATCTTGGATCTTCGCGGGAAGGTAGTCGCCTTTGGGGGGCGAGCCATTCCGGCACTGGCGCCGCCGTCGAACGGAGACGAGGCGCGGGATTCGGGTCCGAAGTACTTGAACTCCTCAGATTCGTTCGTGTTCAAGAAGAGCAAGGTCGCCTATGGGCTCTACCAGGCTCAGAAGCATGTGCGTGAGAGGGACGAGATCATTCTCGTTGAGGGCTATTTTGACGTGCTGGGGCTCCATGCCGGGGGATTTGAAAACGCCGTTGCCACCTGCGGAACGGCCCTGACTGTAGATCATCTCAACGTATTCAAACGTCTCGGCAGTCGAGTGGTCGTTCTTTTCGATGCCGACCGTGCAGGCGAAGAGGCAACGGATCGTGCGATGGAGCTGGGACTGCAGCAGGGCTGGGTGCTCCATGGAGCCACCCTGCCGAAGGGCGTGGATCCCGATGAGGTTCTTTTCGATCAGCAGACCGGAAAGCCTCTGGATGAAGGACGAGATCGCATGGGCGAGATTCTGGGGGCTGCGCGCCCTTTGATCGACGTTCGCATCGAGGGGGCGGTTCGGGCGGCAGCCGGGGGTCCGGAGTCCCTCACTGTGGCCATCAAGCAGATTGGTGGCTGGCTGAAGGGCTTTTCCGATCCTGTGGGCCGGGAGGTACGACTGCGTTCGGCCTCGCAGGCTCTGGGCATTGAGCCTCGTCTTTTACTGACCACCATGGGGGGAGGGGGCGGCAGAAGCCCTGCACTGGAGGTGCGTTCGGTCGTGCCTCGACCGGAATCGGCAGGCGGTGGGGAACGTGTTCATCAGCGGGCCTCTGGAGGTCGTCTTCAGGTTCCAGCAGGCCGCAGCCAGCCGCCTCGGCGATGGAGTCGCTTGGAGCAGGTCGTCCTGCGTGGACTGGTTTGGGGGGGAGAGTTTTCCGAGGCACTGTCGCGGGCCAGGGCCCAAATGCCACCAGGGATGGGACTTTGGGAGCTTTTTGACCACCCGGTTGCTCGCTCCTGGGTGGAAAAGGTGGTTTCTGATCCCGCAGGGCTGGCTCGACTTCGCGAGGCCCCGGAGACCTTGATTTCAGGTGTCGAGTCTCGCCAAGTTCTGACAACCATTACCGAAGCCCTCGTAGGAAATGAGCCGCCTCATGCTTTAGAGGACTTTCAACGGGCGCTCAAACGCCAGGTCGGACGGGCATGGGAACGATTTTCGCATCATATCAAACAGGCGCTCGGTGCCGCAGAAGCCAGCCAAGACGCGGAGTTACAGGCGAAGCTGATGCAGGAATTTGTTGACGTCCAGCGCAAAATAAAGGAGTTTGCTTCCCTCTATGACGAAGCCGAATGACGGAGTTTCCACGGCCAGCACCGATGGTGGGCGTCCACTGTCCGGAGCATCCAGCAGCGCAGAAGCCTCCCCGTCGGCGGGCGGGGGAAGTGCAGCTCTGCTGAAGAATAAAGAGATCAAGAAGCTCCTCGAGTTCGGTCTCCAGCGCGGCTATCTCACTTACGAAGAGGTAAACGAGCTTCTTCCTGCCGAGATCCTTCGTGCCGACCAGATTGACGAAGTGATGAATCTCCTCGGCGACAACGAGATCGAGGTTCTCGAGACGACGAAGCGTCCGAAGGAAGTTGAAGATGATGAGGACTCCGAGGATATCGGTCTCGGAGCCACGCCATCCTCCGAGGATGAAAAAGAAGAAGTCATCGCTGCCGGCCCTGACTATGCTCGCGGTGCCGACCCCGTAAAACTGTATCTCAAGAAAATGGGCAGTGTCTCCCTGCTGACTCGCGAAGGCGAAGTGGAGATTGCAAAGCGCATCGAGGATGGTGAGATCGAAATTCTTCGCGCACTCCTCGCTTCACGTCTGGGTACTCTGGCGATCGTCGAGCTCGGCGAACGCCTCGAGGGTGGACGCACGAAGGTCAAGGATGTGATTCGTGGCGTGGACGAAGAGATTTCAGCGGATGATGAAAAGGTGTATCTCGACCGGGTCGTGGCTGCGATTGCCAAGGTAAAATCCCTGGTCGGCTACCAGGAGAAAGCCGAGCCCAAGATCGTTGGCCCCGAAGCCAAGAAGACTCCGGTCAAGGAGAAGGAGCGGCTCCAGCAGGAGATTCGTCGTCGCGAGCGTCAGGTGGAGGCCGCTTTCGAGAACATCATGTTCAATCGAAAGACGATCAATCAGCTTTCAGCGAAAATAAAGGGATTCTGGGGGCGCGGCAAAGAGCTGCTTGATGAGCGGCGGAAGTCGATGGACTACCTGGTCATCAAGAAGCCCGAGGAGCTTCAGTCGATTATTGCCGACTTCAAAAAGGGCGGAGACGGCGTCAAGGCGCTTTGTCGCACCTACGATACCAATGAGCAGAAGCTGGCGCAGATTGTTCAGGCTGAAGAGGAAATTGATCGCAGGGTGGAGAAGCTCGAGGAGGAAGCCGGAATCGAGCTGACCGAGCTCCGTCGCATTCACGATTCTCTGACGGTGGGAGAGCGCAAGGCCGATCAGGCAAAGAGCGAGCTCGTCGAGGCCAACCTGCGTCTCGTGGTTTCAATTGCGAAAAAGTACACCAATCGTGGACTCCAGTTTCTGGACCTGATTCAGGAAGGCAATATCGGCCTGATGAAGGCCGTGGACAAGTTCGAGTACCGTCGTGGATACAAGTTTTCGACCTATGCGACGTGGTGGATTCGCCAGGCGATCACCCGCGCGATCGCTGACCAGGCGCGTACGATTCGTATTCCGGTTCACATGATCGAGACAATCAATAAGTTGATTCGTACTTCGCGACTTCTGATCCAGCAGCTCGGTCGTGAGCCGACGCCCGAAGAGATCGCCGTGAAGATGGAGCTGCCGGTGGACAAGGTACGCAAGGTGCTCAAGATCGCCAAGGAGCCGATCTCCCTCGAAACGCCAATCGGCGAAGAGGAAGATTCGTATCTGGGCGATTTTATCGAGGACAAGAAGATCATCAATCCGGCAGAGGCGGTCATCAACATCAACCTCTCCGAGCAGACCCGTAAGGTTCTCGCAACACTTACTCCCCGTGAAGAGAAGGTGCTGCGTATGCGTTTCGGCATTGGCGAAAAGTCTGACCACACGCTCGAGGAAGTGGGTCAGGACTTTTTCGTCACTCGCGAGCGCATCCGCCAGATCGAGGCCAAGGCACTCAGAAAGCTGAGGCATCCGTCGCGCGCGAAGCTGTTGAAGGCTTTTGTCGATGGTGGCAGCACGGGCTCGGGCAACGGCTACTGATTTTCGGAAGTCCCTCTTTTTTGGGGGGCCCATAGCTCAGCTGGTTAGAGCTGGCGGCTCATAACCGCTTGGTCGGGGGTTCGAGTCCCTCTGGGCCCACCACTTCTGCAGTCAGAGGTCTGACGCCATTCTTGGCATTTTCTTTTTCAGTTTGCCGTTCATCTCCGATGGTACTCTGTCGATTGTACCCTTGAACAACGAACCCCTTCGGAGCCTCGGTAATGAAATTGACCTTCAAGAGCCGTATTCTTTTTACCGTGGCGGCTGCCTGTTTGATTTGCACGGTCGCCGCCATTTTTGTTTCTCGCACGCGAATTGCCGCCAATGGTGAGAAGGCGCTGATAGAAAAGTCTCGCGCGATTCTTTCTCGCCTGGAAGTCGGACGCGACTACGTCGCGGATATGGGGATGCTGGACGGGATCGTCGCCGAGACGGTGAAGAAGTTTCCCACGGGTGTCCTGCCGGAAGAGCAGAAACTCAAGATTCTGAAGACGGTTCCCGTTTATGCGGCGTTCAAACTGGGAGCTCAGGGTGCCGAGAAGGAAAATTATCGATTCCGTGTGGCATCCGATGCTCCGCGGCGTGAAGAGAATCGAGCGAATGCAGAGGAAGCGGCGCTCATCGAGCGATTCAAGGCGGATGTTCGGCTCGAAGAGGTTACTGAAATTTCTCCTGACAACAAGTTCCTGAAGGTGACTCGCCCGGTTCGGATTTCTGAACAACAGGGTTGCCTGACCTGTCACGGACACCCTTCGACCAGTCCCTGGGGTAACGGAAAGGATATTCTTGGCTATCGCATGGAGAACATGCGAGACGGCGATCTTCGCGCGATCTTTACCGTGATCTCGAGCCTCGAGCCCGTGCATGAGGTCACACGCGCGGCGACAAATAATATCGTGCTCTGGGGTCTGGTGTTTACCCTGGTCGCCATGTTGATCGGCTTCTTGATCATCCGCAGTCCGATCGGACGACTTGGTGAAGTGGTTCAGAATCTGGCAGGGGCTGGTGCTGAGCTGGGCACGGCCAGTGGCCAGATCTCGAGCGTCAGTCAGTCGCTTTCCTCGGGTTCTACCGAGTCGGCGGCCTCTCTCGAGGAAACCGTCGCTTCGATCGAAGAGCTCAGCAGCATGGTGGCGCGCAACGCCGAGAATGCCAAGGAGGCGTCATCGCTGTCCGCAGATTGTCGAAGTTCAGCAGAGCGCGGCGAGACCGAAATTCAAGAGTTGATCGAAGCGATTTCTGAGATCTCCAAGGGATCGAAGAAGATCGAGGAGATCATCAAGGTCATCGACGATATTGCCTTCCAGACGAATCTGTTGGCTCTGAATGCGGCCGTCGAAGCTGCTCGAGCAGGCGAGCAGGGGCGCGGATTCGCAGTGGTGGCTGAAGCGGTCAGAAATCTGGCGCAGCGAAGCGCCTCGGCCGCCAAGGACATCACCGGACTCATCCAGGACAGTGTCGAAAAGGTGCAGCGCGGCTCGAGTCTTGCCTCAAGCAGCGGCACGGCGCTCAATGAGATCGTGTCCTCGGTGAAGAAGGTGGCGGACATCAATGCTGAAATTGCGTCGGCGAGTGCCGAACAGTCGGCAGGGATCAGCCAGATCAGCAAGGCGATGCTGCAGCTCGATCAAACCACGCAGCAGAATGCAGCGGCTTCTGAAGAGGCTGCCGCCTCGGCTGAGGAGATGGCTGCCCAGGCTCGTGCCCTGCTGAAGTTGGTGGATGACTTGTCGACGGTCATTGATGGTGAGCAGGGACAGGTTTCGGCAGGCCAGAGCGGATCGGGGCGTCCGTCGCAGCGACCCGGCGGAGGAAAAAAGAGCTTCGGCCATGCGACTTCCAAGTCAGCATTCAGAAATGAGTCCTCTGGTCAGCATGACGCTTTTCCTGAATCATCGCTCTTCACAGATGATTCAGCAGGTGGAAATGGCCTGAGCTCCGCCAGCGATATTCGCAAGGAGTTTTAGATCAGGCGGCGGCCTTTAGGGGGCGCCCTAGAAGTTGCAGAACCTCGGCGTCCGAAACTGGGCTGAACTCGCGATACCAGCTGCCCACGGACCCGAGGTTTTGTATTTCTTGAACGGCGGTCACATCGTCGTAGAGCGTTCCCGGCAATCGGAGTGTTTCAGCAGAATCGGCGGCGGCCACCGGGACGGCCAGACTCAGGCTCTTCGCCCCCATTCTGCGCAGATAGCGAGCAGCCGCTTCCGCTGAAATGCCAGTGGCGAGGCCGTCATCGACAACGAGGATCGATCCGGATGTGGAGTGGAGCTGAAAAGGCTGCCCCCGGTAGAGGCGGATCTTCTCCTCGAGCTCGCGCTTTCTTCGGCGCGTTGTTGCTGCGAGATCTTCTGGTTTCAGGCTGAGGGCGCGAAGCGTGTCCCGCGAAAAGAGGGCTTCCCCGTCCTCGCAAAGTGCTCCCACACCGAATTCTTCGTTTTCTGGGGCCCCAATCTTCCGGACCACCAATACTTCGAGCGGACAGCCCAGACGTTGAGCGACAGGGCGCGCCACGGCCACGCCTCCACGGGCAAGCCCCAGCACCTGTTGTGGGGGGTGAAGTTTCCAACCGGCCTGCTCTAGCTGGTCTGCCAGGGACTGACCGGCCTGCTCCCTGTTTTCAAAAAGCCAGTACATGGTGAAGTCCCACCGCAAGAGCGATGCCCAATTCGTTGACTCGAGCGGCGGGCTGAGGTCTATTTTTGGCCATGCTTTTTGGCTACCAGCAGTTCCGGTCCGAAGGACGCCTAAGTCATCTCGCCTGGGATGCCAAGTCGCTCCAGGCACTTGCAATTGACCCCTCGGCTTCGTCGCTCGAGGAGGTGCGCGAGGTCATTCGGCGATCTAACCTGAGGCTGCAGGCGATCGTCGATACTGGTGCGGGTGTGGCGGACCACCTTGGAGCGGAGGCACTGCGACGGGAAACCGGAGCCCAATGGATTGCCGGTCGCAAATCGGTTCGGGCCTCAGCGGATCGTCTCGTGGGCGACGGCGATCTTCTTCCCTGCGGAAGCCTCTCATTTCGAGTCTATGAAGTTCCGGGCGCGGGAATGGATGCTCTCGCGTTGCTCCTGCAAGACGAGGGGAATGGGGCTGGTCAATACGTGTTTACCGGCCGAACTCTGCTTGTCGGTGCCACGGGGCGGATCTCTTCGAAGGACGCCGACGCAAAGTTGCTGTTTGACAGCTTGCGCCGACTCGAAACGATTCTTCGTCCCGATGCCGTGATTCTGCCTTCTGAGGATTACACAGGGCTCCTCTTCTCATTGATGGGAGTCGAGCAGCGTCAAAACTTCCAGCTTTCGATTCGGGATTCAGTTTCCTTCGCAGAGATGAAGCATGGCGAACCTTCTTCCGAGCCGGCGGCTTGCGCTTATGAAGGTGATCGAGTTCCGGTCATTAGCATTCAGAAATTTGCTGCAAAACTCGAATTGCGAACGGTAAACGAGCGTTTCATTGACGTGAGAGAGTTCGAAGAACATCGTGCCGAGCGCATTCCGGGGGTGGAGTCCATTCCGCTATCCCAGTTGATTTTTTACTGGAAGAATCTGGTGGGTATCCCGAAAATTTACCTTTCATGTCATTCGGGCAGGCGGAGTCTGATGGCAGCCAGAACGCTGGATCGAATCGGAATCAAGGGAGTAGTGAACGTTTCAGGAGGATTTCAGGCATGGCAAAACGCAGGTCATCCCGTGGAAAGTTCACCAGCCTGACGATCGGTGAGGTATCACAGAGGCTTTCCGGGCTCGCTCCCGAATCGGCCGCCGAAACGTGGGACAATGTCGGACTTCTCGTGGGAGACCCGCATTGGAAGACCTCTGCCGCGGTAGTCAGTGTGGATCTGACCCTCGAGGCCATCGCTGCAGCCAAAAAGTCGGGGGCGCGGCTCATCGTCAATCACCATCCCTGCATTTTTCCGAGGCAGCACGGGCTTTCCCGTTTGACGCCATCGTCCCTTGCATTTCAGGCGGCACGGGAGGGGATTGCGGTCTATGCTTCCCATACCAACTTTGATCGCTGCGCACTGGAGGTACCCAGGCACTTGAGTCAGCTGCTGGGAGTTCAAATTCAAGGACGCCTGATGGATCGTCCGCGGGAGGCACTCAAGAAGCTCGTCGTCTTTGTTCCGGTCTCCCATGCTGATCGGGTTCACGAGGCACTGGGATCCGCGTCGGCAGGGCACGTCGGAAATTACGATCAGTGCGCCTTTCTGTCGGAGGGCGAGGGGCGCTTCCGAGGGGGGGCATCCACGAAACCGTTCCTTGGAACTCCGGGAAGAACGGAAAGGGCTCGTGAAATTCGTCTGGAGACGGTCTTTCCAGCCGGAATGGAAACTGTGGTGTTGCAGGCACTTCGCCAGTCCCATCCCTACGAGGAGATCGCTTTCGATCTCTATTCCGTCGAGCAGCCAGCCTCTGCAGAGGGCATGGTCGCCGGTTTGGGGTACGGCTTCTTCGGCGCTCTCGAGCGGCCGATGCAGCTCGGTGAGTTCGGTAGAAAACTGGGCGGGGTTTTCGGGGCATCAGGAGCGATCCTTACGCCTGCCACGGGAGTCCGACCCTCCCAGCAGAGGGTCCGTCGTATGGCCTTCGTAGCCGGCAAAGGAAGCGGATTCATTGCTGCTGCGGCCTCGGCGGGCTGCGATCTGTTTGTGACCGGAGAAACGGGCTACCATGATGCGCTTTCGGCCTCTCGTCGTGGAATGACCGTAATTGAGCTGGGACATCGCGAGAGCGAGCGTTTTTATCTGAAGGTCATGAGCGAATGGCTGGCCGAGATGGGCCTGCGTATCGCCGAGCTCAACGTCCCGATTCAGGAAGTGGTGTCCTTTGCGGGGAAGTTGCGACGATGATTCGCCGATTTGTTTGAAACCGTGTTAGGGTCTCCGTCACGCGCAGGACGGATGGTCGCTGGCGGTCCGGCAACGGTCCGCGGGAGGAAAGTCCGGGCTCCGATAAGCGGTGGCACTGGTTAACGGCCAGGCGGTGAGGGCGTGAGGCCTCATCGACGGAAAGTGCAACAGAAAATAAACCGCCTGGACCCCTCGGGGTCCCGGTAAGGGCGAAACGGTGGGGTAAGAGCCCACCGCCGCACTGGTGACAGGGCGGGCACGGCAAACCCTGCCTGGAGCAAGGCCAAATAGGGGGACATTGGGTCGCTTATCCCGTCCCCGGGTAAGGCTGCTGATGAGACGTGGAGTAATCCCCGTCCTAGAGGAATGATCATCTCCAAAGGGGTCTTGTGGAGCCCTTTGAAGACAGAACCCGGCTTACAGTCCTGCGCGTCCACTTTTTCTCATTTTAGTCATCGGCTCCGGGTGATAAGCCGCTGCAGAAAGTCCCATGCCTCTGGAGGGTTGCACCGAGATGAAGACCTGGAGTGTTTCCGATTCGCTCAAGCTCTACAACATCGAGAACTGGGGGGATCAGTATTTCAGTATCAATCCCAGCGGAAATCTCACCGTTCATCCGCGAAGGGGGGAGGGACCCGGGATCGACCTGAAGGCAGTAGTCGATGAGGTCAAGACCCAGGGGCTCGGCCTGCCGGTTCTGATTCGCTTCCAGGACATCATTCGCCACCGCGTGATCGCACTGAACGAGGCATTTCGCCGTTCGATAGCCGAGTTCGCTTATCCCGGGCAGTACAAGGGCGTTTATCCCATCAAGGTCAACCAGATGCGCGAGGTCGTCGAAGAAATTCTCGATGCCGGCCGTCCCTATGACTTTGGTCTTGAGGCGGGTTCGAAGGCCGAGCTGACTGCAGTGATTGCGATGAATACTTCTCCCGAGTCTCTGGTCATCTGTAACGGATACAAGGATTACGGATTCATCAAGACGGCCTTGATGGGCGTGAAGCTCGGCAAAAAAGTCATCATCGTCATTGAAAAGCTGACTGAGCTTTATCAGGTGATTGCCGTTGCCAAGGAGATGGGCGTTAAACCGCTCATCGGCATGCGCGTCAAGCTTTACTCCAAGGGAAGTGGCAAGTGGGAGTCGAGCGGTGGAGAATTCGCGAAGTTCGGCCTGACGACCCCAGAGATTCTTCATGCGGTCGAGGTTCTCGAGCGCGAGGGGTTGAGGGAATCATTCAAGCTCCTGCATTTCCATATTGGCTCGCAGGTCACCAATATCCGCACCATCAAGGATGCGGTCAAGGAAGGGGCGCGAATCTACGCCAAGCTCCGTCAAATGGGCGTGGGCCTGGAGTACCTCGATGTCGGTGGCGGTCTGGGCGTCGACTATGATGGATCACGTACGAGCTTTGACAGTTCCATCAACTATTCGCTGCAGGAGTACGTCAGTGACGTCGTCTACTCGATCAAGGAGATCTGCGACGCAGAGGGCGTTGCGGCGCCGCACATCGTCTCAGAAAGTGGTCGGGCCCTGGTGGCTCATCACTCGGTCCTGCTGGTGAACTGTTTCGGAAACATCGCGGTCGGTTCGGCCCCGATGGAGCTAGGCGAAACCCAGGACGAGGATGCGGTCGTCAAGGAGATGCGTTATCTCAAGCAGAACCTCTCGCAGAAGAATTTGCTTGAGCACTACCACGACGCCGTCCAGCGAAAGGAGGAGGCGTTGAGCATGTTCAAGCTTGGCTTTCTCTCGCTGCAGGACAAGGCCAAGGTCGAGCAGCTTTTTTGGCAGATCTGCAAGGTCATCCATCGAAACTCAAAGGGACTCAAGTATGTCCCTGACGAGGTCGAAGCGCTTGGAAAGGCTCTTGCCGATCAGTACCTGTGCAACTTTTCGCTGTTCCAGTCGATGCCCGATCATTGGGCCATTCAGCATCTCTTCCCCATCGTGCCGATTCATCGGCATGATGAGGAGCCGGTTCGCGATGCAACACTGGTCGACATTACCTGCGACTCGGACGGGAAGGTCTGCAAGTTCATTGACCTTCGCGACATCAAGGATACCCTGCCGCTTCACTCGCTGAAGGCATCCGATCCGTATTACCTGGGTTTCTTCCTGATGGGGGCCTATCAGGACATCATGGGGGATCTTCACAACCTCTTCGGACGAGTCAATGAAGTGCACGTCTTTCTCGATGAGTCAGAGCCGGGCGGCTACTACATCGAAGAAGTCATTAAGGGCAATAATATCGCCGGCGTGCTTTCCTGGATTCAGTATTCGGCAACGGATCTTGAGAAGAGAGTTAAGGAGCAGATCGACTCCAGGGTTCGAGAGGGCCTGATCAAGCCTCGTGAAGGGGTGGATCTGCAGAACTTCTATGAAGGCGTTCTTCACGGGTACACCTACATGGACTCTGAAAATCATGCTCGCATGGTTGCAGCCGTCGAAATGATGGGGGCCTCGCAGTGGGTCGACCCCTCCATGGAAAAGGGGGTATTGCAGTGAAGATTCAAAATCAGGGATTCGACCACGTCGAGTTCATCGTCAATGATATCGCCTCGCGCGGCAGCGTTTATGAGCGGATGGGTTTCGAGAAGATCGGTGAGAGACATCTCTCCGCCAAAGGAGTGAGGTCGGTTCTTTACGCTCAGGGGGCACTGAGGGTGATGCTGACCCAGCCTGATGGTTCACCGGAAGCTGAAAATCAGGAATCGGTAAAGTTTCTTCGTCGGCATGACGAGGG
This sequence comes from uncultured Bacteriovorax sp., assembly GCA_964432565.1. Lineage (GTDB taxonomy): Bacteria > Bdellovibrionota > UBA1018 > UBA1018 > UBA1018 > CAIOHW01. The sequence goes on from CAYSOA010000018.1 coordinate 35,573, forward strand.
CATCTGTGTTCTTGCGGTGGATGTCGACGACGCCAAAGCCGCGTTCGAGGAGACGGTCGCCCGTGGTGCGAAGCCGGCGCTCGCTCCTGTGCGGTTCGAGTCCCCCGAAGGAGCCGTGGTTCGGTCTGAAATCTGGACGCCGGCCTCGGTTCGATACGCTTTCATCGAGCGCAAGTCCCCAAACGGGGCTCAAGCGCCCGCCCTTTTTGATGAGGGGCTGGTGGCTGCGCGTCTGGAAAGTCCGGCAGATTTCGGCATTCGTCATATAGACCATCTCACCAATAATGTCGGCATCGGAGAGATGCCCGTCTGGGTGGAATGGTACAAGAGAGTGTTCGGCTTTACAGTTACTCGTCACTTTGACATCCGCACGGGACGCACTGGCCTGACTTCGGACGTGGTTCAGTCTTCGGACTGCAGGATCATCGTGCCGATTAATCAGGCTACTGAACCCGAAAGTCAGGTTCAGGAATTCGTCAACCGGATGAAGGGACCGGGGGTTCAGCATCTGGCGCTGCTCGTTGATGATCTTCCTGCGACCCTCAGGTTGCTCCGAAAGAACGGATTCAAGTTTCTCACGGTGCCCCACACCTATTACGAGGCGGTGCCCACCCGCATCTCCGGCGTGACCGAAGACCTTGGAGAAATGGAAGAGCTGGGGGTGCTTCTGGACGGTGAGGGCGAGGGCTACCTCCTTCAGATCTTTTCTGAGGAGATTGTCGGTCCTTTCTTTTTCGAGTTTATCCAGCGCAAAGGCAACAAGGGGTTTGGAGAAGGCAACTTTCGGGCGCTTTTCGAGGCCATCGAGAGAGATCAGATTCGACGCGGAGTACTAAAGGCCTGATTTGCAGCGCTTGCTTTCGCTCGTCCGCTGTGTTGTCTCTGCGTTCATGAAGATCCGTCTTTTCGTCATGCTGGTGGGGGTTGTCGTTTCCGGTGCTGCTCATGCGATCGGATATACGGCGTCCATTGATGTGGAGTCTTCGGGGCTGAGCTGCGAGGAGCGTGCCGCGCAAGTTGCGCTTCTTTTTGAAGCCCAGCCGGGTGTCGAGAAGGTTGCCACCGTCGATTGCGTGAACGAATTTGTCGCGACCTCAGGTCAGGGCGAGTATTCGGTCTACACGTTGGCCATCGACTATGTTTCTCGTCGGTATTTGAGCCTTTCGTGGGTTCGGTACGGGTACGACGTCAACGGATTGAATCCCGGCAACAGCCGAGGGGCTTTTCGGACGCTAGACGAGTGTCTCGCTGCCCGTCCGGCCGAGGTGGCGGCTTTTGAGTTGACGCAGAGCCTTCCAGCGTCGTTCGTCTCCTGTCTGCCAGACTCTTCAGACTATTCTGAAGGCTATGTTCTCAGCATCGGTTCTCTTGGCGATCTCAAGCGCCGTTTTCTGGCGAATGATTTCTCGCTCCAGCTGGGAAAAGATCAGTTTCTATCCCCCGAACAGATCGCCTGGACGGAGCAGACCTTGACTGCTGAAGGGGCCTTGGTTCGCATCAATGACGGCCACAAGCTTTTCTTTTACACTGAGACTGGGCTCCCGGTTCGCCTGCTTCGGGTAGGATCGTATGATCTGGGCACCCAGTGTGAAGGGCAGCTTCAGTCGGCTAGGGAAATCTTTGGCCATGAATCGACCCAGGCACTGGTGGGGTGCCAGTTGCGGCGATCGAAGACGGCGCTCTATGCCATGTATGTCGGAACGTGGATGACTTCGAGCTTTTCGCTCGCTCGAAAGTATTCGTCCTATGACTCGTGCATGAAGTTCAAGGATGTCGTTGCAAACCGTGAGCGACGTGATGATCCTCGCCGTTTTCTGGGATTGGTCTGCGCCCCAGACGTCTTTTCGGCGTCGGGCTTTGTTCACTACCGGTTTTCGAAGTTCTGATTCTGGCCAATCTGGAACGAATTGAGGGCCGGGTCTCCTCAGGGGCGACCCGGCCTTTTTTATTCCCGAAGAAAGTGACAGGTGTAGCCACCCGGATTTTTAACGAGGTAGTCCTGATGGTCGGTCTCCGCAGCAAAGAAGGGGCCCGCTGGAACAATCTCCGTCACCACTGGCGCTGACCACTTTCCTGAAAGGTCGATGAGCCGCTTTTTTTCCTCAGCGGTGCGCCTCTGCTCCTCCGAGAGGTAAAAGATCGCCGAGCGATACTGGCTTCCCCGGTCGTTCCCCTGACGATTTAGGGTCGTGGGGTTATGCATTCGAAAAAAAACGGACAGGAGCTGCTCGTAGGAAATTCTCGAGGGGTCGAATTCGACGCGAATCGCCTCTGCATGCCCCGTCAGTCCCGTCTTGACGTCGTCGTAGGTGGGGTCTGACGTTTGACCGCCCGTATAGCCCACTTCCGTGTCCAGTATTCCGTCGAGCCCACGGAGAATGTCCTCCATGCCCCAAAAACATCCGCCCGCTAGAATGGCCGTTTCGAAAGCACTCATTCTGGCCCCAGAAGCTCCAGAATCTGGCGCGGATGTTCCACCCAGTGGTGGGGATCACAAGATGAGAGTCTCTCGCGCGAAGCGAGCGCGTCCCACAGGGCAGCGGCACTTCGCGACCCGGCCGAGCGCGACGCCTGGACATCGACGATCGAATCTCCCACGTAGACGATCTCGTGGGGTTGAAACCGAAGGCGCTCCAAGGCGAGCCTGATTCCATCAGGAGCGGGTTTCGGTGCAGGAACGTGGTCGTTGGCGATGACGGTGATGAACCGGTCGAGCAGTCCATGGTGCCTCAGAATCACCTCGGTGGTGTTCCAGCTCCGTCCCGTCACGATAGCTAGAGGCACTTGCCTCGCGCGCAGTTCGTTCAGCAAGTCCTCAACCCCAGCGTGAAGGGGAACCTCCTCGAGGTGTTCGTCCAGATAGGTCCGGCATGCCGCATAGGCAGCCTCTGCCTGGTCCTTTCCAACGATGCGAGCAAAGATCTGCCCTTCCCCAGGGCCGAAGTAGTCCATGATTTCGTCCGGCGTGTGAACCCTTCCACCACACCGAACGATGCCATGATTGAAGGCGTCGAACGTGGTGGAAAGGGAGTCCACCAGGGTGCCATCGAGATCAAAAACGACGCCTTTTACCGGGGTGATGCTCATGCTAAGAAATCCTCCATATGCTGCTCTCACAGGCCCCCATGTATTTCAAGCAACGCCGCGAAACTCTGATGGAAAAGGCGCCCGGCAGCGTCTTCATTTTCCCTGCTTCCGAAGAGGTGCTGCGCAACCCCGATGTTCATCACCCGTTTCGTCAGGAGAGCCATTTTTACTACCTCAGTGGTTTCGACGAGCCTGAGTCGTTTCTTGTGCTGGCGCCCGCTTCATCACAAGCGACCGGTCGAAAGCATCGCATGGTGCTTTTTGTCAGGCAGAGGGATGTCGAGAAGGAAATGTGGGAAGGCGAGCGTTACGGAGTGGAGGGGGCTCGTCGCGTCTTTGGTGCGGATGAGGCCTATCCGATCGAAGAGTTCGATTCACGGCTTTCCGATCTTCTGAGGGGCAGTGAGCGCATCTACTACCGTTTGGGAGTGTTTCCATCGGTAGATCAGCGGGTCCTGGGTGGTATTGAATCCCATCGACGCAGTCTGGGGCGCAGTGGCAAGGCTCTGCCTCCCATTTATGATCCGAATGAGCTGGTTGGCGAGATGCGTCTGTTCAAGTCCGACGAAGAGATCGACCTGCTCAAGAAGGCGTGCAAAATTACCGCGCTGGCTCACAAGGCGGCCATGCAGGAAGTCCGTCCCGGCATGAACGAATATGAGGTTGAAGCCCTCATTGATTACGCTTTCAGGCGAAATGGCTGCCAGAGGGTCGGTTACGGCAGTATTGTGGCGGGTGGCAAGAATGCGACTTGCCTGCACTACCGCTCGAATAACGAGGAGCTTCATGACGGCGACTTGCTCCTGATCGATGCCGGGGGCGAGTACGGATACTACACCTCGGATATCACTCGCACCTTCCCTGTGGGGAAGTCCTTCACGGACGCCCAGGCCCGCCTGTATGAGTTGGTTCTGGGGATTCAGAAGAGCGCAGTAGCCATGATTCGACCCGGTGTTCGACTTCCGGAAATTCACCGGCACGTCTGTGAAGGGCTGACCGATGGACTGCTTTCAATGGGAATCTTGACTGGCGACCGTCAGGAGATTCTCAAGACTTTTGGGTTTCGGCGCTTTTATCCTCACAATACGAGCCACTGGCTCGGCATCGATGTCCACGACGTCGGACTCTATCTGAAGAACGGCGAGCCCCGAGTGCTCGAGCCGGGTATGTGCCTGACGGTTGAACCCGGTTTTTACTCGCAGCCCTCCGATACGGCCCTGCCAGTCGAGTTTCAGAAAATCGGAATTCGAATCGAGGACGATATTCTGGTCACTCCCATGGGGCATGAAAATCTGACGGTCGATGCTCCGAAGGAAATCTCTGAAATCGTGGCGCTCAAAAAGTAGCGCAAAAGGCAGTGCCTCGTGCTTCAACTCGGTCCGTTCGATATTGAGCATCCGTTCATCCTGGCCCCCATGGCGGGCATCACGCATTCGCCGTTCCGGCGACTCATGCGCCGACACCGGTCGGCCGTGGTGATCTCGGAGCTCGTCTCCGCTACTGGAATTGAGTATGCGGGGGCCCGGACGATCGATCTCTTGAAGTTTCATGAGGAAGAGCGCCGTGTGGGGCTCCAGATTTTTGGAGAAGACCAGGAGCATCTGGTCAAGGCCTGCCAGTACGTCGAAAGGCTCGGCGCCGACTTTGTCGACCTTAATATGGGCTGTCCCGTACCGAAGGTCGTCAAGAAGGGCGCCGGATCGGCGATGTGTCGGGATCCGATCGGTCTCTCGAGGATTCTCAGAGCAATGGTCGAATCGGTGAAAATCCCTGTGACTATCAAGATTCGAACTGGCTGGGATGCCCAGACGAGAAATGCAGCCGAGATCGTCAGGGTTGCTGCGGATGCGGGAGTTCGTTGGGTTGCGATTCACGGACGTACGCGTGCCCAAGGCTATAGTGGTGACGCTGACTGGGACTTTATTGGAGATGTGAAGGCTAAAAGTCCGCTTCCCATTATTGGAAATGGTGATGTCTCCACTGCCCAGGATGCGGTCAGGCGCTACCGTGACTATGGTGTCGATGCCGTCATGATCGGTCGAGGAGCACTCCGGAATCCATTCCTTTTCGAGCAGTCCGAGGCGCTCCTGCTTGGTCGAGAGGTTCGAAAGCCGACCATTGAGGATTATCTCGCGCTGATGCGAGAGCAGCGAGAGCTCCTCGAGCAGACCTTTCCTGTTCGCATGGCCATGGTTCATGCGAGAAAGTTTCTGGCTTGGTATTCGGCAGGTTTTCCTGGGTGCCATGAGTACCGCCGCAAGCTCTTTGCGATCAATGACCCTGAGATAATCTGGTCCGAGACGTTTGAGTTTTTCGAACGCAATGCCCGCGAACGCAGCCTCGATTTTTTAAGTCAGCCGTTCCTGATGGGGGGGCACGGCTAGGTTGCCCGTTCTTCCCTCGCCGAGGGGGAGCGCCCCTTGCATCGGAATATTGGGATGCTCAAGGGATTTCGAGATTTTGTCTTGCGTGGCAATGTGGTCGACCTTGCGGTCGCGGTGCTCATGGGAGCGGCATTTGGGACGGTGGTTAATGCTTTTGTTCGAGATCTGCTGATGCCCCTGATCGCGGCGATCGGCGGACAACCGGACTTCTCAACGCTTAGTTTCACGATAAATAACAGCCGCTTCCTTTATGGTGATTTCATTAATTCGCTGGTCTCCTTTCTGCTCGTGGCGGCTGCGATTTATTTCCTGGTGGTCGTACCCTTTTCTCGGCGACGGGTTGCGCCGATCTCAAGAAAGTGTCCAGAGTGCTTCATGGATATCCCCATTCAGGCAAGGAAGTGTCCGCATTGCGTTTCCTCCGTTAGCCCGGTGGTCTCCCTGAAAAGCGGGTCCTAGAGAAGGCCGAACCTATGGGTCGAGACGTCGCTCGTCGATCATCCAGCGGTGTAGAGAAGCTGTCGCCGGTAGGCACGCCGGAATTTCTGGATTGAGAAAGATTCCTCTGCAGTCTCGAGCAATTCGGTTTCTTTCTTGCCAGAGCGAATCTAATGGGAGTTTCAAATCCTCTAACCACAGACCAGCGAGGAAACCGAGATCCAGAGGGGGATCGTTGAGATCATCGAATCCGCTCAGGCTGGGTTTCTTCGTGTTTCGACTTCCGATAATCGAAAAATAGGTTTTATACAGATCATTCGTTTCCCTTTCGGCGACAAAATAGGGCAGATGGTCCCCGAAGTGCAGGATTGAATAGGGGCGCCCTTCCTCGAGGCGCTCAAGCTGATCCTCGAAAGTCATAAAGTCCGCGAGTGAGCTCTCCAGTCGTTCAAGATAAATTTTTCGGCTGCAATCGTAGCAGCCATGGGGACCATGTGGCGTGTGATTAACGACGGTCCTCAGCCAGATGAAAAGGGGTTTTTCTGGTGTGCTCCTATTACGAGCACGAATGCGTTTCAGGATCTCCCGATAAAACTTTCCGTCTTCTGCTCGCCAGGAATATTTTTGGTCCCAGCCAAGATCCGAGGGTTCATAAAACTCATCGAATCCCATGGAGAGATAGAAGTTCTTGGCATTGACGAACGAGCCCTCTACTGGAAAAAAAACGATCGACTGATATCCCAGTTTTTTAAGAAGTGCGGGGAGTGCATCATGAACTTTCCCCTCCAGATGAAAGGGCAGGTACATGGCCTCATCTCCGAAGGCACGACCCGAGATCCCCGTCAGGAATGAAAACGAGGAGATCCAGGTGCCCCCTCCGAATGTCTCCACATGGAGTGCTCCATGTGTCCCGTGCGAAGGCTGGAAGTAGCGCCGAGATGCATTGGTGTGCGGCAATCCGTACCGCGCATGGGGATCGAATGTGGATTCAGCGAGAATGGCGATCAGATCCGGTAAGGGGTGCTGCGGGGAGAGGTTTTCAGTATCTTTGAAATGGTGGCGAATGGCGCCGGTCGTGTTCGAGATCGGGCGCAGCTGAGGGCGTAACCCTGCGGCACTCAGCACAAACGTCGAGACTGGATGACGATATTTCAGAATGGGATTGATCTGTCGAACCTCAGTTTTTCCAGCCAATGGCAGGATAATCAGAATGGCGAGGGCAAGCAGACTGAATCCTCGGAATTTCGAGGTCGAACGTCCCGCATCCAGTATTGAAAGCCATCGAAGATACAAGGCCACTCCAACTAGGGTCAGAGCAGCCAGGGTGAGGTGAAGACCTGTCGCCATGTGCCAAAGTGTCTGTCCGAGATCGCCGGAGACGAGGAAGTTGAGGTCCTGCCACAGCAGCGGCCTCTGAAGAATGTCCACCTTGATTCGTGCGGTCAGCGAAACAGCCAGCGGAAACAGAACGGCCAGTTGCAGGGCAAGTCTGGTCCGAATGCCAGTTGCGCTCAAGAATCCAAAAAGTCCAGTGGTCAGAGCGAAAACGAAGATTCTCGGCCAGACTCCGCCCGTCTCCTTCTCCAGGATGAAAAGGAAGGCGGCGAGGGGAAATAGCCACCACATCGTTCGAGCGAGGTTTCGATTCATGGATTCGATTTTCAATAGGGCATCTCGAACAGTATGGCTATTCCAGAATTCGGCGCCGCTCGGCTGCGGTCGGCAGTCGGCAAGTCGCCCTCCGCCCGAACCACGAGTAGCGATTCGTGGCAACGAGGCGGTATCCGGCGTCGCGCAGGAAGCGAGGTATCAATAAGCCAAGGCGAGCGATGATTCCCCACGGGCCCCGGAGGCACGCCAGGCTTTCGAAGACGGCCGAAGAACGCTCCAGGCAGTGGCCGTCCTTCCAAAGTACGACGGTATCGAGGTTTAGGCGACGATCGACCGGCAGGAGCGCCCCAGAAATCCGTCCCTGGAGCGGAGCAAAGTAAATCCGTCCATCCCGATCGATGCGCATCAGAAAATCCACGACTCGGTTGCAGAGCCCGCAGATTCCATCAAAGAACAGGATGAGAGAGGGTAGAGGGCCTCCCAGTTCGTACCTTCGACCTTCGATCTCCATCTCGTGAGTTCCGTTTTTTTCTTCGAGCGCCTGCATCAGCAGGTCGGTGTAGGGCGCGCGCAGGAAGCGCGCCTCATGGCCGGCGGCGGTAAGGCAAGTGAGCCTTCCAGGGGTGAGTAGGAGCGTTTCCGGACGAAGAGGCTCCCTCGAGCCGTCACTCAGCAGGGTCACATAGCCGCTCCGGCGATCGCCCTCGATGCGTAGAACGAAATAGGCGGTGTCCTCGACCCGAACCTGCTTGCTCTCGCGACCGATTTCGAGCCACCAGCTGCCGTCAGAACGCCGCTTCAGGCTCTTGGAAAACAGGCTTCGTGTCGGCTCGTGGCCGAAGGGCTCCCCGTTCGACAGCCACTCGCCCTCCCGCGTGAGGGTGAGGATCTCCGTTGAAGCGTACATGGTTTGAATCTCACACTCTTCCTGCCGGGGATCAATATTCGGGAAGGGGTTTTCCAGTTTGGCCCGGAATCTCGATTCTGCCCTCATCCAACAGCCGTCGATGCAGAATCGCCATCCTCTCCCGGCAGTCACTTCGCCCGGGATGGAGGTATTTTCCGTCGCAGTCCTCTGCGATACGGTTGCGCTCCATCCAGAGGTCATCCAGCGGGATTCCGTTCTCCTGAAGCCAGAGTCCGCCCAGAAACGCCAGGTCCAGCGGCCCCCGGTGCTGCTGGCGAGAGTCCAGAATCTTGAGACGGGCACCAGACTTTGCAGTACGGGGAATCGCATAATACGTGACGTAACGACTTTCGGTGTCATCGGTTCCAGGTCCGCTGAGCTCTTCCTCCAGAAAGGCGGGGAGATGGTCCCCGAAGTGAACGACCGAGTAGGGGCGTGAACCCTCGATTCGATCCATTTCCCTGAGAAATGTTTCCATGTCCCCCGGCGTGTCGTGAAAGCGCTTCCAGTAGTCCTGAAAGCCGCAGCCGGTGCAGCCCGGAGTTCCGTGGGGACCATGGTTGATCATGGTGTAGGTCCAGATGAACAGAGGCTGTGAATCTTTGCTTTGGTTTCGCCTACGCACGCGGTTGATGACCTCCTGAAGAAGGACTCGATCAGGGGTTTTCCAGAGATTATTTGAATTCCACCCCAGATCTTTCGGGTCGTAGAACTCATCAAAACCGAGGGAGCGGTCGAAATTTTCCTCGTTCACAAAATTTCTCTCTACCGGAAAAATGACTACTGTTCTGTAGCCAAGCTTTTTGAGCAGTGTGGGAATGCTGTCATGAACCTTTCGCTCCAATAAAATCGGGACATAAAAGGCCATGTCGCCCAAGGCACGGCCCGAAATTCCGGTAAGAAATGTGAATGCAGAAAGCCATGTCCCCCCTCCGAAGACGGGAACACGAAGCGATCCCCAGATGCCGTTTTCTGGATTAAAAAACTGGGTGGCCAAACTATTCAGGGTTACCGGGTGGGTAGCCGTAGGGTTGAAGGTGGATTCTTCGAGTATCCCAACAAGATCCGGAAGCGCCTTTGCCGGTAGTCCGGGCCGATGGGGCCCGACTGCTATCTCGATAGCGGTCGATTTTTCAGGGGATGCCACCGGCCTCAGCTCCAGCCGAAATCCCTTGAGGCTAACCACGAAAGTCGAGAACGGATGCCTTTGAAGCGATTTTGGGCTCAGCTTTCGAATGGCCTCGAAGTCCTTCGTCCACGCTATGACTGACGCCGAAACCAAAAGAACGGCGATGGCTGCGACTCTCACCTTGCGAGAGGGCCTCTCCGTTGTGTGGAGCCTCCACGCCAGGAATGCCAGACCGGTCAGTCCCAGGATGATGAGAATCAGATGAACTGCGCTGAGATAGTGTCCGAGAGTTTCCATCAGGTCGCCCGAGGAGATGAACTTGAGGTCATCCCAGAGGAGCGGGCGCTCGAGCATGCGAACCTTGATGCGGGCGGCAAGGGCCACCAAAAAAACGAGGAAGGTTGCGCCAAAAAAGGGCAGTCGTTTCCGTCTGGTGAGGAGGGCTCCGATCCCGAACAGCAGAAGGGTCACTGAAAGCAGAAAAACCCGAGGCCAGAGTCCGCCCCACTCTTTTTCTAGGGCGAAGAGAAACCAACCTAGCGAGAGCACTGAGCCCAGCCTTGTCCAGAGCATGCTTCCTAGCTGGCATAGTTGATTGGAAATGAAAAGACGTCCAACAGCCCGTGTCGGACGCGGGGGGCTTGCGCCGCGCGTCCGCGCTCGTTAG
>CAYSOA010000019.1:0-42035 GCA_964432565.1 uncultured Bacteriovorax sp.
TTTATCCTGCGGGCGGTTTCGCTGGTGGAATCGCCGGAGGCATTCCGGGCGCCTATCCGGCTGGTGGTTTCGCGGGCGGCGTTTATCCTGCGGGCGGTTTCGCTGGTGGAATCGCCGGAGGCATTCCGGGCGCTTTTCCGGCTGGTGGTTTCGCGGGCGGCGTTTATCCTGCGGGCGGTTTTGCCGGTGGTATCGCCGGAGGCATTCCGGGCGCTTTTCCGGCTGGTGGTTTCGCCGGATCGACCGTGGCGGGTGGATTTCCCGGAGTTGCGGGTGGTTTCGCCGGCGGAGTTCAGGGGCAGTACCAGCAATGGTTACAGCAATCGATGCAGCAGCAGCTTTTGCAGGCTCAGCGCGCACAGCAGTCTCAGTCTGACTTCATGATCGCTCAGCAGCAGATCGCCGAAGCGCAGATGCGTGCCAATCAGATTGGCAATAGCATGATGTACGGTGGTGGCTACTACGGTGGAGCGGTCGGGGGTTTTGCCGGAGGGTTTGCTGGATCATTCGCTGGAGGTTTTGCCGGCGGTTTTCGCTGATGGAGTTCAGACGCCACGTTATCTACTTGGTTTGAGTCATTTTGACCCGGTGCGAGCAATCGCCTCGGGTTTTTTTACGTTTTCGATGCTGGCCAGTTAGCCGACCTGCACGCTACCATCAGAGTCAAACCGGATTGCAGGGAGGCAGCTGTAGCACGATGGAGCAGAACGGAGAAAAGTCGGCCACACGACGTTCGATGCGAGTCCTCGTCATCCAGTTCCTGCTGAGTGTCTGGGCGATTTTTCATGTCACAGCGGTAGTGATCACTCCCAATCGCAACACCTACCTGGGGACGACACTTTCTACTTTTCTGGAACCTTACGCCAATTTTTTGGAGCTTTCGGCGAACTGGAACTTCTTCGCGCCACAGCCGGGTCCTCCCCTGCGCCTTGAGTTCGAGGCCGTTGATGTCGAGAGACGTCAGTTGGCGCACGACTTTTGGCCCGATCTAGATAGTCCATGGCGACAGACGACGCTCTCGCACTTTGTGATGAAAGACGGTCAGGGAGCAGAGCGTCTTGCTGGAAACTTTTTTTGCCATCGGACTCCCGGTGCATTTGCCATTCGTCTTTGGCGAAATACTTACGGCATTCCCACGCTCGAGGACGTGGCCCGCGGGCGCCGTCGAATCGGGGATGATGTTCAGGTCAGTCGACAGTTTCTCGGAGAGTGGACCTGTTCCCGCGAAGCGGAAGCCCCAGTGGGAGGTGCCGGATGAGAGCATTGGAGCGTCTTTGGCGCGATTGGCGTCGCTTTTGGTTCCAGTCCTATTCCGTAGCGCAGTGGCGGCTTTTTCGTGCAGCGATCTGCTCGATCATGTTCGTGGCCTACCTGATCAGGCAGTTTTCTCTGGATGAGTTTTTCTCGTCTCGCATGGGGATCTTCATCGATGATCCCTCTCGGTTTGTTCCCATGGCCTATCGGTGGGCGCTTTTTGATGACCTGCTGGTCTCAGCTGCTGCGGAGTGGCTTGTTCCCATGCTCCATGCCGGCTACCTGCTAGCTCTCGGGTTTCTGGTGCTGGGGATTCTCACCCGGGCTTCAGCCGTCGTCGCCTTTATCCTGCACGTATCCTTCATTCACGCCAATATCGGGGCAGTCTACGGTGTCGATCTGATCTTTACCTTTTTTCTGTTCTTCTTCTGTCTGGCCTCAGACCGTGTCAGAGACGGCCAGGAGGGGCCCCGAGCCTGGATCAGCAGCATGGCCTTTCGGTTCGGACAGATTCAGCTTTGCGTGATTTACGCCTTTTCGGGCTGGGAAAAGCTGAAAGGAGCAGCCTGGTGGAACGGCGAGGCCCTATGGGCTGTGATCGCCAATCCCCAGATGGCTCGATTTGACTTCAGCTGGCTGGCCCACTTTCCGCTGGTGCTGGTGTTTGTGGCCTATCTCACCCTCATCTGGGAGATCTATTTTCCGGTGCTGATCTGGCTGCCGCGCTGGCGCTGGCCCACGCTCATCGTAGGAGTTCTCTTTCATCTGTCGATCGTCGGAATGATGAAGCTCGCGTTTTTTGGCTTGATGATGATCAGCGTCTATTTGCTCTTTTTGACGCCGCGCGAAGTCGTCAGCCTCTTGACGGTGCTGCGTCGAATCCCATTGATGAGCCGGGTCACGCGAAATATTTCGTTAAGTTTGCCGCAGGAAGCCCGATAGGAACAGTGTCTGGCTTGGAGGACTTTGGTGGGTACTCGAAGCTGAGACGACTTGACTGAGGACCGCTACCAACTGCCGAAGTCGCCCGCTGCGGGAGTACAGCCCCCGCAAAATGAGGAGAGGGGGCGATGAAGGGTACAGCAACAGGGGGTAGTGGTCCTCGTCCCTTTTCTGAGATATCTCTCAACTCCATGATCCATCTGAACCATATCGGCATTGCGGTTCGCGACCCGGAGGCTCTGGCTCGAGTGCTCGTTCTTTTGGGCTTTTCGAAAACCCACGAAGAGGATGTCGCCGAACAGGGGGTTCGCACCCATTTTTTTCCGCTCGAACTGAAAGGTCTGGCCACGCCGCTACCCCAGGTCGAACTGCTGGAGATTCTGGATCCGGCCGGAACGGTTGCGCGATTCGTCGAGAGTCGAGGTCCCGGGGTCCACCACCTTGCCTTTGAGGTCTCCATAGGGGAGCTCGATGACCTTTGTGCCCGTCTGACGGGAGCAGGGATCCAGCTGACGTACGACCGTCCTCGGGCGGGAGCCCATGGCATGCGCGTCAACTTCATCCATCCCAAGAGCGCCGGCGGAGTGCTGATCGAGATCATGGAGAGGGCTTCCTCGTGATCGCGCTGCGAATGACCCGAACCATTTGGGGCCTGATCATCGCGTGCGTGGCGGTGTTTATCCTGCAGAAGCTCATGGCCGGCTTTGCGGGAGTTCAGCTGATCGGGCTCTTCGGCTTGGTTCCGGAGTCGGTAGCTGGGGGCGCCCTCTGGCAGCTGCTGACCTACATGTTCCTGCATGCCGATGTCGGGCATCTGGTGCTGAACATGTTGATGCTCGCTTTCATCGGTTCCGAGCTGGAGGCGGTCTGGGGACGGCGTCGCTTTCTGCTCTTTTACTTTTTTTGCGGAGCCTTTGCGGCGCTCTGTTATCTGCTGCTTCAGCTTGTCGTTTGGCAGGCTAGCATTCCGATGGTCGGGGCCTCTGGAGGCATCTATGGGCTGCTGCTGGCCTATGGGCTTCTTTTTGGAGAGCGAGTGCTGCTCTTCATGCTTCTGTTTCCGATGAAGGCCCGGCACTTCATCTGGGTGCTGGCCGGGGTGGAGTTTCTTTCGGGGCTGTTCTCGGGAGCCCCCGGTTCGGGCCTGAGCAGCGTGGCCCATCTGGGGGGAATGGCAGGCGGGTTCTCTTACCTTTACGGGCGCGGGTGGTGGCTGGTTTTGAAGCGCCGGCGGGATTCTCCTGACCATCAGCGAGCCAAAAGGGTGAAGAAATCCCACCTCAAGCTCGTGGTCGACAAGAAGAGCCCTTCCAAGGACTCTGACCGTGACCCGCATACGTGGCATTGACAGGGGCTTGGATCGAGGTTTAGAACCTCGAGCATGGCTCTTCTTCACGATGCGTTTCAGGATAAAAAGTTTGATACCCGTATGGCTGAACGGAATATGCGACGCGGTCTGTTGACGGCGGCAGATCTGGAAAAGCACGTGAAGGCCCTTCCAGACGACTCCGATAACCTGGACGTCGTCACCGAGGAAGACCTTGAGTTTCAAGAGCGCGTCTCGCGACGCCCTTGATCTTCGATAAAACGTTGAAACTTTTGATGGGAGGGTTCTCGGCATCGACCGATGGCGAGACCTTCTCATTTTTTTATGACTCCCAGAGCCTCGATCCAGCCTGGAGAGGGAGAAGTTCATGGAAAACCTGAATCCTGGAGTGGAAAACGTCACGATTATTGGCACAGGACCGGCTGGACTGACGGCGGCCATTTACGCAGCTCGCGCCAACTTGAGTCCCGTTTGTGTCGAGGGCGAGCAGCCCGGCGGTCAGCTGACGATCACCAGTGATGTCGAAAACTTTCCGGGGTTCGCCGAGGGCGTGCTCGGGCCCGAGTTGATGGATCGCTTTCGTAAGCAAGCGGAGCGGTTCGGGACTCGTTTCGTACAGGGTAACGTCAAAAGCGTGGATCTGTCTCAACGACCCTTCACGCTGGAGTTTGCGGATGGCACGCAAAAAAAGACCCAGACTCTGATCATCGCGACCGGGGCGTCCGCGAAGTGGCTGGGCATTCCGACGGAGAAGGCGTTCATGGGGAAGGGCGTGTCCTCGTGCGCCACTTGTGACGGATTTTTCTTTCGCAACATGGACATTGCCGTGGTGGGCGGAGGGGATACGGCCATGGAAGAAGCGACCTTCCTGACCCGCTTCGCCAAGTCGGTTCTGGTAATCCACCGTAGGGACACGCTTCGGGCGAGCAAGATCATGCAGGAAAAGGCCATGAAGAATCCTAAGATTCGTTTTCTTTGGGATTCCGCCATCGAGGAAATTCACGGCGACCAGGCTGTTTCGGCCATCACGGTTCGAAACCTCAAGACCGATGAGACCCAGAAGATCGATCTTCAGGGGGTGTTCGTGGCCATCGGACACCAGCCGAACACCGCTCTTTTCAAGGGTCAGCTGGACATGGAAGACACCGGTTACCTCCAGGTGGTTCCGGGCACGACCCGAACGAATATTCCGGGTGTTTTCGCGGCCGGCGATGTGGCGGATCATGTCTATCGTCAGGCGGTGACTGCCGCTGGCACCGGTTGCATGGCGGCTATTGATGCCGAGCGTTTTCTCGAAGGGCATTGATCCAGGGAGTTTCGATGAGCGAACAGAACAAGTCCAAGGTACCCTCCGCTTCGAATCTGGCTGGCTCGGGCGAGGTCGAGCACCCGACTGGCTCGCGCCAGTTGCAGGAACAGACTGACTCGCGCCAGTTGGAAGGTCTCGACGAGCAGGTTCGTGTTCGATTTGAGAAGCTCCATCGACTTCGCGCGCGAGAGCAAGTTCCCTTCAAGAACGGGTTTGAGCCAAAGGACCTCGCTGCCGATCTGCATCGCAGTTACGACGAGAAGTCGAAGGAAGAACTCGAGCCGATGCTGATCAAGGCCAGCGTCGCGGGTCGCATCATGGCCATCCGCGACTTCGGCAAGGCCGCCTTCCTGCAGTTGCGGGATCGTACTGGAAAGATCCAGATTTTCGTTCAAAAGAACAAGCTGGGCGAAGAGGAGTTTGCCAAGTATCGCGAGATGGATGTCGGTGACATCGTCTATGCCGCCGGTGTTCTGTTCAAGACGAAGACCAATGAGCTTTCGATCGACCTGGATCAGCTGGTTTTGCTGACCAAGTCGCTTCGACCACTGCCTGAGAAGTTTCATGGGTTGACCGACGTCGAGATGCGGTATCGACAGCGCTATGTTGACCTGATCATGAGCGAAGGCACGCGGGAGACGTTTCGAAAGCGATCGAAGATTATCGAAGAGATGAGAAAATTCTTCGTTGAGCACGATTTTCTCGAAGTCGAGACGCCGATGATGCACCCCATTGCGGGGGGAGCCACCGCGCGTCCCTTCATCACGCATCACAACACGCTCGATATGCAGCTTTTCCTGCGAATCGCTCCTGAGCTTTACCTCAAGCGGCTGGTTGTGGGTGGGCTGGATCGAGTTTTTGAGATCAATCGAAACTTCCGCAACGAGGGAATTTCGATCAAGCACAACCCCGAATTCACGATGCTCGAGTTCTATCAGGCTTATGCGACCTACGAAGACCTGATGGACTTCACGGAGAAGCTGTTCCAACGCGTGGCAGATCGCGTGCTCGGCACGTCGACGCTTCAGTACCAGGGCTCGTCGATCGAACTGGGAGGAAAGTGGGAGCGAATCTCGGTTGAGGAGGCTGTGCTCAAGTATTCTCCCCTGAAGGACCGCTCGAAGCTGCGCGACCGCGAAGCCCTTCTGGCCTACGGCAAGGAGCACGGCCTGCCGATGAACCCGAAGGATTCGACGGGCGGGCTATTGATGGTCGTCTTTGACGAGCAGGTCGAGAAGCATCTGATTCAGCCGACCTTTGTTACGCATTATCCGATGGATGTCTCGCCGCTGTCGCGCCGGTCGGATGTGGACCCGTGGGTGGTTGACCGATTCGAGCTCTATATCTACGGCCGCGAGATGGCGAATGCCTTCTCGGAGCTGAACGACCCCGAGGACCAGCGTGCTCGGTTCCTGGAGCAGGTCAATGCCAAGAACTCCGGAAACGAGGAGGCCTGTGACATGGACGAGGACTATGTGACGGCGCTTGAATACGGACTGCCGCCAACCGCAGGACAGGGAATCGGCATTGACCGGATGGTCATGCTCTTCACGGATTCTCCCAGTATTCGGGATGTGATCCTTTTCCCACAGATGCGTCCCATGGCAAGATAGAGGGGCATGTCCCGAAACCCCACAGTCCTCTGGCTTTTGGCCCGCAAGTTCCTGCTTTCGAAGAACTCGGACGCCTTCATCTCCTTGATCGCCTGGGTTTCCGTCATTGGGGTCGCCCTGGGGGTTCTGGCCCTGACCATGGTCACGAGCGTGATCAACGGATTCGAGGGAGAGCTTCAGCGTGTCATCACGGGAATGAACGGGGATCTGGTGCTCTACTCGCGAGCTGAGCCCTTCACGGATGTGGATCGTGTGGAGCGAAAGGTGCGCCAGGTCGTGCCGGGAGTGGCGGCCACCTCGCCATCGCTCGTAATGGAGCTCATGGTCGCCGGTCCCGAATCGGTGGCGGGCGCGGTCATTGAGGGGTTCGACTGGGAGCAGGCATCCCGGGTGACGGATGTCCCTCGGCGACTGATTTCGGGGAAGGTGCCCGAAGAGGGCGGCGAGGTCCTGCAGGTTGCCATCGGCGACGCGCTGGCCGGGCGGATTGGTGCCAAGGTCGGAGACTCTGTGCGCATCGTGATTCCGTTCTCATCGGGGGATCTCGATTCGGGGAGCAGTTCAAAGGTGGTGCCCGCCCAGGTGACCGGCATCGTCAAAATGGGGATGTTTGAGTACGACTCGAAGTTCGTCTTCGCTCCTCTCAAGCGACTGGGAGAAGTTTTGGGCGCCCGGGGACAGGTGACTTCGTTGAAGATTCGCCTCGAGAATCCCGCCCGGTCTCGCTGGGCTTCAGACCGGCTGGCCGAGAGTTTTGGATACCCCTTTCGTGCGAAGGACTGGGGTCAGCTCAATCGAAACCTGTTTTATGCGATCCAGCTCGAGAAGATCGTCATCTCGATCATTCTGATGGCGATCGTGCTGGTGGCCGCGTTCAATGTCGTCAGCACTCTGATGATGATGATGCACGACAAGACTCGGGAGATTTCGATTCTGAAGGCCATGGGCCTATCCTCGGCGGAATCGTTTCGGCTCTTTGTTTGGATCGGGGGAGGGATCGGAGTGGTGGGGGCTTCTGCGGGGTCGCTGCTTGGACTTATGGGGAACCAGATTCTGGCACGCAGTCGCTGGATCGAGCTGCCGGCGGACATCTATTATATTGGTTTTCTGCCTGTCGTCACACGCTGGAGTGAGATGACCTGGATCGTTCTGGGAGCCCTGGGGATTTCGTTGCTCGCAACCCTGTATCCGGCCGTTCGTGTCGCGCGCCGCTCGCCTCTGGAGGGAATCGTCGATGTCTGAGTTGCTTCTGGAGGCCAGTGGAGTCACCAAGATCTTCAAAAAGGAGGGTGTCGAGATTCAGGTCCTGCGAGGAGTCGACTTCAAGATCCACCAGGGAGAGATGGTGGCGATCACTGGAGCGTCGGGGGTGGGAAAGAGCACGCTTCTGCACATCCTGGGAACGCTGGAGAAGCCGACGGAGGGAAGGGTCTACTTCGGGGCCGACCGAAGGGATGTGTTCGCCCTGAAGGACCGCGAGCTGGCGAAGTTTCGAAATCGCTCCCTGGGGTTCATCTTCCAGTTTCACTACCTGCTGCCCGAGTTCTCGGCTCTCGAGAACGTGACGCTGCCGGCCCTGATTGCTGGGATGGGACGGTCGGTTGCCGAGAGTCAGGCGCGAGAACTGTTGAATTTTGTGGGTCTCGGCCATCGTTTGTCGCATCGCCCTAGCGAACTTTCAGGGGGAGAGCAGCAGCGCGTGGCAATTGCCCGTGCGGTCATCCTTCGACCTAAAGTACTTTTGGCCGATGAGCTGACCGGCAATCTCGATTCATCGAATTCGGCCATGGTGCTCGATCTTTTGACTCGACTGAATCGCGCGACGGGCATTGCCGTGCTGATGGTAACGCATGACCGAGAGCTTGCCCGGCAGATGCATCGCGTGATGCCCATGAAGGACGGCGTGTTTGTAGGTTGATTTTCCCAAAGCCGGCCCCTAGACATAAGGGCTTGTGACTTTTTCTGGCCCATTGCTTCAGCTTCTGAATCGAACTGCTCTGACGTTGGTCCTCGCTGTGGGGGGCAACGGCGTCTGGGCGCCCGCGCTTGCCGCACCCAGAGCCGAAGCGGCTTCCACTGAAAGAGCGGATCAGGCAGGCCCGGCGATCATTGAACGAGTGACCGTCGAGGGATTGAAGCGCCTTGAGGAGCCTGCCGTTCTGGCCAAGGTTTCTTCGCAGGCTGGCCAGCGGGTGGATCCAGAGAAGATCCGACGCGACATTCAGTCCGTTTTTGCGATGGGCTTCTTTGATGAGATCGCCGTTTCCTCGCGTCCCGTGGACTCAGAGCGAGTCGTCCTGGTTATTCAGGTTCGCGAGCGGCCGACCATCGCGGAGCTGGTCTTTGAAGGAAATGAGAAGATTTCGACCGAAGACCTCCAAGAGGTGATCAAGCTGAAGGAGTGGTCCATCCTCGATGTCAATCGAGTCAAGGAGGACATCGCTGCCATCCAAAAGCATTATGAGGAGAAGGGCTTCTATCTCGCTCGCGTCTCCCACCGAGTTGAGCCCCTCAAGTCTGAAAAAGGCGATGAGGTGCGGCTGGTTTTTCAGGTTCAGGACTTCGACAAGGTGGAGATCAAGAAGATCACCTTTCTGAACAATACGCGATTCTCGGACCGGCAGCTCAAGAGAGTGCTGCAGGAAACCCAGGAGGGGGGATCCTTTTCTCTCGGTGGAGGGGGAAGCTACCGAGAAGCGGCCTTCAAACAGGACCTCCAGCGGCTCACTTATTGGTATCTGGAACACGGTTACGTCAAGTTCCGGTTTGACAATCCTATCGTCACAGTCAGCGATGACAAAAAGTGGGTCTACATCTCGATCTACGTGGATGAAGGGGCTCAGTATCGAATGGGAACCCTGGATTTCTCGGGTGATCTTCTTTTTCCGAAAGAGGAGCTCGAACGCGAGGTCTCGCTGCTCGGGAAAGAAGTCTTCAGTATTTCGAAGCGAAATCAGGATATCCAGCGGCTTACCGAAAAATATCAGGACCTCGGCTATGCCTTCACGAACGTCGTGCCCAAGATGTCGATCAACGACGAAGAGCGGACCGTCGACATCGACTATTCGTTCGAGAAGGGGGAATTGGTCTATTTCGGTCGGATCAATGTGGTGGGGAACTCGAAGACTCACGACAAGGTCATTCGTCGTGAACTGCGCATCGAGGAAGGCGAGCTTTATTCGGGATCACGGCTTCGGCTCTCCCGCGAGAACGTAGAAAGACTGGGATTCTTCGCTCCGGGCGAAGTGCTTTTCAATACGAGCAGTCCGGCGGACAAGCCGAATGTTCTCGATGTGGAAATTCAGATCAAGGAACGCTCGACCGGGACCATCACGCTGGGTGCGGGGTATGGCACCGTGCAGCGCTTCTTTTTCACGACGAATATTTCGGAGATCAACATGGCGGGGCGCGGTCAGTCGCTGAGTCTTGCCGCCAACTATTCGGCTGATCGCCTGACCCGCAGCGTGAACCTGGGGTTCACCGATCCCTACGCGTTCGATACGCTCTGGAGCGCCGGATTTGACATCTTCGCAATCAACTTTCCGATTCCCAATCGCTACCTGACCCGCAAGCTGGGCTTTGATGTTCGTCTGGGCTATCCGATCAGCGAGTTTACTCGCCTTTTTGTGACCTACAAGAACGAGGGGCTGCGAATCAGCCAGCCACCTGCGGACAGTGCGGCGGATACCGCCCTGGATGTCGGGGTGTTGTCGAGCGTGGTTTTCTCGATGGTTCGGGATCGACGAAATAATCGCTTTGAAACGACGGCCGGCAATTACCAGAGCGCTACGTTGGAAACCGCCGGTGTTTTGGGACTGTCCGGAGACAAGACCTTCGTCAAGGTCGGGTTGAATAACCGGTTTTACCGACGAGTGATCGGAGATCTGGTCTTTCGTAACAGCCTCGAGTTTGGTCATATCAGCACGGCGGGAGGTCCCGGTGTTCCTCCGGCTGAGCGCTATTATCTCGGGGGACCGAACAACCTGAAGGGTTACGATTTTTTCTCGGTTGGCCCCAAAGAGGACGGCACTTCGATTCCTCGGGGGGGGCTGGTTCAGATGCTGGGCCTCTTCGAGATGGAGTATCCTCTCGTTCGCGAGGCTGGGCTCAAGACGGTTTTGTTCTACGATGTGGGGAATGCCTTCAGTCGCTTTCCGGGGACCGCAGGGGAGCCCTTTACGTTGCGCCAGGACTACGGGTTCGGAATCCGGTGGTTCTCACCCATCGGCCCTTTGAGGTTTGAGTGGGGCTTTCCGATCCGGCCCCGTCCGGGAGAGAGTTCAACGGTGTTCCAATTCTTCATTGGTCCGCCATTTTAAGGAGCAAGGAGCAAGCTATGAGACTCAAGACGATTCAGGTGGCCATGGTGGCGGCGATCATCGCATCAGGCATGCAAGGTACCCCTTCGAGGGCTTCGACCGAGCCCGTGAAAATTGGAACCGTCGACATGCAGCAGGCGATTCAGGGAGTGGAGTCCGGCAAGAAGGCCAAGGCGCAGCTCGAGAAGGAGTTCAATGCACGCAAGGCCGAGCTTCAGAAAGAAGAAGAGTCGATCAAGAAGCTGGGTGAGGCCTTTCGCAAGCAGTCTCTCGTCCTGAGTGATGACGCTCGAGCGAAGAAGCAGCAGGAGCTTCAGGAACGTGTGATGAAGTTTCAGGAGCTGACCGCTCGTTCCCAGCAGGAGATCGCCCAGAAGGAGCAGTCGCTGACCATGCCGATCATTCAGAAGCTTCGAACGGTGATCACTGAGATTGCAAAGGACAAGGGCTATTCGGTGATTCTCGAGAAGAATGAGAACACGGTGCTGTTTTCGCTGGAGAAGGATGACCTGACCGAGGAGGTCATCAAACGCTTCAATAGCCAGAGCAAGGGCTGATGTCGGCGACCATCCTTTCACTGGAAGAGATTCTGGCTGGCTCTGGAGGGCGTGTCGTCAATGCTCCCTCCGATAGCCTGCTTGTGACGTTGTCCATCCGCAGGCTGTCGGGCCTGCGAGGTGCAACCTCGGGTGACTTGTGTTTCTTTTTTTCAAGGGATTACGAGTCAGACATTCCTCGAGCGCTTCCCGGTGTCTTGGTGACTGGCGAGCTTTTTGTCGAGCCGCTGCGGAGTTCGGGGGCTCTTTTATGGACGAAGTCGGTCGTCGTTGCGTGTCCCGACCCCTATCTTGCAATGGCTCGGCTGTCGCGCCGATTCGCCGAGGTTCAGGGAGATCTTGAGCCGGGGCTTCCCAACGGGGGAGTCCATCCGACTGCGGTCATTCATTCGCAGGCTCGAGTTGCCGCGTCGGCATGGATTGGTCCGAACTGCGTGATCGAGAGGGGCGCCAGCATTGGGGAGAATACCCGGCTGGTGTCGGGCGTGTACGTCGGTGAAGAGGTTTCGATCGGCGCCGGAGGCCTGATTTTTTCGAATGTGAGTATTTATCGACGGACCAGGATCGGTGACCGGGTTCGTCTGCACTCAGGAGCGGTGATTGGATCGGATGGTTTTGGTTATGCGCCGGTCCGCGAGGGTGGGAAGGTGGTGGGCCACGAGAAAATCCACCATCTCGGGGCAGTGGTCATCGGCAACGACGTAGAGATTGGAGCCTGTTCCGCCGTCGATCGGGGGACCTTGGAGGATACTCAAATCGAGGACGAGGTGAAGATCGACAATCTGGTTCAGGTGGGTCACAACAGCGTCCTCAAACGGGGAGCAGTGCTTTGCGGGATGTCCGGAGTGGCCGGAAGTTCGGTCGTGGGTCGATTCGCCTACCTGGGGGGCCGGGCCATCGTGATCAACAAGGCCGAAGTGGGGGATGGTGCCCTGCTGGGCGCAGACTGTGTCGTCACCAAGGACGTTCAGGCCGGTGAGCAGGTGGCGGGCTCCCCGCATCGTCCCCTCAGGGACTATTTGAAGATTCAGGCCATTCTGGGTCGGATGCTCAAGGCACCGAAGAAAAAAGGAGCAGGGGAATGAGTACGGAGCGAGGTCGTTATTATCTGGATATCGAAAAAATCCGGGCGTTTCTTCCTCATCGCGCCCCCTTCCTGCTGGTGGATCGAATTCTGGAGATCCAGCCTGTGGGAGACCTCTCGAAGTTTGATCCCATGAATGGCGCAGAAAAGGTCGGCACCCGGGTCATCGGGATCAAGAATTTCTCGTATAATGAACCCTTCATTCCGGGGCACTTTCCGAACTACTCGATCGTTCCCGGCGTGATTCAGATCGAGACGATGGCACAGGTGGCGAGCTTTGCGCTCTATCCGTTTCTCGAAAAGCGGCTGGAGGAGGCCCGGGGATTTCAGTGCATTCTGGTGGGAGTGGATGGAGCCCGGTTCAGGAAGCCCGTCATTCCCGGCGATACCTTGCGAGTTGAGGCGGAGCTGACTCGCGCGAAGTCCCGAATCTGGGGTTTTCATGTCGAGGGATTCGTTGACGGCCAAAGAGTGGTCGAAGCCGACGTCCTTGCCAACCTTTCGATGAATGGAGCGTGATTCATGAGTCTGATTCATCCGACGGCAATCATTCATCCCAGCGCTGAGCTCGACCCGACGGTCGAGGTGGGCCCCTGGTGCACCATTGGACCGAAGGTGAAGCTGGCGGCTGGAAACCGGCTGATCAGTCACGTCGTGATCGAGGGTAGGACGACGGTCGGCGAGGGAAATACCTTTTTCCCCTTTTCATCGATCGGATTGATTCCCCAAGATCTCAAATACAAGGGCGAGGATACCGAGCTGATCATTGGTAGTCACAACAGCATCCGCGAGGCCGTTACCCTCAATCTGGGGACGGTTCAGGGTGGTGGCAAGACGGTAATTGGTGATCATAATTTGCTCATGGCCTACACCCATCTGGGGCATGACTGCATTGTCGGCAATCACTGCATCATTGCGAATTCTGGAGGGCTCGCCGGCCACTGCATTGTCGAAGATTACGTCACAATGGGAGGGATGTGCGGGGTCGCACCCTTCGTTCGTATTGGGGCACATGCCTACATCGCCGGATTTTCCGGGGTCGAAAAGGATATTCCTCCGTTTGCGATCGCCATCGGGCAGCGTCCCTGTGCCATCAAGGGCGCGAACATCGTCGGTCTTCGTCGACGGGGAGTTCCGTCAGACAAGATCTCGAAGATCAATGAATCGATCAAACTCTGGATGCGTGGAGACGTTGAAAAGGAGCGTTGCCTCCTGGAGATCGAGTCTCAGTACGGAGAGATTCCCGAGGTGGCCCAGTTCGTCTCGTTTATTCGAGGCAGCCAGTACGGAACGGCCCGATAAAAGGGAGGGGCTGGTGCCGTGAAGCTGCTGATTTCTGCAGCCGAGGCCTCGGCTGACCTGCACGCCGCCAGGCTGGTGGACGCGCTTCGCTCCCGAGTTTCGAGGCTGGATCTGATCGGAATCGGTGGGTCGCATCTCGAGCGCGAGGGACTGCAGCCTCTCGCCAAAGCTTCTGATCTCGCAGTGATGGGATCCCTTGAGGTGCTCTCGAGGCTGCCGGTGATTCGACGTGCAGGAAAAGACCTTCTGCGTGAGGCCGAAAAGTTTCGGCCGGACGTGGCTGTGCTGGTGGACTATCCCGGGTTTCATTTTCGATTGGCTCCCCGCCTTCATGCGATGGGTATTCCTGTGGTCTATTTCATTCCCCCCAAGGTCTGGGTCTGGCGAAAGAGTCGGCTCAGGACCATGAAGCCGTGGGTGAGCAAGGTGCTGTGCATCCTTCCGTTCGAGCCCCCGCTGTATCAGGCGGCCGGGATCGATGCCGACTATGTAGGGTCGCCGCTGGTGGATGAGCTGCCGATTCATCTCACGCGATCGGAAGCTCGGGCGCGACTGGCATTTTCGGAGCAAGAGCGCGTCATGGCGCTGCTGCCGGGCAGCCGTCCGTCGGAGATGAAACGCCATTGGACTGCGTTTTTGGACGCAGCCCTGCTGTTCGCGCGCAGGCGCCGTGAGCACTGGACGGTCGCCATTCCCATTGCGTCCACCTTGCCGTTTTCGTTCTGGCGTGAGCAGGCGGAACGCTGGTTGGAGCGGCGGCAGGCCGAGGAATTCCTGAAAGTTCAGGTCCTGCAGGAGTCCTCGGGCGAGATCTTGAGGGCGGCGGACATGGCTCTGATCAAGTCAGGCACCTCGACGCTCGAGGCCGGTGTGCTGGAGTGTCCCATGGTGATTGCCTATCGACCAGGCAGAGTGACGAGCTTTGCCGTGCGCAACATCCTTCGTTATCGTGGACCGGTTGGGCTCGTGAATCTGTTCAGCGGCTGGAGAAACGGGGGGGCTCTGATTGCTCCCGAGGTGTTGCACGAGGAGATGACGGCCGAGCGTCTCGCTTTTGAGCTCGAGTCGGTATTCGGTTCAGAGGATCGCCTGGGACGCATGCGTCGGGAGCTGGCGCAGCTTCGCGAACAGATGCTTTCCATGGAGGGTACTCATGGGGGGCCGAGCGCGCGAGCTGCAGACGCTGTTCTCGCCGTCGCAACCAAGGCCGCAGCGGCGGGTCGGATGCCTGCGGCAGGGCGGCTTGAGTAATGTGGCGCGCACCATTTCTACTGATGGGTAGTGTCGTCTGGGGGCTGTTGACAGCGTTGAACCGGTGTTTGTTCCGGTTCGGTCTGCGAAAGACCACACGACTTCCGCCCCGAACCGTGTCCGTTGGGAATATCGAAGTGGGCGGAACGGGCAAGACCCCGGTTGTTGCGGCGATTGCGCGGGAGGCGCTGGAGCGGGGTCTGGTTCCAGTCATCCTGACTCGTGGCTACGGTGGGCGCTGGGAGAAGGCAGGCGGTTTGATCGCACCTGCGCTCGAGAGCCCCCAGGACGTGGATCCTGCACTGACGGGGGATGAGCCCGCCCTTCTGCATCGCCTTGTTCCTGCGGCATGGATCGGGATTGGAGCGAATCGTGTCGCCTCGTTCGAGCGGGTTCGCTCGGAGGCCTTGAGGCAGGGCGGCAGACTGGACCTGGTGATCCTGGATGACGGTCTTCAGCATCCCAGCATTGCTCGAGATCTGGATATTGTTCTAATGACCTCGTCCAGACCGTGGCAAAAGGTGTTTCGCGAATGGCCCGGACTGGCTCCACTCTCTCGGTCCCTGTGTGTTTGGAGCAAGGGGGGGCGAGTTCCCTTCGGTCTTGGATCGCGCTCGTCTCTGAGGCTTCGCTGGACCCTGCCATCTCCGGATGAAAGCGAGAGGAAGAACGCCTTGTGGCTCGTCACGGGTGTGGCATCGGGCAGCGAGGTCAGAGAGTCGCTGGAGCGGTTCGGCTGGACCGTCGATGCACATTCCGTTCTAGCGGATCACTCCGAGTATTCACGAGACTGGCTGGAGGAGATTCAGGCAAGGGCGGAAGCCAGCGGGCTTCGGTTGGCCACGACGGGCAAGGACTGGGTGAAGTGGCGACGGCTCGGCGTTGATCCCGGGAGTGTTCGCGTATTCGAACCGCAGATGGAATGGGACCGGAATGGGAGGAAGGCATGGTTGGAAGCCTTGTGGGACGAACGCTCCTGAGAGTGATCGGCGAGCTGCTTTCGCGGGTGCCCCGTCCGGTTCAGCTACGAATCGGGCTGTTTCTTGGTCTGCTGCTAGGGCGACTGAGATGGAGGCACGCTTTAGTTCAATCCAATCTTCAGTTGGCCTTCCCAGGGGCGACGACAGAGGCGGTGAGTTATCGAAATTGCCTCGCGCGAGGCTTTTACAGGCACTTTGGAAATCTGGTTGTCGAGCTGGCCTGCCAGTTTGGCGACTGGAGAAACTGGGTTGTTCGTAATTGCGAACTTTCCGGTCTTGAGCACTGGGAGGATGCCGTAGCCCGGGGGCGGGGGGTTCTTTTCATTGCCAGTCACCTGGGAAACTGGGAAGCCATGGCAGCCAGTTTTTCGCTTGCCGTCGAGCGGCGCCCGCATTCACGGGGGTTGCTGATCGTGACCAAGCACCTGAAGCCGGAATGGTTGCACCAGGCTTTTGAGCGGAATCGCCTGAAGTCCCGGGTGCGTGGCACTTACGAGCCGCGTACGATGAGGGATGTTCTCACCGAATTGAAAAAGGGCGGGACGGTCGGTTTTGTTCTCGACCAATATGCCGGGCCGCCGATTGGAGTTCGGGTGCCGTTTTTTGGCCTGCCGGTCGGGACACTGCAGGCGCCTGCCGCCATCGCACGACGGACGGGAGCGGCCGTCCTGGTAGCCGAGTGTCGGCGTAATGAACTCGGCAGGTTGAAGGTTCGAATCCATCCGATTCAGGCGTGGATTTCTGCCGAGAATCCCCACCGGGAGCTGGCTGAAAATACGGCTTCCTGGGTCTCGGCGATCGAAGCGTCGGTGCGGAGTGAGCCGGAGCAGTGGCTTTGGTCGCATCGCCGATTCAAGGGGGATCTGTCTCCCTTGAGCCCGGACGAGTGGACGAATCCCCGCGAGCGCACGTAGGTCTGGAAACCGTCGTTCCGCTGGGACATACTTTGAAGCATGTTCCGCCGGTTTCGAATGCGAGAAGTCAGATTATTGTCGGTGGGAGGGGGGCTGGCCTGGGCCCTGGCTTCGTGCGCCAGTGGTGGAAGCCTTCAGCGCATTGAGAACGCACGCGTTCTGCCTCCCGAAGCAGGCGAGCATGGCCATCGTTTCGAGATTCAGGAAGAGTCGGACAGGGCCTCCGAGGCGGTTGGCGCCGCGATCACCGGCCAGGAGGTTCGCAAGGTCGTCCCGTCGGAAACAACGGATCCAGCGCCATTGACGTCGAGGCGAGTGCCCAAGGCGGGGCCCCGCGGTTTTCCTTATCCGAATCGTCGCCCCACGATCGAGCCCTACCAGGCGGGGGAGAGGGCCGACTATGACATCAACTATCTCGGAGTGAATGCGGGGCGATTTTCCCTGAGGATCCTGCCCTACAAGCAGATCAACGGACGCAAGGTGTACCATGTGCACGGCGAGGCCCGGAGCAGCAAGGTATTCAGCCTGTTCTATAGCCTGAACGACACGATTGAGACCTTCATCGACTTCGAGGCACTCGCTCCACACCGATTTCAGGTCATTCTGGACGAGTCCAAGCAGAAGCGAAATTCGTTGGAGCTTTACGACTCTGAGAAGGGAGAGACCTTCTTCTGGAACCGCCTGAATCACCACAAGCGGGGCTATGTCGAAGTGAAGGACACCTTTCCGATGCGACCGTTCTCGCAGGATAGCCTTTCGGCGCTTTTTTTCATTCGAGCTCAGTCCATACGCGAGGATGAACCCTTGCAGTTTCCGGTCGTCTCCGAGGGCAAAAACTGGGACGCGGTGGTGACGCTCGTCAAGCGCGAGGACCTGAACACTCCGCTCGGGCGTGTGAAGACGATGAAGCTGAAGCTGGAGACCCAGTACCAGGGCGTCCTCAAGAAGCAGGGGGACAGTCATATCTGGGTCACCGATGATCACCGAAGGGTGCTCGTGCGACTTGAGGCCAAAGTGAGAATCGGCTCGATCGTGGCTGAATTGAAAAACTTTGAGCCCGGACGTGCAGAAGCTTCCGGCGCCATGATTCCGGTACTGTCGCCGCCGAGGGGGGGCTCAGGCGTTGATGAAGTAGTGCCCTCCCGCCTGAAGGTCAGGTCAAGCCGATGAAGATTCTGGTCCGCGGGCCGAACTGGATCGGCGATCAGCTGATGACTTATCCCTTCTTTCATCACCTGAGGAAGCGCCATCCGGATGCCAGAATCACAGTGGCCTGCGTTCCGTGGGTGGCCGACCTTCAGTTTCGTAATCTTGTCGATGATGTTCGAGTGATTCATCCCCCCAGTCCTCATCAGCGCTCGCTGCTAGCTCGTTTTCAGGTCGTGGACGGTGCTGCCCGGGACTTCAGAAGAAAGGGGCCGTGGGACATCGGTTATTCACTTCCCAGCTCTCTCGGGGCGGCCTGGTTCTTGTGGCGCAGTGGATGCCGCCGCCGAGTGGGCTATGTCGGAGATTCGCGAGGGTGGTTATTGACCGAGAGTTACGAGCCGGATCGGGGAGGGGTTCTCCACCGTTCGCAGGCTTATCTTGAACTGCTTTTCCCAAAGGGCCAGAGCCTCGTCTCCTCTGCTCCTGATGTCCACTCTTTCTGGACGGTTCCTGCTGAGAACGAACTGGATCCACCCATTTCGGGAGAGGTGGGGGCGTTTCCGGTCGAGGCGGCCTGGCCCAATGCCCAACCGCTGGTTCCTCCTGATGAGCCGTTCTGGGTTCTCGCGCCGGGTTCGATGGCGGAATCCCGGCGCTGGGGAGAGGATCGCTTCGAAAGGCTGGCTCGGCTGATCGTTCAGGAGACCGGGTGGCAGGGGCTCATCGTGGGCGGCCCGAAAGAGGCACCGATCGCCGAAAGACTTCGCCAGGATCGTTCCCTTCGGCTTCGCGACTGGACGGCTCGAGGTCCGGTCACCGATCTCTGGCGACTCTGTCGATCTGCGAAGTTTGTTGTCGCGAACGATTCCGGAATCGCGCACTTTGCATCGCTTTGCGGAGCGCCGACCTTTATTCCGTGGGGGGCTGGAGATCCGAGAAGGACGCGGCCGCTCGGTCCTGGAGCCGTTCAGATCGAGGCCAATCCCGTCGACTGCTGGCCGTGTGAGCGAAACGTGTGCGAGCGGCAGGGAGCGGGTCTTCTGGCCTGTCTGCGGGGACTTCATGAGGAGGTTCTCTGGAAGCAGATTCATTCGATGCTTTTGAGAGATTCATCCGGTTGGAGCCGCGATGTCGAGGCATGACGATCGGTCCGAGACTTGGGACGGTTTTCGCGCGGACGCCACGCTACTGAAGATCTGCCTGTCGGAGTATTGGGGCGGTGTCGAGCAGACGGTCCTGAATGATGTCACCGACCTGGCGTCAAGAGGGGTTCGGGTGAGGCTGCTTTGCCTCGAGGGAAGGCCGCTTCATGAGTCTTTGACCCAGGATGCGGCCGCTCAGGGCAGCATCGAGCTCATTCCGGTCAAATCCCGTCCTCGAGAATTTTTTGACCTCCCGTTTCGGCGGTTCCTCCGGCGCCAGGTGGCCGAGGGTGTCAATATCGTGCATTCGCATCATACTTCCCTGCTGGGGTCGATCGCGCCCTGGCTCTGGTCGTATCCCAGGGCCGTTCTTCTCGCGTCTCGATATCTGATGGCCGGAGAGGACCGGCTCGGACCGTTGCATCGGCTGGTTTACGGGCGACTCGATTCGCTGCTCGTCAGCAGTGAGTCGCTGCGTGCGAATGTGCTCGAGACCCACGCCATCAGGGAGCGCCGGGTTCGAGTGCTGAATCCCGGGCTCGATTTTGAGCGTTTTGATCCGAACCGCGTGGTGGATGCCGCACGAAGGAGTGCCTGGGGTGCCGACGCCGCGACCGTCGTGATCGGAATGGTCGGGCGGCTGCAGCCTGAAAAAGGCCAGGAGGTTTTTTTGAAGGCGGCCGCCGGACTGCTCAGAGACCTGCTTTCTGTGGGCGACGCGGCGCCTCGACTGAAGTTCGTGGTCGTCGGCGAGGGGGCTTCATCGGATGGGTTGCCCTTTCTGGAGGAACTTCGCGCCATGGTTCGCCAGTTTAGAATCGAAGACCATGTCGTCTTCGAGGAGTACGACGAGCGGGTTGCCGAGACGATGCAGGGATTCGATATCTTCGTCATGCCCTCTCGTCGGGAAGGCATGGGGCTCGTTGCTCTTGAGGCGATGGCCATGGAGTGTCCGGTCGTCCTTTCGGACACGGGCAACGCCCGCGAAGTCGTGGGCAATCAGGAGTTTGGCCTGACCTTCCGGCCCGAAGATGTTTTCGACTTGAGGCGAAAGCTGAGGACGCTCGTCTTGGATCGGCCGCTGCGGGAATCGATGGGCCGGCGTGCGAGGGCCCATGTCATCGGAAAGTACGACCGAACCTCAAGGATGCAGCGGTTGCTCGAAATCTATGAGCGCTGCCTGCGGGTGCGTCAGGCCTTCTGATATTGCAGGGGAATTCTGCTCAGTTGACAGATTTTGTCAAAATGCTCTATACCCTCAAATCCACGGGTGATTTTTGGCTTCAAGCTGCTTTGCGGCCTGTCGGAAACACCCTCTTAGGAAAGGCCAATCAATAAAACAAATGGTCAGTAAGCAAACCGCCGGCTCCGAGGCTGCCGGCAAGTCTGTGAAGCCTCTAAATAACCAGAAGTGGATGGAAGAATTTTCGGATTACGCAGGTGATGAGTCTGCGGCTCCCCTCTCTTCCGGTGATGAAGATTTTGCCGAACTGTTCGAAGCGTCGCAGCAGCAGCAGGAAATCAAGGAAGGCGAAGTCATTGATGGAACCGTCGTCAGTATCAGCCCGGAGTGGGCGACTGTCGATATCGGCTATAAGTGCGAAGGCCTTGTGCCCCTGCAGGAGTTCAAGGACGCCCAGGGCGTCGCCCATGTGAATGTCGGGGATGTCGTCGCCGTCTACCTCGAGCGCATGGAAATGGAAAACGGCTTCATGCTCCTCTCGAAGGACAAGGCCGAAATCATCCGTGCCTGGGACGAAATCTCGGCGGCCTGTGAGAAGGATCAGGTCGTTGAAGGCGTCGTGATCGGCAAGGTCAAGGGCGGTCTCTCGGTGGATATCGGCGTGAAGGCGTTCCTTCCCGGAAGCCAGATCGATACCAAGCCGGTCAAGAACCTCGACAAGTTCCTGGGCAAGAAGCTCAAGTTCAAGATCATCAAGTTCAACAAGAAGCGTGGCAACATCGTCCTTTCTCGCCGTGCGGTCGTTTCGCAGGAGCGCGAGCTCCAGCGTGCCGAAACCCTGGCGAACATCCAGGAAGGCCTGATCGTGACGGGTGTGGTCAAGAATATCACCGAGTATGGTGCATTCATCGACCTCGGCGGCATGGATGGATTGCTGCACATCACGGACATGAGCTGGGGACGCATCAAGCACCCGAGCGAACTGTTCGCTGTCGGCGACGAAATCAAGGTCAAGGTTCTCAAGTACGACCGCGAGAAGGAACGCGTCAGCCTCGGACTCAAGCAGGTCACTGCCAATCCGTGGGATGAAGCCGAGTACAA
The DNA here is from genome assembly GCA_964432565.1 of uncultured Bacteriovorax sp. Classification (GTDB taxonomy): domain Bacteria; phylum Bdellovibrionota; class UBA1018; order UBA1018; family UBA1018; genus CAIOHW01. Next base: position 21,428 of record CAYSOA010000019.1, read on the forward strand.
GTTCCCTGTCGGCATGACCGTCAAGGGCAAGGTCGTGAGCCTCAAGGACTACGGCGCTTTCGTGGAGCTCGAAGACGGCATTGAAGGCCTGATTCACGTTTCCGAAATGTCGTGGACCGAGCGCGTCAAGCACCCCTCGAAGCTCATCAACGTGGGCGACGAAGTCGAGTGCAAGGTTCTCGAAGTCGATTCGAAGAACAAGCGCATCAGCCTCGGCATGAAGCAGCTGCAGTCTAATCCGTGGGATGAGCTCGAGCTCAAGCACCCGGTGGGAACGCAGGTCGAGGGTGAAGTCAAGTCGGTCACCGACTTCGGTGTGTTTGTCGACATCGGCCTCGGCATTGACGGCCTCGTGCACATCTCGGATCTGGCCTGGACGAAGAAGTTCGGCCACCCTTCCGAGAAGTACAAGAAGGGCGATGCGATCCGTGCCATGGTGCTCGGCATCGACAAGGCCAACGAGAAGTTCTCTCTCGGCGTGAAGCAGCTTGAGCGCGATCCTTGGGACAACATCAAGACGCGTTACAAGGTGGGAAGCGCCATCGATGGAACGGTGACCAAGCTGACCGACTTCGGCGCCTTCGTGGAGCTTGAAGAGGGCATCGAAGGCCTGATCTACGTCAGCGAAATCGCTGACCACCGCATCGAGAAGCCGGCAGATGTGCTCAAGGTCGGTGACCAGGTGCGTGCAGAGATCCTGTCGATCGAACCGAAGGATCGCCGCATCGGCCTGTCGATCAAGCAGCTGGGACGCTCGGAAGAGCGCGCCAACTACGAGAAGTACATGGGCGAGAGCTCCAAGAAGACCTCCATGGGAGATCTGCTTGGCGACAAGCTCAAGGCGGCTCTGGGTGGCAAGAAGGACGAATAGTTCGAACAGGACTGCAGTCCTTTTGCCCTGCGCTAAAATGATGACGCCTCCCGAGGAGAAACTCGGGGGGCGTTTTCATTTTAATTTCTGCTGCGAGAAGGGGGGGGCTTGGGCGAAACTAGGGGAATGCAAGACCACCCCCCGCAGGATTCGTTGCAAGTGCCTCCCACAGCAGCGCCTCAAGAGCGAAGGCGCCGTCGAGTCAGCCCCCTGTTCTGGCTTATTGGGCTTTCCTCGGTGCTCTTCCTGGTATTCGTTCTTTTTGGAAGTCGGTTGATCCTGAAGAGTACCCTTCCTCAGCTCGACCGAGGGCTGGGCTCATCGAAGAAGCTCGTGGGCGTGATTGAACTCAACGGCATCATTTTGGAATCGAAGAAAATCCTCAGGCAATTGCGCGCGTTCGAAGACGAGTCTGCCGTAAAGGCCGTGGTATTGAGGTTGAACTCTCCGGGGGGTGCTGTGGCTCCGTCGCAGGAGATCCATCAGGCGGTCAAAAAGTTTCCGAAGCCGTTGGTGGTTTCGATGTCGAGCGTCGCCGCAAGTGGCGCCTATTACATTGCAGCGGGAAGCAAGAAGGTTTTCGCCAATCCGGGCACCATCACCGGATCGATCGGCGTGATCATGCAGTTCACCAATCTCGAGAAATTGTACGAGTGGGCGAAGATCGCCCGCTACTCGATCAAGACCGGACAATTCAAGGATGCCGGCGCGGATTACCGTGCGATGACTCCCGAAGAGCGGGCCCTTTTGCAGGGCATGGTGGATGACACTCTGGCCCAGTTCAAGAGCGCTGTGCGCGAGGGCAGGAAACTGACCGAGGTCGAGGTCGATGCCGTAGCGGACGGACGCATCTTCTCCGGCGCCCAGGCGAAAAAGGCAAAGCTCGTGGACGAGCTGGGAAGCCTTCAGGATGCGATCGACGAGGCAGGACGACAGGCCAAGATTGAGGGGCGCCCCAAGGTGATTTATCCTGAAAAACAGCGCCAGAATTTCATCGAGTGGTTGCTCAGTGGCGACGGTGAGGACTCAGAGAGCGAGGCTCAGGGGGCAATCGTGTCCGGAATTCAGGAAGTCATGAGACGTGCACTGGGGCTACCCAGGCCGGGAGTGGCCCTGGAGCCCGGAGTCTACTGGTTGCTGCCCTGGGGCAATTGAAACGGAAGCTTAGAGATGTCGACTTCACCATCAAGGCAGAGCGAGCAGAGGCGTTGGGCAGTTCAGGTGCTGACGCAGGTTCTTTCTCACGGCAAGATGCTGGACGAGGCGCTCGGCGCCGTTCCCGCGGAGATCCGGTCGTGGGTGCATGAGGTCTCGGCCGGCGCTCTGCGCTGCAAAGGTCGGCTCGACGGAGTAATCGACCAGCTCGCACTTCGCAAGAAACCCAGTGGTGGAGTGCGCAAGGCCCTGCTCCTGGCCAGTTACCAGCTTCTCTATCAGCCACAGGTTCCCCAGGCCTGGATCGTCTCGGAGACGGTCGACTGGGTGAGGGGGCGTGAGGGAGTGGCAGCCTCTCGTTTCGTGAATGCGCTTCTGCGTCGCGTGGCGGACCACGCCGAGGAGTGGCGCACGGCGGGATGGCCGGAGGGGGCCTCGGAGTCGGAGCAGGCGCGATGGGCAAGCCTGCCCCAATGGATCTGGAGCCGTCTGGTGCGCGAGCGTGGGCACGCCTGGGCCCGTGCTTTTGCCGAGGCCAGTCTTCAGCGCCCGGAAATCTGGGTTCGGGCACTCGACCCCGTCGCGGATGCCTCTCCCGGACCGATCTCCGAGTCCTGGATGCTGAATGACTGGCGGCCCGTGCAGGACTCCGATGCCTATCGGAGAGGTCGGCTCTTTGTTCAGGATCTTTCGAGCCAGTTGCTGATTGCCGAGTTTACCTCAGAGGCTCGCCGCCTCTTTGGTGACGTAGGCGGCAAACGGATTTTGGATCTTTGCGCTGCTCCGGGAGGGAAGAGCTCGGGCCTGGCCTGGAACGGCTGGTCGGTTCTTGCAACGGATCGTCAGGCGGAGACTCGAACGTCGCAGGAACGGTTTGGTTTGTTGCGGGAGACGGCTGCGCGGGTGCCTGGAATCGAGGTCATTGAGCGCTCGAAAGTGTCGACTCTCGCCCTTGTAGACGCGGTCTGGGTTGACGCGCCCTGCACCGGGACGGGGCTGCTCCGTCGCCACCCGGAGATTCGTTGGATCAAGGATGAGGGAACACTGCGATCGCTTCAGCGTGAGCAGTTGATGCTCGTCGATGAGGCATCCCATCGAGTCCGTCCCGGAGGGCTGCTGATGGTTACCGTCTGCTCGGTGCTCACCTCCGATGAGCTGCATGCCTGCACCGCAGGTCTTCTGGAACAGCGTTTTGAGCTTGTCCGAGACTGGAGCTTGTCTCCCCATCTGGAGCCCCACGGTGATGGCTTCTCAGGCCGGCTTCTTAGAAGACGTCAAAACGGAAGTTCACTCACGTAGGGTTTGATTCGGTCGTGGTCGATTCCGAACCCGATTGGCAGGATTTCTGCTGAATCGACCAGCACGGCACGGGCGCGTTTCTTGAATGCCGCAAGTCGTTCTTCCGATTGAATCGGCAGGCCCGAAAATTCGGACCAGCTTCGAAAGCTGGAGGGCCCCTCGACGCGGGAGAGCAGATCGTCCAGGGCAAGAGAGTAGGCCTCGTGGATTTCGAGGCTAAGATCACAGGACGAGCACTCCGCGGCCGGACTTTCCACGATTTGAACTGAAATCCCCAGAGTTCTCTTCAGATCAGCCGAGATGCTGCGTCCCACGGCACGAAGCAAGGTCCGGTCGGAGGCTCGTGGCAGGTCGGCGCGCGAGATTCCCATCCGGACGGATTTGGGAAACGCCTTGCGCTTCGTCACGGCATCTTGAGAGGCGGCAAGAAGCGCGGGGGTCGGATCCTCTCCCAGTCGCTGTGCGTCCCACAGCTCTTGCGGGACATAGCCCCGGGCGGGGCGCAGCTGCGCAATTTTCTCCCGACGAATCGACCCCGAAAGAGCCAGCATGCATTCGGCAGGGCATGATTTTTCGAACCGTTTCAGGCGTTTTAGTGTGACCACGCTCGTTCGTGGTCGAATCTGGACGCCGGGGGCATTCGTGTCTGAGAGGGGTCCTGTCAGGACATCCAGATGGTTTCTTTCAAAAAGACTTTCTGAATCCCTGCCGCCTCGGATGGACCAAAGTTCTATTTCGCGAACTTTTGCTGTTTCGTCCTGATTTTCGGGACGAGAGGGAAGCAGCGTGCTCCATTGAAGGGGGCGTGAGCTCGCCACTTTCCATTGTCCAAGAAAAGCCATGGTTGGGATGGAGAGCCCGTAGTCCGCGCGGCTCGAAACGAGATGGGCGGGAGCGGGGAAGGTTCTCGGATCGGTGAGCTTGTAGGGAAGCGAGGGGTCGGGATCGCGAAGTTCAATCTTCAGGACATGGCGCGATTCGGCAGTAACGCCCGAGAGAGACGGGGACTGCCCGGCGTGGAACTCCTTGCAGCCCGAAAAATTTTCGGACGAGCGCGGGGGGGAGACTGCCGAGGGCTCGCAGGTGCGTTGGATTCCGAGTGCGGCATCAGAAGCCGTGAACGGGGTGCCATCGCTCCAGGTGGCATCGGAACGGAGTCGGAAGCGCCAGACGCGTGCGTCGATCGAGGCACTTTCGGATTCAACCAGATCAGGTTCGAGCTGCCCGGATTTCGAGATTCGGTAGAGCCCGCGGTGAATGGCCTCGAGAATTCTGCGGGGAATCCGGTGGCCGTCGTGGTTCCAGTCCCAAAGACTGTTGCTGAATTCGGTCTGTACCCGGAGGCGCCCGCCGGACGGGGGTTTTTCGGCGGGGCTAATAGCGGTTTTGGCTTTTTTTCGGCCTTTGGAGGCGGGTGGGGCGGCCATCGAGACGGTCACGAAGGCTGCCGTCATGAGGGCCGAGAGGGCCAAGTGCGCGCGTGCTGGGACATGCATGAAGGGCATGCGATCAGAGTAGCATCTCAGTCTGCACGAATCATCGTGCAGAGTGCGGTCACTTTTCGGGCCACTTAGGCGTCAAGATCCTACCTGTATTCGGTGTCATTTCTGCCTTGCCGCAACGGTGGCCGCATCGCGAAGGTGCATGCGTTTCGGTGTGAGGCCGGCTGGCGATGGCATGGCGGCTGCACAAGTGAAGAGGTGCGTCGAGGTGCCGGTGTCGTGGTACGTTTTAGGTCAATTCTCGGGGGGCACGCTCGAACGTCTCACTGACCTGTCTTGAACTTTCCCGCCTTTTTCGGCCTGCCTTTTCGGCTGGTCCCCTTCGGGGGGCCGGCCGAGTCTTTTTTCGGACGCTGATCGCGCGGAACTGCGCCTGAGGTCAGCCATCCACCGCGAAGACCGAGAGGGCCGCGAAGTTTTTCGAGGGGCACTTCGAAGCTGCTTTTTTCTACTCGTGTCGGTCGGCAGACGAGCGCTTCGACGGTCGAGTTTCGACGTGTCAGGGCGTCGCTGACCAGAAGAAGCAGTTGCGACGGAGGCAAGGATCGAGGGGTCATCCAGAGGTAGGAGAATTTCAGCCACTGCCTCTCGGAGCCCAGCCCCTTTGAGAAATAGGTGAACCAGTCTCCTGGGAGCTGAGCCGGAAACGAAAAGTGGCACCAGTCGGGCCCTTCGGCCAGGGGACACGACTCGAAGTGGGGACAGGGGCCGACGATCGAGGGGCGGGGCAGCTCGTCGAGAATCTCGGAGGTGCCAGAGGGCAGCGGCAGTTCGTCTGACTCCGCACTAACGGCTGGAGCGAGAAGATGGTCCCGCAGGCGACTCAGCCCCTGAGCAGGCCCCTTGGAGGCCGGCTCCAGGGCCAGAATGCCGGCGTCACCACAGTTGGAGTACAGCCACGACCAGGCCTCGGCCTGAAAATCCCGTCCTTCGTTCAGCACGTGCCCCAGAAGAAACAGGTCCTGCTTCTCGGAACGGCCCTCGGGCCCCTGGGCATGCCTTCTGGCCCAATCTTGCCAGTTCTGCCGTTCGACGGAGACTTTCAGTTTGCCTCTGAGTCGTGGAAATGAACTTCCGATGAGCTGCAGTAGTTCGGCCCCTTCGTTCAGAATGGTGCCGTGGACATCAACGGCCTGAATCTCGAGCTGTGGAATCTCTGAGCCTGCCGGGAAGCGATCGAGAATCCAGAGAAGCAGGGCGATGGACGCCGTGCAGGGGCCTGCTCCCACATCCGTCACACGAAAGACCGGTCCGGCATTTTGAATGGCATCCGAAAGAAACTTTTGGTGTCGGTCGAAGACGGCGATGAACTTGGCGGCCTGAAGCGGGAGAAAGTAGAGCAGGTACCCGGATCGAAATCGGGAGTGTTCGAAATAGCGCTGGAGGGCTCGGCCCCGCTCCTGGGTGAAGAGCTCGGAAAGTTCCTCGATTCCCCGAAAAAAGAAGTGGGCGTCCTCGCGAGAGAAGGGTTTGCCCTTCCAGCTTTCACGAGGGCTGTACCGGTCCTTGACCCATTGCGGCAGCGTTTGGTCCATGAACCAGGTCCAGCTTTTGGGAACCTGAACGGTCTCGGGGAAAATGACGCGCAGGGGCTTCCTGCCGGACTTCGGAGAGGCTTGGAGCATTTGGCCCTCATGCTACACTGGTTCGTGAGATGTTGCGACGACGGAAAACCTCAGAAAAAACGAGATCTCTCGGTGCCCCCGAGTCTTCACAACAGATCGAGGGGTGGCTGGAGGCCCAGTTGATTCAAGGTCAGAGGGCCTGGAAGGATCCGGCTTCTCGACCGACCTGGCGGTACTTTTGTCCTTTCTGCGGGGCTCCCCGTCGCCTGGTAGGATCCGGCCCTCGGGTTCAACGACGGCATGTCGTTCAGGTGGCCCTGACGTCGGCGGTGGCGGCTTCGCTTCTCTGGCCCCTATTGCAGTGGCGGGGGCTGTTTCTGTTCTTTCCATTCTGGATGGTTTTTGAGGTTTTTCACCGACTCCGCGTGCGGGCGCAGCTCGAGTGCCCCCAGTGCGGTTTCGATCCGGCTCTGTTTCTGGCCGACCAGCAGCGGGCTCGTCTCCAGATGCGCGCATTTTGGGAAAAAAAGCTCGCCGGACGTGCCCCGAGCGCTGAAAGTAGGGACGGGCTAAGCCCTGCCTTGACAGCAGAGAACACCGAACGCTAAGGCTGTCGCCATGTCAGTCAATAAAGTGATCTTGATCGGCCGTCTCGGCCAGAGTCCTGAAGTCCGCCACACTCCGTCCGGCTCTTCGGTTGCCAATTTCAGCTTGGCTACCAACGAAGCGTGGACGGACAAGCAGGGGCAGAAGCAGGAACGCACCGAGTGGCACCGAGTGGTGGTGTGGGGCAAGCTTGCTGACCTCTGCGGGCAGTATCTGCAGAAGGGACGTCAGATCTTCGTCGAAGGCAAGTTGCAGACTCGCCAATGGCAGGACAAGGACGGCCAAACCAAGTACACGACCGAAGTGCTCGCGACGACGGTGCAGTTCCTCGGTGGAAACGCCCAGCAGGGCGCTGGCGCTGGCACCGGCCAGTCGATGGGTGCCGGAAGCTACGGCGGTAACCAGTACGGAAACCAGGGCGGATTTGGCGGCAATGCACCAATGGCCATGGATACGTCGGGAATGGCCGAGCCTTCCTTTACTGAAGACGACATTCCGTTCTGATGAGTGCAGCTGAGCGGCGATCCTTGATCGTCATTCCTACCTACAACGAAATCGACAACCTCGAGCCGCTGGTCACAGCGGTCCTTCAGGTGACTCCGCCCAAGACCGAAGTTCTGGTGGTGGATGATGGGTCTCCCGACGGCACAGGGCAGCTGGCCGATACGCTTGCTCGCTCGAACGACCGAGTGCACGTGTTGCACCGTGCGAAAAAGATGGGACTGGGAACCGCCTATGTAGCGGGTTTTCGTTGGGGAATCGAACAGGGCTTTGATGACCTGATCGAAATGGATGCCGACTTCTCCCATGACCCAAAGTACCTGCCGCGGATGCTGGAGCTACTGGCCAGCCATGACTTCGTCATGGGGTCTCGCTACGTTTCGGGTGGTGGCACCCGTAACTGGGGTCTCGGTCGAAAGATTCTGAGTCGAGGGGGTAGCCTTTACGCACGCCTTATCCTGGGGGCCAATATTCGGGACTTCACGGGCGGATTCAACGGCTGGCGTCGTCCCGTGCTCGAGGCGGTCGACCTAGGGTCCCTTCGCTCGGATGGATACTCGTTTCAAATCGAGCTGAAGTACCGGGCCGTTTGTCGCGGCTTCGGCTTCGTCGAGTTTCCGATCATCTTCGAAGATCGCAAGGTCGGGAAGTCCAAGATGAACCGGAGAATCGTGATCGAGGCCCTGGGACGCGTCTGGGGATTTCGATTTCGTCCCGTCCTTGACCGTAAATCCCTATCTTGAATAGAATTTCCCTCATGCAAATCGAGGGAAGGTTTCGCCGCTTCGAAGTGTCAGCAGCCGCTGTCGCAGTCGTCCTGCTGGGGTTTGCTGGAGAGGCGGCGGCGCAGGGGAAGCGGTCGGCGACCACGGCGATCCTGGTCGACAAGAAGACCAATACCCTTCAGCTGACGGAATACCGTGACGGTACCTATGTTCCTGTTAAGACCTACCACGCCACTTTGGGGAAAGTGAAAGGCGACAAGGAAGAGGAGGGGGATCTCAAGACTCCCGAGGGGATTTATACCTTCAAGTCGTTACTGCGCCCTCCAGCCATCAAGCCCAAATTCGGGGCGCTGGCCCTGTACATGAACTACCCCAATACCTACGACGAGATGGCCGGGCGCACGGGGTTCGATATCATGCTGCACGCCACCGACACTCCCGAGCGGCTCAAGGAAAACTTCGACAGCGAAGGCTGCATCGTCGTTGAGAATGACGAGATTCGGGAGATCGCCTCAAGGGTTCGCATCGGACTCACCCCCATCATTGTCTTTCCGGAACTGAGCGATCGCTACCTGAAGCCGGGCAGGGATGAGCGTCTGGGGCGATTTTTTCGGGACTGGGTGGAGGCCTGGGAAAGCCGGGACGTCGAGCGCTACATTCGATTCTACCATTCGGACTTCTCGGCCCAGGGCAAGGATCGAAACGCCTGGAAGACGTATAAGGGTGGCCTGAACTCCCGCTATTCTTCGATCTCCGTCGGGCCCGAGGACGTTCGGTACTACTCCCACCCCAAGTATTCGATGATCACGTTCACCCAGAACTATCGTTCTTCGATCAAACGTGGAGGGCCGGGACACCGTTCGCGCGGCACCAAGATCCTCTACGTGGCCGAAGAATCGAACGAACCCAAAATCATCGCAGAGACTTATACGACGCTCATGTGGTAGGCGTCGCGCCATGTTGAACCCCAGCACGGGCCCCAGCGGACAGAAGATTGAGACGCTCATCATCGGTGCCGGACTCATCGGTAGTGCGGTTGCCATGCATCTGGCGCGAATGGGCGAGCGAGGAATCTGTGTCGTCGATTTCGATCGTGAAGGTTCTCTGAGTTCCTCGGAACTGAATGCCGGCGGGGTTCGAGCGACCTGGGGGCAGGCCATCAATATCGAGATGTCGCGCATCTCGATCAGTTACTTCGCATCGGTGGCCGAGGAAGTGGGATACCGGCCTTGCGGGTACCTCTGGCTCAAGACTCCCGAAACCCTTCCGGCGGCGCTTCGGGCAAGGGAGCTGCAGCAGCAGCTGGGCTGGGAGGTTCAGGCCTGGGACGTCGCCGAGATTCGCCGGCAGATTCCTTTTATCGACAAGACTGATGACCTGGCGGGTGCCGTCTATGCCCCGCGCGACGGGTTGGTGAACCCGAATCTTCTCAAGAATCATTATCGTGCGAAGGCTCGGGAGTGCGGCGTCCATTTCGAAGACCGGACGCTGATCACCGGATCGGAGAGCCTCGGTGACGAGGGAGGAATTCGAGTCCACTATCGGCAGTTGCATTCTCCTGCGTTTCACGAGGTCAAGGCTTCGGTACTGTCGGGTTCGATCGAGCCCGAGGAACTGCCCTGGAACGACGGGTTCTATGATGTTCGCAGGGTCATCAATTGCGCGGGAGCGTGGGCTCCCGGCGTGGCGAAGGCGCTGGGCTATCATTGTCCTTCGACTCCCGTACGAAGGCAGGCGTGCATTTTTGTCTGTCGTGACATCGACCTGACTCCGTATGGCATGATCGTGGATCCGTCAGGTGTGTATTTTCATCCTGAGGCGACCAACGGTCTTGCAGGATTCGCGCAGCCGAACGAGCCTGCGGGCATCAACTTTCATTATGACGGAGAGAGTTTCTTCGAAGAACTGATCTGGCCGGCCCTTTATGAGCGGTCGACGAGTTTCGAGCGCCTCAGGCACCTGACTGGTTGGGCGGGCCTTTACGAGGTTTCTCCGGATGAGTCGGCGATCATCGGTGAGGTCGAGACGTCGACCCTGGGGGCGGCTGGACGAATTTACGAGGCGCATTCGTTCTCGGGTCATGGGGCCATGCACAGCTATGCGGCAGGACTCTTGCTGGCGGAGAAGATCGTGAGAAATCGGTATGAGACTCTCGATGGAGACGTCTTTTCAGCGGCTCGATTCAACTCCGGGCGACTGCTTCGCGAGCAGGCGGTGATCTGACGATGGGCGCTCCTCGCTTTCGACGCGTCGAGGAGACGCTCCATCAGGCGGTCGAGCAGCGGCAGGTTCCGGGGACCGTGGCGGCTGTGTGGAATATCCATGGGCCAGAGTCACCGCAGTTCTTCGTTCACGGATACCGGCGGCTGGATCCCAGTCTACAGCCGCTTCGGCAGGACACCGTCTTTGACCTCGCTTCGCTGACCAAGCCGCTGGTCACCGCCACCCTGGCTGCTCGCCTCGTCGAGCGCGGAATTCTCGAGTGGAGCACACCGGTGGGAGCCGTTCTTCGGGATCTGCCCGATGCCTGGCGCGGTATTCGGGTCTGGCATCTCTTGTCGCACTCAGCGGGACTGCCCGCGTGGAGGCCTTTCTGGCAGGACCTTCGTCGGGAGTTCGGTGAGGCGCTTCCCGAGGTGCCGATCGAGCGCCGACAGGCACTCGTCAGGCGTCTGGTCCTTTCGAGTCCGATTGAGGCGGCTCCGGGTTGTCGTGTGCTGTACTCGGATCTTTCCTTCATGTTGCTCGGGTTCGTCGTAGAGGCGCTGATGGGGCGGCGTCTCGATCGCGCGTGGGGCGAGCTGGGATTTTCGGCAGCCTTCCGTCCCGTGCTGAGAAGTCGAAACCGCCGCCAGCCGATCGACGAAGAGGTGGCGGCCACCGAGCAAAGTGACTGGCGCGGAGGCGTGCTTCAGGGCGAAGTGCATGACGAGAACTGCTGGAGCATGGGAGGAATTGCCGGTCATGCGGGACTGTTCGGTACGGCTTCGCAGGTCGTCGAGATCGTGAACCCGCTGTTCCGGGGACGGCTCTTTTCACCTGATGTCGCAGAAGCCGCCTTCTCAAGGATCACTCCCTCTGAGGGACCTGCGCGGACACTTGGGGGATGGGACGTTCCTTCCGGCGAGGGCTCATCGGCTGGACCGCAGTTGTCAGCCCGAAAAGGGGTGGTCGGACACCTCGGGTTCACGGGAACGTCCCTGTGGGTGGATCGATCCAGTGGGTGGGCCTTTCTACTGCTCACTCAGCGGGTGCATCTGGGAAGAGAGCATCCGGGCATTCGTAGCCTGCGTCCGGCGTTTCATGAGGCCGCACTTTCGGATTTGGGAATTGACCGTCTTTCGAGTTTCGAGCGACCCTAAGGGGCATGCTTCCTCGTTTCGACCAGCTCGAGCACGTTCATATTGTCGGAGTCTGTGGGACCCTGATGGGGTCCTTTGCCGCATTTCTGCGCCGTCGTGGAATTCGGGTCACCGGCAGCGATCAAAACGTCTACCCGCCCATGAGCGATGTGTTGTCGCAGGCCGGGGTCGAGCTGTTTTCGGGCTACCGCGCCGAGAACCTGAATGCATCGGGATCCAGGCCCGATCTGGTCGTCATCGGAAATGTCATTCGTTCGGACAATCCGGAGGCGGTTGCCGCGATGAACGGAGGCTATGCCTTTACCTCGCTTCCCGAGGCGATGGAAAAGCTGCTTCTGGTCAATACCCGCAATATCGTGGTTTCAGGAACTCATGGCAAGACGACCACTTCGAGCATGATGGCGTATGTCCTGCATCGTCTGAACCTCAAGCCGAACTTTTTCATCGGGGGGGTTCCCCAGGACCTGCCGTTCAGTTTTCATGTTGAGTCACTCGAGGCCGGCACGCCTTTCGTTCTGGAAGGGGATGAGTACGATACGGCCTTTTGGGACAAGGTTCCGAAGTTTACTCATTACCTTCCCGACGACGTGATTCTGACGTCGATGGAATACGATCATGCCGACATCTATCCCGACTTTGCCGCAGTGGAGCGTGCCTTTTCGGGACTGCTTTCGCGGATTCGTTCGAAGGGCCGCCTGATTGTTTGCGTCGATGATCCGAAGTTGGCGGCTCTGGCTCCTCGTACCGCCGTGCCGGTGCTGACCTATGGTCTGGCCTCGAGCGAGGGCGGTGCCGGAGCTGACTTTCAGGTGGCCGGAGTCCGACCTCTGGAGGGCGGGCGAATGGAGTTCGATGTTCTGGCCCGGGGAGGGGGGGCACCGCTCGCCACGCTCCAACTTCAGCTTTCGGGAAGCCATAACGCCCTGAATGCTCTGGCCGTGTGGATCGAGGCGCGCGAGCTGGGGCTCGATCTGCGTCAGGTGGCTGACGCTCTGGCCTCTTTTCGCGGAGTGCGCAGACGCCAGGAAGAGCGGGGCGAGGTTCGAGGCGTGCTGGTTCTCGACGATTTTGCCCACCATCCGACTGCCGTTCGAGAAACCCTGAAGGGATTGCGCCTGAAGTATCCGGGGCGACGGATCGTAGCCGTCTTCGAGCCCCGAAGTGCCACGTCGAGGCGCCGCATTTTTCAGAAGGACTATGGGGCTGCCTTTTTGCAGGCGGATGCCACCTTTATCGCAAAGCCCTACGACACCTCGAGAATCTCGGTGGAAGAACAGTTTTCGAGCGAGGAACTGGTCGCTGACCTGCTGGCATCCGGTCATTCCGCGCACTTGATGCCAAGCGTGGACGAGGGGGTGTCGCAGGTGACTCGCTTCGCGAAGTCGGGCGACCTGGTGGCCATTCTCTCGAACGGAGGGTTTGGAGGGTTCATTCCTCGACTTCTGGACGCGCTGCGGTCGACGGCCTGAATACCTGCCGGGGCGAGAAACCTCTGAAAAGTCTTCAGTTTCTGTTCTGGTGATCCGACACGCCTCTTGAGGAGGGGTGTGCGCCAGTGCAAGAAGTTCTAAAAAAATTCGGACGCTACTTCCTGCTCGACCAGGTCGCGCAGGGCGGCATGGCCGAGATCTTCAGGGCCCGGCAGATTTCCTCTGAGGGGCTGGGACGTCTTCTGGTCATCAAGCGCATCCAGCCCTCTTACGGAAATAACTCCGAGTTCGTCAGCATGTTCCGCTCCGAGATCAAGGTGATGATGAACTTCAATCACCCCAACATCGTGCAGCTTCAGGATTACGGCGAACAGTCGAGCCAGCCCTTCATTGCGATGGAGTACGTGGAAGGCCGCAGCCTGAGACAGCTTCGGGATCGGTATTACGAAAAGGCGGACGGCCTTCCCTGCGATCTGGCGGCCTATCTGGTGGGACAGGCGGCCGCGGGCCTGCACTACGCTCATGTGTTCAAGGACCGAGTGTCCGGACAGCCGCTCAATATCGTTCACCGCGACGTGAGTCCTCAGAATATTCTGGTCTCCTATGACGGCGCCGTGAAGATCATCGACTTTGGAATTGCCAAGGCGTCGATCAACTCCGAGCAGACACGTGCCGGCGTGATCAAGGGAAAGATTGGCTATCTTTCGCCCGAGCAGATCAATCCCAGCGTGGGGCCGTTGGATGGCCGGAGTGACCTGTTTTCGCTCGGAATCGTCCTGTGGGAGCTTCTGACCGGACGCAAGCTTTTCACGGCCGAGAATGAAATTGCCATCCTGAGGATGATCGAGAACTGCAATACCTCGATCCGTCCTCCATCCGAGATCAATCGGCGCGTTCCGAAGGAGCTCGATTACATCGTCATGCAGGCGCTGGCCAAGAACCGCGATCAGCGTTTTGCGGACTGCCAGGAACTGCAGAAGCGTCTGCAGCGCTTTCTGGTGCAGTACAATCCTGAGTTCACTCCGGCGGAGATCGGTGGTGAGATCAAGGCTCTGTTTGCCAAGGAGATCGTCGAAGATCGCAAGTTGCTGCAGAGGCTCAACGAGCGTGCTCAGAATCTTCTGTCGCTCGAAACCGTCACCGAGGTTCGGGATTCTGTTTCGATGCCGGAAGAGGAGAAGTCCCGGGGCGCGGCAGCTTCAGGTGCCCGAAACTTCGAGAGCACTCAGGTCGATGTTCGCGCAGCAGTAAAGGTCGAAGTACCCGTCGAGCCGGTGGCCCGGACCCAGAGCCGGCCCCAGACTCATCCCCAGACCCAGAGCTCGGGAGTGCCGAGCCGGCCTCATACGGCAGGCAGCCAGTCGAGCAGCACGTCTCGGCCTTGGGGGCCGCCTCGGGCGGTACAACAAAACAGCGGATCAGGAGGGCTGCTCCGCACCGCTGCGATGCTTGCCGTCGTCCTGGGAGGGGCCTGGCTTCTTTATGGCCAGCCGGATTCAAGGCGTTCTCCGGGTACGGCCGCTCCAGGGTCGCGTCGGGCCCCCAGCGGACAGGAGCAAATGGCGGTGCTGCTTCAGTTGAATCCGGTGGGCGGCCTCGCGCAGATTCGCATCAACGGCAAGAGCATCGGCGAGCATGGCGGTGCAGTGCTGATTCCGACCGAGGGTCCCCTAGTCGCGCGGGTTCCCGTGGCCGACAGCCTGAAGGTTTCGATCGAGGCCAATGGATTCAAGCCGGTGGAGTTCGAAGGAGCGGTGGATTTCAGGAGTCTGCCGGTGGGCGCCTACGGCAGGGAACTTCAGGTTCCACTCAGTCTCGAACCCGAGATCTATGGTCTTTTGAAGTATCGAAGTGGAATTGCCAATGCGAGCTTGAGGGTCGAGATTGGCGGGCAGAACTGGGTCTTCAAGAGCAGCCTGACGGGGGGAACCGAGATCGTGAAGCTGCCCCCGGGATCCTATCGACTGGAGTTCTTCAGCAGCAGCCTCAATATGTCCCAGGTGGTTCCTGAAGTGGTGATTGAGGCGGGAGTCTCAGTCGAACAGGATGTCAACTTGCGCCGCTAGGCGTTTACTTCTCGTATTTATAGCCCACGCCGTAGATGGAGATGATGTGCCGGGTCATGGCCGGAATCTTTCGCCGAATGGCCCGAATATGAACGTCGATCGTCCGGTCATTGGTCCGGTCGGTTGTGTCGTCACCAGAGTCCTGGCGCCAGACTTCACGCAGAATGTCTGCACGCGAAACGACGTGTCCCGCCCGCGTGGCCAGATGCCTCAGGATGTCGAACTCGGTATTGGTCAGGGCAACGGCCTTGCCCGAGTAGCTGGCCTCACGCTCGGCGGGGTTGATCTTGAGTTCACCCACCTGAAGCGGCTGAAAGCGGCTTTCGCCCTGCTTTCGGAGGCGCGCGTGAATTCGGGCGAAGACCTCCTTGATATCGAAGGGCTTGGGAATGTAATCGTCCGCTCCTTTTTCCAGCCCTCCGGTGATGTCGGTCACCGTTCCTTTGGCGGAGAGAAAGATGATCGGGATGGTTCGGGTCTTGTCGTCGCCTTTGAGCAGGCTGCAGGCATCGTGACCACTCAGGATGGGCAGCATGACGTCGAGCAGGATCAGATCGGGGTGCTGGTTTCTCGCGTAGTCGATCCCGATGATGGCGTTTTCTGCCGTGAGAACTTCAAATTCGCGGGAGAGCATCGATTCGAGAAAGCGCCGGGTGTCGGCGTGATCTTCGATGACGAGAATTCGAGGTTGGGCCATCCGTTGTTTCCTGAGGTTAGAATGTAAAGAAACTCTAACATCTGGAAGATGCGCTTCCAAGTGGACTCAATGGATTACGCCGCGCGTCTGAAGTGTGCGGCGACGAACTCCTCGCTGATCTCTTCTTCGCCTTTGCCCCAGTGGGGATGGGCATCGAGGAAAACCTTGACCAGATGAGCGTCAAACTGCCGTCCGGAGAATTTCTTGAGCTCCTTGTACGCCAGACTTTCGGTCATTCCCTTACGGTAGGGGCGTGTCGTGGTCATGGCATCGTAAGTGTCGGCGATCAGAATGATGCGAGCGATCAGGGGAATGTCCTCGCCGCTCAGTCCGTAGGGATAGCCACAGCCATCGATTCTTTCGTGGTGGTGGAGGATTCCTGGCACCATGGCTTCGAAGAAGGGCAGCTTGGTCAGGGGTTGAATGATCTCGACACTCTTGATGGGGTGTTCCTTGATGATCGTGATTTCATCCTCAGTGAGGCGACCGGGCTTGAGCAGAACTCGATCCGGGATGCCGATCTTGCCCAGATCGTGAAACAGGGCTGCATGTTCGACCTTCCGTTGTTCCCATTCGTTGAGTCCGGCCGCCCTGGCCAGAAGTCGCGAATAGCGGCCAACGCGTCGGCAATGTCCGTAGGTGTAGGGATCACGCAGCCGCAGGCTTTCGAGCAGGCTGTTCGTGACGAGCTGAGCCCAGTCGGGCAGTTGGTCGAGACTGGCCAGAATCGGTTTGGGTAGGGCCATGAGAATCACAATCTCCCAACAACACGCATCGGCAGGTCGCCCGAGCCACATGAGGCGGTTCTGCTGATGGTTGACCCTTTTAGTCTACTAAAATCCTCCCTCTCTGTGAGCCGAAAAAAACTTACGGATTACCCTTTATTTTCCGAAGGGTAGGCATGGCTTCTACAAATTTCGAGAATCGCCTGAAGAGAATTCAAGGAACTTGGGGGGCCGTCGCGGCGGTGGCAGTGGTGGCAACAGCAACAGCAACAGCGGCTCAGGCGGGTGCTCGAAATTCGATTCCGGGATCGCGGTACCTTGCCGCTCGTGCCGCAGGCATGGCGGACGCCTACCTGCCGATCGCCGACGATGCCGCTTCGGCGCTGTTTTACAATCCGGCTGCGCTGTCGTCGCTGAAGTCGCTCGGGGCAGAGCTGATGAACGTGACCTTCGAAACGAATAATGACTATGTCAGTGGCTTTAGCCTTACCGAGTTTTACAAAGCCACCAGCCTGTCGAGTTATGCACCCGGTCTGTCCTCAGGAGCTTACCCGGGGGTTGGAATGTCGATCCTGCCCACAGTTTACGCGCGGGGATTTGCCTTCGGTGCGCTTCTTCAGTCTCGTCTGAGCGCCACCGGCGATGGCACCAACGTGAGCTACCGAAGCAGCTATCGGTTCGTTCCGACGATCGGGACGGGGCTTCGCCTGGCCAACGGACTGTTTCGAATCGGATACAGCCTGCAGATCGTCAACAAGGCAGAGGGTGAGATCGAGGATATTCCGCTCAGCTCTTCTCCCCTCGGCTACAACCAGCAGTTGAATCAGGGAACCGCCGTGTCCCACAATCTGGGCGTGAACATTGCGCTGCCGATCGCGTGGCTGCCGACTCTGTCAGTCGTGGCTCGAAATGTCGGGTCGGCAAGATTTCGGGAGCTGACTCTCCTTCCGTTGGCTCGCAACCCGGCGGGTGTTCCCGCAACCGAGCCGATGACGATCGACGCCGCACTGGGCCTGCAGCCCAAGCTTGCCGGTGGCAAGTCGGTCAACCTCGTTTTTCAGGTCAAGGACCTGACTGCGCAAAGTGGATTTTCGATTCTGGACCGGTTCACGGCGGGGGCGGAATTTTCGATTCGAAGCAGCCTGGCTTTGCGCCTCGGTTACGGGCTCGGCTCGGGGCTGGATGGAATCAATGCGGGGCTGGGATATCAGGGCAAGCGCGGGAATGTTTCGCTGGCGTGGTATCGCGAAGAGCTGGGAACGCCCAGTGCCTCGGACGCCGAGCGACGGTGGATTCTTCAGTATCAGGTGAGGGCCTTTTGATGGGTTCTGAAGGTGCGGGAGTGCTGATCACGGTTCATGCAGAAAGTCTGGAGCTGGAGAGGCAGTGGGCCGATCTGGTGCGCGCGCCGCTGCGGGAGCTCTCGCATTTTCGAGTAATCGAGGCTTCGGGTTCGCGAGAGCCTGGGGCAGTGGTGCTCTTTGACGGTCGGCATCCGCGCCTGCGGGAGCTTCTGGCTCCCCTTTCGCGGGAAGGTCGCTCGGTTTTTCTGATGCATTCGGAGGGCGATCCCCTGCCTTCGGCCTTCGCTGATGGTCTCGTCGACGACGTGCTGATCTTTCCGCTGAGATCGCTCGAGCTGCTTTCGAAGCTTCGAAGCCACGAACAGCTTCAGCTCTGGCAGCAGGTCTCGCGAATGAACGAGGCCCTTGGTGGGGTCATACAGCGGCTGAAGGACGACCTTTCGGTGGCCGAGCGTCTGCAAAAGGCCAGGCTTCCGGTGCGCTTTCCCGAGATCAAGGGATTTCAGGTCAAGAGCCGCTACCTCGCCGGCATGAAATCGGGAGGCGATTACTTCGATCTGGCAGAGAGTTCGGATGGACGACAGCTCGCTCTGATCCTGACCGACTCTTCGTCCTATGGACTTTCGAGTGCAGTCGTTTCGAGCATCGTTCGAGTGGCCTCGCGCCTGACGGTCGAGCAGTCGAGATCGGTGCGCGAGCTGGTTCGGGCCTTTTACGAAGAGCTGATGGTTCCGCTCGGTCCGTCTGATCGCCTGTCGCTTTTCTATGGGGTACTCTCGCGAAAGGACTATGTGCTTCGGTATCTGAACCTGGGACAGTCCCGAGCGTTTCATCGCCCTGCGGGCGGAAAGTTCACGATTCTTCCGGCCCAGGGGGGCGCTCTTTCGCAGGGCTCCCGCCATTCGCTCGGCTCTTCCCAGTTTTTACAGGAGGCCGTGCTGCCGCTGGGTCCGTCCGATCGCCTGGTGCTGCTGTCGGACGGCTATCTCGAGCTTCTGGGGGGCGAGGATTCGGCTCGAGACGTTCTGGAGCAATTTTCGAATCGAGAGCCTGAGGATCTGCTCAACGAGCTCGCTTTTCAAATCAAGTCGAGACTGGGTGATCCGCGCGAAGAACTCCCCGAGCAGGACGCGACGGTTCTGGTGTTTGACGTCGACGGAAAAGTAATGCGGCTGGTCTAGCCGATCACGAGTAGAACCGGTTTTCGTGGTCGAGCTAAGCCAGAGCCAGACGAGAACGAGATCCGGATTTCAGCCAGCGCTGAAGCATGTCGCGAAGTTTACGCATACCTGACTGTTTAGTGCAGGATTTGGTGAAACGCAAGTCAGGATTCTATTAGCCTCGTTGAGGCCTTAGTTCAGTGCCTGTTCGAGGTCCTGAAGCAAATCCTTCACATCCTCGATTCCGACGCTCACCCGAACCAGATTGTCGTGAATACCGAGCTCCTGGCGCGTTTCGGCTGGAATGCTCGCATGGGTCATGATGGCCGGATGCTCGATCAGCGATTCGACTCCGCCCAGGCTTTCTGCCAGCGTGAAAAGCTTCACTTTCTCGAGAAATGATCGTGCCTCCGGTAGACCGCCCTTGAGGAAGAACGTGATCATGCCACCGAAGCCTGACATCTGTTTTTTCGCAATACCGTGCTGGGGGTGGCTCTCGAGTCCCGGATAAATGACCTTTTCGACCTTGGGGTGTTTTTCGAGGAAGCGCGCGATCGTCATCGCATTCTCGGCATGGCGCTCCATGCGAACGTGAAGCGTCTTGAGACCGCGCATGACCAGAAAACAGTCCATCGGCGCGGGCACGGCGCCGACCGCATTCTGCAGGAATTTGAGCTGGTCGTACCACTCGGTGTCGCTCGTCACGAGCGCCCCACCGACCACGTCCGAGTGGCCATTCATGTACTTGGTCACGCTGTGCACGACGAGGTCGGCCCCGAGCTGGAGGGGCTTTTGAAAGTAGGCGCTCATGAACGTGTTGTCGACGATGGCCTTGGCGCCCTTGGAATGGGCGAGCCTGCACAGGGCCTCGATGTCGAGAATCTTGAGCATCGGATTGGTGGGCGTTTCCATCCAGAGCAGCTTCGTCTTTGCCGTGAAGGCGGACTCGGCCTTCTTGAGGTCAGAGAGATCGACGAAGGTGAAGTCGATCCCCTGGGGCTTGAAGACCTTGTCAAAAATACGAAAGGTGCCGCCGTAGACGTCGTCGCAGCACACCACATGATCGCCGGGCTTCAGCGTCTGGATGATCGTTGCCGTGGTAGCGAGACCTGAAGCAAACACCAGGGCATGCCTGCCGCCCTCAAGCGCTGCGAGGCATTCCTGGTACGCCGTGCGGGTGGGATTGTCGGTGCGCGAGTACTCGTAGCCGCGATGCTTGCCCGGGCTCTCCTGTGCGTAGGTGCTGGTCTGGTAGATCGGCGTCATCACCGCGCCGGTCTGCGGATCCGGTTCCTGTCCTGCATGGATGGCGCGCGTTCCAAAGCCCGTTTCGTTCCAGTTGAGTGTGCTCATGAGCCAAGGTGTAGCATGCGATCGACGGAAGGCAAGCCACCCGAAGCCTTAGTGCACGCCGATGATCAGGCGGCTGCCGTCCCGCGACGGACGCAGCGTCTGCAGGGTCCAGTCGCCCAGCTGGGCATCGATCTCGGCCTTTTCATTGAGTTTCGGGACGACCATCTTCTGGAGCACGGCCTGCTTCAGCACTCGGACGCCGAGTGCCGACTCGAGCATGTTCTTGAGCGGTGCCTTCTCGTTCTTCACCACCGAGGTCTGCTCGAAGTCGAGCTGGATCTTGCCGC
>CAYSOA010000020.1:0-39725 GCA_964432565.1 uncultured Bacteriovorax sp.
GCGCCGCCTCTGGGCGATCGCCGAACGAATCTCGCGCAGGTTCAGCGGCAGCTTGCCCATCTCGGGCTCGAGATTCTCGACCAGACGCTTGCGAAACCGATCCATGATGAAGGTTTCCGAAATCTCGGGGTACTCGCCCTGAAGCGCCGAGCGCAGGGCAAAGAAATTGGAATGGACGAAGTAGTTCGACGCGGCATCGAGCGGATTGCCCTTCGTCAGCAGCACCGACTCATGGGCGATTCCTTCAGGAATGAACGACAGGTTCTTTCCGGCGGCACGCCGGAGCTCGGCATCGATCGAAAAACCTCCGGTGTCGCGGTAATGAAAACGACCCGTGGGGTTTCCTTCACGATCGAGTTCGATCATGACGTTCTGCTCATGAGGCGCCCCGACCACGCCCTCTTCCATCATCATCCGGGTGAAGTGGCGAATCTGTGGCTCGATCAGATTTTGATCTACCCATTCCTGGGGCGAAACACCCGTCGTCTCCACGGCGCGTTTCAATGCCTGCAGCACGGCGGGAGGTGCGCCGGCATCTCGCGAGTAAAATGAAAAAAGCGGCATCAGTTGATGCCCGTCTTTGACCCGGGGGTAATTCCGAAGCGAAAAGCCGATGTCCGGGCCCTTGAGAAATCCATTCACCGGCTCATCGAGAAAGAGCGCGCCCCGTTTCTCCCACTTCTTCTTGCTCACCGTACCCAGCCACGACGAAATTGCGGCACTCGTTTCGATCTGGTCGCGCTTGAGCACGCGCCAGACCTGGCCGATGGTGGCATCGAGACTGACCTTGACGCCGAAGGGCTCGTCCTTCGCCCCCCAGGCAATGAGTGATCGGTACGACGAGGTGGCCGCGGCTGAAAGCTCTTGTGTCCACTTCGCTTCGGGCAGGTACTTTCTGAAAAGCTCTTCGGAGTGAGGATGCACGTAGAACTTGACGTAGCGCTTGCCGCCTCGCGTGACAAACACACGGCTCTCGGGGGCTTCACCCGTCACCCAGAGAGCGACACGATCTTCAGGAACCTCAACCGTCCAGAGCTTGAAGACCGCACCCGATTCCGGGCGGTACTCCTCCGGTAAACGCACGCGGCGAATCGTCGCGAACTGGTTGGCATTTTCAACCTTGTCGTTGACCTGCTGCTCGAAGTGAATGAGCTGGCCGAGCTGCGGATCGCGCTTCGAGAGCTCGCGCTCGGCGGCGGTCGGCCCGGCAAGGGCTGGAAGAGCACTCGCGACCGCAAGGATCGCCGCAATACACCAAGCAGACCGAAGGATTTTCAGCCCAAAAACCGGAGTTCTCATCCTTGGGCTTATCGGCCGAAAGCGTCAGGAGCTTGACCGAGCCGCAGTGTCGGGTTCGACACACTCAGGGCGAACCCCGCCTATTGTCTCCTTATTGTATCGGTGGCGGACATTTTTACGGCTGTTATATCCACATGGACGCTGCTTCGGCGGCTCGAGCCCGACCTGATCATCGATCTTTCGAGCGAACGCGAGTACTTCAGGTTCTCCAGCAACCCTGGCCTGCTGGAATCGATCCTCGAAGTTCACCCGCACCGCCGAGTACTGATCGACGAGATCCAGCGTATTCCCTAGCTGCTAAATACGGTGCAGTTCAAGCTCCTCAAGCGAATCCCTACCGCAGCAATCCAATGCGCTCGTAGCACCGAGCGAGCGTCTGCCCGGCGCGTTCGCGGGCGCGATCGGCACCACTGCGGAGCACCTGTTCGAGGAAGGTGCGCTCTTGGTAGAGGCGATTGGCTTCGTCACGAAGCGGTGCCACGGCCTGAACGACGAGTTCGGCGGTGTCGACCTTGAGATGCCCGTACATCTTGCCGGCATACGAAGCGACGATTTCGGCAATGGGCCTGCCGGTGATCGCCGACTGGATCGAAAGCAAGTTTTTCACGCCCGGCTTCGAATCGTCATCGGTGATTTCGGTTCCGGAGTCGGTGACGGCTCGCTTCAGCTTCTTTCGAATCACGTCGTCGCTATCGGTCAGGTAGACCGAGGCATTCGGATCCGGATCGGATTTCGACATCTTGGATGTCGGATCCTGGAGGCTCATGATCTTCGCTCCGACTTCCGCGATCATCGGCTTAGGAATGCGGAAGAGGTCTTCACCGTATAGGTTGTTCATGCGGATCGCGACGTCGCGCGTGAGCTCGATGTGCTGCTTCTGGTCCGCGCCCACCGGCACGAGGTCGGTGTCGTAGAGCAGGATGTCGGCGGCCATCAGCACGGGATACGTAAAGAGCCCGACGGCGATGTTTTCGCCGGTTTTTTGCGACTTGTCCTTGAACTGGGTCATGCGGCCCAGCTCTCCCATGTAGGAGTAGCAGTTGAGCAGCCAGGCGAGCTCGGCGTGCTCGGGCACCTGAGACTGGACAAAAAGAGTGGCGTGCTCGGGGTTGATGCCCGCGGCGATGTAGGTGGCGACCGCGCGATACGTCTGCTCGCGCAGCTCTTTGGGGTCCTGGCGCACGGTGATGGCGTGCAGGTTCACGGCAAAGAACCAGCATTCGTAGTCGTCCTGGTGCTTCACCCAGTTGCGAATGGCACCGAGGAGGTTGCCGAGCGTCAGCGTGTTCGATGGCTGGACGGCGGACAGCATGACCTGACGTTTTGTTGTGGCAGTAGTGCTCATACGAAAGTCCTTGGATTTGCCTCTCGGTCTATTGCGGAATTCCCAGCGGAATCTGAAAGAGCTGGATGGCGTTGATCAGCGTGAACTGGGTCAAAAAGTGGATGGGACCGGCCAGTACCGAAAGAGCGCCCGTGAACATCAGTGCCAGAAGAATCCAGAAGCTGTACTGGGCGACGGACTCGTACTTTTTCATGGCGTCGTACGAAAGAAAGCTTTCGACGATCTTGCTCCCATCGAGCGGGGGCAGGGGCAACAGGTTGAAGATTCCCAGCGAGAAGTTGAGCATGACCGAAACCTTGGTCATCTCCATCAGCGGCTCGAAAAGGTAGAACGTCGGGCTCATGAATTTGAGGATTGCCGCGAACGCCAGCCCCGACAAGACAGCCAGCAGAAAATTCATTCCGGGGCCGGCGAGCGACACCCAGAAAAGTCCGGCACGAAATCTACGAAATCGTCCTGGGTTGATCGGCACGGGGCGGGCCCAGCCAAACAGGATTCCAGCACCCGTGAACATCATCAGAATCGGAAGGATCAGTGTGCCCAGCGGATCGATGTGCGGAGCGGGGTTGAAGGTGATGCGGCCGTGGTCGCGCGCCGTCGTGTCTCCCCATTTGTAGGCCACGAATCCGTGGGCCACTTCGTGAAAGATGACGGCCATCAGAAACGGCACGATCATGATCGACAGTCGTTGCAGATTGCTTGAGAAGTCCATCGGTGCCCCCACCGTAGCACAAGGTTTTATTCGCCGCGAGGATGGTACCGCCGGTGGGCGTCCTTGAGGTGTTCGGGGCTGACATGGGCGTAGATCTGCGTGGTGGAGAGATCGGAGTGCCCGAGCAGCATCTGCAACGATCGCAGGTTCATTCCAGCTTCGAGCAGATGCGTGGCGAAAGAATGCCGGAGGACATGCGGAGAAACGGTTTTAGAGATTCCTGCCAGCGTGGCCAGCGACTTGAGAGTCTTCCAGAATGACTGGCGGGAAAGCGGCGCTCCGGCGTGGTTCACGAAAAGAGTGTCGTGCGACGGGCGAAGGTGGGCGCGACCCTCAGACAGGTACCGACGAAGCTGTTCGCCGGCCACCGTGGCGAACGGAACGATGCGCTCCTTTTCTCCCTTCCCCTTGACCCGCAGGTATTCCTGCTCAAGGTCGATCGAGTGGGTCGTCAGCGAAAGTAGCTCGCTCACGCGAAGCCCAGTGGCGTAGAGAAGGATGAGCATGGCCCGATCGCGCTGCTGAAGAGCGGACGCGTATTGGGAGTCACGATAGGGAAGGCCGGGGTCGAGTGCCGAGAGCAGGGCTTCGGTCTCGGAGTGCGAGAGCGCCTTGGGAAGGGAGCGGCCCAGCTTGGGAAGCAGCAGCTGTTCTGCGGGATTCGAGGACAGTTCAAGCTCCAGGCACGCAAACTTGAAGAAGCGCCGAATGGCGCTGGTTTTGCGGGCCACTGAGCGAGCCGACTGTCCCTGGCGGGTGAGGCTGGCCAAAAATTCTTCGAGCTGATCCGGTCGAACATCAGTGAGCTGGGGAGTGGGCGAGCCCGACGCTGTCGGCATTGCCGCTGCCAATGAAGCGGCCAGTTGGCGCAGGTCGCGCCCATAGGCGGCCAGTGTGTGCCGCGAGCAGCCTTGGTCGACCTGCAGGGCATCCAGAAAGGCTTCGATGGCGGCGAGCAGGGTCATGGTTCCATGGTCGGTGCGTCTGGAGGGTTTCGCAAGGTCAAGCTCGGCTTCTCCCCACTTCCGCACTCGGACCAAAGGGGCGCCCCGGATGTCCCATTCGGGTACGAACAGTCCTCACTTCGCTTCGCTTCGTTGCGGAACTACCGAATGGAACCTCCGGAACACCCCCTTGCTTCGAGCACTCGGATCCGAAAATGGGCGCTCGCGAGTTCCCTGCGACAGCAGGGTTGTCTGAAGCGAGTGCCCGTTTTCGGTCCGAGTGCGGGAGGCGGAAGGCGGAAGGAGACCGACCGGCGCTCTGAGAATCGGGTTGACGCATTGGGTCGAGGTGGGTAACCCGGCCGCAATGAATTCCCCCTTCATGCGAGATCGAAGTGCCTGGTCGCGTTTTTTCGTCCTGACGACATTCGCCTTTTGGATGGCCGAAGCTCAAGCCGAAGCCAACCCGTTTCCGGCTTTCGAGACAGTCAATTACGAGCCCCAGCTGACCGTCTCCGGTCCCGACAACTTTCATGTCTACTGGGGGGTCTGGCGCACGTTGACTGCCGGCGAGCGCGAGGAGCTGCGTCGCGAGCGGGGAAGCCGGCTCTTCAGCAATCGGACGATCGCCTGGAAAACCTTCCGCTGTGACGACGACTCGTTGGTCAACGCCGATCAGGAGAATCTTTGGTTCGTTGATCCAATTCACTTCGGCACTGGCGGAAGGATCACTCCGATCCCCGAGGCGCGTAGGCCCGACTACCGGTACTTCTCGTTGATCAACATGAACGGAATGAAGCTGGCTGGTCCGAAGTCAACGACCATCAAGGGACTTCGTGGTGAGATCGAGCTCGACGCACGGCTTTTTCTGTTTGCAGGTCGGCATGCGCCCAGTGACTCCCAGTTTCACGATCTTCGTACTTTCGAGAAGTCGTCCAATCCGGTTCATCAGGAATTCTTCAAGAAGACCAATCCCTACCGCTGGCCCGTTTTCTATGATGAGCGAGCCCACAAGGATCATTCGCTCGAAGCGCCCGCCGACTTTACCACTCTCGAACCCCTTGCATTGTCGCGGGATCGGCTTCGAATGAAGATTGTCTGGGAATCCTGCGACGGTCGGGCAATCGGCATCGAAGGGCTGGTGCCGGAAGGAATCATCCCGGTGGGGGGCCCGAACCGTCCGGGTCGCGAGGATCGCGGGCAGGGACCGCTGCCCATAAGAAAACCCGAGCCGGAGGAGCTCGGGTTATTCTAATTTTCGTTTTAACGACCAAGCGCAGCTTCCCTGAGAGAGTTGCTTCAACGGCTACTTCAACGGGGATTTCTGCTTTGTACTGCTTCCACTTCCACTTCTACATCAACGGGGGAGTGGGAAGCTGCGCTTGCCGTTCCGCCAAAAGAAGCGAGCCTCTTCTGGCGGGAAGACTGTCCTCGGAACTCTAGAAGAACAATTCGTCCTCAGAGGATGCGACACTGCTCTGGAGGCGCACCCTGATTCGAGTTCCGTAGAGCTGGCCGGCATTGAATCCGGTGCTGACCGCGACCACTGCCGAGATGCAGGGGGTCTGACCACCATGCAGGGTCTGGTAGGCGTACAGCGTTTGAGGACTCAAGGCGAACGAGCCTCTTGCGTTGCCACTGGTGGGGTAGACCGGCCTTCCTGTCGTGGGGTTTGTCTGGAAAGGCGCCCAGTCGGTCGTCGCCGGAATAATGTCCATGCGAACGGTCCCATCGACACCCGAATCCGTGAAGTAACCCGGTGACGCTCCCTGGCCGCCCATCGACGCCATGCCGGTGCAGTAGGAGCCGGAATGCAAGGTTCCTGGCGTACACATCTGAAGTCCACTCAGGTAGGCAGTGTTTACGGTGAAGGGAACCGGCTGGTCAGCGCGGTAGCAGCCCGAACTTCCGCCCGGAATCACAGGTTGGTTGAAACCTGGCTGATGAAACCCGGGCTGATTGAAGCCCGGTGAGTTGCTGGTGTTCCACGAGTTCGACTCGGGGCTTCCGCAGCCTGACAGAAGCGCCAAGGCGCCAAAGACGGCTGCGACGACTCCTTTTTGTTTGAATGCTTTCATGACTCTCTTTCCTCCGTTGCTCTCTCAGGCAAATTGAAAAGCAAGGGGGGTGCCATTGTGCGTCACGACTTAAGTTATTGAAAGGATGACTTGTTTTATGGGGCCGGGAGTCTGATTCTTGGCCAGTGCCTGTCAACGAACTCGACAGGTGCTCACCACATGCTGCGCCTGGCGGGTACCCTTGAGGGTTCGAAAGCGCTCGAGCGAGTAGGCAATGGCGGCCGCGATCTGCTGCTGGCCCCGGCGCGAAAGGACGAGGGCGCGATCGCGTTTCTGAGAAATGAAGCCCGCCTCGACCAGGGCTGCCGGCATGTCGGCTCCCAGCAGAACGTAGAAGAGGGCCTGTTTCACTCCTCGGTTCCGGGGAGAGGTGGCCACCACTTCGGAGGGGGTTTTGGCGGTAAACTGAACCAGTTGATGCTGAAGGTGGCAGGCCAGTCTCTTGCTCTCGGAGAGGTTCGCATCCAGCCGCAGGTCCTTGAGGATCAGGGCGACGTCGAGGCCCTCGGGCGAGTCGACCGGATGGTCGGTGCTTCCGATCAGAACCGAGTTCTCGAAGTGGGCCAGTCGTTTGGACGACTCATCTGAAGTGTTATTCAAAAAATAGGTCTCGATGCCGTAGGCGTGTCCCGAGTCCGGCCCCGCCGAAGCGTTCATGTGAATCGAGATGAAGGCATCGGCCTTCTTGCGATTGGCAAAGGCCGTGCGGTCGGACAACGACAGCCCCTGATCTCCGTCACGCGTCAGGTAGACCTCAAAGCCCCGGCTTCGGAGCTTCTTCGCCGTCTCAAGGGCGATGAGCAGGGTCACATCCTTCTCAGTGACTTTTTCAGACTTGGCCTGATGAACCGCACCCTCATCAACGCCGCCATGCCCCGGATCGAGTACGACGCGGAAGGGCTTTCGGGCCGCACCGACCTCGGATGGCCGCAGGGCGAGCGCCAGCACGACCGACGGCGCCAGTGCTGCGATCAGGCCGACTCGAAGAGCTTTTGTAAAGTTCCGGAAGGAGGGGCTAGCCATGTTTCTTGCCTCAGTTTAGAAACACGAGCCATGCCCGGGCAAGCTGCACCAAGTCATTTTTCGCGGTCTCAGGCGATTTCGGCACTGACGCAGTGGTTTGCCGCCAGCCAGCGAATTCTACCGTGGCGTTCCGAGCCCACCCTTTACCGAGTCTGGGTTTCTGAGATCATGCTGCAGCAAACGCAGGTGGTGACCGTTCTTCCGTTTTTTGAGCGCTTCACCGCGCGTTTTCCGACGGTCGAGGCACTGGCGGCAGCTTCAGAGGGCGAAGTCGTCGAGGCGTGGGCTGGGCTGGGCTACTACTCGCGAGCCAGAAACTTGCACCGGGGAGCACGGCAAATCGTCGCCGGTGGATTTCCCCAGACGCGCGACGGATGGATCGACGTGCCCGGAGTGGGGCCCTACACGGCAGGCGCGATCACTTCGATCGCCCTGGGGCATCCCGAGCCGATTCTCGACGGAAATGTCGAGCGCGTCCTTGCTCGTGTGCTGGCGCTGTCTAGAAGTTCCCCTCGCGCTGGAGGGGCTGCGGAGTTCAAGAAACGCCTCTGGAAGTGGTCCACCTGGCTCGTGCGACGGGCTCATCGCCTCGAGATCTCACCGAGCCAGTTCAATCAGGCAATGATGGAGCTGGGGGCGCGAGTCTGCACGTTTCGAAATCCTCAGTGTGAGGCTTGCCCGATCGCGAAAAGCTGTGCTGCCCGTGCCGTTGGAACTCCCGAAGACTTTCCTGGAAGGAAGCCGCCGAAAGAGTGGATTCGGGTCGAAGAGTTGCGGCATGCCTGGATCGGAGCGAAGGGGGGCGAACCCGATTCGTGTCCTGGAGAGAGATGGCTTTTACGCCGACAAAGGTCCGGCGAGTGGCGTGCCGGGCTCTGGGACCTGCCCCTCGCGGCGCCTCCTGTTGGCGCTGCCGTCTGCGTGGGAGAAGTGCAGACGCGCCATGTGGTGACGCGTCATCGCATCGAACGGACCACGCGCATCTGGCTGCTTCGCACTGATGCGCTTTCTGACGTGCCGGCGGCGAGCGGGCAGGAGGAGTCCGAGCTTTCCTGGGTGGATTTTGAAGGGCGTCCGGTAGGGGCGTCTTCGGCGCTGGTCAAGACGTGGCAGGCGGTGCGACGGATGCGGGAAAGTACGCCTCGATCAGATGGTTCTGACCTCTAGCCAGGGGCCAGGCGAGATACGAGTAGGCACCCTCAGCCGGAAAAATCGGTGGCAGCTCGTGTTCGGTGAGTTCTCCTCGGGTTTTACTGTCGTAAAAGGTGGAGAGGAGAGTCCCCGCTTCGGCACGCACTCCGCACTTCAGTGGCGGCACGTTTTCTCGGATGGGAAGGCCGCCCGAGTACCGATCATGAAAGCTCGCCCAACGTCGGGCCGGCAATGTCCGGCGTAGCGACTCAAACCATGGGGCCACTACCGACGGCTCGCCACAGGAGTCCGCCTGCCCAAGGAAGTTACAAAACAGGATGGCATGTTTCGGGTTCTGCTCGAGCAGGCTGTTCCAGTGCTGAAAGACGTCGGCACGAATCCAACTCAAAGTGTTTGGTCGAAGCTGTCCCTGATGGGTTCTTCGAAAAAGAGGTTCGGCCACCGGATCCCAGTCAATGGCCGTCAGGCTTTTGAAGCTCGACAGCCACGACCCTGGCAGACAGTGTCCGGCACTTGGTGCCACCAGAAGCAGGTCGATCCCGGTGCGTTCGGACTCTGGCAGCCACTCCTCGAGCCACTGGTGCAAGCCTTCTCGAAAGCCTCGCCAGCGAGAGCGGCGGCGGAGCAGGGCGCGGGCATGGTATCGAAGACCCCCACCAGGGTTGAGCAGCCTGCTCGATGGTTTGCTCTGCATGAATTTTACAGTAAGGTAAGGGGCATGAGTTCACACGAGCAAAATCCGACACTGGGTCAACACATCAAGATGCTGGGGGCCTGTCTGACCACGGCCATCGTGCTTGCCGCTTCGATCGCCATCGGTTTTGGCCAGGCCTACGAGCTGGTCAAGTGGATTGGCTCACGCTAGCGGAATGTAGGCCCGTTCGGGATGCTGCCTGAGCAGCTCCAATAGGTCTTCAAGACCGTCGAGTGAAAGTTCGAGGATCTCGATCCCATAACCACCGGGCAGACGATCCTCGGAAGCGCCATTGGCATTGCCAGCGGTTCGCGCCCAAAGAACCTGTCCGACGCCTTCGAGCCTGAGGTTAGGAGCTTCAAGTTCAAACGAAACTTTCTGGCGCAACGATAGCTGCGGACTGTCGTCCCAAGGGATGAAAAATCCCCCGCGCCCCAGGTGCACGCGGTCGTCCAGTCGCAGGCCGTCCCGACGGGGGTAAACTTGGCGGATCCGGGGCAGCGAACGTTGTGCCGCGTCGTCGGTGGCCGTCGAGGGCAGCCAGCGTTCCCGGGGCGGCCTGAGGGCCCGCTCGATCACCGAATGCAGCTGCCGGCGCTCGAAAGGCTTCGAGATGACGGCATCCGCCCCCAGATGGTGGGCCTTTTCGAGGGTGAAGTCACTGAATCCGGTCAAAAACATCACCACCGGTTGCTCGGTTTTTCGCTGACGAATCTGATTTAAAAGCTGCACCCCATCCATCAAGGGCATGCGGATGTCGGTGAGCACGACGTCGATGGCTTCGTTTTCGAGCGTCTTCAGTGCCTGAATTCCGTTGGCAGCCTGGTGAACGTCGAAGTCGAGCAGCTCGAAATCAAAGGCGAGCGCCTCGCGTAGGGCGGCTTCGTCGTCCACGATTAAGATCGATCGCCGCTGGTTCATTTCGACTGCTCCCCTTGCGGAAGACGGATCACGAACTGGGTATGGGGCGAATGCTCGTTGTAGTGGATGGAGCCTCCATGACGCTCAATGATTCGCCTGCAGATTCCGAGCCCCAGTCCCGTTCCCTTTCCCGTGGGCTTGGTCGTGAAGAACGGCTCAAAAAGGCGGGCGCGCTGCGTCTGGGGAATTCCGGCGCCGCTGTCCGTGATGCGAATCACCACTTCGTCACCCTCTCGTTCGGCATCGAGTCGAATCCACTTTTCTGGGAGGGACTCGATGGCATCTCTCGCGTTTTGAAGCAGGTTGAGCAGCACCTGGCTGATTTCGCCCGGGTGACAGAGGATTGAAAGATCGGGAGGTGTGATGGCGCAGTCGAGCTGGATGCCGAGCCAGCGAAACCGCTCCAGAACAATCACCGAGGTGTCGTGAACCAGCTCCGTGAGACCAACGACCTGCATGGGATCGCTCGAGGATTCTCTCGAAAAATTCTTCATGCTCGAGACGATTCGGGCGACCCGCATCGCGGTCTCTTCGAGCGTCCGCGTGATCTTGCGGCCGAGCTCACGGTCGAGAGTCTCCTTCTCGAGAAGCTCGGCGAGTTGAGAGGCCCGAGTCGTAATGATGGCCAAGGGTGTATTGATTTCGTGTGCAATCCCGCCGGCCATCTCCCCGAGAGTGGCAAGCCTCGAGGCGTGAATGCTGATCATGCGCTGGCGCTCGAGCTCGAGCTGGGCCTCGCGCTCTTCGGTGATGTCCCAATTGAGGCCGAAAAGCCGCCGGGTTTTTCCCTCGTGGTCCCGTTCGACCGAAGCCCTCGAGGCAATCCAGCGGATCTCCCCGTCCGGTCGAACGATGCGAAATTGAATCTGCAGCGACCGGCCTTCCGAGACCGAATCTGCGACGGCTTTTTCGGTCGACTCGCGATCGTCCGGGTGCAGCGCCTTTCGCCACATCTCATAGGTTCCGGGGCCGTCCTGCTCCTGCAGTCCATAGATGGGATACATCGAGGCATGCCAATAAAGCTGGTCTTCGAGGATGTTCCAGTCCCAGATGCCGATGTCGAATGTGCGTATGGCAAGCTCCATGCGCTGGCGCCAGTCTCGAAGATCCTGCTCGACCTGTTTTTGCAGGCTGATGTCGAGATGGGTGCCCGAGAATCGCAGGGCTCGTCCCCTCGAATCTCGTTCGGTTACCCGACCCTTGTCGAGAATCCAAACCCAGCGGCCATCGGCATGTCGCATGCGGTGGATGTTCTCGTAGGAGGGGGTTTTGCCGTCAACGTGGGCCTGAACGTCGCGGTAGGCGGCTGCGAGATCGTCGGGATGCACCCGTGATGACCAGGTGTCGAGCTGCATGGGAGTGGTCTTGGGGTCGAGCCCGATCATCGTGCACCAGCGCTCGTCGAAGGCGACCTCGTTCGTTTCGAGATTCCAGTCCCACGAACCCAGGCCCGCCCCCTCAAGAACGAAGTTGAGTTTCCGAATCTGCCGCTCCAGCTCGGTTTCAGGGGAGTTTTTGGAGTTGCTGGGGTTTTGGGAGTTCCCGAAGGCCATTTGTGCGAAGCTCTCAGACGAGGCCGGCGGCTGTCATGTTAAAGAGTTATAAATTTCTCGTTCAAGAACTCTTGAACTATAATGGGCTCATGGCAACCCGCATTCCGTCTACCCTCGCCGCCCGTGGTCTGGAATTTCTGAAGATGGGAGCTCGGCTTGCCGCGAAGAGTACCCCCGGGGGGGATGCGGCCGAACGCCGAATCGAGCAGGCCCGGGTTCTGGTCGACGGACTTTCCAAGCTCAAAGGTGCGGCCATGAAGCTGGGGCAGACGCTCAGCGTCGAGCTCCGCGACGTGCTTCCGCCTGAGTTCGTTGATGGGCTCTCGCGTCTGCAGGATCAGGGAACACCGCTGACGGGCGCTCAGGTGCGAAAGATTCTTGCGGAGGAGTGGTCCCGTGGAGAGGGTGAAGAGGGAGCCGATGATCGACTCGCCCGTCTGGAGGGCTTTGTCGACACCCCGCTCGCCTCGGCCAGCATCGGGCAGGTGCATGCTGCCCGGTGGCAGAGCGAAGACATCGTTCTGAAGGTGCAGTTTCCCGGCATCAGCCGGACGATCGACAGCGATATTCAGGGCCTGGGCATCCTGTTGCGAAGTCTGCTTGCGGTCACGGGGCGCAAGGTGGGCATTGAGGGCCTGCTCGAAGAGCTCGGAACAGTCTTTCGCCAGGAAACCGATTACCTGCTCGAGGCTCAGTTTTTGGACGAGTACGCCCGAGGGATCGAGGGCATCGCCGGATATCACGTTCCGCGCGTGGTGCACGAACTGACCACGTCGCATGTTCTGGCGATGTCGCGGGCTCGGGGATTGAAGCCACTCGACTGGCTGGCTCTCAGAAAGCCTTCACAGCAGCTGCGTAATGCCGTGGGCCAGCGTTTTCTGGATCTGTACGAGATCGAGTTTTTTCGAATGGGCCTCGTGCAGACCGATCCGAACTTCGCCAACTTCCTGATCGACGACAGCGAAGATCGGATGAATCCCGTCATCACCCTTCTCGATTTTGGTGCCGTCAAACGCTACGACGGCGGCTTCAGGCGTGAGTACCGTGCTCTGCTCCTTTTGGCTCGCGAAGGCGAGGACGATGGCATTCTGGAGCGGTGCTTCGAACTGGGGCTGCTCGATCGTGCGGAGTGCCGCGAGGGCTGCGACGCCATGGTGCGGCTGCTACGTGCAAGCCTGGCCCCATTTGATCCGGCCCTTCAGCCCTTTGACTTTACCAGTGCCGAGTACGCCCGCGAAATGCGTGAGCTGGCGATGGAACTCGGCAGGCGTTGCCGCGTCTCGCCCCCGCCGAGAGCGATTCTTTTTCTTCATCGCAAGCTGGGAGGTGTCTTTAACCTGCTCAAGGCGATGGAGGCACGGCTGGACCTCGCGGAGTACTGGAATCGGATCGTGGTTCAGGACGCCGGCTGATCTTCGAAAAAAGGCGCTCGAGCAGGCGGGCCGTGATCCAGGTGGGAACCGGAAGGATGATCGCCCAGGCGATGATTCCATGAACGGCAGCCATGCCGAAGTCCTGAAAAAACAGACCAGGACTCTCCAGAAAGCGAGCCTTCATCTCGACAAGATCGATTCGAATGGGGTCGGCTCCGAGGAGCTTCTCGCCCAGCCGGATGAACGCTGGAATCAGCACGAGCTGAAAAGCGTACGCCAGGTAATTGATCGTCTGCATGGCGACATGGTTCAGGCGAAAAAGAAGTCCCGCTCCCGCGCAAAGAAAAGTGGTGCTTCCCAGAACCGGAAAAAGACCGATCGCACCGCCCAGTGCGACGCTCCAGGCCAGCCGCCCCGGGGTCGCTCCCTGCCGAAGCTGTTCGAGGAGGGGGCGGATGAGCCTGCGATCCAGAAACTCGCGAAGGACCTTCATGGTGACGAGGATACGCCGGCCCCCGAGTTCCCGCTTTTGTTTTTTCAGGGATGGGTCACACTAACGGCATGATCGCCACTAATGCTGCTCGTCCGCTCGTTCCGGGGTCCTCCGTACTGCGAGAGCCGACATCCGAAGAAGCGGCCCGGCTGGGACGCTGGCGCACCTCGACCTTCTGGGTCATGCTCGTCGGCTATATTGGCTATTATCTCGTTCGAGGAAATATCTCGATTGCCGTTCCATTGCTCAGTCAGGAGTTCGGATACTCGAACACCGACCTGGCCATCATCCTGACGTTCTCCGAAGTGGCTTATGCCATCGGAAAACTGACGACCGGACCGCTTGCCGATCAGATTGGCGGGAAAAAGGTGTTCCTGCTGGGCATGGCCGGGGCGATTCTCTTCAATCTGCTTTTCCCCCTGCATGTGGGCGTTCTGTATTTTACCGTCATCTGGTGTCTGTGCCGGTATTTTCTGTCGATGGGCTGGGGAGGGATCATCAAGACCATCGGATCGTGGTACGAGCCCGAGCGCCACGGCACGGTCATGGGGCTGATCAGCATCAATTTTCAGTTCGGCAGCGTGGCCGCGTCGTTGTTCTGCGGATGGCTGATTGCGCTGGGGTTCGGCTGGAAGGGGCTTTTCTTCATTCCCGCGCTGGTTGTATCGGTATTGTTCGTCTGGGCGGCGCTGGCCAGCCGCGAGTCGCCTGCGGATGTCGTACCCGGTGTTCGGTTCGGAAAGCATGCGGGCTCGCGAAGATCCATGGCAGATTTTGGCGATCACCACGAGGATACCCCTCCGGTACTCGAAATCGTCGGCAGGCTTTTCAGGGTGCCGCTTTTTCGCCAGGTGCTCGTGTTCAGCTTCTTTTCCCATCTGCTGCGAAGCGTCTTTCTCTTTTGGACTCCCAAGTTTCTGGTCGATCAGGGAATGGGTAACGTCGGAGCGGCATTTTCTTCGGCGGTTTTTCCGCTGCTGGGCTGCCTCGGTACCATTTTTATTGGCTGGTACACTGACCGACACGCGAAGAACGGCGATCGAACCGGAATGATGGCGATCATGCTGGCAGGTCTATTCTTTTCCCTTCTGGGAATCTCGGCGCTCATCCCTCGCGGTGAGTCGGCACAGATGGCCATCGTGGCTCTTCTGGGTTTGAGTGGTTTTTTTCTTTACGGGCCTTATTCGATGTCGGCTGGTGCGCTTTCGCTGGATATTGCCGGGCCGAAGGGAGCGGGGACCTGCACCGGAATGATTGACGGCTTCGGTTATCTTGGGGGTGCGGTTGCGGCCTGGGCGGCGGGCGTACTGGCCGATCGGCTCGGCTGGTCGCAGGTTTTTCTGTTTGTCGCGGTCTGTGCCCTATTTACGGTGGCTTGGACGTTTCACATGAGCCGGTCTCACCAGAGACGGGTGGCACGAGAGGGGAGCGCATGAATCTTCGGAATTGGGCAGTGATCGCTTTGGGAGCCTCGACGGGGCTGGCCTGTTCGACGATTTCTGCCCTGCCGCCGAAGTCTCCACCGGCACCGCGTCCCGAAATTCATGGGCACCGCGGTTCGCGGGGAACCGCGCCTGAGAATACGATTCCTGCTTTTGAGCAGGCCCTTGCAGCAGGTGTCGAAGTGCTGGAGCTCGATACCGGAGTGACGCGCGACGGCGTGCTCGTCGTTTATCATGACCAGAAGCTGAACCCAGTGCTCTGCCGGAAGGGCAGGAGTCGAGCCAGAGCCATTCCGCTTCAGAAGCTGACGCTTCTACAGCTTCGGCACTATGATTGTGGAACCCTGAAAAATCCGCGATTTACGGAGCAGGTACCGGTGCCCGGCACCCGGGTGCCGACCTTGGATGAATTTTTTCAGTGGGTGAAGGCATCGAAGCATCCCACTGCGGCGACCGTTCGATTCAACATCGAGACCAAGATTGAAGCGGAACATCCCGAGCTGTCTCCGCCGCCAGCCGAATTCGCACGCCTTCTGGTCGAGGTACTCCGACGTCACCAGATGCTCGAGCGCACGATCATCCAGTCCTTCGACTTTCGGACGCTTCAGGAGGCACGCAAGTTGGCGCCCAATGTCCGGCTCTCGGCGCTGATCGAATTTCGACCGGAGGGGGATCCCGAAACGTCGTCACAGGCGCTGGTCGAAGCCGCGCGTTCGGCCGGAGCCGAAATCGTCTCACCGAATCACGAATGGCTGACCCGACTGGATGTTCAGACGCTCCACGAGGCAGGAGTCGAGGTCGCTCCTTGGACTGCAAATACGCCAGAGCAGTGGGATCACCTCGCCGATCTGGGGGTCGATGCGATCATCACCGATTATCCGGCTCGCGCGATCCAATGGCGTCGTGGGTGGCTGGTGCGCCAGTAACCGGAACAGAGTTTCGGAAGAGTCGTGGGCGAGTTCCCCAGAGGTTGAAGATGCGGTTTGCGCCTTTGCAGTTTGCCTTGGCAATTCTTCTTTCAGGCGGGCAGGTCGCCGCGGGCTCGGCCCTGCAGGGGCGGGTGATTCGAGTGATGGACGGAGATACGGTCGAGATCCTGGTTCTCGAAGAGTCGAAAAAACGACCCGTTCGAATTCGCTTGTCCGGCATTGACGCTCCCGAGAAGAAGCAGCCCTTTGGAGAGATCTGCAGAAAGGCTCTCGCCGATCGAATCGCTGCCCGTGAGGTGAGCGTCGAGGTGCGAGGCACCGATCGCTATTCGCGCACGCTGGGGGTCATTGTCCTGCGTGAAAAGGCTGTGGCTCGCGACATCAATCTCGAACAGGTCGCTGCTGGCTGCGCCTGGCATTATCGTCACTATGCGAAGCAGCAGCCCCGGTCCGAGCGACGGCGCTATGCTCAGGCGGAGTTGTCGGCTCGAAGGGCGGGACTGGGTCTCTGGAAGGAAAAGAGCCCGCAGCCGCCTTGGGAGTTTCGACGGATGACGAAGAAGCGAAAGCGGAGAGCCTCGTGAGCGAGTGGATTGACGCCCACGCCCATTGGGCGCAGGTTTTCCCCGAGGGCACCTCTGTTTCGAGTGTCACCGAAGCCATCGAGTCGCTTCGCTCGCAAGGAATGAGGGCTTCGATTCAGGCAGGCGTCGACCCGGACGACTGGGAGCGGCAGCTCAAGTTGTTCGAGACGTATCCCACGTGGATTCGTCCGGTACTCGGGCTCCATCCGTGGTGGGTCAGGGATCACTCCGAAGAGCAGTGCGCTGAGGCATTGAGCCGGCTGGAGCGGCTCCTGCGCGAGAAGGCCTCGCAAGTCGTGGCGGTCGGAGAGCTGGGGCTCGATTTTTCGAAGGACGGAAAGCAAAGCAAGGCCCGACAACGGGACGTCTTTGAGCGCCAGCTCGAGCTGGCCCGCCGCACTCAGAAACCACTGGTCCTGCACATCGTGCAGGCCCATGACGACGCCCTTCAGATTCTGGCTCTCCATGCGGACCGGGCCGGGAGGCCTCTTCAGGGACTGGTTCACGCCTTCTCGGGGGCAATCGAGCTGGCTCGCCGTTACACGGGGCTGGGTCTGAAGTTGTCGATCGGGCCAGGGATTTCTCAGCCGGGTCGATTTCTGACCCTGAAAAAAACCCTGCCGCTTCTGGGGCCGCAGGACTGGGTTCTTGAAAGCGACGCGGCCGGCGAGCACTTCTTCCGGGTCGTGCAGGCGGCCTCGGGGTTGACCGGGCGCTCCTCGGCCGAACTCGCCCGCCAGACGCTCGAAAATCTTCAGCAAGCCGGATTTTCGTGATAATGCGCTGCTCCAAATGGAAACGACAGATACTGGTTTGATCGATCCCCTGACGGATCCTGCGCTCGAAGATTATCGCCTGCACCGGCGTTTCGACCGGCTTGGCCGGTTGATCGGAGACCGGGCCATGAAGCGCCTCATGCAGTCGCATGTCATGGTCATTGGCCTGGGCGGTGTCGGCTCGTGGGCCGCCGAGTCGATCCTGCGATCAGGAGTCGGCAGGGTCACGCTGGTCGATTTCGATGAGATCTGCATCACGAACAGTAATCGGCAGCTTCATGCCCTGGCAGGACTGGTGGGCTCGAAAAAGGCCGAAGTGCTTGCCGAGCGTTGCCGCAAGATCAACCCTCAGGCCGAAGTCGAGGCCATGGTTCAGTTCTACAACCAGCGCACGAATCCCGAGATCTTCGCAAAACGCCCCGATTATGTGATCGACGCCATCGACAACGTCACGGCCAAGTGCCACCTGCTGGCATTCTGCCGAAGCGAAGGAATTCCAGTCGTTTCTTCTTCGGGGTCTGCTGCTCGCATCGACCCCACCCAAATTCAGATTGCCGACCTCGCCGAGACCGAGATCGATCCGCTGGCGCGAGCGCTGCGGCGCATCCTGCGCCAGCAGTATGGGTTTCCGGAGAGCGGCAAGTTCGGCATTCCCACGGTTTATTCCCGCGAGCCCGTTCTGGATCCCGTCGAACTGAAATACGACGGAGGGAAGGGGTTCAAGTGCGTCTGCCCGCAGGGCAACAACGGGCTGCATGGCTGTGAGGACCGCAACGTCATTCTCGGTTCGGCCAGCTTCGTGACCGGAACGTTCGGCCTGGTTTGTGCCGCGCGGGTCGTGCAGGACCTCGTGGCTGCCGAGCGGCCTCAGGGCGGCGAGCAGTAGTTGCGGGGCGTGGGCTACAGCACTTGATTTGCAGTGGATCTTCGGCATGAAGACCTTTTCTTGTAGAGACACGGGAATGGACTGCGACTGGAAGTGCCGGGCAAGCGACGAGGAGGAAATCCTCAGTCAGGTTCAGGCGCACGCTCAGAAGGCGCATGGCATCGACAACTTCGATGACGAGGCCCTGCAGCGCATCCGCTCGAAGATTCAGGATGTGCAGGTCGCCTAGCACGGCCGTTCGATATCACGCTTGCCTCCGGTCGGGATCTTGATTACCGATGGGGGCATGTCGAAAAAATGGAATTTGGAAGAGCTGCTGGGGTCAGAAAGTCGTTCGTTGCTTGAGCATCGCTGCTCGACGATTTCGAAGGACAGTCTGGTTCTTCCAAACGGCGACTGGGTGAGCCAGATCCTGGCCCACTCCGATCGCAACCCTCGAGTGCTTCGGTCGATGCAAAGCCTTTTCACTTCGGGGCGCTTGGCCAACACGGGCTACGTTTCGATCTTTCCGGTCGACCAGGGCATCGAGCACTCGGCAGGAGCGTCGTTTGCTCCGAATCCGATGTTCTTTGATCCCGAGAACATCGTGAAGATGGCGATCGAGGCCGGTTGCAGTGGCGTGGCATCGACGCTGGGCGTTCTGGGAATTGCAGCGCGCAAGTACGCCCACAAAATTCCATTTATCCTGAAGATCAACCACAATGAGTTTTTGAGCTATCCCAACAAGTACGACCAGTCGATGTTCGCTTCGGTGAAGCAGGCCGCCGACATGGGAGCGGTGGCAATCGGTGCGACCGTCTATTTCGGCTCACCGGAGAGCGCACGTCAAATCAGAGAAGTTTCCGAGGCCTTTGAGCACGCTCACGAGCTGGGGCTGGGCACCATCCTGTGGTGCTATACTCGAAACAACGGTTTCAAGGTGGACGGCGTCGACTACCATACGGCCGCT
Organism: uncultured Bacteriovorax sp.; assembly: GCA_964432565.1. GTDB lineage: Bacteria > Bdellovibrionota > UBA1018 > UBA1018 > UBA1018 > CAIOHW01. The sequence continues at coordinate 19,154 of CAYSOA010000020.1, forward strand.
GATTTCACCGGCCAGGCCAACCACCTGGGCGTCACCATCCAGGCCGACATGATCAAGCAGAAGCTGCCAACCAACAATGGCGGCTATCTCGCGACCAAGCATGGCAAGACCCATCCGAAGGTTTATTCCGAGCTGACGACCGATCATCCGATCGACCTGACACGCTACCAGCTCGCCAACTGCTACATGGGCCGAATCGGGTTGATCAATTCGGGCGGCGAGAGCAAGGGAGCCTCGGATCTCGCCGATGCCGTGAAGACAGCCGTGATCAACAAGCGTGCCGGTGGCATGGGCCTGATTGCGGGACGCAAGGCGTTTCAGCGGCCCTGGAAGGAAGGCATCGAGCTGCTTCAGGCGATTCAGGACGTCTATCTCGATCCGAGCATCACGATTGCCTGAGTTCAGGCGGTTTTTTCGAGCTGATCCGATTGGAATGCCTCGGGTTGAAGGGGCGCTTGAAGAATGAAGCGTGCCCCGGCCCCAGGACTCGAATCGACGTGAAGCGTGCCTCCGTGGGCGGCAATGATGTGCCGGCAGATGAATAGACCCAGCCCGAGTCCGGGAAAGTGGCGGTAGGACGCTGCCCTTTCGAACGGCAGCGAAAGGCGGGCCAGTGTTTCGGGGTCCATTCCCACCCCCTGATCGGCCACTTCCAGCCGCCACCGCTGCTCATCACTCTCGAGTAGCACTTCAATGGGGCCGCCCTGCCCGAACTTCAGGGCATTCAGCAGGAGCTGGGTGATGAGCTGTTGGATGCGATCGGGATCCACCGAGCTGACCACCCCTTGCTGAATTCGGGTGATCAGGGTGCAGCCTGCCTTGTCAAAGCGGCCTTGAAGCAACGCGAGTGCCCTCGTCGTGAGCTCGCTGAGGTTGGTATCCGGCTGCGGCATCAGGATAAACCTTTCCTGCTGAATTCGTGAAACGTCGAGCAGGCTTTCAGTCAGAGTCTGAAGCTGAACGGTTTCTCCCTGAATCAGCGACAGGAGTTCGGGCATTTTTTTCTCGCAGTTCCTGGTGGCCGTCGCGGGACTCAGCAGTCTCAAGGCCACATCGATGGCAAGCTTGAGGGCCGACACAGGGGTACGAAGTTCATGTGCGGCGACAGAAATGAATTCGTTCCGCAGGGCGAGGTTCTTCTCGGCCTCATTTCTGGCCGCCTTTTCAGCGACCAGGCGAAGGTGCTGGTCTTCGGCTTCCCGCTTGACGGTGATGTCTTCTGAAATACCCAGAAGGTATCGCGTCCTGCCCTCAGAGTCGGCGATTCTCATCTTCTTCGTTCGAAGCCACCGTTTACCGTGGGCGGGAGTCGAGATCTGCTCTTCGACTTCCTTCATGCGACCCGAGCGCAGCACCTCTCGGTCGATCTGGGTGAAGTGATCCGCCTCCTCGGGGGGAAAGAAGTCACGGTCGCTCCTGCCCAGCATCTTCTCTCTGGAAATTCCCAACAGCTGCTCGCCCGCCCGATTGAAGCCGACGAACTTCAGCTCCTGGGCATCCTTCACGAAGATCATGTCCGGGATATTCTCGATGACGGCATTCAGGAACATTTGGGAGCTTTCGGTTTCCCGAGTTCGACTCTCGACGTCTTCGCGCAGCCTTGACTCAGTCCACAGGTTTTGTTGAGTTTGTGCCGACAAAATCCAACTGATGAGGCCGATGGTCAGCAGAAAGGAATTGACCAGCAGTGTTCTCAGGGGCGGAGCCTGATCATGGAAGGGACCATGATGGATCGAGTCTCCCCAGAAAACCACAAGCACGATGACCAGAAGGGTGACGCCATGGATCGAAGGCTTGAGCCAGAGCGCCGACAGAGTGACGGGAACGAAGAGGAGGAATCCCAGGGGGAGCGCGGGAAGCAACCGGGGGGGCGAGAGCCCGAAAATAGCGGCCAGTAGAGCGAGGCTTGCCAGGGAGCCCACGATGATGAGGGAGCGACGAAGGGTTTGCGGCATCCAGTCGTGATGTCTCAGGGCCGCAAGAATCGGAGTCGCGGTGTAAAGCGTCAGAGCGGCCGAAGTGAGGGCGGGATTCATACGTTCAAGGAGGGTTATATCCCGCACTTGAGCTGGACCTGGAAGCATCAGCTCGATCAGGAATGGAACCGTCAGCAGAGAAAATCCCAGAAACGTGAGGGTGGGACCACGATCGAGAAGGAGCTTCGATGATTTTTCGGGCCTCACTCGAAAGGGAAGAAAGCCCAGAAGAGGGATGAGCAGGGATTTCGCGGCGCCAGAGGGACCGCTCCCGAAGGTCAGCTGCAGTCCGGCGGCGAGAACGGCCACGAAAAGTCCCGCGCCGATGCCGCGGACGATCAGGAACACCAGCGAGACTCCTGCCAGCACGGGTCCCAGCTCACCCACAGAAGTGCCTCACCACCTTCAGTAAAAGCTCGAGATCGACGGGTTTCTTGATGAGAGCCTGGGCGCCCTCGAACGTGGCGGCCTCTTCGGAATAGGCGGTGACGAGGGCGACCGGTATTGGGGCCAGGATCATGTTTTGGCGCAGCGCCTTGGCGAACTCCCAGCCGTTCATGATGGGCATCATCAGGTCGAGCAGAATCAGGCACGGGGTATCCATTCTGGGAAGCAGCTCAAGAGCCTCTTTGCCGTTTCCGGCCGACTTGACGGTATAGCCCTCCATCTCGAGTGCCATCGTGAGGGCCAGCCGGATGGCCGGATCATCCTCGACCACGAGAATGGTGCGACACGGATGAGAGGACGACTCGACCATGGGTCTTCACGGGATTGCAACCGGCGGGCCGCAACGCTAGCCTGTGACCCATGCGCATACCGGTGGATGAGGCGTTTTCGAAGCAGAGTAGTCTGGGGCGTGATGCAGTTGAACGTCTTCGGAGTGAGGCTGGGCAGGATCCTGAAGCCTTCTGGGGCAGGCTGGCTCGGGAGAACCTGCAGTGGGTGGAGCCTTTCGAGCGCGTTCGAGAGGTGAGTTTCAGTCGGCCGGTGCGCATTCGCTGGTTTGACGGCGGGCGGCTGAATGGCTCGGTGCAGTGCCTCGATCGACATTTGCCCCGGCTGGCCGATCGAACGGCGATCCTCTGGGAGTCGGACGATCCCCACGAGCCATCACGTCGTCTCAGTTATGCCGAGCTGCATCGGCAGGTCGAGCTGCTGGCACATGTGCTTCGGTCAAAAGGAGTTCGCAAAGGCGATCGCGTCACGATCTATCTTCCGATGATTCCCGAAGCGGCGATCAGCATGCTGGCCTGCGCAAGGATCGGTGCCGTGCATTCTGTAGTCTTCGGTGGATTCTCTGCAGAGGCCCTGGCGGGACGCATTCAGGACTGCCAGAGCAGCTTTGTCATCACGGCAGATGAAGGTCTTCGAGGCGGCAAACGGGTTCCGTTGAAGGTCGCAGCCGACGAGGCCCTGAAGTCCTGCGGGAGCGTCAGTCAGGTGCTGGTGGTTCGTCGAACAGGAACTGCGGCTGCCCAGTGGGTCGAGGGGCGCGATCTTTGGTACCACGAGGAAATCGAAGCCGCCGCCCGACTGCGACCCGATGAACTTCTTTCAAGCCCAGAAGTCATGGAGAGCGAAGATCCGCTTTTCATCCTGTACACGTCCGGTAGTACCGGAAAGCCCAAGGGCCTGCTGCACACGACGGCAGGGTATCTTCTTTATGCCTCGATGACCCATCGCTGGGTCTTCGATCTTCGTGATGACGATACCTACTGGTGCACCGCTGACGTTGGCTGGGTGACGGGGCACTCCTACGTGGTCTACGGTCCTCTCGCAAACGGAGCCACCACGGTGATGTTCGAGGGGGTTCCAAACTTTCCCTCTTCCTCGCGTCATTGGGAGATTGTCGACAAGCATCGGGTCTCGATCTACTACACGGCTCCCACTGCCATTCGCGCACTGATGCGCGAGGGAGAGGATCCGGTCGTGAAAACGAGTCGATCGACGCTGCGGCTTCTGGGATCGGTGGGAGAGCCCATCAACCCGGAGGCGTGGCTCTGGTACCATCGTGTGGTGGGCGAGCAGCGCTGTCCGATCGTCGATACCTGGTGGCAGACCGAGACCGGCGGTATTCTCATCAGTCCGCTTCCTGCAGCAACCGAGCTCAAGCCCGGATCAGCTACCAAGCCCCTCTTCGGGATTACCCCGGTCATCGTCGATTCGCAGGGAAACCCCCTTTCGGGAGCCTGCGAGGGGAATCTCTGTCTAAAGGATTCGTGGCCCGGTCAGGCACGCACCGTTTACGGCGACCATGAGCGTTTCGAGCAGACCTATTTCTCGACCTACGAAGGGTTGTATTTCACGGGAGACGGATGCCGGCGCGATGACGATGGGGACTACTGGATCACCGGGCGCGTGGACGACGTCATCAATGTGGCTGGACATCGGCTGGGAACAGCCGAGATTGAGAGCGCACTGGTCGGTCATTCGTCGGTTGCGGAGGCGGCAGTCGTTGGGTTTCCTCACGACATCAAGGGCCAGGGGATCCACGCCTACGTCACCTTGAAGGAGGGTGTCGAATCGTCGGATGAGCTGCGTGCCACCCTGATTGCCCATGTTCGAAAAGCCATTAGTCCGATTGCAACACCGGATCGGGTGCAATGGGCTCCGCGTCTGCCCAAGACGCGATCAGGCAAGATCATGCGCCGGATTCTTCGGAAGGTGGCTGAGGGGGCGCTGGATCAGCTGGGGGACGTGTCGACTCTTGCGGATCCAGACTCGGTTCAGGAGCTGTTGGCAAATCGACCGAAGTAGCGGTTGGAGCGGTCACCTCGGCGGTGGGGGGTGCCTCGGGCTGGGTCGCCGCTTCAGCGGTCGGTAAAGGCGCCTCGGCGGCCGGATTTCTTTCGGAAGATTCCTTTAGTCCGTACTTTTCGAGCACCGACTTTTGCTTGGGCGGTGAGGCCCAGTCAGAAAACGGACGTTCGATCAGGACGAGTTCGTTGGTCGCTTCGGGGCTCAGTTCGACCTGCCTGAAGAAGATTCGCGGCGAAAGGCTGCGATAGTTTTGTACCGCCCAGCGCAGGTAGCGAGAGTCCTTGAATTCCCGCTGAAACGCCCGCGCCACGGGAAGGATGTCCTGGTAGGCGTCAATCACGCGACGCTGCTTTCGAAGAATTCCCTCGGGTTCGGCAAGCTCTGCCGAGAGCTTTCTCAGGCTCAAGTAAAAGCACCAGTGATGGAGTGCCGGCTGGTCGATGACCAGCTCGTGAATTCCCCTCTGGACTTCCTCGGGGCTCTCGGCAACCCGTACCAGCTCGCGCTGGGTCGAGTGGCAGGCTTCGGGAGCCGGCGGGGCGTCGGGGCGCTGAAACAATGCGTCGAGGTGCTGGGGCGTGAACCCCTCGGGATGGGGAAGATCAAGAACCGGAACTCGCGGCGGAGTGTCGATCGGCGCCACCACCACCTGCGGAGAGCTGCACCCAAAAGCAGAGAGAACCAGGGCTGCGGCAGCGAATGGACACGATCTGGAAGGAATCGGTTTCATCGGGTTCACGAAGTTCCTATCGGCAGATTTTTCCTCTGCATAAATCGCTTGAGTCGATTGCCCTGTGTCCGATGAGAACTTGTGAGGAAGCGTAATCGAATGAAGATTCTGAAGCCCACCACCGTTCTGCTTGCCCTGCTGGGTGCCTCCGTCATTCTTTCTGGCGTTGCCAGTGCTGCCGACTCGAAGACCGACTCGAAGACCGAGGAGAGCGCTCGAAGCTTCTATACGGTTCTCGAAGACCTCATGGGCGATTTCGAATACGACCTCAAGAACGGAAAAGTGAGTGGACTTCGCGATCTTTCGATTCGAAGCATCGTGGTCAATGAGCTGGTTCCTCCCTCCTTCAAGAATCATCTCGAACTCGTTCTTTCCGAGCGCCTGATCAAGGCGGCCCGGGTACGCGTTCTTCAGTGCCTGCCCTGCAAGGCCAGGAAAACCGTACTGCGTGGCGAAAAAGTGGTCTTGAGCAGTCCCGAGAACAATCCGCAGGAGCTTTCTCGAATCGCCCGGCAGTCGGGAATTCAAAACTTCATGGACGTGGTTTTTACCTACCAGCCCGGGGGCATGGTTCTGTCGCTTTCGATCCAGGACGCCGACTCCGGCACGATTGCCTGGACCTCGAGCTATAACTCCGAAACCTCACGAACGGCAGCCTATCGCCAGGGGATCAATCCACCCGAGAATTCGGGCACTCGAAGTGCCAGCGAGTACCTTCCTCAGGTGCAATACCGTATCAGCCTCATTTACGGGCAGCAGCGCAACGTAGACACATCGACGGGAACCCTGGGTGCCGCTTTCCGCATGATGGAACGCTATGACAATCGAAAAAAGGAAGTCGGATTCGAGCTGAGCTACCACCAGAACGCGAGCACTCTGGTTGGAGCAACTGCCGATACGACCACGGACCTGTACTCGGGGTTGAACCTCACACTGCTCTTCATGCACGGCTGGAACCTGATCGGAGAAGAGGAAAACCTGAATCAGGCACGCGGCGGAGTGGTGGTGGGAGTGGGCGGAACCTATGCTTCGGGCTTTCTGGGCGGGCTCGTTCGAGCGGGCTATGAATGGCGCCTCGCGCGCCACTGGGCCGTCTCGGCCAACCTGGGCTATCGCCCTTCGGCAACGAAATTTGTTGGAACGGCGGCCGCAGGGACCGTGGCCGGTGTGGAGTACGGACTGGGCATTAGTGCCCTCTTTTGAGGAGATCAGGGATGGTTTCAAGTCGTCGAGGTCAGGAGGGAATTCGGGAAGCCGGGCTGCTACTCTGCGGTCTGGCGCTGCTTCTTCCCTCGTGTTCCAGCGTGAAGAAATTCATGGCCATCGAGTCGGTTCGCAAGGACGATCGGCCCATCGACAATCCCTTCGGTACGCTCTATGCGCCAAGCGGTTCCTCGGCTCCAGCCCCTCTCGTGGTGCGATCGAGACGGGGTGAACAGTCCGTCGAATTCGAGATTCCCTCAGATGGAGGAAGCGCATCGGACTTTGAAGTTCCCGTGGATGTTTCGCAGTGGAGTAGCTCGAGTTCCGGGCGCGCACCGGCATCGGTGACCAGCGGGACCTCTGCCGGTGACGCTTATGCAGCTCGTCCGCCCAGCGTCGCTGACCGTGAGATCCAGGCGACGATTCCCGTTGCACCCCTCGAAGAGTCGGTCCAGCGGCGGGAGATTGAAGAGCAGATGGGTCTTCAGGAGGCTGGCGGGGGAGTCGTGGCTCCGGCTCGCAGCTATCTGGGGCGACTCGACCGGGTCAGGACGCTTTATCGTGAAGCCCGCTACGAGGCGTCGCTTCTTGAGGTCGAAGACATGCTTCGCGAGTTTCCAATGGATTCAAAACTGCACGAAATGAGGGGAACCCTTCTCGACCGCCTGGGGCACGCTGAGCTGGCAAAGCAGTCCTGGCAGCAGGCTCTCGAGATCCAGCCCTCCAATGAGTCGCTTCGAAAGTTTCTCAGCATGAAGGGAGGTACTCGATGAAACGCCGAAACCTCTCCTTCGCAGGGATGATGGCCGCAGGAATGCTCTCGGTGCTCGGATTCAGTTCTGCCTGGGGTAATGGTCCGACGGATGCGAGAGCACTCGCTTCGAAAGGAGCCGAGCGCCAGATTCGTCAGATTCTCGAGCCGCTGCTCGAGGGGTATTGCCAGATGGACGCGGCGGGACTTCCGTCCTGCAAGATCCTGAAGGTGGATGTGCAGGTGGATCGTGCCTCTGCGGTTCCACTCGCTCCGGGCTTCGAAGAAGCCGAGGCCGTGCGTGGTGCCGATAGCCTCGCTCCGAAATCAGCGTCGATGACCCTGCTGGTGGACTCTCGAATCGGTCCGGTTTCGCGGCGAAAGCTGCTGGATATCGTCGATCAGTACCTCTCGGTGTTGAGCTATCCGGTGATGGTCGAGTCGCGTACCGCCTCGTTTCCACAGCCGGCGGCATCCGCCGGAAAGGTCGCTGCTGCTCGCGAGAAGGTGGTGGCGGAATTTCGTGAGAAGACCGAACAGGTTCTGAGCGAGTACTGCGGTAATCGCTGCATTCTGGGTGAGGTGGAGCTCGACGCCGAGGCGGTCAATCCTGAGGAACTTCAGTACGGATCGAGCACCGATCTCGTGCAGCAGGACGGCGTGGCCATCAAGATCGGGGGCGTCAAGGCCACCGTCCTGATGGATGAGTCGGTGAACGACGATCAGCGTAAGAGCCTCGAGGATATCCTGCGCCTGAAGTCGGCTGCAGGCCATGAAATCGCGATCAATTCTCGTGTGATTCGCTTTCCCAGCGCCATTCGCGCAGGAGATCGCGCCCCGGCGGGAAAGCTCTTCGATCAGTGGGATGAGAACGGAAATCCGATCGATGAACGGTCATTGAAATCCGAATCCTCGCTCAACAGCACGAGTGAGTCTCGTGAGAGCAGCTCGAAGCAGGAGAGCTTCAACCGCGTCGAGCGAATCGAGCGAGTCGAAAACGGCGATGCCGTCCAGGCCGAGCTTCAGAAGTTCAAGTTCTACGGCATCATCTTCTCGGCGCTGGTGCTTTCGCTTCTGGGGCTGATTGCCGCCCTGGGCTTTCGCCAGAGCGGTCGGACCACCCAGCAGCTCGGTCCCTACGCCCCGCTGTCGGGAGGACCCGGGAGCCCGGCTACCTCGCTGGGCTCAACGGCAGTTGGTGCGGCCGGCGCCGACCCCGAGGCCAGGGCAAGGGCCATTTCGGTTCGGTATGAAATCGAGCGGCAGAAGGACGATCTGTCGATGGTTTTTGCCGAATCTCCCAAGGTTGCCAAGGTGGTCTTTAGCCGAATTCTCACCGAAGAGGGGGTCGAGACGACGGCCGCCTATATGCAGATCTTCGGAGAGTCGATCGTTGTCGACATGCTTCGTGACCCAAGCCTTCAGTCGGATCTCAATCAGCTGACCGAGTACTATGCTCGAAACAGCGTCGATCTCAGCGATGACGAGCAGCTCGATCTGCTTCGCAAGCTCAGTCATCGAACCGTCGCCGGAAAGCTCACCGTGATGGGCAGCCGGGCGTCGAACCTGTTCGATTTCCTGATGGAGATGGACGGCCTTCAGATTGCCGAGCTCGTGCGAACTGAATCGATGACCGTCAAGGCAATCGTCGTCACCCAGTGCGATCCGATGAAGCGTAACGTCGTCTTCGGGCAGCTCGACGACCAGGGCCGAATCGAGCTGATGGCCGAGCTCTCGCGAATTGACTACCTGCCTCGCGACTACATTCACAACGTCGCCAACGCCCTGAAGCGCAAGCGCCGGGACAATCCGAAGCTCAATACCGAGGCTCTCCCGGGTTCCGAGGTGCTGGTCAGCCTGCTCGAAAAAACCACGCCCGAAACCCAAAAGAGCGTGATGAAGAGTCTGGCCATCTCACACCCCGAAAGCGTGCGAACCATCAAGAGCAAGCTCGTCAGCATCGATACCCTGAGATTTCTGCGTGAAGGACAGATGCTCGAGATCCTCCTGGCGATCAAGCACGACGAGCTGCTGCACTTCCTGGGCGGGGCATCGCACGAGATTCGCTCCCATGTCTTTGCCAAGGCTCCGAAGGACCTGGTGGTTGAGCTCGAGGATGAGCTCGAAAACGTCCATGAAACCGGTCGCGATGTCTACCAGGCCGTCGAGCGAAAGATCCTCAATCGCATCAAGCTTCTCGCTCAGGAAGGGGCGATCAACCTCGTCGAAACCAATGAGCGCATGTTTGCCGAGCAGTCGCACGCAGCCATGCCGATGGATGCCCAGGACCACATGACTTCGACCTCGATCCGGAGGGCGTCATGACGCCGCTGACAGTCGAGATCGAGCACTTTACCGGGGTTCCGCTTTTCTCGTGTTTCAGCCGCGAAGAGCTTCAGCGGCTTGTCTCCGTGGGAAGGAGCGTGGTTGTCGAGCCGTTTACGAACGTGATCATCGAAGGCGAGATGAGCTGGGGAATGTTTCTGGTGCTCGAGGGACAGGTGGGGATCTACAAGGTCAACCCGCTGACCGGCGCAACCCACGAAGTGGGCCAGCTTCAAACGGGAGCGTTCTTTGGCGAGATGTCTTTGATTGACGATCAGCCCCGCTCGGCGACAGTGCAGAGCCTGACGGCCTGCAAATTGTTTTCGGTCGAGAAACAGGCGTTTCAGGAGGCGCTGCTGGCGACTCCCGAGCAGCGACTGAAGTTTTCAGAGAGCTGCATGCGGTTGCTGGTGGGCCGGCTTCGGGCGCTGAATGATGATCATGTCGTCAGCCAGTACCAGCTCTGGCAGAAGGCGCTGGGCGGATTGAAGGAGGCAGCGTAGATGAATTTCTCATCCCTTTTCGGATTGGTCTTCGGTGTCTCGGTCATGTACTTCGCTCTTCATGAGACGGGAATGCAGATGGCGTTCTTTCTCGACAAGCATGGCATGCTGATTGTCATTGGCGGGACCGCTGCTGCCGCGAGCATCAGCTTTCCGGTCGGAAAGATTCTGACCCTCATCAAGATCTTCGTCCTGAGAGTTCTGGGGCGGAACCGGGTCAACTACCAGCAGACCATCAGCCAGATTCTTGAGCTGAACAAGAGGGCGGCCAATGGCCCGTCGGCGCTCAATGAGGCCATTTCGGGCGTGAAGCATGAGTTTCTTCGTGAGGCCATGACCCTGGTGGCCAACGGAGTACTGAGCGAGCGCGAGATTCGCAGCACGCTCGAGCAACGAATGAAGACCGTTGAGTCGCGATACATGGAAGAAGCCAACATGTTTCGAATCATCGGGAGGTTTCCGCCGGCCTTCGGGCTTCTCGCGACCACGCTCGGGATGATCGCGGTGCTCCAGAAGATCGGACAGCCCGACAGCCAGAAGCTGATCGGTCCTGCGATGTCGATCGGACTGATCGGAACGCTTTACGGAATTGCCACGGCAAACCTGATTTTCATTCCTATTGCTGAAGCCCTGACCGAAAGAACGCGCGAGGAGATGGCCCTGCGCCGGATCATCGTCGAAGGGGCCTGTCTGCTCAAGACGCAGACCAACCCGGTTTCGATTCGAGAGTCGCTCAATTCCTTCCTGTTGCCTCGTGAGCGTGTGGTTCGCAAGGCGGCGGCATGATTCGTTCTTCGTTCGGCCTGAAGAAGAAGACCTCAGCGGAGGACTCGCAGTCGGAGTGGTCCCACCATCGCCGGGAAGAGGGGGGGAGTCACCAGCACCAGGATGACGAGTCGAACTGGCTGGTTTCTTACGCCGACATGATGACCCTGCTCTGCGGATTTTTCATCATGCTCTTCAGTCTGACGAAGATGGATGAGCCGCAGTTCGAAAAGATCAAGGCGACCATGGCTGAGCAGTTTGGAGGAGAGTACCGCTCGCCCAACGAACAAATGGCCAAGTGGGTGACCCAGATCCTTCAGGAAACTCCCCTCAAGGGAGAGGCCAGTGTGGAGACTTCGGCAAGCGGAGTGGCGATCGTTTTCCGCTCGCAGGTCTTCTTCGATACGCTCAGTGCCGAGCTGACTCCGAATGGTCGGGGAATTCTTGAAGAGCTCGTCGAAGCGCTGCAACAGCGGCAGAAGTTTGAAAAGAAGGCTTTTCGGTTTGTTGTCGAAGGTCATACCGACTCGCGAGCGGTCTTGAGTGGTCCATTTGTCTCGAACTGGGAGCTTTCCGCGGCCCGAGCCGCCCGCGTCGTTCGAGTCTTTGTCGATAAGGGATTTTCGGGCCGGAGCATGGCCGCCTTGGGCTATGCCGACACCCGACCTGTTGAAGAGGCCAGGCTGGCGGACGGAAAGTGGAATGAGCTGGCGCTTGCCAAGAATCGCCGTGTGGTGATCCGGGTGTTTCACGACGCCGAGGCCCAGGCTCTGGCCCAGCTTGCCGAAGAGGAAGCGGCTCGTCGCCCGGCTACGACGGACGCGGGCTCAGCGCCCTCTCAAACGGGTTCACCAGGACAGCCCGAGCGCGGCCCCCAGTGAGTGGGCTCCCACAAAGCTGTAGGCACCTTCCATCATCAGCTTGAGGCCGATCCCCGGAACTCGAAGGCTCAGGCCCAGAAACGTCGAGGCGCCAAACGTCTGGATTCCGCGAATATCGATCGAAGTCGTAACCGGACCGCCCCCCGTATCGATGGTCTGGCTTCCTTTCAGGCGTCCGGTCATCCAGGTGTATTCTGCGCCCAGATAAGCGTCTGCAAAGTGCAGACGCCTCGAGACCAGAAGCTGGGGACTCCAGCTCTTGACTGAAAAATAGCTGAGCTGCGACTGGGCATAGCACAGCCGCAGCGCCCAGGTGGGACCCTCTTCGGGCAAAAACACGGTCCACTTCAGGTCGCCTCCGTAGATCTTGTAGTCCAGAAAGCCAAAGTACGAGGCGCCGAGGTCCAGACGCGAGCCGATGGCCTTGTGGGCCTGAAGCTTGAGAACCGGAAGCGAGCGCAGGTTAAAGCTCGAGCTGACACCCGCCTCTGCAAGAGCGTCATAAAATCCCTGCGGAATCTGCACGAGCTGCGCTTCAAGAAAAGCCTCGATGCCGAGGGCGTTTCCAACGGAACTGCCGAGGGGAGTGGCGGGCTGCATCGGGCGATGCGCAGAAAGCACTCCGGCAAGACGAACTCCCTGCTTTCTCAGGGCGGGCGTGACGAGGTCATCGAGGTTCGGGATCGGCAGCTCGATGGCCTGCACCTGAAAGGGCGTCGCCAGCAGCGAGATCGCAAGCAGCGTGATGGATTTGATGCAGAATCTCATCCTGCTCTCAGTGTAGGATGAAGGCATGTTGCCCGTCTTGAAAAGAATTGCCCCGGTTCTGTCTCTGGCTCCCGCTCTGGTTCTCGCAGCGTGTGCCACGACGTCCCGTCCCTGCAGCGGCGGTGGGGACGTCTCGTGGGTCAGTTCCCGCTATCCGGGGGGCAGTATTCCCGGGGACAAGCACTGCATCCAGAAACCCCTTTCCGACGGACGATACGTCAATCACGGAGCCTTTAGCGTGACCTTTGCCAATGGAAAATTGGCGCTGGAGGGACGCTTTGAGGAAGGCCGCAAGGAAGGCGTGTGGTCGGAGTACGACGAAGCGGGGAACAAGGTGGCCGAACGCTACTTCGAGAAGGGAGTCGAAAAGGCGGCTCCGTCGTCGGCGTCAACCAAGTGACGTCGTCTCTTTAGCGACCACCGAAAATCACCCGGTCGAACGCCCGAGCAACGAGGCCCACGCGCCACGAATCGGGGAGCAGTCGCTTGACGGTCATCATCATCTTCGCATCTTTACCGATGATGTTCCTGAGCGGGATACTTCTTTGTTCGCAAAGTCGGACCATGAGTTGGGCGACGTCTTCTGGATCACCACTCAGCATGCTCCGTCGCCCGTCCATTTTTTTTCGAAAGGCCGAAATTCGAGCGACGTTGCGCTCGTCCCCCGGGGCACCATACTCGGCGGATTCCGAGAACTCGGTCTTGAAGCCTCCGGGCTCGATCAATGCCACCTGAATGCCGAGATCGCGAAGCTCGTAGAAGAAGGCCTCACTGATGGCTTCAAGCGCGAATTTTGAGGCATTGTAGGCACCGTAGAAGGGGAATCCCACGAGCCCGGCAATGCTGCTGACATTGATGATGCGACCGCGCGCTTTCTTGAGGAAGGGCAGGCAAAGTCGGGTAAGTGCCAGAGGGCCGAAGAAGTTCACTTCCATCTGCCGGCGCACCTGCTCGTCGGTCTGACCTTCGAGCGGTCCCATCAGGCCGTATCCGGCGTTGTTCACGAGGACATCGAGAGTTCCGTTCCAGTTACTCTGAATCCAATCGGCGGCGACCTGAAGTGTGTCGTTTCGATCGGCATGCAGGTCAAGGATGTGCAGGCGTCCTGAGCGCAGGGCCTGCTCCGAGAAGATCGTCGCCGCCCGCGCCGAGCCGCCCCTTACCCCGGCCGCCACCTCATGGCCGCGAGAGACCAGCCTTTCGACCGCCATTTTTCCAAATCCTCGCGAAGCACCAGTGATCAGAATTTTCTTCGACATGCCTTTGATTCTGAATCCTTGGCGAGTGGCATGCAAGAACTGCCCTGAGGCGGAAATACTTGCCGAATGACGCCAAAAATATCGGGGGCAAACTGAAGTCATGTTGCTCTCGATGCGTGTGGCTTCGGTTGTGGGATTCCTGCTGCTTTCAGGTGACTCGTCCTTTGCGGCAGGTCCGGTCTCATCCCTTCGACTGGAGGAGTGGGCGAGGCAGGATCTCGAACAGGTCTGGTCGAAGGCGAAGGTCGCGAGCCCGACACCCCGACTGCAGTGGCGGGCCGATCCTAGGCCCCGGTTTCGCGTGGTCTGCGACTCGCAGGGGGCCATGGAACTTGAGCTTTCCGGAGTCGACGAAGCCACCCGCCGTGAGCAGCTCTATGCCGCCCTGTTTGAGATGGGGTTTTTGTTTCCCCATCCCCGTATTCAGGTCTCCCCTGATGAGACGCGGCTGGCCACCGCCTGTGGCACGGAGGGGAGCTTCGAGGCACGAATTCCTTATCGAGGCTTTCATTTGCACACCATGCACCCGTCCGAGTGGGTGAATGGGTTTTTGATGGATGACCTGTCGATCGCGGAAGACGCGGTTCGCTGGCATGTGAGAAATCAGCAGAACCTCATCCAGATTCAGGTGCTGCGCACCTCGGACACGGCCCAGCTTCAACGATCGCTTCGCGTGGCGAAGGCTGCCGGTCTCAAGGTGGGCTTTAGCGCGTCGTTCGCCATGCAGCAGCAGAAGGCGCTTTACTTCGTACCACTCGCGGCCACGCTTTCGGATTGGACCTGGAGGCGCCCCCTTCGGGAGCGGTTGGGCTGGATCCTGCAGAACTTCGAATTCGACTTCCTGACTGCCGAAATGGGCACCAGTGAATTTACGTCGACAGCGGCGAAGCGCACCCTCGAGTGGATGGAAGAGACTCGAAGGATTCTTGAGGCCTCTGGAAAGAGCCTGATGATCAAGATTCATACGTCTACCGGGCAGGAGGATTCCCGTTACGGAAACTATAACTTTCTGGCCCGATACGCGCATCCAGGGGTCGGAGTGCTGCCTCACACCGTGATGTTCTACGGACTGAAGGATGCCCACACTCCCATGTACGGACGAAAGGACTTCGAGGACATGCGCCAGTTCATGCTCGACGAGCGGGACCGGCGGGCGACCTGGTACTATCCCGAGACGAGCTATTACGTTGGAATGGACATCGACGTGCCGATCTTTCTAACCGACTACCTGCTGGCACGCCGTGCTGACTTCGAAGACCTGGTCGAGAACCGCATCGAGGGACAGCTCAATTTCTCGACTGGTCAGGAGCTGGGATACTGGCTGATGGACTGGCATGTGGCCCTGCAGGCCTGGCCGCAGTCTGCCCGGGATCCCTGGTTGGCGCTGCGGGCACTGGGCGAGGACGTCGACACCTGGAAGGCCATCACGGCCTACCAGCGCGAGTACTTTAATGACCGGCAGGTGATTCGTCTGATCAGCTCGTCCAATCTGATGGATGAGCTTCCCGGGTTTCATGCCATTCATGAAAGACGGCTGCTTCGCGAGCTCCACCGAGACCGCAAGGTGCTGGCGGCAGAAATTCAGCTTCTCGAAGCAGCGATTGCTGCCTTGCCGAAAATTGACGGAGTTCGCAATTCCGAGCTTCGCAGCATGCTACAGGTCACGCATCTGCGCGTTCGCCATTCCCTCGCAGTCCGGCGAATCATCGAGCACAAGAGTCGATCCAACGAGAAGAGGCACTGGCAGCAGGAAGCGGCGAGGCTGAGGACTGAGGCCGGCACGATTCTGCAGGCGGTAGCGCGGGAGCATGATCGCTACCCTCAGTCGATTGTCTTTCGTCGGGCCAGGAACGTGACCAGTTACTCGGAGGGCTACGGAAAAACGGCCACCCGTCTTCACTTCTGGGAGCGGGAAGAGAAAATGGCTGCGAGCCGGCGCCGGTCCGAAAACCCATTTTTCATGAACTTCTACGATATCCTGAAGCTTCTTTTTTAGTCATTGGGGCAATGGTAATGGCGCCCCATGCAGATTTTCCCTCGGCTTTGGATGGTGATCAGCCTGATAGGACCCAGTGTGACGATTTCGAGCCATGCCAGCGTTGAAGCCTTTCGGATTGCTCGGGAGTCCCTCGAACACAATATTGTCGAGACGCGGGTCGGTCCGGTGCTCAGGGCGGGGGCGAATCAGTTTTCGGGTCTCTGGACTCGAGACTTCTGCTACTCCATTCCGGGTCTACTGGAGATCGGACGCGCCGATGTGGTCAAGAACCACCTTCAGCGACTCCTCGAGGCGCGTCGACCGAGTGATCACCTCGTGCCCAGGCTTCTGGATAACATTCCGTCGCGTCGACGAGTCTTGCGGGGGCTCTTTCCGTGGATGGGGCCGGTTCCCAACGTGGATGCTCCGCTTCAGGCAGAGTTTTTGGGCGAGCACGGAACCGAGGCCATCGATTCCAATCTTCTGGTTCTGCGGGGGCTGGTCCAGTACGTCGAGCGCACCGGAGATCGGGACTTTTCCGTTCCGCTCACTAGGGTTTTTTCTCAGCTTCTCTCCTATTACCGGTCCCATACCCGGGATGACTGGATCGTTCAGCAGGCCTATGGCGACTGGCAGGACAGTGTTCGTCGAACCGGAGTGACGTTTCTCACGAACTTTCATCACTGGTGGGTGCTGCATCATGCCGCAAGGCTTGGGCTTCTCGATGCCGAGCATGAGCACGAGTCACTGCGACGCGAGACCCGCCTTCGCGATCGTCTCAAGGAAACTTTCTTCGACGCTCAAATGGGCCTCTTCCGCTCGCACCTCGAGCTTTCAGTGGTTTCGCTGGACGGGGTGGCGCTCGCTCTTCTTGAGCCGGAGTTCTGGAAAGACGCTCAGGAGCGTGAGCAGGTTTACCAATCTCTTCTTTCGGGGGTGTTTGCCCGGTTCCCGGGGCGAGCCAGCGATTCCGACTATCCCCGGCGCTGGCGAAGCCTGAATGTTCGCGCGGTGGGGCTCGGGCATTACCATGACCGGCTGGCGTGGAGCTGGCTGATCGGCCTTCAGGGGTCAGCTGCCCTGGCAATGGGGGACCTACAGGAAGCCGAACGGCTGCGAGGCTTCCTATCGGAGCTTCTTAAACGGGACGGCGTTGTCGGAGAGATCTACGAGCCTCGACGCAGGTATCGGCTGTTTCGCAGTCTTTTCTACCGCTCTGAGGCGCCGTTTTCCTGGGGGGCCGCCTGGGTCTTGCACTTTCTGGGGCGGCCGGAGTGGCGTGCGAGTGGCCCGATCTCAAATCTGACAGAACTCTGACAGAATCCTGCTTCGGTCACGACGGAACTCGGTTCTTCTCGGCTCAGGGGGAAATCCTGAGATGACCGAAGCCATTCCTGTTCTAAAATCTTTTCGCGAGACGGTCGCACAAACCGGTCCCATGATGGCCTGGATCTTCGGTCCTCAGGCATCGACGATCGACTGGAACAGCGAGCTTCCGGTGTTTGAAGGTCGAGACTACGAGTGCCGAGTGACTCGCGACCGCAGTGATCTGCGGCGCGTCTTCCAACTTCGCTACGAAGTGTTTCGGCGTGAGTATGCGTCTCCGGCTTCGCTGTTTCGTATCGACATCGATCAGTACGACCGGTTCGCCGATCATCTGGTGGTTTTTCACAAGGCCTCGGGACGACCGGTGGGCACCTATCGACTGATCTCCGAAGAGTGCCCCCACGGCTACTATTCTGAGCGGGAGTTTGAACTGGGGCCCTTTCTGTCGCTTCCTGGTAGAAAATTGGAACTCGGGCGCGCCTGCGTTCATCCCGAGCATCGAAATGGTGCGGTGTTGAGGATGCTCTGGCGCGGACTGATCGAGTTCGCGCATGAGCGGCAGTTTGACCTTTTCTTTGGCTGCTCGAGCGTTCTCTGGCCCGGAAAGAAACCTGGAGCCGCCGCGCTGCACGCCGAGCTCGTGCGCCGTGGTGCCTGGGCTCCCATTGAGGGCGTTCGTCCCACACGCAGGTACGCCATGCCCTTGGGCATGCGCGAGGAGTGGGCGCTTGCCGAGTCCGGATGGATTCCGCCCGCTCAGCTTCGGGACGATGCCGTCACACCGTCGCTCTTGCCGCCCCTCGTGGCCTCTTACCTGCGCTCGGGCGCAAGGGTTCTTTCGGCTCCTGCCTATGATGCCGACTTTCACTGTCTTGATCTGCTCACCGCCTTTTCGGTTCGTTCGTCGAGGGGGACGGAATGAGCGGCATGATCCGAACTGGAATCTTCCTTTTGATTGTTCTTTTTGGCCTGATGCTCTCGGCCGGACTGGGACTGATCTGGCGTCCTGATCGTTCTCTCCGGCGCCTCCGTGCGCAGTGGGTGCACATTCTGGCTCCCTGGCTGCTACGGGTGCTTGGAGTGCGCACGGTCACGCGCTACCAGGTTCGGCCACCATTGGCTGTGCGCGGGATTCGTCCCGGAATGACGGTATCGAACCATATCTCCTACCTCGATGTGCTGGTCGTGGCGGCGCAGTTGCCCACGGTATTCGTGACTTCGACAGAAGTACGCGACCAGCCCATTGTGGGAACGATCTGCCGTCTGGCCGGTTGCGTTTTTGTCGACCGACGATCGGCGCGGCGTCTGCGCTCGGAGATCGCCGAGGTGGCCCTCCTGATGAAGGACGGACTGCACGTCGTGGTTTTTCCCGAGGCCACTTCCACGCGCGGAGACGAAGTGCGCCCCTTCAGGCGGGCGCTCTTTGAGGCGGCACGAGCTGCAGGGGTTCCCCTCTGGGTCGGAAGAATTCGGTATCCCGAAGGAGTGCGCATGCGCGTATCCTACGCTGAGGATGACGCCTTTCTTCCACATCTTCGAAGGCTGCTGCTGACGCGTTCGCTTGAGGCCGAGTGGACCTGGCTGGGAAGTCTGGAGGCCTCTGAACTGGTTTCGCGCTCTGCTGCCGAGCTGGCCACCTGGGCTCGCGCCCAGGTCGGCTCAGAGCCTTTTCGAATCGATTCGCGCCTACTTGCGTGAGGCCGACTTGCGCAGCTGGACGTCGAGAAGTGTCAGCTTCCAGTTGCGGGCCGCCACGGGTCCGATCTTGATCGAGCGGTTCTTGAGTTTGAACGGATGGGTGAGGCGAAGGCCCAGCACTGAAACCGAAGAAGTCCGACCCTTCCGGGCCACCGTAAAGAGCGAGAACTGATCCATGCGGCAGCGCAGAATCTTCTGTGAAATGTCCGACGGACGAATCTCGCGCAGCCCTTCGAGGGTCTCGAGTAGCTCGGCACGGCTGCGGGGAAGTCGAGGGCGCAGTGTTTTGCGGTTCATGGTTTCCTCATGGGGTGTTGGGGTGAAAGCGGGGATGGGGTCGCCCGGAAAGACGACGGCCGCGGGTCGGGCGTCGCCTTCAAAAGGATTCAACCCCAGTTTGGTTTTTTTGGATGAAGGGGTCATGCGTTTCGAGCCTCCCGGGTCAGAAATTCCTGGGCAAGTGCCAGGTAATCTTCGGCGCCGATCGACTTGGGAGCGTAGTCAAAGACGGCACGGGCGTGTCCGCTGCTCTCCGTGATCGCGGCGTTTTCGCGAATTCGAGTCGCAAAAATCACGTCTCCAAACTCCGCTTTCAGGCTCTCAAGCACCTCGCCGTAAAGCTTGCGCCGCTGCTGCGCCTGCGTGACGACGATTCCGCCGATTCGAAGGGTGGGGTTCCAGCGACCGCGAACGCCTTCAATCGTGGCGCGAAGCTTGGCGAGTCCTTCGAGGCTAAAGAACTCGGGCTGGGCCGGAACCAGAACCTCATGGGCTGCGACCAGCGCGTTGAGCGTCAGGAGATTGAGCGAGGGAGGAGTGTCGATCAAAATGTAATCGAACTCCTCACGAAGGGTGTCGATCCAGCCCGAGAGCACGCGCTCGCGCTCTTCCCGTGAGAAGAGGTAGTACTCGACCCCCGCGAGGTTGGAGTCACAGCCGATCAGGTGCAGGTTCTCGGTGCACCGATGAAGAAGGGGGGTCAGTGTCTCGCGCGACGGCTTCTTTCGCGACAGGTAGAGCTCGTCCAAAAAACCCTTCGGCCGGGCGCCGAGGTAGCGAGTCAGGTTGCCCTGGGGGTCGCTGTCGATGAGCAGCACCTGATGGCCTTGCCGGGCCAGTGCGTGCCCGAGATTCATGGTGGTGGTGGTCTTGCCGACGCCACCCTTCTGGTTCGCTATAGCGAGGATTCGCGCGTCCTTCATGGTGGCTAGACTGTATGAAGTTCGCTTGGCGGAACCAAGAAGATTTCAGGCACCAATCGAATCCTGACACGAAAGAAAAAGCCCGACCACAGGGGCCGGGCTTTTCAACGGAGGATCCGAAGACCAAGGATCCTCAAGGAGCCTGAAATGAAATCAGTAGATGCAGTAGTCCTGAAAGACGACCCAGCGACCGAAGATGTCCCAGCCGGTGCAGCGCACGCCGAAGCCATGCTGAAACTCGTAGGTGCACTGCTGTCCGTAGAACGGGTTGGCGTAGACCTGACATGCCACGGTGCGGCCCGTCTGGGGGCAGAACGCAGAAGCGTAGCAGGTCTGAAGTGCAGCGTGGGACTGATTGGCGAAGGCCATGGCGGCCAGCGCGATGAGACCAGAAACAACGGCGAAAAGCTTTTTCATAACGGCGCGGGGATATCGAATGGCCCCCGG
>CAYSOA010000021.1:0-30389 GCA_964432565.1 uncultured Bacteriovorax sp.
CACCGCCTCCACCGAACCTTGGAGAACGTGAAAATGAAACCGATCGCACTCGCCCTTGCCTTGATCTCTTCCCTGACGGCATCCGTCTCGCTCGGATCAGACGCCCTGGAGACCACCGGATTTCAGATGGAACAGGATGGTCTTTACGCCACGACGTGGAACTTTCGCGACCAGGTCACGTTGATCATCTCGAAGCGGGGCTTCAAGACCGAGAAGGCGGCAAAGGAATTCTGCAAATCCTACAACAGCGAGCTCGATACCGAATTCTCCGCGCTCACCATCGCGATGTCGGGTGCCGCCCTCCATAGCAAAGTTCTGGAGAAAGCCATTTCGTGGAAGATCATGGATCGTTCCGGAATCTGGCAGTGGGTCGGAAAAGACCAGAAGATCCTGGTTCTGACCGACGGCCAAGGACTTCAAGAAGAGCTCATCAGCGAAAGGCATCTGTCGAAAGTAGCCATCGAAGGCGTGCCAGCAATCTGCGTCTCGCCCGCCGCCAGCGGTACCTGAGGACGGGGCAAATCCCTCTCGCAGATCCTACCGCGCCGACCTCCAGAAACTGGAGCTCATTGACGTGAAGAACCCATCCACGTGCCAAAAGCTCTTCAAACGAGGGATTTTACCCATGATCTTCAAGAGACTCGCGACATGGAGCAGTACTGCCCTCGTTCTGACTCTCTCCTGCAAGAGCGCCCTGGCAGAGGGATGCCTGCCGGTTCCCTACTCCCCCGGTTCTCTGGAGGCGTCTCGGCCCACCTGCATCGATCTGACCGAGCTGGACCGTCGTCTCAGTTTTCGTGAGTTCGATTTCGCCGATGCCCGATTCGGTCGCACGCTGATCGAGGCCATTCCTTACGGTTCTACCGTTGCGGATCTCCTCGATCAGATCACGGGTTACGATCAGGATGGCCGACTGAGCTCGGTTCTTGCCAGCCAGGAGTTGACGCGGGTGCTGGAGAGATTCAGGAACGCCGTCACGTTCGAGGTCGATCCGAAGCGGCCCGAAACAATCCATCGGACCACCGAAATCACTCTCGAGGCCTACGCCCAGTTGGGCGAGCTGCTGGCGCAGCGCAAGTTTGGCCCGAGAGATCGCAAAGCCATTCGTGCCGAGATGGAGCGATTCCGAAATCTGGGAAGCCTTCTGGTCAGCAACGCCATGGTGGAGCTGATCACCACCGAGAGCAAAAGCCGGAGGCAGGCTCTGATCCAGATGTTTGAAAGCCTCGACACGAAGTTTGAGCGTGCGATCGTCGATCTTCGGCGGGATTTTCAGGAAGGGTCCGGAGAAATTGAGGAGCTTCGCCGGCAGATCCTGGCGCTGAAGGAAAAGCTCCAGACGGTGACGGACGAAAAGGAGCGCGAAGCGCTGGAAAGGGAACTCGACCGTCGGCGCGAGGCGAGAGCTCGAGAACTCCAGGTGTCCATCCGGGTGGTCGATGACTACTCGCAGTTCGCGCTTGGCATCACTGCCGTCTATTCGCTCTTTCAGCCGGAGAAGGCAGCCCGACTGGACGGGGCCATCCGTGGCATCTCGACCATCAGCAGGACCCTGCTTGAACTCCAGAAGCCGGGCGAGGCCCTGGGGGCCGCCGCGCTCGGTCATTACGGCGTGCTGGCGATGGGGTCGGTGCAACTGATTTCGGCCTTTTCGAATCCGGACGACAGCCAGAATCGTGCTTTCGAAGCAATCTTCCAGCAGCTTCAGCAGATTAGCCGTCAGATCGATCGGCTCCAGCAGGAGATGAATTCTCAGTTTTCTGCGATGCGATCCGACCGCCTGGCGATGGAGCGCAACATCCTGACGGTTCTGGGACGGATTCATTCTGAAATCCGGAGCATCGACCAGCTGGGTCGCGCCAGCTTCAACCTGCTCCTGTCCATCGACGAAAACCTCAAGCAGCTCCAGGGCTACCTGGCGAATCGCGACGTGACCACCAGGCTGGAGTCCGCCTATCTCTCACACGTCCAGCACTGCCTGGGAAAAGATCGCGTGAGTTTCAGTGCGTCACGATCCGAGGCCCGCGAGTGCTTCGACGCCATCAGCCGGTTTGCCACGAACGATATCGACAGCTCGTTGCTGACCCGACGCTCGCTGCCGGGCCAATATCGGAATCGCGGAAATCTGAGTTACCAGATCAATGATCTGCTCGATCACTATCGGGCCGAGTCCACCACTTCGGGGCCGCTGCCGAAGGAGTTGCCGAATCCCGAGCTTCTGGCCGATGTGGAGCGCAGCCTGAACCTGATGAAACGGGGCTATTTCTCGAAACTTTTCGGCCCGAAGATCGATGAATCGATCTTCGACCGACTTCGAGCACGGAAGGTCGAGCTGCAATCCTTCCTGCAAAAGTTCAGGCTCGACACGTCCTACGTCGAGAAATTGATCACCGGCCATGAGAGTCGCCTCCAGCAGGTCTGGTCTCAGGTCGCGGAAGCGCTGTCACAGTCACAATCCGAGACGGCAAAAACCTACCATGTCTCGGCTCTTCGCAGGTTCCTGGAGGTTCTCGAGAACGAGCTGGTTTATCGAGAGTCCGACCTGGAGCTTCAGCCCTTGCAGGAAAAGGGCTCCTCGGCGCGTGTGCACCTGTACGATCGACTTTTTGTTCGCAGCGAGATCGAGCGCATGGCGTTCTTGATTCGTTCCCATCTGAAGGACGACACGCCGGGCCAGGTCTTTTTCGCGCCTCACTGTCGGGCGGGGGCGGATGACGCCGTCGACATCCAGCTGCCCATCCCATCGCGGGTGCTCCGAGAGAAGCTGGGAGACGGGCTTCATGAGCGAATGCTCCAGAACCCGCAAAGCGTGTCCCTCTGCTTTGATCTGGA
This sequence comes from uncultured Bacteriovorax sp., assembly GCA_964432565.1. Taxonomy (GTDB): domain Bacteria; phylum Bdellovibrionota; class UBA1018; order UBA1018; family UBA1018; genus CAIOHW01. The sequence continues at coordinate 2,833 of CAYSOA010000021.1, forward strand.
GACCCGAACCAACGAAGTACTCGGCCGATTCTTCGAGCGTGGTTATTGGGCGCAACCCGAGTTGCGACGTTTTGAGGCAGTTCGAAACTCTTTCGTCAGCAATATCCACGATCCTTCATCCGGCATCGTCGTCGAGAACTGCAGAAGGACCGGGAACTATGATTGGGAGCGTACCTGCGACATCGTCTATCGGGGCAGGGTCATCACCGGACTCTCCCTTCGTGGCTCCTTCGAAGGCAAACAGATCCTCAATGAGTCCCGCGCGATGTACGAAAGGCTGCCACTTTATCGTGGTGCCACTGATCGTTTTGCGGTGCTTGCCATCTTCATGGGGGTGGGTTTTCCCAAGGGATACCCGTTTGTGGAGTCACCCACGAGCAGGATCGAGCTGAAAAGACTTCACTCTGATGCGAGCCTGCCTGTTCAGAAGCCGATCCAGGGAATCTCTGGCGTGTTCAGTTTTTCAGATCGCATCGACTACTTTGTGGCGGATCGCTTTTCAGGGATGCGATCCGATGAGGCGGTAGTCCATATGAGGAAAACCTTGAACCAGCTGGACCAGGGCGAACTTGCGAAAATGGATCGGCGCCTCGAGCGCGAAGCCGTGGTCAAGCGATTCGAAAGCGCATTGGAACGAGTGGACACGACCGCGCTCGACGAGAGCGGTCGCATGCTCAATCTGGCCCTCTTTTTTCGGGGGCCGGGTACCTATGCTTCGGATTATGCCGATCGCATGAACGAGGTCTGGGGCCTGCGCTCGGGGCGATTCCTGAAGCAGCACCTCGTCGACGTCCTTGCCGCAGAGGGTACGCGAAAGGGCATCGAGGAGGTTCGCGTCGGCCAGGCGATACTGCTTCGATCCATTCGCTCGCGAGTCACAGAAGTCCCGCTGGTGGACAGGGACCTTGAAGGTGCGTCATTCCCGCGTTGATCCGCTCACGAAACGACCCGGCAGCTGTGAAGCTTCAGTAGCCGGGTGCGTGCTGTTGCCGGCATCTTTTCGGTCACCGAGCGGATGCACTCTCGTGACATTCGTTCGAGGTGAGTCTCTGCAAAGGCCACAACGAGCCCGCGGTTTGAGAGCGAGAGCTCTCGAAGCACCCAGCCCACACCGGTTTGGGCGAAGCGCTCGGGATCAAGAAGCAGTGCCTGCGCATTCGTGATGATGAGTTGGCTCAGTCCAGGAATGCGTTTGTCGCCGAAGCGGGCATGAGGGACGAATGCGACGCAGGCTGCGCGTCTCTGCCAGAGCGGCTTCGACTTGCGCCATTGCGAGAGTTTTCGAGCCAGCCGTCCGGGACTGGGGCTTTGCTCCATCATCCTTGCCAGCACCTTGATGCAGAACCAGTCGCACACGCTCCAGTCGCTGATGTGTCCCCGGGTGAAGAGGTCTTCGAAGAGAGGAAGATGCTTCTCGGACAGGTGCGGCAGCAGCAGTTCGGACAACATCAGAATGCCTGCCTGTTTGTCCTCGGCGTGCCTCTGTTCAATGAGTCGAAGTGCCAGTTGAATCGCTGAGTCGGAACCGAGTCGTGCGAGGTCTTCGTCCTTCCACCAGGCATGCGTGGCCGTTCGAATGTCGGCCATCGAAACACCCCGAAAACGGGCCTCGCCGCGAAGGTAGGCCTGCCAGAACTTCAGGGTCTTTTTCGTGGCCCGCGCCTGAAGGGCCTTTTGAAGGCTGAGAACTCTCTGGTCGGCTCTTCGCATCGAGTTCATGCTACGCTTTCAGTGAAGCGGCGTCTTGGATTTTTAGAGGGCTTCAATGAAGCGAGGCTGTGAAGCAAGGGAGGGCGCATGGAGACGGACTACCAGGTGAGCTGTCCGTACTGCTGGGAGCAGATCTGGATGGAGTTCTTTCCGGAGGAGGGTGCTCAGCAGGAGATCGTGGTGGACTGTGAGGTCTGCTGCAATCCCATTCTCTACCGGGTCTCGTTTCAAGGCGACGACCCGGATGGCGCCAGGGCTCGAGTGAGAGTCGAAAAGGCCCAGTAGGTTCGTTCCCGACCTTCAGAGGCGCTTTTTTTCAAGCCAAACCAGCGTTTCGAAATGCGCCGTATGCGGAAACAGATCGAAGATCCGGACTCGACGAATGGCGTAGAGCGAAGCGAACGCGCGTAGGTCGGCTGCCAGTGATTCGATGTTGCAGCTCGAGTAAAGCAACGATTGCGGCTGCTGTTGAAGCAGGAGCTGAACGGCGGTGCCGAGTCCTCGGCGAGGGGGGTTGACCAGCACCAGGTCGGGCGCGAACGCCGCGAGCTCGGGTTGAATCTGCGTCGCGTCGGCACTTCGAAACTGCAGATGAGAAAGGCCGAGTTCGGTGGCGGTCGCGCGGGCTGTTGACACGGCGTCGGGGTGAAGCTCGATGCTGAGCCACGAACGGGCATGGCGGGCGGCAAAAAAGGTGAAGGCCCCTTGTCCGCAGTACAGCTCCATCGCCCGTTCGGGCTGAGCTTCGAGGATCCACTCGGCCGCAGTGGAGTAGAGCTGGAGGGCGGTTTCGACGTTGGTTTGAACGAATGCCTGCGGAGAAAGCCTGAGGGGCAGGTGGCCGAGCTGGTGCAGAATGGTTTGTCTTTCAGTGAGAAAGATCTCTTCGGGACCCTCGAGAAGGGCATGGGGAACCGGCTGAAGGTTTGCCGAGACACAGACCAGATCGGGAAACTGACTTTGAAGCTCAGGAAGCATCTTTCTCAGGCGGGAGACGCATTCCCTCGAGCGCAGCACGAAGCGCAGGTAGAGTTCTCTGGATTGCGGCGAGAAGAACGCAATCAGTCCCTTGAGTTCTCCCCGGCGCGATTCGATCTGGTAGGGAATCAGCCGGTAGGTGGTGATGAACGAGGGGAGGGCCGCCATCAGTTCATTCAGCCTGGGGTGGTGGATCGGGCAGGAGAGCAGCTCGCGCCCCTCATCCAAAGGCTGCTGCTGATGGAGATCGCCGGTCAGGCCGATGGTCGGAGCCTCGACCGTACCCGTCACGGCCATTTTTGCTCGATTGCGAAACCCCTGCCGCGCGGACGAGACGGTCGGTTCGAGCTCAAAACGATCAAAAAACGCCAACGATTCTCGAACCCGTCGCTGCTTGCGTTCGATCTGCTCTGAGTACTCCAGCGTGATCCAGTCGCACGAGCGGCACTGGCCGCGATCGAAGTAGGCGCAAAAGGTGGACATGCACGGGGATGAATATCATGCAGCGGACCGACAATCCGCTGGAAACTCGGATCCTTTCGTCTGAGGATGGAAACATGATGATTCAGCGTTCGTTGATGGGTTGGTTTCTGCTCGTGGCTGTCGCTTATTCGGCATCATCGGCTCGCGCCGAACCCACGCGGCCGACCTATCCGACCGTCGTCGGGATCGAAGCCCTGGGGCGTGCCTCCAGTGCGAGCGTCTTTTTCGATCGCATGCTGGATGATGATTTTTCCGCCGGCTTCGGATTCGGAGGAGGCCCGGTTTCGATGGTTCCGGTCTATGCAAACTACTATCTGGCGCGCGAGCAGGGGGCCCTTTACCTCACCGGCGGCGTGACGCTGGTTCTTGACCTGGATGGGGTTCGCGGACGCGAAGCGCCGGCTTCCGGCTGGGTGGTTTCTGAATCGGTGCTGCCAGTGGCTGGCGTCGGTTACGAAAACCGAAGCGATCAGGGGTACCTCTTTCGCGCCACCGGTTATGTGGCCTACGCCAACCAGGCCTTTCATCCCTGGGGTGGGGTAAGCCTTGGCTATGCGTTCTAGAATTCCTGACGCTGCTGCAGTGAAAAGGGGTGTTCTCCTGTCTGCGGTGGCTGCGGCGCTGCTGCTACAGAGCGCGAGTGCCGTCGCGTCCGGGCCCATTCTGCAACACGATCCCGATCCCGCGTTTCGAGCTCCATCGCCCCTGATTTCCGGTGGCTTTCGCTTTCAGACGGTCGATCGGGGGACGCGTCCCGATCGCTTTTTGGCCGGAGTGAATCTGCTGCTGCTCAAGACCCGTTCGGGGGATCAGGGGGCTTTCTGGGCTTTCCTGTCTCCGGGGCTGCACTATCAGTTCCGGTCCGATCGCCCCTTGGCGGTTTCGGTCGCGCCCGTGACCTATGTTGGAGACTCCGGGCTGTCGGTTTCACTGCTGGCCTTTCCGGTAGGGTCAGGGCGCGAGGGCGGGGTATTCGGAGCATCGGTGGGGTTTCACTTTTTTTGAGCCCCGAATAGGCCTTGAACTGGGACCCGCGTTGCGACAAAGTCAGCCCATTCAAGGAGTTTTTGCATGTTTGGAATGAGTGCCAGCCATCTGCTGATTTTGGGAATCGTGGTTCTTCTTTTCGGCGCCCGTCGGCTTCCCGAACTCGGTGCTGCCCTGGGGCAGACCGTACGCCAGTTCAAGAAGGCAGTGGATGGAAGCTTCGACGATCAGGCCCAGCCCGAAAAGCTGGCCGACTCGTCCTCGGAGAAGCCCTCCGACCAGGCCTGAGAAGACCAGAGTTCCGAAGCTTCCTGACCTTCACGGGGTCGGAAGCCGCGCGGCCGCACTGAGGCGGTCTCGCCGGGTTGGGGTGGTAACACCCGAGCCTCCCCTGATTGGAAAGGATTTCCGTGCACGATTTGATGGACGCCCATCAGAGGAAGTTCGTCTACCTGCGGCTCTCGGTGACCGAGCGCTGCAATTTTCGCTGCGTCTACTGCCTGCCGGACGGCTACGACGGCAAGGCTGCCGCCCCAGAGCTCTCTGTGGACGAGATTCGAAGGCTGGTTCGCGGGTTCGCCCGAATGGGCGTCTCGAAGGTACGTCTGACCGGGGGGGAGCCTACCACCCGGCGCGACCTCATCGACATTGCTCGCACCGTGGCCTCGGTCGAGGGGATTCGCAAGGTGGCGATCACCACCAATGGAAATCGTCTCTCCCAGCTTGCCGAGCCCCTTCGTGAAGCTGGGGTGAGCGCCATCAATGTCAGCATCGACAGCCTCGAGAAGGATCGCTTCGAGCGTGCCACCGGAATGCGTCGGTTTGAAGAAGTGCTCGGCGGAGTCGAAACCGCACTGAAAACTGGCTTTGAGAGCGTCAAGGTGAACGCCGTGCTCATGCGTGGCATTAATGATGACTCGATCGAGTCCTTTCTGGACTGGATCCGTGAGCGCCCCGTTTCGGTGCGTTTTATCGAATTGATGCGTACGGGTACGAATGCCGAACTCTTTGCCCGTCATCATTTGTCTGCCGGGGTATTGCAGCTCAAACTTCTGAAGGCAGGCTGGCAGATGATGCCCCGAGGGCTGACCGATGGGCCTGCCGTCCTCTTTCGTCATCCGCACTACGAGGGTTCGGTGGGGCTGATTGCTCCGTACTCCTCGGATTTCTGCACGACCTGCAATCGCCTTCGGGTGAATTCGCAGGGTGCGCTCAAACTCTGCCTTTTTGGTGATGAGGACCTGTCGCTTCGGGACCTGCTGCAGGCTGATGAGCAGTGCGACAGCCTTGTCGCTCGCGTTCGCTCGCTGGTTCTTGAAAAGCCCGTCTCTCATCTGTTGCATCAAGGAAACTATGGAAACACCCAAAACTTCTCGGGAATCGGTGGCTGAATTTCGAATGATCGACATTGGCGAGAAGGCCGACACCCAGCGTCGGGCCGTTGCGTCCGGACGGTTCTTCGCTGCTGCCGAAACCATTGCGCGCATTCGCGAGCGTTCGCTGCCCAAGGGGGATGTGCTGGTACTGGCCGAGGTGGCCGGAATTCAGGGCGCCAAGCGCACGGCTGACCTGCTTCCTCTCTGCCATCCGCTTTCCCTGACGTCGGTCAGGGTCTGGACCACGCTTCAGCACGATTCGATCACGGTATTTTGCGAGGCTCGGACCGTCGGGAAGACGGGAGTCGAGATGGAGGCTCTGGGAGGTGTCAGTGCCGCTCTGCTTTGCATCTACGATCTGACAAAGAATATCGACCCGGTACTGCAAATTGGTGAGATTCGTCTCGAACTGAAGGAAGGCGGAAAGTCGGGGGTGTGGACCCATCCCGAAAGGGGCGAAGTCGCGGCTTCGGCGGGTTCAAAACGGCCGCGGCTGGATGGGGTTCGAGCCTCGGTTCTGGTGCTGAGTGACCGGTGTGCACGAGGCGAGGCTGAAGACGCCTCAGGTCCGGCCGCCCGCGACTGGCTGCTTCGTGAGGGTGCAGAGGTTCAGTCGGTTCGACTGATCGCGGATGAAGAATCGGCTCTTCGCTCAGAGCTGGCGAGGCACCTCGAGGTCGGTTCGCCTGCGCTTTTGGTGACATCGGGGGGGACCGGACTCTCGAGTCGGGACATCACTCCCGAGACGGTGCTCGAATTTGCCCGCGAGAACGGGGGGCGTGAGATTCCTGGCCTGGGAGAGCTGCTTCGCCAGAGCGGCGCGCGCCACGTGCAGTCGTCCTGGCTGAGTCGTTCGGTGGCCGTGATGGTCGGGGGCAGCGTGGTCGTGTGCCTCCCTGGAAAGCCCAAGGCCGTCATCGAGGGACTCGAGGCCGTGGCGTCTTTGATTCCGCATGCCCTTCATGTGGGAGCCGGTGGGGGACATTCGTGAACGTCGAAGGCGCGGCAGGGGGTGTTCGATGATTGCCTATTCCTCGGCCTTGGAGATTCTGGAGTCTGTTGCCCGCAAAAGGCTCCTCGGTCACGAGGAAGTCCCGCTCGATCAGGCCGCGGGCAGGATTCTGGCTCGAACGATCGAAAGCTCCGAAGCGGTACCGGCGTTTGACAACTCGGCGATGGATGGCTTTGCCGTTTTTTCGGCGGACACGGCCGGGGTGTCTTCAGGGAAGGAGACTCGCCTTCCCGTCGAGGGGATGCTGGCCGCTGGAGACGGGGGCGCTCTTCACGAGGCCTCGCTGCTCCGACCCGGCACGGCGATCGAGATCATGACCGGTGCGCCCCTTCCGCAGAATGGCATGGATGCGGTCATTCGCATCGAAGACGTTGAAGTCGAACGGGGTTCTGATGGACGTGCGCGTTCGATTCGCCTGGAGAGAGCGGCTGTGCCGGGGGCGAATATCCGTCGCCGTGGCACCGACTTCGAGCCGGGGCAGCGGGTCGTGAGTGCCGGAAGGCGCATCGATGCCGGCGTGGTGATGGCCTGCGCGGGGCTCGGCGTTTCCTCGCTTTCAGTTGTGAGGCGACCCCGAGTCGCGATCGTTTCGACGGGAAGTGAACTGGTGCCTCCTGAAGAGCGAGTGCTCGCGCCCGGAAAAATTCGCAATTCGACGGGGCCGTTTCTAGTCTCGGTATTTGCTGAACTGGGAATTGAAGCCCGCTACCACGGGATCATCTCGGATGACCCTTCGCAATACCGTGCAGTTTTGGAGCGAGCGCTCGACGAACGGTCGGACCTGATCATCAGTACCGGTGCGGTTTCGATGGGGCAGTTCGATTTCGTTCCGCAGGTGATCGAAGAGATGGGGGGGCGAATCCATTTTCACAAGGCGGCGATCCGGCCGGCAAAGCCTGTTCTTTTTGGCGAACTCGGTTCCGGGGCGAGATCGTGTGCCTTTTTTGGAATGCCTGGAAATCCGGTTTCGACCGCCGTGGTGTTTCGATTCTTCGTTGAGCCTTATCTGAGGACGGTGTCGGAACTCGGCCGTGAGGTTCCCGTTCAAGCTCGTCTCGCCCAAGGCGTGTCGAAACCTGAGGGGCTGCGCTGCTTTTTCAAGGCTCGAACTCGTACTGTACAGTCGAGTCTTGAAGTCGAGGCGTTGAAAGGCCAGGGATCTTCGATCGTCAGTGCGCTGGTGGAGTCCAACAGCTGGGTCGTGCTTCCCGAGGCGGGAAGTGCGCTCGAGGCGGGCACGCTGGTCGAAGTGGTTCCGCTTCAGAGTTCGTTTGAGCAGGGGGTACTGTCATGAGCGAAGTGGAAGTTCGTCTTTTTGGAGCGTTCAGGTCCTTCATGCGAGATGCTTCAGTGGTTCGTCTGTCGGTCGACGGAATCTCGACCGTCGCTGAGCTGAAGGGGGCCCTCGCCGACCGATTGGGGCCGGAGCTGGGTCCTCTGGTGGCCGATTCAGCGCTTGCTGATGAGGATCGCCTTCTGTCCGACGACGAAGCAGTCGTGTCCGGTGCGCGGCTGGCCATTCTTCCACCGGTTTGTGGAGGATGAACATGCCGCAGATTCACTGCACGGTTCGAGAAGAGCCGATTCGGGTCGAGGAGATTTTTGACTTCGTTTCTGACGAGGGCCACGGAGCACAGAACTTCTTTTTTGGTCGCGTGCGATCGGTGAACTTCGGGCGACAGGTCGTGGCCGTAGCCTATGACGCCTTTGTCCCGCTGGCTGAAAAGGTGCTCCACGAAATCTGCCGGGAGGCAGCCCTGCGCTGGGGCGAAGACCTGCGCGTGTGCGTGATTCATCGAACGGGGCGCCTTGCGGTGGGCGAGATCAGCGTCGGGATCGGAGTGTCGACCCGGCATCGAGACGAATCGTATCAGGCATCCCGCCACGTCATTGAGCAGCTCAAGCTCCGGGCTCCGATCTGGAAAAAAGAGTTTTATGAAAACGGTGAGACCGAGTGGCTCAAGGGCCATGCCCTGTGCCAGCACGGGCATCGGAGTTCGCATGATTCCTGAGCTTCATGTCGGCATCCTTGCCGGTGGAAAGTCGTCTCGAATGGGGCGCGACAAGCGCTTTATCGAGATTGACGGAGAGAGCCTGCTTCGGCGCGCGCTTCGCCTTTCTGAATCATTGACTGAGCGGTGCCGCGTGCATGTCTGTGGAGAGGTGCCGGGACTGTCCTCGCTTGGGGATGCGGTATCGGGTCTGGGACCGCTCTCGGGTGTCTTGTCAGCCGTGAGGGAGGCCAGGCGCCTCAGTGGCGGCGCCGAGGCGATTCTCGTCGTGATTCCGGTGGACATGCCGGGACTGACGTCAGAGCCCCTGATGCGCGGGGCCTTGAGGTTACTCGAGGAGCCTCGCCTGCAGGCTGTTCGATTTCATGAGTTGACGCTGCCATTTCTGGTTCGCTGCAGCGAAGCCGTGGAGCTGGCGGTTCGAGAGAGTCTGCAGGGGGGGCGAACTTCCCGCGAGCGGTCGATCGGGCGGCTGCTCGAGGAGCTGGCCGCCGTCGAGCTCGACGCAGAATGGGGTTCGGAGGCCGCGCGTGCCAATTTGAATACCCCTGAAGAGCTCGCCGTCTTTGTACGGGAGATGCCGTGAACCTGCGACTGGACTCAGAGTCGATCCGACTGCGACTGGAGCTTGAAGAGGCCGTGCGTCTTCGAGGCGGGACCAGTCTTGGGCAGCCACTGGCGTTCGTGGGGCGCGATCTTTTTGTACGTCTGGAGCGCGCCGAGGAACTCTCGTGCAGTTGGAACATGGAGGCGTTCGAGCTCCGAGTTCAGGTTCCGGCCCTGGAACTGGGTGCCCTTGTGGATTCGATTTCGGCAGGGAAGGTGGATCGCAAGGCGGGCATTCGCGGCGAGATCCTGGGTCCTTCGGGGCGGATCGGCGTGAAGGTCGAAATCGATGCATTGAGTGCGCGGAAATCCATCACTGACGTCCCCAGGCCCTGAACCCGCCGAGCAGACTTCGAATCGGAAGGGGAGTGACGGTCGCTTCAGGGGGGGGGCGATGGGTTTCGAACAGCTCGATGGCAGTCTCTGACAGCACACCCGAATGGCAGTAAAGAACGGCCTGCTGGTGCCGGCTTTCGATATTCGGAAACGCTCCGCTCTGGAAGCGCTCGAGGGGCCAGCAGATCGAGCCCGGGACGTGTTGAAGCTGCCATTCCGGCTCTGGGCGAAGATCGATGAGCAGCACTTCGTGCGACGAGCGCCCGAGAAGCTGACGAAGCTCAGAAGCGGAGATCGACGAGCCTCCTGGTTGGTCCTGATTCCATTTCTCTTTTGAGCACGAGGGGCAGTCGGTTCGCCGGGGAACGCGGACGCTCGATACATTCCAGCTACCCCTGAGATCGAGCAGGCTGAGGCGACCGAACTCGGGGCAGAGCGGGTGGTTGGGATCACCCCGTGACACCAGAAACTGAAGTGCCAGCGTGGCCTGAAGACTCCCAAGCACTCCGACGACCGGTCCCAGCACTCCTGCCGTCGCGCAGTTTTGAACCGGGTTGCGCGGCGGATGGGGTTGAAGGCATCGGTAGCACGAACCTCTTGTCGCATCAAAGATGCCCACCAGTCCTTCAAATCGGTCCGCGGCGGCATGCACGAGGGGTACTCCAAGCCGGGTTGATGTGTCGCTGGCGAGGATTCTCGTGGCGAAGTTGTCGCTTCCGTCCAGAATCAGGTCGCAGCCAGCCGCCAGCGCCAGGGCGCTACTCTCGTCGAAACATTCGGCAACCGCCTCGATCTGAATGCCGGGATGATCCCGCCCCAGCCGCTCGGCGAGGGCGTCGACCTTCAGTCGGTCGAGATCCCTCTCGCCGAAAAGAACCTGGCGCTGCAGATTGGAGGCCTCGACCCGGTCGGGATCGACCACGCGGAGGGTGCCGACCCCGGCGGCTGCGAGATAGAGTGCCACGGGAGCGCCCAGTCCGCCGGCTCCGATGACCAGAACCCGCGAGGCGGCGAGGAGTCGCTGGCCCTCGAGACCCACTTCGGGAAGCAGAACGTGTCGCGAAAAACGATCTAAATTCATGATGTGTCTTTGGGGATACCCCACCCCGCACCCGAAGGGAATCCTGACCTTATCCTGCCTTGAGGTGTCAGGAGGTTGGCAGTCGAATTCTGAAGTTCGACATCGTCAACGGCGAGAGCGAGGCTTATCCTGAGATTATGCAATACCGAACTCGGTGGGTTCTGGCCCTCGTGACACTCGCCCTGCTGGTTGGATGGGTGTCGCTGAAATCGCGAAACCACACCCTGCGTGAGGACGTACGCTCGGCAGTGGCGCCGACCCCGGTTGAAAGGGGGGCCGACTCATGACGGCAAGACTCGAGGCCTCGATTTTCGGGGTCGCCATCGTGGTGCTTTCGCTGCTCCTGGTGCAGGAAGGACGAACTCATTCAGAGCTGTCTGCGGGTTCTGCGCTCGATGCGCGCGCGCTTTACCGCAGGATTTCCAGCTCACAGGTCAAGCTGCAGATCATTGATGCAAGGGGCGGTTCGGAAGAGGGTTATGAGGACACGCATATCCCCGGAGCCATTCCGTTTGCAGGCTGCGATTTCGAGGCCCTCGACGAATCGGTTCGTGCCCGCATCTTTGATTACGCGCCGACGGTTGTGGTTTCAGCGAACGGCGAGAGCGAGGTTTTCGACCGTTGTCGCAGGCATTTCAGGACGGCGTTCCATCTGAAGGGCGGCATGACCGCCTGGTTGGACGCCGGTCTTCCGGAGGATTCGGGAGAGTACGTTCCGCCGAAGAACTCGGCGGGCGGTGGATGCCTTTAAGTTTTCGGAAAGGACGATGGAATGTCGATCAACAGGCGTGATGCCCTCAAGGGGCTGGTTTCGATTGCTGCGGCAGGCCTGACAGGCCCGGCGGCGCTCGCGAAGGCGCTGCAGAAGAAGGATCCCGACGAAGCCGTGGTGGTTCCCGATCCGCGGGCGGCCTATCCCGATACCTCGGTCACCGAGAACATGTATCGTGAGGAGTTTCTTGAAACCTACGGCGACCCCAAGGATCACGGCTATGCCTACCACTGCGTCAACTGCCAGGGGAATTGCGCCTGGCAGGTGTGGACCAAGGACGGCAAGGTGACTCGCGAGAACCAGTCCGCCAGTTATCCCCAGATTGCCGAAGATGTCCCGGATTACAATCCGCGGGGCTGCAACAAGGGTGTGCAGCATTCGCAGTCGATGTACGAGGAGGATCGCCTTCTTTACCCGATGAAGCGCGTCGGCGAGCGTGGCGAGGGCAAGTGGAAGCGCATCAGCTGGGATGAAGCGCTGACCGAGACCGCGACGAAGATCTACAACACCATGCTGAATGCCGGGCCTGCCGGAAACTACATTCACATTGGTGCCGGCATCCTGACGGAAGCCCGGGCGGCATCCATCAAGCGTCTGGGAAGCCTGTTGGGAGCCGTTCGTCCTTATATCGCCTCCTACGTGGGCGACATGTTCCCGGGCGTCTCGGTGGTGTATGGCGAGGGCAACATCGGTTGCACCTACGACTTCATCTTCACGACGGATGTCGCCGTCTTCTGGGGTTGCAATCCCAATACTTCACGCATTCCCGATGCCCACTTTCTGTGGGAGGGCAAGTACAACGGTTCGAAGATCATCGTCATTGCGCCCGAGTTCAATTCGACTGCCATCCACTCTGACCTGTGGGTGCCGGTGAAGCCGGGATACGACGGTCATCTGGCGCTCTCGATCATTCACGAAATGCTTGAGAATAAGCTCTACAAGAAGGAGTTTCTCAAAACCTATACCGACCTGCCGCTGCTGGTTCGAAAAGACAATCGGCAGCTCGTTCGCTTTTCCGAGATCGACGTCGACAAGACCAAGTTCGATTCGAAGTCGATGGATGCGCTCGTAAGGAAGAAGGGAAGCCGCGAGCTCCACGAGCATGACGTATTTTTGGTCTGGAACTCGAAAAACGGCAAGGCCACGGTCGTTCCGGGGTCTGAGGGAAGCCCAATCGAGACCCTTCGTCTGCAGGACCTCGGCTGGGACATTGATCCGGCTCTTGAGGGCTCGTTCAGCGTCGTTCTCAAGTCGGGCGAAAAGGTTCCGGTGACCACGGTTTTTGAGCTCTTCAAGGACGAGCTCGAGGAATATTCGCCGAAGGCCATGCATCCGCTTACGGGAGTGCATCCTGACGTGGTGGCCGAACTGGCCCGTGATCTGCACGGCGCAAAAAACGCACTGATCACGATGGGGTTTTCCATCGGCAAGCATTTCAACGGGATGCTTTCGCAGAGGGCCATCGCTTCTCTTGCTGCATTTTCCGGAAGGCTCGGTCCCCAGGGCGGCCTGAACACCGAGAACGAATGGAATATCGCCGGGCTGGAAGGACTGAGTGGATTCGAAGGGCGATACCAGCATCGCTTCGCTTCGGGCTTCGTCAGTGAGTTCATGCTCGGACGCAATTTCGATGACTTCGAGAAGCTGTACTCCGAGGAAGAGCTCAAGCAGGGAACCGGCTTCGGCAAGGTCGAATACCGGAAGAAGGTCGAGGAGCTGCTCGAAAAATCGAAGGGTGATGCCGGCTACAAGAACGGCAAGAGTTTCTGGGAGGAGATCGAGACCTTTCTGATCTTCGCCGATGCGCGGTTTCGTCGAAACAAGGGCGGATATCGAGATGCCTTTCTGAAGAAGGCGAAGTTTCTGGTCTACGGCGATTACCGCATGAGCGATTTCGCGATGTTTGCCGACATCCTGCTGCCCTGCAAGTCGCACTACGAGGTCTGGGATATTCGCACCAATCCCGGCTATCACCGGTTTGCCAACATTGCCTTTCCTCCGCAGAGCCTGAAGCCCGTCGGCGAGGCCAAGTCGGAGTGGGAAATCGCGGCACTGCTGGTCGAGAAGATCCAGAAATTGGCAGAGCACCATTATTCGAAGACGAAGGATGAGAAGTTCATCCGTATTCCCGACAAGACCCACACCCAGGGCGGGTACCGGGTGATGACCGAACTGGTGAAGGAGTTCACCAAGGAAGGGAAGCTCCGAAGTGACAAGGACGCCGTCGACTACGCACTCGAGCATGTCGAGCAATTCAAACCCAACACCCGCGAATCGATGTACAAGCGCGGAGGGTTTCTGGTTCTCAACGAGAAGGCTGGAAAGAGTTCGCCGCTTTATCGGGACAAGCCCTACAACACCTTCGAGTCGAACCTGTATCTGCATCAGCCCTTCGACACGCTTACGGGTCGGCTGACGTTCTATGTCGATCATCCGCTTTGGATCGAGGCGGGTGCGAACGTTCCGAACTGCCCCAATCCGATCCGGCCGAGACGCTTTCCGTTCATTCTGATGACTCCGCATGCGCGCTGGTCGATCCATTCGACCTACAAGACATCGACGACCCTGCTTCGGCTTCAGCGCGGCAAGCCCTACATCATGGTCAATCCTGAAACCGCCAGGGCCAAGGGGATCTCGGATGGTGATGAGGCTCGGATGTTCAATGATCTGGGTGAGTGCTTCGTGCAGGTCAAGCTGACGCCTGCGACACCGCCCGACGCCATCGTGATGGAGCACGGGTGGGAGCCCTTCATGTACCGAAAGAAAAAGGGACACAACCAGCTCGTGGGCGACATGCTCAACCTGCTGGAACTCAGCGACGGCTGGGGGCATCTGAAGTTCGGGACGAACTGGGATGGCAACCAGCATGCTTACGAGACCACGATTGATTTTGAGAAGGCCTGAGAGAAAGGGACAACGGAATGTCTAAGCGACAACTTGCGATGGTGATGGATCTGAACAAGTGCATCGGGTGCCAGACCTGCACCGTTGCCTGCAAGACTCAGTGGACCAATCGAAATGGCCGCGAGTACATGTACTGGAACAACGTCGAGACCAAGCCCGGGCCGGGATATCCCAAGGCCTGGGAGAACATGGGCGGGGGCTTCGACGAGCAGGGAAACCTGCGGGATGGAGTCGTCCCGAGCAAGGGCGGAGAATATGGCGTGCCCTGGGACTATAACCATGAGGACATCCAGAAGGGCGCGGTGCTGGAGTCTCAGCAGAATCCCAAGGTGGGGCCGAACTGGGACGAAGACGTCGGTGCCGGAGACTTTCCGAATTCCTACTACTTTTACCTGCCCCGAATCTGCAATCACTGCTCGAACCCAGGCTGCCTTGCTGCCTGTCCGCGCGGGGCGATCTTCAAGCGCGACCAGGACGGCATCGTTCTGGTCGATCATGCACGCTGTGAGGGGCTGAAGTACTGCATTGCCGGCTGCCCCTACAAGAAGATCTACTTCAATCCCAAGCTGTTCAAGTCGGAGAAGTGCATCCTCTGTTTTCCACGAATTGAGAAGGGTCTTCCTCCGGCCTGTGCGCAGCAGTGCGTGGGCCGAATTCGGTTCGTGGGTTATCTCGATGATGTCGAAGGCCAGGTGCACAAGCTCGTCTACAAGTACAAGGTCGCACTTCCCCTGCACGAAGAGTACGGAACCCAGCCCAACGTGTTTTACGTGCCGCCGCTTTCGGGTCCGAAGAAGTACGACAAGAACGGCAAGCCGATTGAAGACAGCGAGCGTATTCCGCTCGAGTACCTCGAAAGTCTTTTCGGGAAGAATGTGACTTCGGCCCTCGAAACCCTCAAGGCCGAGATGAAGAAGAAGAAGGACGGCCAGAAGTCGGAGCTCATGGAGCTGCTCATTGCCTACAAGCACTCGGAAATGTTCCGTATCGAACCGGTCGGGTCGTTTCAGAAGCCTGCGGCGGGAGCCTGAGGAGAAGGTCATGGGATGGACGAACGAACACAGAACGGCAGGCTGGATGCCCACGATGATGGGTTTCGTGGCTGGGGCCTGTGTCTGCACGCTGGCGTCGGCCACTGACTCCATCCGGAAGGAAACCGAGGCCTTTTTGCAGGCCGAGACGATCGCCGTGCGAGCCGATTCGGCGATTTCGATGAACCTCCGGAGCTCGAAGTGGAACTCGGCTCCCGAAACACTCGTTCGGCTTCATCCCCAGCGAAGTGTTCGCCTGAATGACGCCACGGCGAATGCTTCGAGTGACTCGGCCGTTCCAGTCGACCTTTCGGTGCGAACTCTGGTGGCCGGAGAGCGAATCGGGTTTCTGCTCGAATGGAAGGACTCGACCGAGTCGCGGGTTGACCCCACGGAAACCCATCTTTTTGCCGATTCGGTGGCCATCCAGTTTCCGGAGACCTTCGGCAACGGAGTGCGCCTTCCCCATATCGGGATGGGAGATGAGGGCTCGCAGGTTCGGGTTTACATGCAGCGGGCCTCAAGGCGCAGCGGAACCTGGGGGGAATACCTGGGCAAGGGATTCGGTTCACTGACCCGCCTTTCGAACAGCAGCATGAAGGGGGTGATGGAGTACGACGCGCAGGCCAAATCCTGGCGCGCGCTTTTCGTGCGACCCCTCAAGGTGGGCAGGCATTCGCTTCGGGCGGGAATGGTGCCGGTCGCCTTTGCCATCTGGGATGGGGCCGGAAGCCAGCGTGGCGGCAACAAGCAGCTCTCGAAGTGGAAATACCTGCGAATTCCCGGGCAAAAGACCGATCCGAAGTACCTCCTTCAGGTCAGTTATGGGTTTCATCCCGGCGATCTCGGCTCATCGGAGCGCGGGCGGGCCAAGGCCGCGACCCTGTGCACGTCCTGCCACTGGATGGGGGGCGTGCGCACCGCCCCAGCCGGAATGGCACCGGATCTCGAGAACATCGGAGCGATTGCGACTCTCGACTACATTCGCGATTCGATCGTGAACCCGAACCAGGTGGTGGTTCGAAATCTTCATCTGAATCGCCATTACGACAAATCGTCTCCTCCCGACGCCAATCGGGCGTATCCGAACAATGCGATGTACCAGTGGTACATCGACCTCGGTCCGGGAAATCGAATGTCGCGAATGCCGGCCTTTAATCTGTCGCCAGAGGATCTGGCCGACGTCGTTGCCTTCCTGAAGGACCAGGATGGGTCCGCTCACGAGGGAGAAAAGAGGTAGACCATGAACTGCAAACGCTCGTTATCCGCGTTGGTTTTCCTGATGGCAGCCTCGGTGGCGCCCCTGCATGCGGCGGATACCGGCGAGGAGATCGAGGTCACCAGCGGCGCAATCACCGCGTTGACCTGTGCGATTGACGCCAAAACCAAGGGAAGCCTCGATCCGATTTCGTTTTGCCCGATGCATGAGACGGTCTCGGGAATGGCGGTCTACGATGTGGCGATGAAGGATATTTACCTGCTCTCGTCGAGTTCCGTGGCGCAGTACGAGCTGGAGCGGGCCTTTGGCGGTGGGCGTATCGATCTCGTCGGCACGGTGCGCGAGGCATCGGACGGAATCGCCGTTCTCGATGTGAGTGAATACACGATTACCGCCCGGCCCAAGCCGGGGGCGTTCAAGGGATGCCTGTGAGTGGCAGAATGGAATCAAGGAGGATGGTGATGAAGAGGCTGACGACTTTTGCTGGTGCGGTTCTGGTTCTGGTGTCGGGGGCTGCAATGGCTGCTGATGCCGTTTTCGTGTCGGTGGATGAAGCTGCGAAGCTCCAGGGAAATGCAAAGGTGCGTTTCGTTTTCGCCGACAGCGAGAAGGACTTTGAAAAGGGCCATATTCCTGGATCGGTCGAGGCCTACGCCCATGATCTGAACTACCTGCAGGATGTGCGGAAGTGCAAGGGACTGCCCATGTGCGAGCCAACGGCCTATGACTTCATCGGCAAGACCCTGGGCATCGAGCCCGACACCGAGGTGGTGGCCTATGACAACGGAATGGGCGTGAATGCCTCCGGAGTCTGGTTCTTCCTGAAGCTCTATGGGCATCAGAAGGTGCGAATCATGGATGGTGGGCTTGCAACCTGGAAGGCCAGAAGTCTCGCGGTGGAGACGGGCGCCGGCAAGCACGCGACGGGTGGCAAGAGCTATCCCGGCAAGGTGCAGTGGGACATGATCGCGACGAAGGACGAGGTGCTGAAGGCGACATCGGATTCGTCAAAGTACCTGATCGTCGATGCCCGCCACACGATTGAAGAGTACACTGGCAAGAGCCTGCTGGCAGGACTCGACGCTCCCGGCAAGGAGGTCACGGTTGCGCGCGGAGGATTCATTCCCTCGGCTGTTTTTTCTCCGTGGACCAAGTACGCGGGCAACAAGGGGGGCGATGCCGACAAGCCGATCCTCAAGGATCCGGAAGACCTCAAGAAACAGCTCGAGCGACTCAAGAAGAATGGGTACAGCGAAGCCAAGACGGTCATCAGTTACTGCCATGTCGGACTGGGGCGCGGGTCGTTTCAGTATCTCGCCATGAAGCAGGCCGGACATCAGAATACCAAGGTCTACATGGGCTCGTGGAACGAGTGGGGAAACACCCCGTCGCTTCCGCTGGGAAAGTCGGAGTAGGCGACAGGGGCGAAAGCCCGAGGAGGAGCGTATGATGCCGTTCATCATGGGAGCACTGACGGGCATGGCCTTTGGCGCCGTGCTCTACAAGGTCGGAGCAAGCCGTTACTCGCGAGTCATGGGAATGATGACCTTGCGGGATACGAAGGTGATGAAGTTCACTTTTGCGACGATCGGAACCGCGTCGATTCTTTACGGTCTGGCAGCGGCCTTTGGTGTGGCGGAGCAGCTCCACCTCGTGCCGCGGGTGATGCCCTTCATGGGGTACGCCCATCTCGTGGGAGGAATCCTGTTCGGAGTTTCAATGGGGCTCGTGGGCTTCTGTCCGGGGACCTGTGTGGCCAAGGCGGGGGGAGGATCGGGAAACAAGCGCTTTTCGACTACCGCCTCGATCGCAGGGCTATTCGCAGGGATTCTGATCTATGCGGGAATCAAGGACTGGCTTTTTGAAGTCGGGGTCGTGGCACCCATTCAAAAGCCGATGACGCTTCATGGACTTCTGGGGCTTCCTTATGAAGTGGTGGCTCTGGTCTGGGGAGCCCTGTTCTTCGTGATCGCCCTGCTGGTCGACCGAGTGACGCCGGAGAAGCATTTTGAACCATCGCGAAAGCAGGCTGGAGTCGTCGGTGCGATTCGCGGGGAGTGGAGCTGGCTGGCGTCGGGTCTTGCCGGCGGCACGGTGATTGTTCTGGCAACGATGCAGGACGGATTTTTGGGGTTTTCGGGCGCCTTTCTGGCCCTGACCGGATGGGTGGCCCATCTCGTCGGGCATCCGCTTGAGGTGGTTCCGGCGATGAGCGATGATCTGATCTGGCGAGCGGCCCTGATCATCGGTGTTTTTCCGGGCGGGCTCGTGGCCAGGTGGCTGTCGATTCCTTCGGCCGCGGCGATCTCGAGTGCGCCTGCGGATCGGGTGAAGCCGGAGTTCAGTCTTTCGGCGATCGCGTCTTCGTTCGGTGGCGGGGCCGGACTGGCCCTCGGGGCGATGATCGGTGGCGGTTGTACCACCGGCGCGTACCTCGCGGCCTGGCCGACGCTTTCGGTAGGAAGCCTGGCCATGGGGGGGACGTTCTTCGCGGCCTCGATGCTGGTGGCGAACGTGCGGCTCTTCTCCCGCAAGCTCGATCTTGAAAGAGCGCAATGGATCGGAGATCGTGTCTACGACTGAATCAACCCATGAAAGCAAAGGACTGCTGAGATGGATATCGTGAACAAGCCCGAACGCAGGGGTTCTGCCATTCCCTATGGAAACACCCAGCGCCCGAACAATCGCGCGCCGTATGCCAGACACGTGGTCATCGTGACCAGTGGCAAGGGAGGAGTGGGAAAGAGCACCGTCACGGTGAATCTGGCCAGTGTTCTGGCTCGCCGGGGCCTGAAGGTGGGTCTGCTGGATGGGGATGTCTACGGCCCGAGCATTCCGCGAATGCTTCAGGTCGAGAACGAGCGCCTGCACTGGAACGAGCAGAATCGCATCGTGCCCTCCGAGAACTTCGGCATTCGGATCATGAGTGCCGGATTGACCACCCCGCAGTCCGATACCCCGCTGATCTGGCGTTCATCGGTTGCAACGGCTGCGATGATCCAGCTTCTGGAGGATGTGGAATGGGGTGAGCTCGATTATCTGATCATCGACATGCCTCCGGGCACCGGTGATTCGCAGCTCACGATGGCGCAGGAACTGCACATCGACGCTGCCGTCGTCGTGTCGACGCCTCAGACGGTGGCCACGGACGATGTGTGCCGCGCGATTCGCATGCTTCAGGAGATCCGGGCGCCGATCGGCGGGCTGGTCGAGAATATGAGCGGCTTCGTCGCGCCCGACACGGGCGTGCGTTATCCCATCTTTGGTGAGAACGGCGGAAAGATGCTGGCCGAGCACTATGGCATTCCCTTTCTCGGCGAAGTGCCGCTCGACATGGGCATCCGCCAGTCCTCGGATGAGGGCAGGCCCTTTGTTCTGGATTGTCCGGATGAGGCCGCAAGAGTGTTCGAGTCGATTGGCGACCAGGTCGTGGCCTGCTGTGAGGCGCGAAAGGCCTCGCGGTCCCTCGAGCCCGTGGGCTCGGGTGATCATGAGCCCGTGGGCTCGGCGTGAAGATCGATCGATTCGTCGTCGGCGGACTCGTTCTTCTGGTCGCGGGCGGAGCGTTTGCCAGGGATGCCGGCTCCATGGGCGGCAAGAACCTCGAACGGGACCTCATTCGACTTTCAGATCGTCCGACGAACTATGAAACACCCATTGAAGACCTGAACTCGCTGTACACCCCGGCCGAGAAGCTCTTCGTTCGAAGCCATCTTCCGAACTCCACGGCTGCCGAGATCGATTCTGCGAAGGCCGACGAGTGGGAGGTGTCGCTCGAGGGCGAAGGCTTCGAAAAGCCGGTCAAACTGACTCTGGCGCAGCTCAAGAAGGAGTTTTCGCCTGTCGAGGTTCCGGCCGTCGTGATGTGTGCCGGAAACCGGCGGTCTGAATTTCAGCCTCGAGTGACCGGCGTCCAGTGGGGACGGGGAGCGATCGGAAACGGACGCTGGAAGGGCGTGCGACTGAAGGATGTGCTGGCGCGAGCGGGAGTGAAGCGCTCGGTGGTCGAGGTGGCGTTCAACGGGGCGGATTTTCCCTCGCTTCCCGCCACGCCCGACTTCATCAAGAGCATACCCCTGAGTCGGGCCGTCGACGAATCGACCCTTCTGGCCTACGAGTACAATGGACAGCCGCTGCCGCGTGAAAATGGCTGGCCGGTGCGACTGGTGGTTCCCGGCTGGGTTGCCAGTTACTGGATGAAGGAAGTGGTGTCGATACAGGCCCTGACGAAGCCGTCGGAAAACTTCTGGATGAAGAAGGCCTACCGCATCGACAAGGGCCGATTTGCGGCCGTCGAAAAGGGATTCGCTTCTCAGGAAAACGAGAAAACCGCCCCGATCACCGAGATGGTGGTGAACTCGATGATCACGAGCCTGAAGGATGGTCAGAAGTTTCCCGTGGGTCGCGAGGTGAGGGTGTCGGGTTTTGCGTGGGATGGTGGACGGGGAATCCGGAAGGTCGAGGTTTCTGTGGACGGCGGCAAGACCTGGTCACCGGCCTCGCTCTCGGAGCAGCCCGGGCCCTATTCGTGGAGGCCTTTTTCACACTCCTTCAAGCCGGCCAAACCGGGGAAGTTCCAGATCGTTTCTCGCGCCAGCAATGGCGCCGGACAGGCCCAGCCCGAGGCGCCGGTTCACAACGGCGCCGGCTATCATCACAATGCACAGGTCGTTTTGACCGTGGAGGTCCGATGAGCCGCCGACGGGTAGCGTCCGCGATGCTCCTGCTGGGCGTTTTCGTTTCGGCTCTCTCGGGAGCCGCGCCCAAAAATATGTCCAGGAACGCGCCGGTACCGCAGCTTCTACCGGGAGAAGGCATGCACCAGACCCTGGCCTACTGTTCGATCTGCCACAGTACGGAATACATTCCGATGAATGCTCCGGCCCAGGATCGGGCGGGCTGGCAGAAGACCGTGACCAAGATGATCGAAGTCTACGGTGCCCCGATCCCTGAGGGAGATCAGGCCTTGATCGTGAATTACCTGTCGGCGAAGTATTCGGGCCGAAAGTCGACGCCCTGATCGCGGACGTCGGGCCCCTCTTGCCCTTTTGACGCCAAGCGACTAGTGCTCGGGGAATGTCTGAACATTCGAATTCGAAGATTCTGGAGCTTTCCCCGGAGCAGGTGCGCACGATGTCCCTCGCAGAGAAGGACGAGTGGTGGCTGAAAAACGTCTACCGCGGCAACATGCCCCAGCTCAATCTGCGCTCAGCTCTGACGGGCATGATTCTCGGGGGCGTGCTGAGTCTGACCAACCTCTACATCGGCATCAAGACGGGGTGGACGCTGGGGGTGGGAATTTCTTCGGTCATTTTGTCTTTCGCCATTTTTCGACTGATGGCTCGGCTGAATCTCGGCAGCGAGATGTCGATTCTCGAAAACAACGCCATGCAGTCGATTGCCACGAGTGCCGGCTACATGACGGCGCCGCTGATGGCTTCGATGCCCGCCTACATGATGGTCACGGGCAAGGTCGTGCCGATGTGGCAGACGTTCTGGTGGATCGTCGTACTTTCGCTACTGGGCGTGCTCTTCGCGTTTCCGCTCAAGAAGCGCTACATCAATGACGAGCAGCTGCCCTTTCCTGAAGGTTATGCCGCCGGGGTGGTTTTGCAGAACCTGCACAGTGATCAGGGAGGCAGGGACGGAATCTTCAAGGCGAAGCTCCTCTTTGCCGGGATGGCCCTGTCGGGTCTGATCGAGACCCTTCGAAATGGCACCGTGATGGCTGCCATGAAACTGAAGGCCCTGACCCTGCCCGAGCACTGGGATGGGTGGATCTACAAGTTCTTTACACCGGCCATTGCAGGCGTTCCGCTCAACGCACTGACCGTGCAGTGGGAAACCTCCATTGTCATGATGGGTACCGGTGGTCTGATGAGCATGAAGACGGCCATGTCGATTCTTCTGGGCGGGTTCTTGAACTATTTCGTCCTGGCTCCAGCCCTCATCAACGCCGGCATCATTCCTGAGGCGAAGTTCAAGGCAATCGCCATGTGGTCGCTTTGGTTCGGGGCTTCGATGATGACGACGTCGTCGCTCTATTCGTTCTTCTCGAAGCCGAAGATGATCATCGAGGCCTTCAAGAAGCCGTTTGCAGCCAAGGGCACGACAAAAAGAGACGTTCTTGAAGACATCGAGCTTCCCATGTGGATCTTTGCCGTCGGCATTCCGGTTGTGGGGGCGGTTACGGTGTGGATGGGCCATGCCTGGTTTGATCTGGATTGGTGGCTGGGGCTGATTGCCATTCCGCTCGTGTTCGTCTTCACGCTCATCGCGGTCACTTCGACGGGGCTCACAGCCATCACGCCCGGAGGGGCGCTGGGAAAGCTGACCCAGATCACCTATTCGGTGCTGGCACCTGGAAACGTGCCAACAAACCTCATGACCGCCGGCATTACCTCCGAAGTCTCGCTCAACGCCAGCAACCTGCTCATGGACATCAAGCCGGGCTACATGCTGGGAGGAAAGCCACGGCACCAGGCGATTGGCCATGTTCTGGGAATTTTTGCCGGAGGTTTGGTGGCGGTTCCTGCGTTCTACCTGATTTTTGGCGGAGACATCTCGAGGTTCACGAGCGATGCGCTGCCCCTTCCGGGAGCATCGATCTGGAAGGGCGTGGCAGAGGTGTTGACCCAGGGGCTGTCGGCGCTGCATCCGACGGCCCAGTTGGCCGCCTTGGTGGGGGCCGTGCTTGGAATCGTCTTCGAGGTCATGAACCAGCGTACGCGCGGACGTTTCTGGATCTCGGGCGTCGGGATGGGCCTGGGGTTCGTGCTGCGGTTTTCGGACGCGTGGTTGATGTCAGTAGGAACGCTGTTTTTCTGGCTCTGCGGTCGCCGGTTTCAGGAAACCTCGAGCTTCGGGCATCGGGCTTTCGTTGCCAACCGCGAAACGGTGGCAGCGGGCGTGATTGCCGGCGGGTCAATCATCGGCATTGCGCTGATTCTGATCGAGAGCATGGCAGGACACTGATCGGAGTGCCGTCGCGAACCAGATCGCCGGGATAGTTGACGACGACATCGCCCTCGGAAAGACCGGATAGAATGCGGGTTCGCCCCTGGCTGCTCGCACCCGGAACGATGGGCGTCTCGACAGCCCGACCGTCGCGCGCCAGATAAACCGCCCAGGTGGAGCCCGTCTGAAAGACGGATCCACTGGGAAGGATGAGGCTGTTCTCGTTTCGTTCGATTTCGATCGAGACTTCGACATGGAAGTCATGTCCGAGTCGGCGCCGGATATCCCGCGCAACATCAGCGAGCTCCAACGTGATTTCCGTCTTCTCTTCTTCGACTCCCAGCGAGGACGGCTCGACGAACCCCGCTCGACTGACCCGAGCCACTCGCGCCTGCAGGCCGGGGGTTCCGCCCCAGTCGGTGACCAGGGCCGGGTCTCCGACGTCGATTCGCACGGCATCCGAGGTCAGGTGCTCGACCACGACGTCGAGTGCCGATGGATCGATGACTTCAATGATCGGTTCACCCCGGGCGATGGGACCCGCGCTCTCACGAAAGACCTTGGAGACCACGCCGTCCATCGGTGATCGCACGGGTTCGTAGCGAACGTCCCAGAATAGCTCGGTGATGGGTGCCCCCTTTTTTACCGTGTCTCCGACTTCCAGAGGCATGCGCTTGATATCGCCTGTGGCAAAGGCGGTGATGATCTGCCGATGGCGCGAGCGAAACACGCCGTCGCCCTGAAGGGTTTCAATGAAGGTGCCTCGCTCGACGACAGCCGTCTCCACTTCCATTTTCCGCGGTCTGAAGGCGAGGTAGAGCAGGGTGATCAGGACGGCCAATATCAGAAGAGCGAACAGGTGCCGGCGAGGTGGTTTCATTCAGGCACCTTCAGGGACTGCTCGAGCTGCATTTTATTGAGCAGTCGGCGAACAAGCAGCAGGTTGAAGAGAAACGATCCGAACAGGACCAGGGTCGCCCGCGCATGCGTCGAGGATTCGATGATCACCGGAAAGGAGAAGTCCTCGGATTCGATTCCATTGAGAATGAGTGTCGTGATTCCGATTCCGAGAAGCAGTCCGGGAAGAATCGAGAGAAGGAGCTGCAGGGCGACCTCATGGGTGAGCAGCCTGAAGACGTCGCGACGATCGAGGCCGAGCACTCGAAGCGTGGCCATCTGCCAGCTCCTCTCCGAATAGCTGGTGCGCAGTGAGCTGGTGCTCACTCCCAGTGAAATGGCCAGGGCAAATGAGACCAGAATCAAAGTCGTGTTTCGGATCATGGTGCCCATGGTCTGCTGAAATCCATCGAGCAGCGCCCGCTTGCTGAGGATTCCCGCGATGTGGGGCATGGTTCCCAGTCGGTGGTGAAGGCGATCCTCGGCGTCGGGGGCGATCCTGAGGAAGAGGCTTGAGTAGGTTCTGCTCTCACCCAGTAGTCGCCAGAGCACCTCGGCGCGGGCCGAAGCAGACACTCCGAGCAGGTCGTCGGAGAAGCCGGCAACGAAGGTGTTCAACCTCCGATGATCGCCCTCGAGAACTTCCAGCTCGATCGAGTCTCCCGGATGAAGATTCCAGCTCTTCTCGAATCGTCGACTGAGAAGAATTCCGTCCGCCGGAAGGGGGGAGGTACGCAGCTCAAAGTCGAGGCGCTTCCGGATTCTGGAGGAAGCAGGCCACCCGGTGAGCACGAGGTCTTCCTGACGCTGTCGATGGCGCAGCCGCACAGGAACGCTCCTCAGAGCCTCGATTTCTCTCACCGACTCGAGGCGTCCGATCTCCTGGAGCGCCGAGGCCCCCACGGGTCGCAGGAGTTGGATGGAGAGGTCTTCGCGCTGCACTCTCTGAAACTGCGTCTCGAGCATGAAGGTGATGATGTCGTTCCAGGACATCGACATCACGACCAGGGCGAGTGCACTCGACAGACCGAGAATGGTGAGCAGAAGCCTCGCGGGATGCGACAGCAGGTTTCGCAGCAGCATGCGGTGGCGGACGGAGAGCTTCTCCTGCCAGGCTCCTGTCTTTACCAGTCCTCCGCGAAACGATGCCGGACCGGCGGGTCGCATGGCCTCGGCTGGAGGAAGCCTTGCGGCTCTCAGGATGTTGGAAGCACCACCGATCAGCGTGGGAAGAATTCCTGCTGCGATTCCCAGCGTGAGAGCGAGCAGAGAGAGATCGAAGTCGAGTTCGGGAAACCGGAAAAAGTTTCGATAGGATCGGGCCATGATTCGCCCCAGTCCGTTGCCAAGCAGAATTCCTGGCAGGGTTCCGAGGATTCCCATCGCCAGCAGGAGTTGAAGGTAGTGTGTGGCGATTTCGAGCCGCGTGAAGCCGAGGGCCTTGAGCGTGGCAATCTGCGAGCGCTGAAGTGCAATGAGTCGTCCGGAAAGGACATGGATGAGAAAGGCTGCAACGGCGATGAAGAGCACCGGAGTGATGAACGCCGATGCCCGCTGCTGGGCAATCTCTTCATTGATCAGGCGACTGGACGACTGCCGGCTGCGGTCCTGAACGCCGAGGTTTCCATAGGGTTCAAGCTGGTGCTCGAGTTCCCGCGTCAGCCCTCGAAGCGCGCCATTCGATGAGGAGATGGAGTCCCTGACGAGCCGGACGGTCAGGCTATTGAACGCTCCCCTCATGCCGCTGATTTGTTCGAGCGAGGGATGCGGCACCCAGAGGATCCCGAAGTGGCGATCATCGGGGAGTGGCGCGGCGGGACTGAGGGCGTAGACGTACTCCGGCGAGATTCCGATGCCGACGACGCGCACCTGCTCTTCGCGGCCCTCGGTCGTGATCACGAGGGTGGATCCGGGTTCGATGCGATTCTTTTCAGCAAATCCCTCGTGCAGCACGGCTTCCACCTCGGGGCCTTCTCGGGGAAGTCGTCCTTTTCGAAGATGGAGCTGGTTCAGAGTGGGTTGTCTGCCGTCGGGAATCGAGACGAATCGGCCCGTCAGAAACGGAGTGCCCGAGTTGCCGGGAATCTCGATCAGTCCATCAAGGACGATTCGGGGCTCGACGACATCGACTCCGGAGAGTCGGGCGATCTTGTCGGCGACGCTCACGGGAGCACGTTTCACTACGGCGAAGAGATCGGCAAAAGAGTGGCTGATGTAGTAGCGATCCCTCGCCGACTGAAGGGATTCAAACGCGCTCCAGGAGGAGATGAAGAGCGCTACTCCGCACGCAATCAGAAGGCCGGTCGTGAGGACCTGGGCGCGAAGCTCACGAAGGTCTCGAAGCAGTTTTCGGTGCAGGGCCGAGATCACCACTGAACCTCCTCAATGCTCGAGCGGTCCGGGTTTCTGTCCTCCGAGCGAATTCGTCCGTCGGCGAGATGCAGGGTGCGATCCGCAATTTTTGAGATGGCGACGTTATGGGTAATCAGGGCTACCAGCGTGCCCATCTCGCGGTTGACGAGCTGGAGGGCCTCAAGCACTTTCCTGCCGGTCTTGAGATCGAGTGCCCCCGTGGGCTCGTCGCAGAGCAGAACCTCGGGTCGTTTTGCGACTGCTCGGGCGATCGCGACGCGTTGTTGCTCGCCGCCTGAGAGTTGTGCCGGAAAGTGTCCGGACCGGTTGGCCAGATCCACCAGCTTCAGGGCTTCGAGTGGCGCCATGGGGTTGGGTGAGATCTCGGTAACCAGGGCAACATTCTCTTCGGCCGTCAGCGTCGGGATGAGATTGTAGAACTGGAATACGAATCCGACATGTTCGCGACGGTATTGGGTGAGTTCGGCGTCACTGGCCTGTGTGAGGTCGTGGTCGCCGTAAGTGACGGTGCCGGATGTGACCGTGTCGAGCCCGCCCAGGATATTCAGCAGGGTCGACTTTCCACTTCCCGAGGGCCCGAGCAGAACCACAAATTCACGAGGTGAAAGATCGAGATCAATGCCGCGAAGCGCATGAACGTCGGTCTCGCCCATTCGGTAGGTTTTGGTGAGGCCGCGAGCGCTGAGAGTTGAAAAAGACGAAGCTCCTGATGCGCCGGTCATCAGGAGCTTCAAAGCAGAGATCAGACCAGAGGGGGTTAGCGGCGTCCGCCGCGACCGCCTCCGCGGCGATGGTCGTCATCACGACGGTCATCACGACGGTG
>CAYSOA010000021.1:30489-38025 GCA_964432565.1 uncultured Bacteriovorax sp.
CGACGGTGGTCATCCCGATGACCGTGGTCGGGGCGGCCGCGGTGCGGAGGAGTCGGATATCGGGGCGGGGCCGGATGACGACGGGGAGGGGAATAAACCGGCGGGGTCGGATGACGAGGCGCCGGATAGTACGGTGGGGCCGGATGACGACGCGGCGGGGAGTAAACCGGGGGCGCCGGGTAGTGAGGCGTACTTCTCGCGATGTCCTGGCGAACCTCAGCCGCAAGGCTCCAAACGAAGTGAAGCGCGTTGCCGTAATCGTGATTCAGCAGCTCGGTGCGGATGCGAAGATAGAGGTCTTCCTGATAGCCGCGAATACCCGTTCGGCCGTAGCCGAAGCATCCCATGGGGTCCCCGTAGTAGGGAGGAGTCGGATACTGGTATCCGCTTCCCATTCGAAAGCGAATGGCCTGCTCGAGTGAAGCAATCTGCGAGAGGGAGGCATGCAGGTTTCGGAAGGCCAGGTCAGATCGAATCCGCAGAAACGGAAATTCGAGATCTGAGGGAAGTCCCGAGCTTCCAGCCGAGTAGCAGGGGGGCGTGTAGGTGACCGAGACAACCGAATCGGCTCGGGCCACGCTGATCGTAAGACCGGCCACGGCGCAGGCAGCGGCAATCCAAGTGCGGTGAGACAGGTTCATGAGCAGAGACTCCTTTTCTTGATGGCACCGCCCAATCGCAAGCGTCATGCCGGGAGTTCTGCGGTAAATCGGGCGTTTTTCAACAGGTTTTGGGGTCACGATGGCTCCGAACTAAAATGATCAGGATCAGAATGATCCTGTTCTACCAACCGGAGGTCACGCACACGTTGTCCCAATGGACGTTTCGTGGAACCCGGGATCAACTCGAGGGTCGAGTGCTGCTCAGACGAAGGGAGCGGTGATAGAGTTCCTCGAGCATTTCGAGGATCACTCGGTTTCTTTCGAGCTCCCCGAGTGCGCTGTTCGAAAGAACGCCCTCCAGCTTATCCAGCAGCTGGAGTTTTTCCTGTCGCGTGACGGATGACCACGACGTGTAGAATTTCATCGCATGCAGGTAGGACTGGGTGCGATACTTGCCATCCGGCGCCACATTGAGAAGAAAGGGAATCGGATCGCCGATCTGCGAGTGGTAGGCGCTCGTACGGTGATGCTGATCGAGAATCAAGATCCTGCCGTCAGGCATCCAGGAGCCCCAGAACGCCATTTTTTTCAGTTTTGGGTCAGACCGATACTCTGCAGCAATACTCGAATTGAAGTAGTCCTGGGTCTTGAGGATGTTGCGGTAGGGAATTCCGATCACCAGTGCACCCTCTTTCTGGCGCCCAAGAACTGGATAGGTTGCACCGTTCGGAAAAACCACACGATCGGCCATGAGCCGGACTTCGAAGCGGGCTGCATCCTCCAGAATGGCGTCCAGCCTTGCCAGACGACCTCGCTCGGTGATCTCAACCCGAAGGGCCTGGCGAGACTGGGGGCTGGAGCCGAGTGCCTCCCGGAGTCGTGATTCGATTTGCTTCCAAGCGCGCTCTCCGCGCTCGTTGCGCCGTACTCCTGTTTGAATGGCGTGGGCGGAATCGTAGCGAAAGCTCAGGTTGCCGATTGTGCCATGAGTAGAGGGGTAGGCCCCGAAGAGTCTTTCGAGGCGATTCGCCAGCTCTCGAGGTTCGAGAAACCGTTCGTGACCCGCCGGTGTCGAAGTGATGAAGAGTGGACGAAGTTGGTCGATGGGGATCGCTTCTGCGATGACCAGTGCAGCCATTTCGTCGGTCAGGGTGATTCCCTTCTGATTTTGATTCAGTTGAAGTAGCGCCTGGCGAAGTGGCTCGGTAGCGGGATCGTTGAAGAAGGGGTCGGCGCGCTGCGTTCGAAAGATTCGGGCAACGAGATTCTGGCAGGCATCCGTGATGGAGGCCGGTTGGCGAAGGCCCGGATCGGCAAAAGAGACGGGCGTCAGCAGTAGTCCATAAGACAGCATCAACGCTGACAATGCGTCGTGTCGGGGCCTCTGTTGGCGTGGGGAGCGTGACTGGGACACCACCTTAGTCTTCGGCTTTGAGCGCCAAATTCAAGATGCGTCGCAGGCGACACTCTACATCTCAGGATTCGGCTCGAATCCTGGGGGAGCCTGAAGGGGGGGAGGAGTTGCGTCAGGCGAGGGCGCCGGTGGCACTTCGGGGTTTTGCGTTGGGGCGGGAATCTCCGGAGCAGTGGAAGGAGGGGGTACCTTGGGCGACTCGGCGGGATGAATCTCGGGCTTGGGCGGTTGCTCAGGTGGATGCGGGACGCCAGGTCGCTGCAGTTTCGGAGTGGAGAGCATGCCATCGCACTTGCAAAACCCTTGCATAAAATATATAGTATCAATCATATGAATAAGAACATCCATCCTGTCGAACGGGGCGTGCGTGTGGTCGTCGGTCTGGGGTTGACCAGTCTGGCCTTTATCGGTCCGGCCAATCCTTGGTTTCTATTCGGCCTGGTGCCGATTGCCACGGGTCTGCTCGGCTGGTGTCCGCCGTATTCGCTTCTGGGCATCAACACCTGTTCAAAAAAGAACTAGAGAGGTCTTTGTGAAACTGAATTTGACCTGGAAGGAAAAGCTGCAGTTTGTGGCCACTGACGGCACTCATGAGCTGATGATGGACACCAAGCCGCCACTCGGTAGTGACACGGCGATGACTCCCAAGCAGCTCGTCGTCGCCGGCCTGGCTGGTTGCACGGGAATAGATGTGGCTGCGCTGATGCGCAAGTTTCGTCAACCCATCGAGGCCCTCGAGATCGAGACCGATGTTGAGAAGAGTTCGGGCGGTTATCCTGAAGTGTTTACTTCGGCGCTGATGACCTTTCGCCTTCGGGGAGAGCTCGACCCCGAGAAGGCGCTTGAGGCCGTGCGTCTTTCTCAGACGCGGTACTGTGGGGTGAGCGCCATGTTGTCGAAGGCTTTTCCGATCCGGTACCGGGTGGAGGTCAACGGTCAAATCGTGGGCGAGGGCGTTGCGCAGTTTGACGAGCCGGTGGATGGGGAGGGGAGATCATGAAGCTGTTTCAGACACTACTCTTCGCAGGAGCCGCGGCGCTTCTGCTCTGGCAGAGCGGAGCCATCGGGCGGCTGACCGGAGAGAATATCTCTCCTCGCGAGGCCATGACTCTACTCGAGCAGAGAAAGGCCATTCTCGTGGACGTGCGTGAGGCAACTGAGGTCGCTGATGGGATTCTTTCGGGAGCACGCTGGATTCCGCTCTCAGGAATCGAGTCGGGAGATGCCCAAACGGTTCGCCTGATCGACGAGCTTCGCGCCGAATCAAAGCAGGAGGGACGCGAGGTGATCGTTTATTGCCGGTCGGGAGCGCGTGCCTCTCGTGTCGCGTCCCGCTGGAACAGTGAAGGACTTCGTGTTCGAAACCTGGGGGGCTTCGAGGCGGCGAAAGCTGCGGGCATGAAGTCAGAGATTCCCGAGGCCCGCTAGGTCGTGTCTCCAGCACTCTTTCTTTTCTCCGGTCTCGGCTTGTCGATTCTGGCGGGTGATCGGTTCGAGCCGGCCCATCCCTTCGCAAAGCGCTGGGGGACGCGGGTGCTTCAGGCAAGCGTGGTGCTCCTGGGGTTCAAAATCCCATTTGGCGAACTGCTCGAAGCCGGGCGAACCGGCCTTGCGGCGAGTCTGGTCAGCGTCTTCCTGATCCTGCTCACGGGCTGGATGCTCCAGCGCTGGTTTCGTCTCGGGCGCGAGCAGGCGATCCTGATTTCCAGTGGAACGGCCATTTGCGGGGGCAGTGCCATTGCTGCCGTTGCGCCGGTCGTACGGGCCAGCGGTGTCGACATTGGTGTGTCCGTGGCCGTTGTTTTTCTGCTCAACGCGCTGGCGATGGTCCTCTTTCCTCCGATCGGTCAGTGGGCGGGACTCGATGACCGGCAGTTTGCGTTCTGGTCGGCTCTCGCCATTCATGACACGAGCTCAGTGGTCGGAGCGGCGGCCCAGTGGAGTGAGGATGCCCTTCGCTGGGCCACGACGATCAAACTCAGTCGCACGCTCTGGATTTTTCCAATGGTGTTGGGACTGACTTTTCTTGAGCGAAAGAAATCGGCCCAGTCCCGAGTGGCCATTCCCTGGTTCATTGCCGGATTTCTTCTCGCCTCGCTGCTCGGCAGTGTTGTCGAGTTGCCGCTGCTGGGGAGTCTGAGCCGCAGCGGATTTTCGGCAAGCCTATTTTTGATTGGAGCGTCGGTCTCGCGCCGCCAGTTGGGCCGGGCAGCACTGGCCCCGATGATTTATGGCGCAGTGCTCTGGCTTCTGACCCTGGTCGGTTCGCTGGCTTATCTCCGGCTGTCGTCAGGCTGATCAGACGAGTGGTGCACACCCCACCAGCCCGTCAAGAACTCCCACGGCTGCAACACCTTCAGGCCCCATTCGGGGCGGTTGAAGGCGTCCGTGCCGCAGGTCATGGGCTCGATGGCAATCGCCTGTCTGGCGTCCGACCCCAGAGCCTCTCCGGTGTAGACGACCAGGTAGTTGAAGGCAGAGCTCATTTGAAGCCGGGTTCGCGCACCCGTCGAAGAATCCTCGAGCCAGCACTCGGCGATGCCTTCGTCGTCGCGAAGCAGTCCAGTCAGGCAGTGGTTGATCACCTGCTCTCCGATCACCCGTCCGGAAGTAAAGTCGAGGTCGGCGTCACCCGCTGAGAGCACTCGGCCTGTTGGCAAAAAGCCGGGGGCGAATTCGATGACCTGCGTCGCCGGTAGCCGAAGCCGGGCGGAATCGATCTGGTCGCCCGATACGCGAAAGTAGGGGTGAAAGCCTGCTGCCACGGGGGCAGGTGTGTCGCCGACATTCTGAATGGAAAGTTCGCAGCGCAGGCCCTGCTCCGAAAGCTGGTAGCTGACACCGATATCCAGCGAGAAGGGATAGCCGAGATCCGCCATCTCGGCGGCGTTCAGCTTGAGTCGAAATCCGGCTGCTGATTCGCTGGCGCGCGCAGCCCAGGTCCTGGTTCGCACGAAACCGTGGATGGCATTGGGGCCCTCCTTGTCGTTGAGTTCCAACTGGTAGTCTTGCCCCGAAAATCGATACCTGCCGCCGGGAATGCGCCCGGGGAAGGGGATGAGAACATCCCCCTGGCCGCCTTTCTTGTTTTTCGATCCGGAATAACCCCAGAGGATCTCGGTCTCGCCGGTAGGCGTGACCTTCCAGAGCCGACGCAATGCTGCGCCAAGCGGCGAGACCACGGCACGATAGCGACCACACGATAGCAGAATTTCTTCAGTCTTCATTTGGCCCAGCTTAGCTGCGCTGCAGGATTCTGAAAAGGTCGGTCGGTATGCTAGGGATCTTTGCATGGAAAGACGAGGGTGACGATGACCGAAGTTCTTCTTGAATTTGGGTTCGCAGCGGTTCTGATCATTGCCGCAGGCACGCTTCTGGTGCGCTTTGCCGACAGGATCGCCGATGAGACGGGATGGGGGAGACTTTTTGTTGGGAGCCTGGTGCTCGCCGGAGCGACCTCCCTGCCGGAACTCATGGTCGATCTCAATGCCATTCGCCTCGGACAGCCGGATCTGGCCGTGGGCGATCTGATGGGAAGCTCGCTGTTCAATCTGCTGATTCTCGCAGCGATGGACACGATCTTTCGCAATGCCCGAAGGGCCTTTACCGGAGAATTTGTCGCGCACGCCCAGAATGCCGTTCTGGCGATTCTTTTGTCGTCGCTCGTTGCTGCAGGAATCCTCTCACAGGTTGATCTTTCATTCTTTGGAGTTGGGCTTTTCGTCTGGTTCGTGGCGCTGGTCTACCTTCTGGGCATGAAGCTGGGCTTCGGTGCATCGATCGATCGAGAGGCTGAAGAGTTCAAGAAGGCGGCGACTGAGGGCAGGCGCAGACGACTCCTAATGGCGTGTCTCGGACTTTCCGCCTGCGCGCTGGTGATTCTGCTGGCTTCACCGATGCTGATTCGGGCGGCAGATCAGTTCGCGGTTCTCTCGTCGCTGGGGCATACGTTCGTGGGCACCACGCTGGTGGCTCTGGCGACTTCGCTTCCGGAACTGGTCGCCACGCTTGCAGCTTTTCGGATGGGAGCGCCCGATCTCGCCCTGGGTAATGTATTTGGCAGCAATACGTTCAATATGGTGCTGCTCTTTCCTCTGGACGCGCTGCAACCGGGAGCCCTTCTGTCGCAGGTACGTCCTGTTCACGCCCTGACCGCAGTCGGCGTCATGGCAGTCAGCAGCGTCGCCGTTCTGGGACAGATTTCTCGAAAGCGAACGCGAGCGCGCCTCTATGAGCCCAGTTCCGAGCTGGTGCTCGTCATGTGCCTGTCGTACCTTTATTTGCTTTATCGGGTGACGGGCCACTGAGGGCGCCGGTCTGCCGGAGTCTTCGGCGGACCACCAGCTTGTGGCCTTCAATGACGAGAAAAAGTGAGCTGGCCAGACCGAGGTGCTTCAGCCAGTCCTGAAGGCTGATGGGTTGGACTCCCAGAAAGCCCTGCGTCAAGGGAAGATGCATCGCTGCGATGTGAACCAGCTGGGCGGCAGCTGTTCCGAGGAGAAGCAGCGGGTTCTGGAAGAAGGGAATCTTCCATGCGGGACGAGATTCGGAACGGGCGTTCAGGACCATCATGTTCTCGAAGATCACCATCAGCAGAAGGACATGGTTTTGAATGACCGGTTCAGGCATTCCTGAATCTCGCAAAGCCGTTCCCGAGCCAAAGCCCACGACCCCGATCAGCAGCGAAGTCAATACGACGCGCTCCTTCATGGTGCGATCGAAGATGGGTTCGCTCGGTGAGCGTGGGGGACGCTTGAGCTCGTCACCTTCAGCACCTTCGAACGCCAGGGCCACCCCCTGAATTCCCTCAGTGACCAGATTGAGCCACAGAAGCTGGACCGCGGTCAGCGGTACCGGTTGCCCTGCAAACAGTGCGAAAAGGATCAGGAAGATCTCGCTCAATCCCGTCGAAACGAGCAGGTAGATGACTTTGCGGACATTCGAATAGGCGATACGCCCTTCTTCGATGGCCGCGACCAGCGATGAAAAGCGGTCGTCGGCCAGAATGAGGTCTGCGGTCTCGCGAGCGACGTCCGTACCCGTCTTCCCCATGGCGATTCCCACATTGGCGGCACGAAGTGCCGGGGCGTCATTGGCTCCGTCTCCTGTGACTGCAACGAAATGGCCGGAGTCGATCAGCGAACGAACGATCTGAAGCTTCTGGTCAGGATCGACCCGGGCAAAAACGCGGGCTTCTGCGATTCTTTCTGAGAGACCGGGATCGTCACGGGCGGAGCGCAACATCGTGCCCGTCACGACCTCGTGATCGCCCTTGCAAGCAACGAGGCCCAGATCACTGGCAATGGTGCGGGCCGTTGCGGGATGGTCGCCTGTGATCATCGCCACCTGAATTCCCGCTTCTGTCGCAGAGCGGATGGCCGGCGCTGCTTCAGGTCTGAGAGGGTCGATCAGGGCAATCAGCCCAAGCAGTTCGAGGTCTCTCAGTGACTTCTCAAGTGCCTCGGGTGAATGGACGCCATCCAGTGATGGGCGATCGCGCGCTCCCGCCACGGCTAAAAC
>CAYSOA010000022.1:0-32061 GCA_964432565.1 uncultured Bacteriovorax sp.
TTGATGAACCGCCGGTGTTCGTCGCCGTCACGGCATAAGACCGTTCGCTTTGAAGGTCGAGTGGAGTTCCGGTGATGATGCAGGTGGATGAAATCTCGAGCCCTGCGGGCAACGACGGAGCAACGCTGCAACTCGTGGCGGCTCCTCCAGCGTTGTCGGCAGACCAGGAGGTCATCTCGGAGCCGAGAGTGAGCGTCACTCCCGTTGGAGTGAAGCTGATCTGAGGGGTAGCATCGACGACCGCGATTTCAAGTAGAGACGCCGAAGATCCGCCGGTATTCGTTGCCGTCACCGTGTATCCGGAGCGCGCGCTAAGAGTGCTCGGAGTTCCCGAGATAGAGCAATTTCCGTCGGCCACTCCCACAGCGAGTCCCGATGGAAGTGCCGGACTGACGGTGCACGTCGTGGCAGGCCCTCCGGCGTTCATGCTGTTGACGATCAGGCTGGAGTCGTTGAGTGTGAAGACGACTGATCCCGGCAGGAATTGAATCGATGGCCGAACATCGTTGACGGTCACCGTGATCGTGGTCGTTCCGGTACCTCCAGTATTCGTTGCGGTGACCGTGTAGCTCTGCTGCGAGCTGACTTCATTTGGTGTTCCCGATAGGGAACAATCGGTTGTCGAGAAGTTTAATCCAGCAGGCAGTGCGGGACTGATGGCGCATTCGGTAATTGCACCGCCCGTGGAGACTGGAATCCAGGTGGCGATTGCTTCGTCCTTGGTCAGGATGCGTTCGGCGCCCGGGTACTGCAGCGCTGGTTCTCGGTCGACCACTTCAATCGCGAGCGTCTGGCTCGAACTGCCGACGACGTTCGTTGCCGTGATCGTGTAATCCGAGGATGTGGCCAGACCAATGGCCGTCCCACTGAGTGTACAGTCATTGCCGAGAACAAGATTTCCCGGAAGTGCAGGAGAGATGGAGCAGGATGCAATGGCGCCGCCAGCATTCTGGGCCACAAGCGGGGTCAGGGGCGTTCCCAGGGTCGCGGTCACCGTGGAGGTCGTGTAGCTGATATTCGGAGCGATCTCGTTGACGACCAGCTGGATCGAGCGCGTGAGTGAGCCACCGCTGTTGCTAGAGGTGATGGCATAGGTCGTGGTGGCTCTTGCCTGGCTCGCGGTTCCCCCGATCGAGCAGTCATCCGCCAAGGTCAGTCCCGGGGGAAGCGGGGGAAGCGAACTGCAGGCCGTAGAGGTTCCCCCGACGTGGATCGATGGAAAATTTGCCGTCGATCGATTCAGCATCGAGAGGAACGCCGTCGCGAAGCTGAATCGCGGTGGGACGTCCTTGACCGTGATCTTCAACGGGTAGGGAGTCGAACCTGCACTGTTGGAGGCGGTGATGGTGTGGGTCGTTTCGGATTGAATCGCGGTTGCGGTTCCGCTGATGACGCAGTTGCTTGAAAGCTGAAGTCCAGAGGGAAGTGACGGTGAGGCGACGCAAGATTCAATGAATCCGCTGGTGAGGGTCGGTGAGGTGATGGGCATCGCAGTGCCCTTGACGATTTCGATCGAGGCATTCGGAATCTCGTAATAAAAGGCTGGCAGCTCGTCGACGACCGAAAGGCTGATCGTCACCGACTCGGAGCCACCCGAATTTGTTCCCGTCAGCGTGTAGCTGGCGGGGGAGGAAAGCACGGAGGGCGAGCCAATCAGTGCACAATCACTCCGAAGAGTCAGTCCTGCGGGAAGCGGGGCATTCGCCTCGCAGTCGGTGATCGATCCGCCGGTGCTTGACGGTGCGATGGTGGTCGGAACCACGCCTCGTGGAAACTCGACGGGTGAATCAAACGAAAATTGAGGTGGAACGTCATTGATGGTGAGCGAGAACGTGACGCTCGCCGAGCGTACGGTCGACGACGCGATCAGCGTGACGGTGGCCGAGTCAAAGGTGCGGGTCGGAGTTCCTGAAATCACACACGCGTTGCTGGAGGCCGAGATGGTCAGGCCCGATGGCAGGCTCGGTGAAGTACTGCAGGTCGCGATGTCTCCGCCCGAATTGCTGGCTGTCAGATCTGAAATGGCGCTGCCGACGACTCCTGTCAGCGAAGTGGCGCTCAGGCTGAGAGAGGGAGCCGGATCGCCCACGGTGATTCTCAGTCGCGAGTAACTGGTTCCGTAGCCATTGGTGGCACGAATCTCGTACTCGGAGGTCGCAGACTCCTCGGTCGGGGTTCCGGTGATCGTGCCGGTGGTTTCATCGAGAGCCAGGCCCTCGGGAAGAGCGGGGGCAATGGTCACTCGATCTGGCCTGCCGGCACTGAGCAGGACATTGGCATCAATCGGCTCGCCAAGGACATATCGGGCGGGATTCAGGGTGTAGCGCAAAGAGCCCGGGGCGTACTTTGCCTCAGTGGCGGACGAGCTCGAGACCTCGGGTTCGAGGTTGCAACCGGCAAGGGCAAGACTTGCTGCAATGAGCCAGAATACTCCACCAACGCGCATCCCTAATAGTATCGGCTGCTGCGCGTCCGAAGGTTAGTGTGTCAATTCAGACCTGTTCGTCAAATAGCCCTTAAGTGGCAAGGGTTTGGGAGAGCTCGAGCTGGTCGAGCGAAAGTTTTTTTCTTCCTCCCACGGCGACTTTGAATGGCACCAGTTTGACAGCTCCCGACTGCACGCCAACCATGGAATCCGAGCGTCCGGCGAGCAGGTAGGCCACCGCCGACGCACCCAATACCGAGGCAAGAACCCGGTCATGGGCCGTCGGAATTCCGCCACGCTGGGTGTGGCCCAGGATGCAGACTTTGGTGGGATAGCCGCGCTTTTCGAGAGAGCCCGCAAGCTTGGTGCAAAGTCCCGGTGTCTCGCCCTCTGCCATCACGATGATGCTGCTGGTTTTTCCACGCTTGGCACCCCGTTCGATCGTCCTGCTGACCTCGGCAACAGTTGTTCTCTTTTCGGGCACCAGAATCGTCTCTGCTCCGCCGCCGAGACCCACCGCCGAGGCAATGAAGCCAGAGCTTCGTCCCATGACTTCGACGATGAAGATTCGATCATGCGAACTCGCCGTATCCCTGATGCGATCAATCGCATCAATGGCCGTGTTCAACGCCGTATCGAAACCGATGGTGTCTTCGGTTCCCGCGATGTCATTGTCGATCGTGCCGGGTATGCCAATGGTTGGAAAGCCGGTCTCCTTCTCGAGCAGGTGGGCTCCCGTGAATGAGCCATCGCCGCCAATGACGACCAGGGCGTCGATTCCCTTGCGGCGCAGCAGGTTTGCCGCCTCCTGCCGCGTGGCTTTCTTGTGAAATGCAGCACAGCGATCGGTCTTGAGGATGGTTCCGCCACGCTGAATGATGTTCGCGACGCTCGCGGGTGTGAGCACCTCCATCTCGCCTTCGAGCAGTCCGCTGTAGCCCTTCTGCACGCCGTAGACCTCGAGGCCATGGGCGAGGGCATAGCGCGTGACCGCGCGAATCGCCGCATTCATCCCGGGAGCGTCGCCACCGCTGGTCATGACCGCAATCGATCGATAGTTTCGGGTAACCGGAAGGTGGGGAACACACAAACTGGAAAGTTCGATGGATTTCATAGGATTCCTATCGTGGAAGCAGGCTCTTTCCGGTGACTTCCTGCGGGACGGGAAGGTTCATCAGTTCACAGAGGGTGGGCATGATGTCAGCCAGCGTCCCGTCTTGCAGCTGGAGACGAGCCGATTTTGGGGCATTGGCACTTCCCGGCGCCACCCAGATGGCTGGGACCGGATTGAGGGTGTGCTGGGTGTGGGGCTCGCCATGCTCGTCACACATCTGCTCTGCGTTTCCGTGATCGGAGGTCAACAGGACGTCATACCCGTTTTTCTCCGCAGCGCCGATCACTCGGGCCAGGCACTGGTCCAGTGCTTCCATGGCGCGAACGGTGGCCTCATAATTTCCGGTATGTCCGACCATGTCGGCGTTGGCAAAGTTCATGAGGACGAAGGGATACCTTCTGGACTCAATCCTTCGAGCGGCCTCTTCGGCAACTGTGAAGGCACTCATTTCGGGCTTGAGATCGTAGGTGGCGACATCCCTCGGCGAGGGAATCAGTACCCGATCCTCTCCTTCGAACGGCTTCTCGCGACCGCCGTTGAAGAAGAAGGTGACATGGGCGTACTTCTCGGTTTCGGCGATCCGAAACTGGCCGAGATGATGCTGCTCCAGCCATTCCCCGAAGAGGTGATCGAGGTTTTGGGGGCCATAGGCCGCTGGAAGGCTTAAATTTCGATCGTAAATCGTCATTCCGCAGAACGCAGACAGGCGGACCTCCGGTTCGCGCTTGAAGCCATCGAACGCCGGCTGGGTGAGTGCAGCGCTGATCTGTCGCGCCCGGTCGCTACGAAAATTAAAGAACACTACGGAGTCGCCATCGCGAATCGTCCCCTGATCGTCGAGCAAAACAGGAAGGACGAATTCGTCGGTGACGCCCGAGGAGTGCGAATTGCCGATGAGCTGCAGAGCCAGATCCTTCTGCGACAGATTCGTCTGGGATACCGCGCCGTCCGTTCCGGTCATCGTACGGTAGGCCTTTTCGGTACGTTCCCAGCGCTTGTCCCGATCCATGCCGTAGTAGCGCCCCATCAGGCTGGCCAGTCTTGCCCGATTTGAAAGCTCCGGGTGCTGAAAAAGCTGCTCGACATAGCGAGGAGACGAGGTGGGAGGCGTGTCACGACCATCGAGAAAGGCATGAATCCAGACCTCGGGGACGTCGAGCTCAGCGCAGAGGTCGAGCAGTGCAAAGAGGTGCTCGAGGGTGCTGTGAACGCCTCCATCCGAAAGCAGACCCATCAGATGTACCCGGCCGGTCTTTTGGGCCCCCGCTTCGATGGTGGCGCGAAGAACGGGATTCTTGCTGAACGTGCGATGGTGAATGTCCCGGGAGATGCGCGTGAGATCCTGATAGATGATGCGGCCGGCTCCCATGGTCGTGTGGCCCACCTCCGAGTTGCCCATGATTCCCGGGGGTAGGCCCACGGCTTCTCCATGGGTGATCAGCTGGGAATGAGGGTAGCGAGAAATCAGCTCGCGGTAGAACGGCATGCGCGCGTTATCAATGGCATTCGTCAGGGACGATTTTCCGATCCCAAAGCCATCCAGGATAATCAATACCGCTCGGCCGCTTCCGTCATTTTTGGTCTGGGACATGCTCCCACCTTACGAGAGTAAATCGGTTCGGACGAGGTCTTTCGCCAGAGGTCTAAAAAAACTCTTGATCATATATTAAAAACAATATATTCGATTTCCACTATGAATCATGGGTATCTCGTCGCTCCCCTGGAGCTCAGAGAATTGAAGCCGCGGGCTGAGGAGGTGTCCCGGCTATTGAAGGCGCTCTCTCACCCCGACCGCTTGCTGCTCCTGTGTCATCTGGCTTCCGGCGAGCGCTCGGTTGCCGAGCTTTCGGAGTTTTGTGAGACGCCGCAGCCGATCACGTCCCAGTCGCTCGCCAGGCTTAAAAAAGAGGGCTGGGTGGCCTGCCGGCGCGATGGGCAGCAGATTTTTTACCGTATCGAGGATCTTCGCGTTGCGAGGCTTCTCAAGAGCATGAAGGACATTTTTTGCCACAAGGAGGAATGAAAATGGGACAGGAACTGATTATTGATGTGAGAGAACTGGATGAGTTCAAGCGGGAGCGGGTACCGGGGTCGCTACATCTTCCGTTGTCTCAGCTGGAGATCGTTGCACCAGGCCTGTTGGCGCCGTTGCAGCACTGCTCGGTGACCGTGATGTGTCGAAGTGGTGGTCGGGCGGGAATTGCTCACGAAAAGCTGGTTGCTCTTGGGCTGCTCCAGTCGAGCCAAAGCCGGATCTTTCAGGGCGGTCTGCTGGAGTGGAAGCGCCAGGGACGTGCCACCGAAGGGGGCCGGGCGACGACCCTTCCCCTGATGCGTCAGGTACAGCTGGCGGCAGGCGGAATCACTCTGCTGGGCTCCTTGCTGGCCTGGCTGGTGAACCCAGTCTGGGTGGCCGTGCCGCTCTTCGTGGGAGCGGGTCTGAGCATCGCAGGATCGACCGGCTTTTGCGGACTCGCCCTGTTGCTTCAAAAAATGCCGTGGAATCGCCCGCGCACGGGTACCCCCGTGGCGACCTGTGCCGTTCAGAACTGAGTGGCTAAAGAAGGAGAAAGCCATGACAACCCAAACGATTTTGAAAACCTTTTCTGAGATTGCCACGGATCAGTTCGATCTTTCCTCTCACTGGCCCGCCTGGGACATGAAGCTGGTCCTGAACGACGACAACTGCACCTACCTGTTGTGGAACCGCGAGACCCGCGAAGCCGCCTGGGTCGATCCCATGAAAGAAGATTGGGAAGCGCTGACGAGCGAGTCACGGAAGCTGATGGATCAAGGCTACCGCTTCGTCGCCGTGGTGGATTCGCACACCCATGCCGATCACATTTCGAACGCTTCGGATCTCGCGAAGTTCACGAATGCTCCATTGGTCATGCATGAGCGGGCCCCCAGCCGCCGGATCGACCTGCGAGTGTCCCGCGATACGGCTCTGAATACTGCTGCAGGTCCCTTCACGCTGCTCTGTACGCCAGGACACACTCCCGACAGTGTCACGCTCATCTGGGGGCCTTTCATTCTCGGGGCAGACACCCTGCTTTATGGCGACACCGGACGGGACGATCTTCCGGGGGGAGATCCCGCCGATCACTATGACTCGCTTCAAAAGATCAAGGCTCATGCAACTCCAGAAATGGTCCTGCTTCCCGGCCATGACGGCGCGGGAGGACGGGCAAGCTCATGGGCGACCCAGCTGAAGGAGAGCGCGAGTCTCACTCAGGATCGGGAGACCTTTGTTCGTGAGGCGGGGGCTTACGTGGGACCTGCTCCGAAAATCCTCAAGGAATCACTTTTCGAGAACTTCAAGTGATCCACGCGGGAATGATTCCAGGATTCGGAGTGGCGCTCTTCGTGGGAGCGGTGCTCGGTGTACTCGGGGCGGGTGGTGCCAGTCTGGCGGTGCCCGCCCTCGTTTACATTTTTGGAATTCCACCGCGAGAGGCAACTCACCTTTCCCTCGGAATCGTGGGGCTCGTGGCACTTCTCGGTATCTCGCGCTCGAGGAAGTCCGGTGAAGTGGATGTCGGTTGGACCCTGCGTTTCTTTCTTCCCTCGAGTGTCGGAGTCGTGGCCGCGCGGAAATTCCTGATTCCTTGGATTCCGGAGGGAGCCGACTTTGTTCTGATGCTGCTTCTCGCGGTGATGCTGCTTCTGGCTGCACGAGCCATGCTGAAACGCCGGTCAAATGAAGAAAAGCATTCGCTGTCGACTTTTCAATTTTCTATTCGATCGTTCGGGGTCGGGGTCGTCACGGGGCTGCTGGGTGCCGGTGGGGGATTCTTGATTGTTCCCATCCTGTCGATCTGGGCAGGCCTGGGGTTTCGTCAGGCGGCAGCCACTTCGCTTGCCGTGATTTTTCTGAATAGTGCGCTCGGGTTTGCCGCCGGGTGGACCCCCGAGGCGGCACGGCATCTGCCGGTTCTAGCAGTGTTTGTTGGCGTGGCCGGAGTGGGGCTGTTGCTGAGTCGCCGCCTTGCGAGGAATGTTCCTCAGGAAAAGCTTCGACAGGGCTTCGCCTATTTTCTGGTGGCAGTGGCTCTCTTTACCTTGGCGCAGGAGCTGGCTTCTCGTCTTTGATCGAGGGGGCTCGTTTGCGGATCCAGAGTAGTCCGCGGTTCTTGCCGGAGACCTTGTCGGGCGTATTCATGGCTCGAATCAGCGCGCTTTCACTGACCCAGTACGGTTCGTAGTACTGCCGGTCGGGATCGAGCACCAAGACCTTGCGCTTTGTGGCGTCGTAGGAGGCAATGGGCGCCAGATGTCCCACAGCACCCTCAGGGTCGCCCGTCAGGATGTTCTGCAGGAAGTTGATCATGATGAAGTTTCGGTCGGACTTCTCATTCTCGAGCAGAAGCTGATGCAGACGATCCGCAAACTTCGCAGATCCTTCAGCGTGGATGGCTTCCACGCTCCAGCCCTGAAGGCCATGGCGGGCGAGGGCCTGGGTCAGATACCCCTGCAATTCACTGAGAGTAGTTCCCCCTCCCATTCGTCCGACGGCGCGTTTCCAGCGGGGAATTCCCGTTCGCTCAAGAACCGAGTTCTGATTGAGGTGCTCCATCGTGGAGGTCGGGTCTTCAGAGGCTCTGATGCCGTTCAGGATCATGGTGGCACTGGCGATCGAGCAGGCGCTGCCCGTCTGTTGCCGGACGTAGTGAGGCATCAGAGCCCAAAAGTCCGGTGAGGAGTGATTCCTGATCCATTCATGGTCCCGGTACAGTCGAGTGGCTTCGGGACCATATTTGGGATGGGTTCTGGTTTCGGCCTCTGATTTTGTCGTCACGGCGCTCAGGGAAAGCGTCATGGCGAGAGGGAAGATCGACACCCAGCTGTTCAGTCTTGCAGTCATCCAGAGCATGAGAGCAGTCTCTGCTCAGCGCGGCCCGCTCTGCAAGGGCGATTCAACCCGCTGGCCTATCCTTCGACGTGATAGGGGTGCCCTGCCAGCAGACTGGTGCAGCGAAAGAGCTGCTCGAAGACGATGACGCGCGCCAGTTCGTGAGGGAGCGTCTGGGGGCCAAGTGACAGGACGCCCCGTGCCTTCCGTTTCAGTTCAGGAGAAAATCCCAGTGAGCTTCCGAGTGCGAGGGCAACCCGTGTCAGCCCTTCGCCTCGCCACGTGGCGACGAGCTGCGCCCACTCTTCAGTGCGCATGGCCTTGCCCCCTTCGTCCAGCAGGTAAAGAGCCGACCGCTCGCTTCCGGCTTTCGCGGTGCTTGTAAGTCCGAGCGTCGAAAGGAGCAGTGTGGATTCCTTCTCCTGCACCAGGACACGAGTGGCGGCACTCTTGTCGGCCACAGGCAGAGGCTTGAGCTCCCGTTCGTGGATGTCGACAAATTTTGAAGCGAGCTTCAGATAATGGTCTGCCGCTTCGCGAAGGCCCGGCCCGCGAAGCTTACCGAATGCGGCAACCTCGATGCGCACTGCGGTGCCCCGGACTCTTAGTTGAGACTGCCCGGT
The DNA here is from genome assembly GCA_964432565.1 of uncultured Bacteriovorax sp. Lineage (GTDB taxonomy): Bacteria > Bdellovibrionota > UBA1018 > UBA1018 > UBA1018 > CAIOHW01. Next base: position 9,015 of record CAYSOA010000022.1, read on the forward strand.
GCCACGCCGTAGAGTTCAGCGGGAATCGCAATGCGCGGAGCGTCTGCCCAGAGTCCTTCGAGGTCGTAATAGTCGCGAAGGGCGTCCTGGAAGATGTGGACGACCACATCGCCGAAATCCATCAACACCCATCGACCGTCGGAGAAGCCCTCGAAGTTCACCAGCTCGGCGTTCTGAGATTCCAGGTGCTGCTCGACGGAGCTCGCAATGGCCTGCACCTGACGGTCGGAAGTTCCACTGCAGATGACGAAAAAATCGGTGAAGCCAGAAAGTCGGGTGAGGTCGAGGATCTTGACGTTCTCGGCGTTCTTTTCGAGGGCGGCACGTGCGCACTCGAGGGCCCGAGTGCGGGATGCCTGATTTGAGGCGTTCTGGGGGGACGAGGCCTGAGTTTCAGAGGTCATGACTTCCGGTACCATACAGCTTTTTCTCCTTCAAATATTGGGCGACGGCCGGCTGCAGCCAACCGTTGGTCACGGTGGTCAAGGGGGCGCCGATTCTGGCCAGTTCCTCGCGTATCCGAGTCGACGAGACTTCGGGGGCTTCGGTGGGGATTACTTCCACGGTGATCCGCTTTCCGCCCGACAGGTCGGGATGAACGGTCCAGATTTGTTTGCCCCGTCCTGGCTCCGGCCGTAGAAGACCTGACGCTTCGAATTCGTTCAGTTTTCGAAAAACGGCATCCGGACTGTGGCCTTCGCCGCGTCTCAGGAGAATCAGCCAGTGGCATTGTCCCAAGAGCTCAGGAAAGCGCGACCAGTTTTCCAGTGCCAGAACCTGATCGGCCCCAATGATCCAGAGTGGCTCGGCGCCGTGAAGTTCGGTGTGAAGTGCTTCGAGGACTGCCCAAGTCGTGGTTTTCTGTCCGGGATGACGGGAGGCGAGCGCGATTTCGGTGTCGAGAACCTTGACGTCGTCCAGTCCGTTGAAGGCGAGGCGGGTCATTTCCAGTCTCTCGAGGGCCGATGCCGAGGTCTGCTTCCAGGGAGGATTTCCGGATGGCAGGACCCAGACGCGATCGATGCCGGGGTGGTGAAAAAGTCCCTCGACCGCAAGCCGATGACCGAGATGAGGCGGGTCAAAGCTTCCCCCGAAAATAGCGATTCGAGCATTTCGGCGAGACACGGTCAGCGCAGCCCTTCGTCGTCCGGAAGCTTAACTGCGGTATGCGCGCCCTTATGGAGGGTTTTCTCCTGCTCCCAGCCCTCCTGAATCAGCGAAAAAACGCTCTGAAGCAGTTCGGGAATTCCGCGTCCGGAGACGCCCGACAGGATGTACGGTTCACCGTCCACGGGGCTCACGCCTCGAATCGAGGCCAGGCGGCGGCGCAAAGTCAGGCGCGCCTTTTCGACGATTTCAGGGTCGCTCTCGAATAGATCCACCTTGTTGATCGCGACGATCTCGGGCTTGTGAAGCAGAGCTTCATTGAAGAGTCCCAGCTCGTTTCGGATGGTCTGGTACCGCGCAACGACCTGCTCGACGGCGTTGTTGATATTTTCCTGTAGGTCGCCGGGTTTGGTGACATCTTCGAGCAGCTTGGTTCCATCGAGAAGGTGAATGAAAACTCGCGTGCGTTCGATGTGCTTGAGAAAGCGATGACCGAGGCCCATGCCTCGGTGCGCGCCTTCGATGAGGCCGGGAATGTCAGCCACGACAAAGCTCTTGTAGTCGGGCATCGAGACGACACCGAGATTAGGTGTCAGAGTGGTGAAGGCATAGTCGGCAATCTTGGGGCGGGCAGCACTGATTCTCGAAATCAGCGTGGATTTTCCGGCGTTCGGAAAGCCCAGGATGGCCGCATCCGCGAGTAGCTTGAGCTCCAGCGTGACTTCCCTGAACTCACCCTCCTCACCAGGTTGGGCAAACTTCGGGGCTTGAAAGGTCGATGAAACGAAGAAAGCGTTTCCTTTTCCTCCGCGTCCGCCCTTGCAGGCGACCCACCTTTGATTCTCGTCGAGAAATTCCACCAGTTCTTCACCTGAGTCGGCGTCACGAACAATGGTGCCCACCGGAACTCGAATCTCGATATCCTCTCCGTCGCGCCCCGTTTTGTTGCTGCCACTGCCATGAATGCCGTTGCCAGCGCGGTACTCGCGCTTGAAGCGAAAGTCCTGAAGTGTCGTGAGCTGGGCGGTGGCGACCAGAATCAGGTCTCCACCCTTGCCCCCGTCACCGCCATCAGGCCCTCCGCGCGGGGCGAAGGTCTCGCGGCGAAAGCTGACCGATCCGGGACCACCCCGGCCGGCAGAGAGCTTGATCTTGGCTTCATCGATAAAACGCATGGATGGCCTGATACCTAGCAGAGGTGACGCACCGAAGCACGATCTCTTTGGTGGCTTGAAAGACAAGAAGCCGACCTCTTCCAAGGTCGGCTTCTTGATGATGTACGCGATGGATCCAGTGCCTGAATCAGGCGGCCGGATAAACCGAAATCTTCTTGCGAGTCTTGTCGTGGCGCTCGAACTTCACGACGCCGTCGATCATCGCGTAGATCGTGTAGTCGCGTCCAAGACCCACGTTGCGACCCGGATGGAACTGGGTTCCCGTCTGGCGAACCAGAATTTCACCGGTACGAACGACCTGTCCGCCGTAGCGCTTCACGCCACGCATCTTGGGATTGGAGTCGCGACCGTTCTTGGAACTACCGCCTGCTTTTTTATGTGCCATGGTTCATCACCTCAGCTCGTTTCCCTCGGGGGAATACGAGGAACGATTAATGGTTACTTCGAAGCCTTGCTCTTGCTGGTTGACTTCTTGGTCGTCTTCGCCGCTGTCGTGGTCTTGGCAGCGGTCCCCTTTGCCTTGACGGCAGCGGAGAGGCGCTTGCGCGATCCGAGCGTCTTCGGGGTCTTGGCCAAGCCCTTGGGCTTCAGCGGGTTGGAGAACTTGGCAAGCTTGGCCGCCTTGTCGGTCTCGGAGAGAACGACCTCTTCGCCGGCTCCGTTGGAGACCTGGGTGATCAAAAGCTGGGTCAGCTCCTGACGGTGTCCCTGCGTGCGGCGATACTGCTTGCGGCGCTTCATCTTGACGATGAGCACTTTTTCTCCACGGCCCTGTGCCAGCACTTCAGCTTCCACTGCGGCGCCTTCCAGGTAGGGCTTTCCGAGCCAGATCTGCGCGCTTTCAGCGGCGCCCTTGCTTGCGAAAAGAATCTTGTCGAACTTGATCTTAGAACCCTTGTCGCCCTCGAGCTTCTCGACCTGAATCAGGTCTCCGGGCGCGACTCGGTACTGTTTTCCACCGGTTTCAATGACTGCGTACATAGGTGGTGCAACTTGCCCGAACGGTATGGGGCTGTCAAGAATCAAGCTGTAAAATTCATCAAGATTTCGCCATCCCGGGGGAGGAGCCACGGGGGGCTTATTTTCCGCACTCCCGGAGGATTTTGGTCTGCGCACGTCTGGCTTCCTCGATCAGGGCACTCTCATCAATCGTACGAACCCGGCCGTTGGAGTAGAGGAGCCTGCCGTCCACCCAGGTCGACTCGACGTGTGCCGGCTGCGCCGAGTAGACCAGCGAGGAAACGATTCGCTCGGCCAGATCCGAGGGCTTTGAAGCCGAGGGGGCCAGATTTGCGGGGCGGCTCAGGTTGACGAGGGCCAGGTCGGCGCGCTTTCCAACCTCAATCGAGCCGATTTGATCGAACCATTGAAGGGCCAGCGCCCCTTCGCGGGTCGCCATGTCGAGTGCTTCCTGGGCTCGCATGCTTCGAGGACCGTTTCCGGGCTTCTGTATGAGCGCGGCGAGACGCATTTCCTGAAAGGCATTCAGGTTGTTATTGCAGGGAGCTCCGTCGGCGCCGAGTGCCACCCGAATCCCTTTTTCGCGCATCTCGGGAACCCTGGCGATGCCTGATGCGAGCTTGAGGTTCGAGCTGGGGCAGTGGGCGACATTGGTTTTCGTGCGCTTGAGGATGCTCATTTCGTGGGGTTTGAGCCAGATGCAATGAGCCAGCACCAATCGTTCGCTGGCAAGGCCAAGCTGGTCGAGGTACTCGATATTTTCGCAGCCCACGAGCTTCTTGACGAGCTGAATCTCCTTCAGGTTTTCGCTGGCGTGAGTGTGGATGAGGGCTCCCTGTTCACGCGAGAGTCGGGCCACTTCCAGCAGCAGCTCCTCAGTACAGGAGACGACAAATCGGGGGGCGTAGGAGATTCGGATGCGATCGTTTTCGGCGCCATTCCACTGGGCATGAAGAGAGCGGGCTTCCTGAAGGGCGTCGCGGGTCTTCTCGCGTAGGCCCGGAGGCGTGGTCTTGGGGTGATCCATCAGGCATTTTCCGACGCTGGCTCGAATTCCCGTCTCGCGAACGGCCTCGATGATCGTGCCCGTGTGGCGGACCGTACCCATATCGAGAAGGCAGGTCGTTCCGCCCGACAGCAGCTCGTGGATGCCCAGTAGGGCGCTAGTGCGAAGGGTAGACGGAGTGTGGGCCGCCTCGAAGACCCAGATGCGTTCTGAGAGCCAGTCGAGCAGTTCGAGGTCATCGGCGAGGTTTCTGAAGAGAGTCTGGCAAAGATGGATGTGCGCCTGAACGAAGCCTGGAATCAAAGCCCTGCCACGCCCATCAATGATCGTTATTTTGGATCGTGTCCGGGCTGGCGGCGAACCTCTGCGGATCTCGGCGATCGCGTTTCCCACGATGCGAACGCTACCCTTGAAGACGGATCGCCGTGAGTCCTGTGTGACGATCCAGGCGTCTTGAATCCACGTTTCTCGGGGGACAGGAGATCTCTTCATGGTTTCTGGGTCAGATGTTCGGGTGTGAAGGCTCGTGGGAATATTTCTGCGAGCTTGAACGATTCGACGAGTCCCTCGAGATTGGCCGTGTGCAGGAGCGCGTCGGGACCGAACTCTGCAATCACCTGACGACACATTCCACAGGGAGGCCAGGGAGGGGTTGAATCGGTTACGACCAGAACTTCAAGGATTCGCGTTCTGCCTTCGCTGACGGCCTTTTGGATGGCGACGCGTTCAGCACAGACCGTTGCCCCGTATGAGGAGTTCTCGACATTGCAGCCGCCATAAAGCTTGCCGTCGGACATGCGAATCGCAGCGCCGACCTTGTGACCGCTGTAGGGAGAATAGGACCGCCCGCGAGAGCGGAGTGCCAGTCGAAAAAGGGGCTCAAGGCGGGCAGAAATCTTCTTCATGCGTGGTTTCTTCATGTCGTCGCTCCTTTGGTTCGCGCAAGTCGGGGAACCACATTTTCGATGAGCTTGCAGAGCTTGCCCGCCGCCAATCGGCTGTTGCGAAGGACGTCCTGATGGTTCAGGCGCGCGCCCGAGAGTCCGGCAGCCAGATTCGTGATGCAGCTTACTCCGGCCACGCGAACGCCGAGATGGTTCGCAGCGATCGCTTCGGGAATCGTTGACATGCCGACCGCGTCGGCTCCCAGCACTCGCAGCATCCGAACTTCGGCGGGGGTTTCATAGGTCGGGCCGAGGACTCCTGCGTAAACCCCCCGGGTGATCGGGATGTCGAGCTGTCGCGCTGAGGATTCGAAAGCGTCCAGGCAGAGTCGGCTCCAGGCTTCGGAGAGGTCGGGAAACCGGGGGCCGAGCTCGGCCATATTGGGGCCCATCAGGGGATTGTCGGCCATCAGGTTGAGGTGGTCCTCGATGAGCATGAGGTCGCCAGGCCGGAATCGGGTATTCACGCCTCCGGCGGCGTTGGTCAGGATCAGCGAATGGATTCCGAGCGCACTGATCACCCGAGTGGGAAAAACGACCTCCTCCATCGGATAGCCTTCGTAGCGATGAAAGCGCCCCTGAAGAAGGACCGCCGGAACACCGGCGAGGCGCCCAAGAATCATCCGGCCCGAATGGCCTTCAATCGTGGTTCCGTGAAAGTGCGGGATGTCGGAATAGGGAATCGCAATCGTTTCGGAGAGCATTTCCGCCAGGGTTCCGAGCCCGGAACCAAGCACAATGCCAATTTCCGGCACCAGTGGCGTTTGAGCCTGAACTGCCTGCACGGAATCCTGGATGCGCTGGAACAATGTCGAAGCGGCAGAGGCCATGGGCTTCAGACTATACGGCGCAAAACAGTGGCGTCAAAGCAAGTTTAGGCAGGCGCCATCGACTCAGCAGATCTCGCCGTGGAGAAGCGGCGGAACTTTCGGTCGCGTACTCGAGATCTGAATCGAAGCGTGGAACCAGTCTTCGAGCCGCCGCAGGTCTTTTTCGTGTCGAGCGAATACAGTGACCATCGGTTGTCCTGTCTTGATTTGCGCACCCAGCTTGGCGTGAAACCAGAAGCCCACTGCGGGATCGATCGAGTCGGAGGCTTTCTTTCGGCCGCCACCCAGTTCGACCAGAATCTTTCCGAGGGCTTCGGTGTCCATCGATTTGAGGTAGCCCCGCTTACGAGCGATCCATGTTTTTTGTATCGGGGCCCGGGGGAATAAGGACGGATCCTCGATCCAGCGGATGTCTCCGCCCTGTTCCTGCACCATGGCTCGAAACTTCTTCCAGGCTGATCCGTCCTGAAGACGGGCAAGCGCCAGCACACGGCCCTCGCGCACCGATTTGGCTTTCTTGCCGAGCACCAGCATCTGAGCGCATTGGGTCAGCGTCAGTTCACGCAGATCAGTTGACAACAGGTCGGCCCGTTCCGGTTTACGTCCCTGAAGAATCTCGATGCACTCGATGACTTCGAGTGAGTTTCCAGCGGAATAGCCCAAAGGCTGGTTCATGTCGGTGATCAGGGCTCTTGCCGGCAGGCCCAATTTTGCGGCAACCGCGATCAGTGCGCGCGAGAGGGCGCGTGCCTCGGTCAAGGTTTTCATGAAGGCGCCACTTCCTACCTTGACATCGAGAAGCAGCGCTCGCGTTCCTTCGGCCAGCTTCTTCGAGAGAATCGATCCGCAGATCAGTGGAATGCACGGTACGGTGCCCGTAACGTCACGAAGCGCGTAAAGCTTCTTATCTGCCGGGGCAATCGAGGCGCTCTGGCCAATGATCGCACAGCCGACCTTCTTGAGGATGCGGATGTACTCCTGCTTTTCGAGATTGACGCGGTACCCGGCAATCGATTCGAGCTTGTCGAGCGTTCCGCCGCTGTGGCCAAGTCCTCGTCCGGCCATCATCGGAACGACGAGGCCGCAGGCAGCAGCCAGAGGAGCAAGGATCAGCGAGACCTTGTCGCCCACGCCCCCCGTGGAGTGTTTGTCCACCTTTGCGCCCGGGATGGCGGCAAGATCCATTCGCTCGCCGCTGTCGAGCATCGCCCGCGTCAGCGCAACCGTCTCTGCGGGAGTCATGCCCTGAAAGTAGGTGGCCATCAGAAAGGCGGTGGCTTGATAGTCCTCAACCGTACCCTCCGTCAGGCCTCGGATGAAGGCACCGATCTCTTCGGCTTTCAGCTCGATGCCGTCGCGCTTCTTCTCTATGAGCTGAACGGGATTCATCCCGAGGCCCGCCCTTCACCGGGCATCGAAAGGTCCGCTAAAAAGGAGCGTCCCTCGAGCCCGCTTTCGGCAGGAAACTCGTGACCCGTCAGTGCTTCGAAGACCGTTGCGCCGACATCTCCAAATCCTGTCCGCAGGCCGAGGTCCCTCGCTCCCGAGTGTTCGGCCTTTTCTCCGTGAAAGATCGGCGAATAGGCGAGAATCGGGATGTATTCGCGGGTGTGGTCGGTTCCGGGATAGGTGGGGTCATTTCCGTGGTCTGATGCGAGGATGAGCAGATCTCTTTCGTCGAGTCTTGAAAGGATTTCCGGAAGAGCGCGATCAAACTCTTCGAGGGCGTTTCCGTAGCCCGTGACGTCGCGTCGATGGCCGTAGAGCATGTCGAAGTCAATCAGGTTGCAGAAAAGCAGGGTGCCGGGCTCGCGGCGCTGGTCGATCTGCTCGAGAAGCACGCGAATGCCGTCGGCGTTGCCTTCAGTGTCGATGTTTTCCGGCACACCCTGTCCTGCAAAGATATTTGAAATCTTGCCGATGCCGACCGTCTGCACCTGCTCCTGAGCCAAAAGGTCGAGCAGCGTCGGGCGGTCAGGGAGCTGGGCATAGTCTTTTCGGCGGTAGGTGCGCTGAAATGGCGTGCCTTCGGCGGGGTTTCCGACGAAGGGGCGGGCGATGACCCGACCGATTCCGAGCTCGTCGCAGATTTTTCGAGCCGACTTGCAGATCTCGTAGAGGCGATCGAGGCCGAAATGCTGTTCATGGGCGGCGACCTGCCAGACGCTGTCGGCGCTGGTGTAAAGAATCGGCTTTCCGGTGGCGAGGTGCTCGGCTCCCAGTTCCTTGATGATCTCGGTGCCGCTGGCACTGCGGTTTCCGAGAACTCCCGGCAGGTTGTTCTCACGACACCAACGGTCGATGACCTCCTGAGGAAAGCCCTGAGGAAAAGTGGCGAATGCACGAGAGACGACCAGTCCAGCCATCTCCCAGTGTCCAGAGGTGGTGTCTTTTCCGTTCGATTTCTCGAGGGCACGACCAAAAGCTCCTGCCCCTTCTCCCGGATGGCAGGGTGGCACTCCATCGATCGGGGTCAGATTGCCCAGCCCCATGCGAGCCAGGTTCGGCAGATTCAGGCGCCGTCCCGTTTGCTCGGTGAAGGCGCGCCCCAGATTTCCCAGCGAATTCGAGCCAGAGTCGCCATATTTTTCGGCATCGGGAAGTTCTCCTGCGCCCACTCCATCAAGCACGATCCAGATGACGCGATTCATTTGAGCCTGCATGCCGTTTCTGCTCCTTGGTCCGGTGATTCAGTATTCGCTTCGGGCCTTTTTCGGGCCTTTTTGTGGTTTCGATCCAGCTTGCGGGGAAGCGGATACCAGTTCCACGCTCGACGAAGTGCCGAGGCGATCGGCGCCAGCGGCAATGAGCTCGTCGGCAAATTCCCGCGAGCGGATCCCTCCCGAGGCCTTGATTTTCATTTTGCTTCCCACGACACGGCGCAGGAGTGCAACGTCTTCGATCGTCGCTCCTCGTGATGCAAAGCCAGTAGAGGTCTTGACGAAGGCGGCTCCTGCCATTTCCGATAGAAGCGCCCCCACCACCTTCTCGCGCTCGGTGAGCAGTGCGGTTTCGAGAATGACCTTGACCGGAACGCTGCCCGCGGCACGAACAACTGCCTGAATGTCGCGCGCGACGGCTTCCCAGTCGCCCGACTTCAGGCGCCCGATGTTGAGGACCATGTCGATCTCTCGGGCGCCCTGACGAATGGCCAGGCGGGTCTCTGCCGCTTTGGCTTCAGCGAGATTGGCCCCATGCGGAAAGCCGACAACGGTGATGGGCAGGGTTTTCGAGCCTTTCAGAGCCTTCGTCACTTCGGGAAGCCAGTGGCTGTGGACACAGACCGAGGCGAAGTGATGCTTTCGGGCCTCGCTGCAGGCGGCAAGGATATCGGACAGGGTGGAGTCCGGCTTCAGCAGGGTGTGGTCGATGCGTCGCGACAGGGGCAGATTCTGGCCACGCGCTCCCTTCAAGGCCTTGGTTTTAAGCTTTTTTCTCAGCTTGGGCATCAGCAGGTCGAGGGTGGATTCGAGCTGCAGCATGGAAACATGGGATGGACGGTTCATAAGCTCGTGATTATTCCCTTGAAGTCAAATCCGGGATTAGCTACCCCTGAGCAGGTAAAAAGGAAAGAAATCCGTCAGGGTTCCGAAGGCGATGGTGTCGCCCGGACGTCGGAGTTCGCTTCAGGGCCAGGCAGAAGTTGCCGGCAAAATCTTCCGCTTGTTCCGGATCGAAAAGCTCGAGACCATGGAGCAAGGCCTTGGAAAAGCCGGCCAAAGAAGAAATCAGGATACATGCCGAAGCCAGGGCGAATTTGCGACAATGCAGAAATCTGACGAGCAGTCTGACTCGCTTGAAAGCCGAAGGGGCCATCAGTCACGAAAGGATCAGGGAAAGCCCGGTCGGTTGTAGGAATAGAAAAATTTTTTTGCTCGACGTCGATCGAGTTGTCCGGCGGCGCCAGTAGGCGACGCTCTCCGTAGTGAGGGGTTTTTCGGTTTCGGCTGATTTCAGCACGGAGTCGAATGAGCCAGGGTCGAAACGTCGTCGGGTCATCGCCGTAAAACAACGGAGAGCCATCGGTACCCAGGTACGATGGGACTAAAGTTTGGGAGTCCATTTAGTGTTCGGTTCATCTCATGATTCCAAGACGCCTAGCGGAGCCGTTTCGACGGAGCCGTCGAGGTGCATCTTGGAGGGGATCCCGTACCGTGACTTTCGCTCCTTAGTCTGCTGATCCCGGAAACGGGCGCGCCTGGTACCTCTCTCCCAACGAGGATCTGAGAGGCCTAAGAATGTCGACAGAACTAATCATCAATGCATCATTGCCCGAGACGCGCATCGCCCTGCTGGAGAACGGAGAAATTCAAGAGCTCCTGATCGAGCGGGCCGCAGGCAAGGGGATCGTCGGAAACATCTACAAGGGTCGCGTGACCCGCGTGCTGCCTGGGATGCAGGCCGCTTTTGTAGATATCGGACTCGAGAAGGCCGCATTCCTGTACGTCGACGACGTTTTCGTTCACTCGGAGGTCTGGGAGCAGGAAGAAGGAGGCTCGTCGGCGGACGAGGGGGCGGCTCCTGAAGTCGACTCTTCCTCGGACGAGAATGAGGACTCGGAATCGGGTGGGCCCGAGGCGCAACTCTCTGGCGAGACTTCGCCAAACGGGGAATCAGAAGGGGATCCGGAGGACGGACTCGAAGAAGCTGACGAGGACGATGCCGACGCGGTTGCCGAACAGCTCGACTCCGTTGAGGAGGAAGACGAGGACTCGGACGACCGCGGTCCAGTCGGAATGTCGGCCGCTGAGGGGGGTGAGGACGAATCTGCCCCTGCCGGAACGGTGGCGCCTTCTGTGGATGCCTCTGCTGCAGACAACGCAGGAGAGGGTGAAGGTGCTGGCGAGGAAGACGCCGACCAGGAAGGTGGGGAGTCCTCTGCCACCTCGGAAGAAGCAGGTGAAAAGGCCGAGGGCGAAGAGGGGGCTGGACGTCGTCGCCGTCGTCGCGGTCGTCGCGGGGGCAAGAATCGTCGTCGTGGACGCGACGGAGAGGCTCCGGAAGCAGGTGGCCAGGCCGCTCAGGCAGGTTCGCCTGCTCAGGACGGAGAGGGCCTCGAAGTGCTCTCCGAGCATCTTGATGACTCCGGGCATGTCGACTCCGATCGATCGGAACTCGGAGTGCAGGAACGCGGGGCCCAGGGGGATTCCTCGAGCCGTCCGCAGGCGGCCTCGACCGGAATCACCGTTCGGGCCGCGACGAGCGGGGGAGCCGCACCGGGAGCCCGTCCGGAATTTCGTGAAAATCGGGACAAGAATCGCAAGATCAAGCCCAAGCCGGCAGCACCGCGATCGACATCGCGTGGGCAGGCCAACATTCAGGATCTGCTGAAGGAAGGCCAGGAAGTGCTGGTGCAGGTGGCGAAGGACCCGATTGCGACCAAGGGAGCGCGATTGACCTGCCATATCAGCCTGCCCGGACGTCATCTGGTTTGCATGCCGACGATCGACCATGTGGGCGTGTCTCGACGCATTGAGCGAGACGACGAGCGACGACGGCTGCGGGATTTCGTCGAGCGAAATCGCCCCAAGGCGCTGGGCTTCATCGTGCGGACGGCCAGCGGCAAGCAGTCCGAGAAGCGAGTGAAGCAGGACATTGATTACCTGACCCGGCTCTGGGGTGAGATTCAGGAGCGGGCTCGAACCGTCTCGGCTCCGGCACTGGTCTATGAAGACCTGAACGCGATCCTGCGTTCGATTCGCGACTGGGTGAATGAGGAAATCGACCGGATCGTGGTCGATTCTCGGTATCACTACAATGAGATCCAGCGCTTCGTGGGGCATTTCATGCCGTCGTTGCGCCAGAAGGTCGATCTCTATCAGGGCGAAGTGCCGGTCTTCGACTCGTTCAATATTTCTTCCGAGCTGGCTCGCGCGCTCGAGCGGAAGGTCTGGCTGAAGTCGGGGGGTTACATCGTCATCGACCAGGCCGAAGCCCTGGTGGCGATCGACGTCAACACGGGGCGCTTCGTCGGAAAGAAGAATCTCGAGGACACGATCCTCAAGACCAACCTCGAGGCGGTGCAGGAGATCGCCTACCAGTTGCGGCTGCGAAATTGCGGCGGGATCATCGTGCTCGACCTGATCGACATGGAGAAGGAAGAGAACAAGCAGCGGGTCTACAGGGCCCTCGAAGAGGCGCTGAAGAAGGACCGTGCGCGGCCCTCGATTCAGAAGATCTCCGAGCTGGGTCTGATCGAGATGACCCGCAAGCGAACGCGCGACACCATGGTTCGCGCCCTTTGCGAGGCCTGTCCGAATTGCGAGGGCAAGGGATTCGTCAAGAGCCGTGAGACCGTGGCCTACGAAGTGCTTCGCGACGTCGAGCGTGACGGCATTGATCGCGATGTGAAGAAGATTCTCGTTCAGGCGCAGTCGGATGTGATCGACCTGCTGGCGATTGATGAACGCGATACCCTCGACCAGCTCGAGCGTCGTTTTCGCAAGCCGATCTACCTTCAGGCCGTCGGAGACTTTCATGCCGAGCAGTTCGAAGTGATCGCCGAGCGGGCGGCGGGCTCGAATGCCCGTGACCGCGTTGGCCGCGATCGTGAGCGCGAACGCGAGCGGGACCGCCGTGCCGAGCGCCAGAAAGAGCGCGAACGCATGGAAAAGGAGCGCGAAAAGGAGCGCGAGGCCGTTCGTGCCCGACTCGAAGCCCAGCGGCAGTCGCGTGCGATTCAGGCGGCGGACATGCCTGCCGTAGTCGCCGAGATGAATGAGACTGAAGGCTCTCGGCAGAACGCTGCGGGTGAGGGTGAAAACCGCGGAGGTCGCCGGGATCGAGGCGACCGGGGAGATAGAGGAGATCGGGGAAATGAACGGCGTGATCGTCGGGACCGGGAGCGAGATCGTGGGAGTCGCCAGCAGCAGGCTCAGCCGGCTGTACAGGCACCTCAGGCGCCGCAGACTCCCCAGGTACCGGTCGATCCGGATGCGATCGGAAATCGCGCTGACGTGGCCACCCACCTGATCAGTGCGACGTCGGCCTACCAGTCGCAACGTCACCAGCAAAGCCAGCAGGCAATGCCCCAGGGCTGGGATGGTGAGGAAATGGACGAAGAAGATCGTCTGGCATACCTGCGCGCCCAGGCTGCCCAGGACGCTGCTCTGGCTTCGCTGACTCGACAGGACTCGGGCGGCATGGGGAATGCTCGCGGTGGTGGTGGTGGCGGGCACGGCGGCGGTGGCCGAAATCGCGATCGCGATCGTCGCGGCCGTCGAGGCGGCGGACGGGATCGCGACCGTGGCCGTGATCGTCATCGCGGCGGTGGCGGCGGTGGAAGTCGCCCAGCCCATGCCGGCGGCAAGGGGGGCCAGCAGGGCCCTCGTCCTCAGCAGTCGGATGGTGGCTCCAGCGGCAACGGGGGCGGCAACGGCGGCGCTCCCAGCGGTGGTGGCTCGCAGCCGCCGGTAGAATAGGACCTCACGATTCATGGCCTCGTTCTGGATTGTTGAGCTCGCCCTGGGAGGCGAGGCTGGCGGAGAGTTGCGCCTCGATGGACATCACCTGAATCGTGAAGAGTTCTTCGAGTGGGTGTGGACGGCTCTCGAAGGCGTGCAGGGAGTTCACGAGGGCACGATGCTCTGTGAAGAGGCTGCCGAGGCAGGTCTTGAGACCGAGTCTTGGCTCGTTGACTCGGGGGAGGCGCCGCGAAACCGCGATTGGATCGGCGCGCGCTCCGAGGAGCGTCCTCAAATCTATTTTCAGACGGAGCAGCAGGCGCTGCAGGCCGCCGATCGGCTTTCGGGCGTTTCGGGCGAGGTGCATGGCTGTCGCGTGCTGCGCACCTTCGAGCAGCCCGAGCAGGACTGGGATGCCGAGTGGAAGAAGAGCTTTCGCGGTGTCGACGTTCCTCCTGACTGGGAGATCGTGCCACCCTGGGAGGCGGAGAGCGATCGATCGCAGATAAACTCTCCCGCACCAAGGCATCGCCTGGTCTTGAACCCTGGGGCGGGCTTCGGGACGGGTACCCACGAGACCACACAGCTCTGCCTGCAGGCCTTGTCTGAATGGATTGAGCGTGGGGGAGAGTGCGCGTCGGTGCTCGACTTTGGCAGCGGTTCGGGGATTTTAGCCATCGGTGCTGCGATTCGCGGAGCGTCCGAGGTTCTGGCCGTTGAGATTGATCCGCTGGCGATCGATAACGCCCGCGAGAATGCCCGGTTGAACAGGGTGGAGGCGCGAGTCCGCTTCGGACTGGCACTAAAGGATGTGGAGGGCGCCTCGGTGGATCAGGCGCACGCAACGGCCTACGATGTGGTTTTTGCCAACATCCTGAAGCCCGTGCTGCTGGAGTTCGCCAGTACCCTCTGTGCTCGTGTCGATCCGAGGGGTGTCCTGATTCTTTCGGGGCTGATCGAGGCTGACGTCGAACCTGTTTTGACGGCCTACGCCGGGCTTCTGCCCGGACGACGGCACCGAGTCCTTTCGCGCAACGAGTGGCGGGCGATCGTCTTTTCGGGATAAGCTTTCGGCATGCTGGCTCTTTCTGAAGGTTCGCGCCTGAAGCGTCAATTCGACGAATATGACTCCTACCACCGCCATCCCGTCAACAAGAGGCTGCATTACGTGGGGGTTCCACTGATCATGGCTGGACTTCTGGGGCTCTTGTCGAAATGGCTGATCGTTCACGTGTCCGGACACCCTCTCGACGCAGGATTTCTTCTCTGGGGAGCGGCCTCGGTCTATTACCTCGTTTTGTCGGGACGCCTCGGGATGGCCTTCTCCGGATTGGCGTTCTTGATTTTTTTGGGAGCTCGCGAGCTTTCACTCGGGTGGCTTTTCGGTCTTTTTGCTGGCGGGTGGATCATTCAAGGCGTGGGACACGTTCGCTATGAAAAACGCTCGCCTGCCTTTTTGAAGAATCTCGAACACCTGCTGATCGGCCCGCTCTGGCTGATGTGGCGACTGCTTGCCGGAAAGGGGAAAGCCCTGTGATCGAACGCTACAGCCGTCCCGAGATGGCCGCGTTGTTTTCTGAGCGCTCGCGTTGGCGCTACTGTCTTCAGGTGGAGCGTGCCGCCTGCGAAGAAATGACGGCGCGAGGCTGGATTTCGAAGGCCGAGGGACGACGTCTGGTGGGTGGTCTGAAGCGCCTCGAGGCTCGTGGAGGGGTCGACCCGGAGCAGGTTCGCCGGGAAGAGGCGAGGGTTCAGCACGATGTGATTGCCTTTGTGACGACCGTCGTTGCCGGACTCAAGCGTGACGGGTTGAAGCGGGAAGGGCGGTGGGTGCATTTTGGCCTGACCTCGTCGGATGTGCTCGACAGCGGGCTGGCGCTTCAGCTTCGCGATGCAGGCGAGCTTCTGCTGGGGCAACTTGAAAGCGTCGTCGGGGCGCTTCAGCTGCGCGCTCGAGAGTCGGCCCACCTACCGTGCATGGGACGCACCCACGGAATGCAGGCTGAGCCGACGATCTTCGGACTGAAGTTTTTGGGCTTTGCCGAAGAGATGAAGCGCAACCAGGGGCGGCTGCAGCGGGCCTTCGAAGGGCTTGCCTTTGGGAAGCTTTCGGGAGCCGTCGGAGTATCGGCACATCTCGACCCTGCCTTCGAGGCGGGAGTATTGCGTCGGCTGGGACTTCGGGTTGAACCGGTATCGACCCAGGTGGTGCCGAGAGATCGTCATGCCGAACTTTATTCGGCGCTTGCCATCCTCGGCGGAGGAATCGAGCGTGTGGCCACCGAGATTCGAGGCCTGCAGCGCTCGGAGATCGGTGAGCTGCGAGAGGGGTTCTCACGTACGCAAAAGGGCTCAAGCGCGATGCCTCACAAGCGCAATCCGATCTCGAGCGAGAATCTCACCGGCTGTGCACGCCTGCTGCGAGGCTATGCCGTGGCCGGTCTTGAGAGCGTGGCGCTGTGGCATGAGCGCGACATCAGTCACTCATCGGTCGAACGCGTGGCACTGGCCGATGCGCTGATTCTCGCACATTACGCCCTGTCGCGACTGGCCCGGGTGGTGTCGTCGCTCGAGATCGATCGCGAGCGGGTGGCCCGAAACCTCGAAGGGGCAGGGCTAAAGGTCTACTCGGGAACGGTGCTGCTGGAGCTGGTGAAGCGAGGTGTCGACCGGGATGAGGCGTATCGCCGGGTGCAGCGCTGCGCTCTTGCGGCAGGACACGATGAGCGGGCATTTTTGCAGGAGCTGGAGCAGGACGCGCAGATTCGGGCTCATTTGAAGCCTGCAGAGATTCGGCGATTTTTGACGCCCGACTACGCCACCCGAAATGCAGCGGCGATTTTTCGACGGGCAGGTCTTCGCCGCTAATCAGTTCTGGCTGGGAAAGTACCGTGTCGGCAGGCGCTGAAGGTCGTAGGCCTGCTCGATACCGGTCAGCCAGTTGAAGCGCACGAGATGGGCGAGCGCGGCAAGTCCGTCTTTCCAGCTGATCTTCTTTCCTTGAAGCCGAGTGCGGGGAAAATACGAGATGGGCAGCTCGAAGATGCGGGCTCGCGATTTGGCCAGGTAGGCAGTCAGCTCGACTTCGATTCCGAAGCGCCGCGAAGTGAGCCTCATCGCCTGGACGAGATCGGTGCGAAAGAGCTTGTAGCAGGTCTCCATGTCGGTCAGGTAGATGCCCGACAGCAGGTTGCTGAGAATCGTCAGTAGTCGGTTGACGAAGTAATGGTAGGTCCGCCGCACCTGATGGCTCGACTTGAAGCGGCTGCCGTAGACGACGTCAGCTCTGTTCTGCAGCAGGGGTTCGAGCAGGGCAGGGATATCGGTGGGATCGTACTCGAAGTCGGCGTCCTGGATGATAAGGTAGTCCCCCGTCGCTTCGCGGATGCCGCGAATGACCGCGGAGCCCTTGCCCTGATTGGGGTGTTGCTCCAGTAGCCGGAAGCCGAACTCCGGTTGCAGGCGGCGAAGGACTTCGAGGCTTCCGTCCGTCGAGTGATCGTCAACCAGGATCCACTCGCGCTCGATCGGACAGGGTGAGCTCATTAGCAGCCGAATCACGGATTCGAGCTGGCGGACTTCGTTATAGACGGGAATGACGACGGAGAGTTTCGGCACGTGTTGAGGATAGCGTCGCTCGAGTGCCAGCGCCAGTCTGGATCGTCGAGGGGGGATCACACGCCTTACTCGAACAGAATCCTTTCAGCGGGAATCTGTAGAATCCGGGATTCGAGCACTTCGGTGATCGGCTGACCCTGGGTCACGATCAGAGCCACGGATTGATTGTACCGCTTGAGGAACTCGCGGGCAGAATCGAGGGTCTGACGAGTCGGTTGCCGATCCAGGATGGGCAGGACGGCGATCGTCCCGGTGGGCGTCCGAAAAGCGAAGGGGACTCTTCTTCGCCCCGACTTCTCAATGAATTGAAAACAGTGCCAATCCAGTCCGGTTTCGTAATTGAAAGTGGCTCGAAGATTTCTCCACACCAGCATTTCGAATGCCGTTTCGGCCGAAACGGTCTCGCCGAGCAGGTACTGATGCTCCAGCTGATCTTCGAAGAAAACGGAGACCCCCTTTCGCTGTCCCTCGATCGGGATCTGTCTCACCATGAAGACCGACTCAAGGGCCTCCACCAGTTTTTTCTGGGTGGTCTCCGAAATCCGGGTTTCCTGGCGGATACGGGTGGGATGCACCGGATGGCCTTCGCCTCGAGCGAGGACGCGCATGAACTCGATCATCTGTGAGAACGGCAGGCTGGTGGGGTGGACGAGCTTGAGATCACGATCCAGAATCAACTCGACCTGGTCTCGAAGTCGTTCGTTTCGCAGCCTTGGGTTTCTCATGGCAAAGAGCCCCGGAAGGCCGCCACTGCCGAGGTAGTCCTTTAGTGAGCGGTTCCTGGTTTGAAGCTCGCTTCTTGTCAGAGAGTTCTCCCAGGTCGAGGAGAGCCGAGGCAGTCCGAGCAACTTGAGGGGCAGGGTGGCGCGCGAAAAGCCCAGAATTTCGGTAAGGCAGAAGGGCAGCAGTTCGAGAGTGACGATTCGGCCTGTCAGAGACTCGCGAATGGCGCGGCGGCTCGAGAATCGCACCGAACCGGTCAGGATGATCTGTCCCGGTCTTTTTCGCGTTCTAACGTACTCTTTCAGCTCCGAGAAGAGTTCGGGAACCATCTGGCACTCGTCGATGACCGCTGGTTTGGTCCCGAGTGAGTCAAGAAATTGAGCGGGATCGCTCGACGCAGCTTCGCGCGTCGTTTTCGAGTCAAACGTGCAGTAGGAAGATCCCAGTCGCTCTGCAAAGGTGGTTTTTCCGACCTGCCGATGACCGAAGATTCCGACGATCGGGCTGAAGCTGGCGAGGTTTCTGAACAGCTCCAAGCCATGTCGCGGACGAAAGTGGGGCATCCCTTGTAGTTTTCTTCATCATGACAAAAAATACAAGGCCCTTGTAATTTTCGTCATCATGACGATTTTTACAAGGCACGTCAAAGAGTCGAAAATTTCGGATTCGCCCGGTAGTCCCGCCATCCTGGAAGCGAGCTGTCACGCGCCGAGAGCTGGGGGGAATCGACGGGCCAGGGAATCTGCAGTTCAGCATCCAGCGGGTGGATGCCGCCTTCGGTGCTGGGATTGTACGCTCCGTCGACCTTGTAGAGCAGGTCTGCGGGCTCGTCTCCCAGGACACAGAAACCGTGCGCGAAGCCAGCCGGAATCCAAAGCAGACGACCGCTGAGATCCGAGAGCTCGACCCCCAAATGCCTGCCAAACGTCGGCGACTGGGGACGGATGTCGACGACGACATCCCAGATCGCTCCTCGAATGACACCCACGAGCTTTCCCTGGGCGGGATCGGTCTGAAAGTGCAGCCCGCGCAACACCCCCGGAGCCGAACGAGAGTGATTATCTTGAATGAAATGGGTGGGAATTCCGTGTGCCGAGAAACGGTCAGAATGAAATCGCTCGACGAAAAAACCGCGCGAGTCGCCATGCACTGCAAGTTGCACCAGCTTCAGGCCTTCGAGTTCGAGAGGGGTGACCGAAAATGGGGGCCTGCTCATGATGGGGACGTTCCTTTCTGTCCTCCTTGGCGCTCGCTCCAAAGGTCGAGGCACTCCTCGAGGCCGAATCTCCAGTCGGGCAGGGATGCCTGAAGCCGCTCTCGCGCTTTTCCGCAGTCCAGTCTCGAGTTGAGGGGGCGGCGTGCCGGTGTCGGATAGCTTGAGGTCGGGATGGGTTCGACGACACGAACAGCCAGATCAAGACCGCGATCTCGGACGCCCTGAAAAATGGCCTCTGCAAAGCCGTGCCACGAAGTTTCTCCCGAGTGGCAGAGATGAAAGATCCCCGTCGGAAAGCTGCCCGTCTTTTCCTGGGTGCCGAGTGCCTGCTCGAGAGCCGTAATCGCAGCTTCGGCCAGCTGGGGGGCATAGGTGGGCGCACCGACCTGATCGCTGACGACTTTCAGCCGCTCCCGCTCGCCTCCCAGTCGCAGCATGGTCTGAAAGAAGTTGTTTCCCTGGTGGTCATAAACCCAGGAGGTTCTCAAAATGAGGGCCGCACAACCACTCTCTAAAATGGCATCTTCTCCGGCAAGCTTGCTGCGGCCATATTCGTTGAGGGGATTCGTCGGATCGAGCTCGCTTCGGGGAGCGTGGCCCGCTCCATCGAAGACGTAGTCGGTCGAGAAGTGCACCAGGGGAACCCGATTTC
The DNA here is from genome assembly GCA_964432565.1 of uncultured Bacteriovorax sp. Taxonomy (GTDB): domain Bacteria; phylum Bdellovibrionota; class UBA1018; order UBA1018; family UBA1018; genus CAIOHW01. The sequence goes on from CAYSOA010000022.1 coordinate 28,649, forward strand.
GAGCGCACCAGCGCGCGATTCGTCCGGGCGACTCTTCATTGATGGCTTTGACGAAGATCGCCTCTTCGGGACGTTCGGCCGCATCGACGGCCGTGTAGGCGGCTGCATTGAAGACGGCGCGTGGACGAAAGTAATCGAGCCGGTGATCGAGAGTTTCAGGAAAGTCGAGTGGCAGGACCGCACGCGAGGCGGCGATGCACCGATGCACTCCGAGCTGGTTGACCAGGGCTTGTCCGACCTGACCGGTGACGCCCGTGACCAGAATGCGATCAAAGGCCGAGTTCACGATCTCTCCTTCAGTAGCCGCTGCAGATAGTGGCCGTAGGCACTTTTGCCGAGAAATTCGGCTCGTTCGGCGAGCTTCTCGCGAGAGATCAGGCCCTGTTCAAAGGCGATCTCTTCGAGGCAGCCGATCTTGAGTCCCTGTCGACTTTCGATGGTCTCCACGAACTGAGAGGACGAGATCAGCGACTCGGGGGTCCCGGTGTCGAGCCACGCGACGCCTCTGCCGAGACGTTTGACCTCGAGTGCGCCGTCGGCCAGGTAGGCCTTATTGAGGTCGGTGATTTCGAATTCGCCGCGTGCCGAGGGCTTGAGGCTTCGGGCGCGTTCGGTCACCGACTGGTCATAAAAGTAAAGACCCGTCACGGCCCAGTTGCTCTTCGGGGCCTTGGGTTTTTCTTCGAGAGAGAGGGCCTTTCCGGCTGAGTCGAACTCGACAACGCCATACCGTTCGGGGTCGGTGACGTGATAGCCGAATACGCAAGCCCCCGAACGAAGCGATGCCGCTTCCTTCAGCAGAGGGACCATCTCGTGCCCATAAAACAGGTTGTCTCCCAGAATCAGGCAGGCCGGGCTTCCGGCGAGAAAGTCGGAAGCGAGATGAAAGGCCTGCGCGATGCCCTCGGGCCGGGCCTGTTCGACGTAGCTCAGCTCCAGACCGTAGTTCGAACCGTCGCCCAGTAGCGCCCGAATCATGGGTAGGTCGCGGGGGCTCGAAATCACCAGAATCTCGCGAAGGCCCGCCAGCATGAGGGTCGACAGCGGATAATAAATGGTCGGCTTGTCGTAAACCGGGAGCAGCTGCTTACTGACCGCAAGAGTCAAGGGATAGAGCCGAGTGCCACTGCCACCAGCGAGAAGAATGCCTTTCATGGGGTGAGAGCCTAAACCACGCCTAGAGGGTAGGTAAATGCGGAATCGGGCTTTGTGGTGGCGAGCTTCAGAAGGTAGCTTGCCGTTAAAACTTCTTGGGTTCGGAGGCTGTAGACAAATGGTTAGACGGATACTGGGTTCAGAATCGTTCGCCGTTTCTGTGCTAGCGTTTTGGTTTTTGCTCCTTTTTTGGGGTGGCGCTCATGAGGCGCGTCCCGGAATGGATGCGATGATTTATGGTGCGTTGGCCAAGAATGTTCTGAGTACAGAAGACTGGAAGGTCCTGCATTTATCCCAACAGTCGCTTGCTGAGTTTTATCAGCACCCCCCGCTGGTGATCTGGTTGAACGCCTGGCTGTTTGAATTTACTGGGGCGACGGACCTGACCCAGCGGATTCTTCCGTCGTCCTTTGCGCTCGGATGTCTGGCGTTGGTCTATCTTTGGTTACGTCGGAGTTATAGCTACTCAGCAGCCATTCTGGGAGCGCTGATTCTTTTGTCCACGACCCGTTTCATCAAGTACTCGTCTGTTTTGATGCTCGATCCGTTTTTGACCTTCTTTATCCTCTCGAGTGTATTCCTTGCCTGGCGTTCCTCATCTGACGCAGCGATCAGACCGTGCTGGGTTTTTTTCATCTCTGGTGTACTGGCAGCGCTTGCCTTTCTATCCAAGGGAATGCCTGCTCTTGCTGTCCTTCCTGTGCTGTTCCTACTTCTTTTGGGACTGGATGGGGGATTGAGGTCGAGATTGGGCTTGCTGGGGATCTGGGTCTTGGGCGCGCTCGTTCCCATGCTGGCATGGTTCTGGTGGGGTGATGGTTGGAATTACCTAGGGCGGTATTGGTCCGAGTCGGTCTCCCATCGATTGGGCGGTGGAGATCCTTCCCGGCACTGGGGGCCGATTTTGGGTCTTCTGAAGTCCTACTGGCCGTGGTTTCCCGTGTTGGTCTGGGCGATTTTCGTCGCTGCCCGCAGGGTTCAAACTGAGTGGAGGGCCCGCGTCGTATTTCGTGACCCACTAATTGTCACCGTTTCTGCGACGTGCGCGATTCTGGGTGGGTTTATCGCATCAGGCCACTTTCTTGAGCAATATCTGGTTCCGGTGTTTCCATTTTCAGCGATGGCAGTGGCTATCGTACTTCACTCTCGATTCGAGAAGTATCGACACCGGGTGGTTCAGTCTCTGGCGGGAATGGGCCTGATCTACGGAGTGCTGCTAGTGGGAGTGCCGCTGCATGTTCACGGCGACAGCTATCGTGATCCCGCTCGGATCCTTCTGAGTCGTGCCGCAACCGAATGGCAGGGGGACGCGGGTGTGCAGCGAATTGCGATCTCTTCCCGCATCGCCGAACGTTGGAGGGCCACGGCACTCGGGGCATGGTACACACCATGGGATGTCTGGACAGGCCGTGCAGATGCATCAATCACAGAGTCGCAATCTCAGCTTCTATTGGCGCGTGATGGGGAGGTCATCGAGTCAGGGTGGAAGTTGACCGAACTTCATCACGACGGGATGAGTATTTATCGGCGTTAAGAGGGAGGCAAAGCGGGGCCGGGGCAAAAAATCTCACTCGTTCGTGAGGACCGCTCGTACCCAAGCCTCATTCGACAGATACCATTCGATCGTCGAACGCAGTCCCTGCTCGAAACTGGCCATCGAACGCGTAAAGCCGAGCTCCCGCTGGGCCTTGGTGTCGTCGATGGCGTAGCGCCAGTCATGGCCGGCCCGGTCCTGTACGAAGGCGATCTGGTCACGGTAGGACTTTCCGTCCGAGCGCGGCTTGAGCTCGTCCAGGGCGTCGCAAATGGCGTGCACGACATCGATGTTTTGCCGTTCTGAGTCGCCGCCAAAGCAATAGGTTTCACCGGCCTTGCCGCGCTCAAGGGCCAGCAGGATGCCTTCGCAATGATCCAGAACGTAGATCCAGTCGCGCACGTTGGCGCCCTTGCCGTAAACGGGCAGGGGCTTTCCGGCCAGAGCGCATTGAATCATGTGCGGGATGAGCTTTTCTGGAAACTGCTTCGGACCATAATTGTTCGAGCAGTTGGTGGTGACGACGTTCAGTCCGTAGGTGTGGTGCCAGGCGCGCACCAAGTGGTCGGCGGCGGCCTTCGAGGCCGAGTACGGAGAGTTGGGAGCGTAGGGGGTTGTTTCGGAAAATTTGCCCGTGTCGCCCAGGGCTCCGTAGACCTCGTCCGTCGAGACCTGAAGGTAGCGAAAGCTGACTTTGAGCGGAGAGCTTGCGGGAAGCTGGTCG
>CAYSOA010000022.1:32071-37230 GCA_964432565.1 uncultured Bacteriovorax sp.
GAACATTCGTGTCGATAAAGGCAGAAGGTCCTGTGATCGAGCGATCGACGTGGCTCTCCGCCGCAAAGTTCAAGAGGGCGGTGCACTGGTTTTTAGCCAGTAGCTCGGGCACCAGGCGGGAATCGCGAATATCGCCAATGACGAGTGCCCAGGAGCCGGGGTGGGATGGGGTGTCCTGGGGAATGGTGTCGAGGTTCTCGCGGTGTCCGGCATAGGTCAGGGCGTCGAGAACGATGACCCGGTGACCTCGGCGGACTGCCAGTTCGACGAAGTTGCTTCCAATAAACCCGGCGCCGCCGGTGACCAGAAAGGTGCTGCTCATGGCCTCGGCATCCCCGGTCGAGCCTGTTCAGACCTGCGGCAGTTCGCAGCCATGGCGAAGGCCACGCACCAGACCACCGTATGCAGGGTCTTGGTCTCCGAAAAATTGACCTGCGTGAGCCCGTTGAGGTGAAGGACGACAAAGGCGCAGAACAGACCCGGCGAGACCAGGTACGCCATTCCGGCGGTGACCAGCGACCACCCCAGCCACGCCATGAGACCTAGAAGGCCCATTCCACCGAGGAACTCGAGCAGGTTGCTGTGGGCATGTCCGACGAACTTCTCTTTCGCCTCCGGAAGGTGCGTCTCGAAATAGGCACCAGCAAGGGGCAGATTTTCATGCCAGCCCACTCCGGTCAGGGGCCGCATCTTGAACAGTTCCCAGTTGATCTTCCAGAGCTGGGTACGCTGGTCGAGGCCGCGCGGATAGTGCAGGCGTTTCTGAACCGGAGGGAGGAGGGTTGCTCCTGCCAGTGCCAGCACGATGGCGGCGAGCGCCTTCCAGCGGGTTCGACCCTTCAGGGTCAGCATCAGAAACAAGACCAGCCCGAGCGGCAGGGCGATCCACAGCATGCGCGACATGGTTCCAAAGAGTGCCAGCGCTCCGATCAGAAGGGCGAGCCAATGTGTCGAACGCCCACCCAGCCAGTGCCGTTTGCTCGCCCGCTCGAGCAGAAAAAAGAATGGAAAAACCATCACGGACGCATAGGTCAGGTACGAGCCGAAGATCCAGTTGACCGTAAAAAGGCCACCGAAGCTGGCGTGCGGGCGTTGCTCGACCAGACCTCGTGGATTCCACCCGGTAAACAGTTCGATCACTCCAAAGACCGACACGACGACGAAGACCCCGACCCAGAGGTTTTGCACGCGTCGCCACGCGCGCTCCTCGAGCATGACGAGGGCGGAAGAGAGCAGAATCGGCCAGATGAAATAAACCGCTTTGGCAATGGATGTGCCCCAGCGCGCTCGGGGATGCACGCCGCCGATTTCGACCGGAAACAGTTGCGCAGCCAATACTGAAGCGAAAAACGCGATCAGCAGGACGAAGGTGGCCTTGAGATAGCGACGGCCCCAGGAGGAGACCAAAACCTGGCCGAGCGAAGTGCGGTAGAGACTTCCATTCGTCCCAGCGAAAAGGATGGCTACCAGACAGGCGGCAAATCCGATGCTCATGAGGGCCTGCGACCCAAAAAGAAGCACCGTGTACAGGCCGACTGCGATTGCGAGAAGCCTGCCCGAGTCAATCACCTAGAGCACTCCTCAGTGAATCGGCGATCCGTACCTGCACCTCTTCGGTAAGATACGGGTGGAACGGAAGACTCATCACTTCTCCACCGGCCCTTTCTGAAATCGGACAGGTTCCCTCGGTCTGGCCATAACTCCGCATGGCGGGCTGGAGGTTCAGCGCCATGGGGTAGTGGACGGTGGTCGGAACGCCCACGGCTTCCAGAGCCTTCATCACGCGATCACGATCCGTGACGCGAATCGTGTACTGAGCATAGACCGAAAGGTTGTGCTCTTCGATCCGAGGCGTCGTCACAAAAGGCGAAAGCAGTTCGTGGTAGCGAGCGGCCACTTCCTGACGAAGGCGGATCTCGTCTTCGAAGATCTCCATCTTGGCCAGAAGGACGGCGGCCTGGAGCGTGTCGAGGCGCGAGTTCACTCCGACGACCTCGTGATAGTAACGCTTCTTCGAGCCATGGCCCCTGATCATGCGCAGGCGTTCGGCCACCGCTGCATCCTGCGTGAATACCATGCCGCCATCCCCGTAGCATCCGAGCGGTTTCGACGGAAAAAACGAGGTCGTCGCGATCTTCGACAGGTTGCAGGAGCGACGCCCCTTGTAGCTGGCCCCGAAGCTTTGCGCGGCATCCTCGATCACGACGAGTCCATGGCGATCGGCAATCTTCTGGATCGCGTCCATGTCCGCGCATTGTCCATACAGGCTTACCGGCAGGATGGCCCGAGTTCGCGGCGTGATCTTCGCTTCGATCAGTGAGGGGTCGATGTTGTAGGTGGTTGGGTCCACGTCGACGAACACCGGACGTCCGCCGAGAAGCGCGATCGCCTCAGCGGTGGCAATGAATGTGAAGGACGGAGTGATGACCTCGTCACCGGGCTCAAGGCCGATGGCCATGAGGGCGATCTGCAGGGCGTCGGTACCGTTCGCGCAGGCAACGGCATGCGGGGCCCCGGTGAACCGGCAAAGTTCGGCCTCGAGCTGCGCGATCTCGGGGCCGTTGATGAAGGCTCCGGACTCGATGACGGCATCCATGCGCCTGCGGATCGAGGCGTCGATTCGAGCGCGCTGGGCCTGAAGATCAATGAACGGAATGGGGCCAGCCATCATTCCACCCTCAGTCCATTTTCAGACAGGATGAACTTCCTGCCGGTGGCGGGACACTCGAAGGTTTTCGAGTCCTTCTGGATGAGGCGCTCGCCGTGTTCGCCCATCCAGCCTGCTTGGCGGGCGGGAACGCCCATCATGAGCGCATAGTCGGGAACATCCTTGGTAATCACGGCCCCGGCTGCGATGAACGCATGCCTGCCAATGGTGACGCCGCAAACGACGGTGCAGTTGGCGCCGAGAGTGGCGCCCTGGCGGACTATCGTGTCGAGGTACTCGTTCTTGCGCTCGATCGCCGATCGGGGGTTGATGACGTTCGTAAAGACCATCGACGGCCCGCAGAAGACATCGTCCTCGAGCGTGACATTGTCGTAGACCGACACATTGTTCTGGATCTTCACGTTGTTTCCGATGACGACGCGATTTCCCACGAACACATTTTGTCCCAGCGAGCAGCGTTCGCCGATCGTGGCGCCGCTGCAGACGTGGACGAAGTGCCAGACCCGGGACCCCTTTCCGATCTTCGCCCCAGGATCGACAATTGCCGAGGGGTGGATGGTGACGCCTTCGATGCTGGGGTTTCCTGAGTTCATCGTGAGTCCTTGCGCGTAGAGATTACCGAGGCCATCCCTCGAGAGGGAGCTCGACAAAACATTTCTCGCTGGCGGAGCGGTAAATCGCAATCAGGGTTTGAAGCGAAAGGAGTCCCGCACGTCCATCGACGAGGGCATCTCGCTCACCGCGCAGGGTCGCAAAGACGCTTTCGTAATAAGGCTGGTGGCCATTGCCGTAAACCGAGGTCGGCTCGTAATTCACGGATCGAACGGCTTCGTCTTCGGGGCGAGAGTCCGCCAGCTGGAATATCTCAATCCGGTTGAGGGCCACGCCTCCGACGCGAATGGATCCACGGTCGCCGAGCAGCGTGATCGAGCCTTCGATGTTCTTCGGGTAGGAAAGCATCGTCACGTTCATCGAGCCGATGGCGCCCGAGACATACTGGAAAGTGGCAACGCCCGAATCTTCGGCTTCGATCTTTCGGGTCTGCGTGGCCGTGATGGCTCCCACGCGGGCCATCGGACCGCCGAGGTAGGTCATCATGTCCACGTAGTGAGACGCCTGGTTCATGAACGCGCCGCCGTCCATTGCCCATGTGCCGCGCCATTTGGCCTGGTCATAATAATCCTGGGGGCGCGTCCAGAACACGTTGCTCGAAACCGTGTGAAGTCGACCGAGTCGGCCCTGATCGACGGCGGTCTTCACGAACTGGATCGTGGGATTGAGGCGGTTCTGCTTCACGACGAAGAGCTTCACGCCCGAGGCATCGCACGCCTTCACGAGATCCAGGCCATCCTGCCAGCGCACGGCCATCGGTTTTTCGGTGATGACATGTTTTCCGGCTCGGGCCGCAAGGATTCCCTGTTCGGGGTGAATGCCGCTCGGGGTGCACAGGCTGACGATATCGACCATTGGGTCGGCCAGGAGCGCTTCAATCGATGCGTAGGGCCTGGCCCCGGTCTTGGCGGCGGCTTCCTGAAGCCGGGTCGGGTCGGTATCGCAGACGGCCACCACTTCCGCCTGGTTCGAAAGATTCTGGATCGCACCGATGTGGCTTGCGGAAATTCTTCCGCAACCGATGAGGCCGATCCGAATCTTCTGGGGTGCAGAGGCCATGTGCTGCTCCTTAGGCGCTTACGATATTCGGGCCGCGTTCGCGGTAGCGGCCGCGCGTGTCAATGATCAGGTCCGAGTGCTTGCGAATCAGCTCGTAGTCGAAGTCATCGTGGTCGGTCGCCAGCAGCACGCAGTCGAACCCGCGGAGGGTTTCAGGCGTGACCGCCAGGCTCTGAAGGTCGAAGTGATGCTTGCGCATCTTCGGAAAGTGAGGAACGTGCGGGTCGGCGTATTCGACGAGGGCGCCCTTGTGCGAGAGCAGTTCCATGAGTTCGACCGAGGGAGATTCGCGCATGTCGTCCACGTTTTTCTTGTACGCAATTCCCAGCATCAGGATCTTGCTGCCCTTGACCGACTTGCCACGCTCGTTCAGGGCATCGGTCAGCTTGCCGACGACCCATTCCGGCATCGAGCTGTTCACTTCGCCTGCGAGCTCGATGAAGCGGGTGTGCAGGCCATATTCCCGGGCCTTCCAGGTCAGGTAGAAGGGGTCGATCGGGATGCAGTGTCCGCCCAGTCCCGGTCCGGGGTAATAGGCGGTAAAGCCGAACGGCTTGGTCGATGCGGCTCGAATCACTTCGAAGATATCGATGCCCATCTTGTCGCAGACGATCTTCATCTCGTTGACCAGGCCGATATTGACCGAGCGATGGATGTTTTCGAGGAGCTTGGTCATCTCTGCGGCTCGAGTCGAAGTGACCGGAACGACCTGGTCGATGACCTGTCGATAAAGCTCTACTCCCGCTTCACGGCAGGCAGCGGTGTCGCCTCCGCAAACTTTCGGAATCGTGCGGGTCGTGAAGTTCGGATTGCCCGGATC
>CAYSOA010000023.1:0-36379 GCA_964432565.1 uncultured Bacteriovorax sp.
AGTCAGAGCGGGTGAGGGGTTTTTAGGGGCCCCACGGTAGTGGGGCAGTTCACAGGCTGACAGCTTCCCGGTGGGTTTGTCAGCTCTACTTCAAGCCCGCGAGGCCGGCCAATGCTAGATCCGCTCCATCAAACCACTTTGCAAACAGGAGAAAAGAAAATGAAAACTCGCATTGCAGCAGTCCTCGCCCTCGTCACCACGGCCCTCACTGGAGGGCCAAATGCCGTCGCCGCAGAGAAAGTGCGCGACATCCAACTCAGTAAGGCGCAGAAGGCCGCTCTCATTGCCCACCTCCAGAAACAGATTGCTCGCCATGAGCAGATGACTCTGGAGCAGATTCAGGCCGATCTGATCGAGAACCTCGAGAGGAACCGCAAGGCCGTGATCGAGAAGGAACCTTCCAAGGGAGAAGCCTTTGATCTTTCGGTCCAGGCCTCGATCGACGCGATTCGATCAGCCGATGACAAGGATCTGCTGGTAATGTCGCAAAAGGCCAACCTGCAGCAGTTGATGACCTCGACCAACTACCTTTTCATGTTCACGCGCGATTTCCTGAAGTACCAGGGCGATGAGTTCAAGAACGCGCCCTTCTCGACGACCGTCTGGACCGTACTCGGGCTGCCCTTCACTCTCGCCGGCGACGTCAGCGGTTTTATTTTTCAGCTCGCCTACACGCTCGACGACCTCTACAACGGCACCTGATTCGGCCGAAAGCGTTGATCACCCCGTCGCATGCCCTGCGGCGGGGTTTTATTTTGAAGCCTTCCAGCGGTAGGTGAGTCCGTTGGCGATCGAATGATCGGGGCGATCCCAGACGCGAACCTCAGGGCCCAGGGTATCCATCAGTTCCTGGGCGCGACTCTTCAGGGGCTCGTTTCCGCGAACTTCCGCCTGCTCGATGATCTGCGTGAGCAGGCGCTTCACGTCCATGAAGTCCGGATGGGGGGACCACTGCCGTGTTCCCCGGATCAGTGAGTGAATCTGGGCTTCGGTCTTTCCCTTCCGGCGATAGGTGTCGATCGTGCGTGCCGACAGCGACTTGGCGACGCGAGCGTCCGACCCGGCGGTTTGCGGATCGAGCTCCGCCTCGTTCAGAAGCGACGAGATCTTCTCTCCCATTGAACCAAAGGTGGAGAGCCGGATCAGCGAAACCGGATACTCCAGCAGGGCGTCGTCGGCATAGGGTGTCTTTTGAAGGGGTTCGAGCAGAAGCGCCGCAATGGTTTCGCTCGCGGCGGCCTGCGACGGTACTGCGTCGAGCTCGGTCAGGTAGCGGTACCCGAATCCTGCTGAAAGGGTTTCCAGGACATCCAGTTGTGGAGAAATCAGGGTGTGAGCGTAGGGAGCCAGCGCATCAGCCAGTTCGACGTCTGCCATCGAGCAGGCGGCCATCACGACGGCCTGCAGTGGCGATTCAAGCTGAGCCTGCCTCAGGGATTCCACGAAGCGGCTCGCTCCGTAGGGGGTTTCGGGGTGGCTGTAGTCATGAGGTGCGATGGCCGAGTCCCTGTTGGTCGGGTGATAGTCCGGAATAAAGGCATGTCCCCGGTAGACGAAATACAGCTCTGACCCGGGAAAGGCGCCCGAAGAATACTGCAGCAGTCGTGTGATCAGGGCCGGATCGGCTCCATTGAGCTCGGGCACGGACCGTTCAAAAACAAGATGCCCCACCGTATAGACCCGAAGAAAGGCAGCCCAATGCTTCGCCTTCGTATACCAGTGGTCTTTTCCGCGCTGATCATGAAGAAGGACCACGTTGCAGTCGTTGCAGGACCGGGCGAGTTGGTCGATTTTGCGAACATCGGCCGCATCGACTCGCGCGAGCTTCGCGTCCTCTGAGCCGCTTTCTGACGATTCCGTGACGAAGTGATCGGCATCACCGTTCACGAAGATGATGAAGGTGCGCCGTCCAAATCCCGACCGGTACTTGGGAGAGCCGCGAAAGAGCCTGTTGAGGCTGAAGGAGGAAGCTCCCTCCCCGGGTCTCATCTTTCCCATCGCATGGGCCGCGTCGGGGATTCCGCAGGCCACGGCCAGAAGCAGAGCAAAAATCAGCATGGCGATCGGGTACCTCGTTCTTGAATGTAACGCAATGCGTTGCCTGTGCTGTTTGGGGCAGCCGCTCCCGCTCGGGGATCTCGCTCTGGTTCTTGGCACCCTTGCAGACTGGGTGGCCTTTGAAAAAACACACACCTGTTCACCAAGTGCTTGTAATAACTTGATTTTACTGAATCTAAAATTGACTCGGATTCTAAAATTTCCCGTGATAAGTAGGCGCGGTCAACTGAACTGCTTCTTTCGAGTCTGCGGGCATAGGGCCCATATCCTCTGAAGTGGCTCCCTGCACCTTTTGGAGGTTTTATGGGTAAGAAATTGTATGTCGGCAACCTGCCGTATGCTGCAACCGAACAGGCTCTCGCTGATGCTTTCGCACAGTGCGGAACCGTTGAGTCCGTCAAGATCATCACCGACCGCGATACCGGTCGCAGCAAGGGCTTCGGCTTCGTCGAAATGGGCTCGGACGCTGAGGCGGCTGAAGCCATCTCCAAGTTCCACGGCGCAGATTACGACGGCCGCGCCATGACTGTGAACGAAGCCAAGCCGATGGCTCCGCGTGAAGGCGGCGGCGGCGGCCGTGGTGGATTCGGCGGCGGCGGCGGCGGACGCGGCGGCTTCGGCGGCGGACGCGGCAATCGCTACTAAGATTTCCGGCTAGTCTTTCGAGAGGGAAGGTTTCGCAGTTCGCGGACCTTCCCTCTTTCTTTTTTTAACTCTTCGATCCAGGAGAAGTGTCATCGCAAAATCCACCAAAGTGACCCAGGCGAAGCGCAATCGCGAACGTGCTCGTGACGAGCATCATCGATTCAAGGAAGAGAAAAAAAATGCGCTGCGAGAAGAGCAGCGAAAAGAGCGTGAACGTCTCATCGCCGAGGGGCTTGACCCGGATCTCGAGGGCATTAGTCCGGGGCCACAACCTCCGAGTGAATAGCGCTTCAGGCGCAAAGTGGCTCCAGCGAACCCGTCCCCGGGTAAGCTTTCCCTGATGAATTTCTGACGGCTTCTTCTATTTTTTACGCATAAAGGCCTGATTTCCGAGGGTTGCGCGAATCGCTGCAATCTGCCGGTGATTGGCCGCGTTGTTGCTCAACCTGTAGGCCTGAGCGCGCCACACGGATCGTGGCCGCCAACACAGGAGAAGGCTCATGCTCGAACGCCACGGAAGGCTGTCGTCGTCCCTTTTGTTGATCACCGCAGCGACTACGATCGCCGGTTGCGGGCCCACGCGGGAACCTGAAACCGACGGGACCATCGCGCTGGTCTCGGGGAAGCTGCAGCACATTGCCGCAAACGACGAGGCCACGAAGTCCTCCGTTTGTGCCGAGAATTTCTGTGAGCCCAATTACGTTTATACGGTGAACTTCGGAAGGAGTCGGCCGAGTCCGCCCGCACGTTCTCCAGTGCCCGCGCCCTCGCCGACTCGAACGCCGGGAACTCCGCCGCCTCAGCCTTATGAGCAGCTGGATTATTCTCGCGAGGTGCTGCGAGTGCCCGACGCCTGGAATTACGGTGTCGGGTCGACGGACATCATCGTGGCCGTTGTGGATACCGGTGTCGACTACACGCATCCCGATCTGAGGAACAACGTCTGGAGGAATGAGCGCGAGGCCAATGGTCGGCCCGGTGTCGATGATGATGGCAACGGCTACGTGGATGACGTCTATGGTTGGGATTTTGTGCGGAATCGCGCCAATGCCGATGATGACAATCGCCATGGAACCCACTGTGCCGGAATCATCGGGGCCGAGCGAAACGGCATCGGAGTCGTCGGTATCAATCAGAGGGTGAGGATCATGCCGCTCAAGTTTCTCAGCGCGAGCGGCAGTGGCGATACGATGAGCGCGATCAGGGCCATCGATTATGCCGTCGCCAATGGGGCCCGGGTGATTTCGAACTCCTGGGGAGGAGGAGGGTACTCTTCGCTGCTGAATGAGGCGATCCAGCGTGCGATTTCCCGGGGCATTCATGTCGTCGCCGCTGCCGGAAACGAGTCGAACGACAACGATTCGCGTGCGACCTATCCGGCGAACTACCCTGGCGTTCTCTCGGTGGCGTCGACCGACCAGTCGGATGGACTGAGTTACTTTTCGAACTACGGACCCAAGAGCACGTTCATCGCAGCGCCCGGCAGCGGCATCGTCAGTACGGTGCCCGGCGGTTACTATGAGTCGCTCTCGGGGACGTCGATGGCGGCTCCCCAGGTTTCGGGTGCCATTGCCCTGGCCCTGAGCGTGACCCCTGAGGCGACGATGTCGCAGATTCGCAGCACGCTTTGCGGTAGCGCGCGAAAAATCCTGACGTCCCGGGCGGGGTGTGGACGAATGGACGTAGCGGAGTTCGTCAGGAGCGTTGCGACGCTCTGAAGGGGACAAGTTCTCCGAGGGCGCGCCGGCGCTCTCCGGGCCTGAGCCACCCGGAGAGTCGCGCCAGGCGGCGCAAACTGGGGAGGGCCTGCCCGGGGGGGCGGCCCTCCCTTTTTTGTTTCGGGGTGTTTCTGTTTCGGGGCGGCCCTTCATTTTCATTTGCCGCCCTTCGTCTGATGGGGAAAGCTGCGAAAATCCATGGAAACTCTACTCAGTTCCTTCGCACTCGTCGCCGCCAGCGAAATGGGCGACAAGACCCAGCTTCTGGCCTTCTCGCTTTCGGCGCGTTTCAAGCGCCCTTTGCCGATTCTTGCGGGCATTCTGGTGGCGACGATTCTGAATCATGCGCTCGCGGCAGCGGTAGGCAGCTACGTGGCGGGGCTTGTATCGGAACAGGCCCTGCGCTGGGGGCTGGCGCTGACGTTCTTTGCGTTTGCGTTGTGGACGCTCAAGCCGGACACGCTTGACGACGAGCCGGCTGAGTCCCGCTGGGGTGCTTTTCTGACGACGGCGATTTTGTTTTTTCTGGCCGAGATGGGCGACAAGACCCAGCTCGCAACGGTCGCTCTTGGGGCGCGCTTTGCGTCGACCATTGCCGTGACGACCGGAACGACCCTGGGCATGCTGGCCGCCGATGGGCTCGCCGTTTTCGCCGGTCATCGTCTTGCCGAGCGCCTGCCGATGAACTGGATTCGCCGGGCTGCAGCCCTGCTTTTCGCGATTTTTGGTCTTCTGGTGCTGCTGGGGCAGGGGGTTTCTCTTCAGCGAGACGTGTCGTCGGTCGAACATTCACGAGGAAGCTGGGTGGGCGAGCGCGACGATCCGCGCGCCTATGTGCTCGTAGCTCATGGCCTGAACCTCAAGCCATCGAAGATGAGGGCGCTTGCCGAAGCCGTCTGCAACGAGCAGACCCGGTTCGTCTGTCGCATCGTCGAAATGGCGGGGCATGAGGAAACCGGGCCCTCGCGCATGAAGCAGATTCGCCCGGAGGTCTGGACCCTGGAGTTTCAGCAGGAACTGGCACTGGTTGCGAATCAGGCTCAGAGTCAGGGCGTTCCGCTTCGCTTTCTTGGCTATTCTCTCGGGGCGCTCTTGGGCGAGTGGAGCATCCAGCATTCCGCCCAACCGCTGATCGATCGGGCGGTGCTGATCGCTCCTGCCATCACTCCTCACGGGTACACGCGTCTGGTGACCTGGCTACCGCTCTTCAATGGGGCGATGCTGGGCAGTCGCAATCACCCGGAATACCGGGCAAACGAGGGGACGTCTCTGGCGGCCTACAGGGCCATGTTCTCACTGGTTGGGGACGTTCAGCAGGGTGCGTCGCAGCCTCTGGATATTCCCACGCTGGTGTTCGTGAATACGAAGGACGAGCTCGTGTCCGAAAAGCGACTGGCGCGATGGATGGAGAGACGCGGTCTGCGGCACTGGGAGATCGAAGCGGTGCTGCCCCTGCAACCCTCGATTTCCCCCAGCTATCAGCATCTGATGATCGACGAGCCCAGCATGGGCGTGGCTGCGTGGTCTCGAATGGCAGAAAGAATCCGGCAGTTTCTCGATTAATCGTCGGATTTCATTCCTTCGGGCTTCACTTCCTCGACTTCCTTCATCAGGCCGCGCGATCGTCGAAGAAGGCGTGGTGCATGAGAGGCCGCCCAGCAGACGGCCAGCGCTCGGGCGACTCTCGAGATCAGGAGTGCGACAAAAAGCGTGACGGCCGGCATTCCTGCCAGTGCAGGGACGAGAACCCAGAATGGAAGGGGAATCGGTGTGATGGCCCCCAGGATCACGGCCCAGCTGCCGTGGGACTGGATAAACTGCTCGACCTCCTGCCAGACGGGAGTGCCCAGCGTCGGGCCAAAGCGCTGGTGGATCCAGTCGGCATTTCGATAAACACCTTCGGCGATGATGCCTGCCCCGATGAGGTTTCCGGCTGCAGAGGCCAGCGCGAGTCGTACCCAGCGCTGCGGCCGCGATAGGATCGCTGCAATCGTCAGCCCGTCGACCGGAATCACGACCACGATGGCGTCGATGGCGGCCACCAGCCCGATCAGAAGCGGGTACCAGGGGCGGTCGAGGTAGCGTTGCAGCCGGGCCAGGCGGGACTTCATCCCCTTGATCTTGCTCGATTTTCGGTAAAATGGGGAACGTTTCTGGTGATGCGGCGCGCTAGTGTTGACTGTGAATGGGTGAACATATAAGCAACTGTTTATCTATGCAGTTGAATCGTCAGGATTCGTCTCAGTCTGATTCTCCTAGCCAAAGCCAGATGCGACGCGAAGTCTTGAGTGGACTTCGCAATAAAGAACTCTTCACGCTTTTGGCGTCCACTTTCCAGGCTCTCGGTGACGCGAGCCGGGTGCAGATCGTCTGGGCCCTCTCAAAGGGGGAGCATTCGGTCGGCGAGATTGCCGAGCTCCTCGAGATGTCACAGCCCGCGGTGAGTCACCACCTGCGAATGCTTCGCAATCTGCGTCTGGTCAAGGTGCGGCGGGACGGCCGTACCTCGCATTACTCTCTCGACGACGACCACATCACGCGGCTGCTTCACGAGGGCATCGAGCATGTGGAGGATCTGCTGTGAAAAAGACCCTCAAGCTCGGTGAGCTGAAAAAAGGCATGCACGGAAGAATTCTGTCCGTGCGCGCTGCATCCGACGAAATGACTCGCAGCTTTCTCGAGATCGGGATTCTCGAGGGAAGCCCCGTGCGTGTCGTGCATCAGGCACCCCTGGGTGGAGACCCGATTGCCGTCGAGGTTCGTGGGGCGCTGATCGCGCTCCGTCGGCAGGAAGCCAGCGAAATCGAAGTCGAGCTCGTGCAGGACCTCTCGGACTCGGCGACGCCTTCCGAGGGAGGTTTCGTATGAGCAGCGCCTCTGCCCCGCTGATTGCTCTTGCCGGACTTCCGAACTGCGGCAAGACCTCACTTTTTAATGCCCTGACCGGTTCGCGCCAGAAGGTGGCCAATTACCCGGGAGTGACCGTCGAGCGAAAAGAGGGCGCATTGACGCTGCCGGATGGTCGTGTGGTTCGAGTGCTCGACCTGCCGGGAACCTACAGTCTGGATGCCCGGACGCCGGATGAGGCGATCACGCGCGACGTTCTTTTGGGGAAGGTGCAGGACGAAGGCTCTCCGGTCGCTTTGATTGCCGTGGCCGATGCCACGAACCTCGAGCGCAATCTGGGCCTGGTGCTGGAGCTTCGAGCCCTGGGCGTTCCGCTGGTGCTGGCCCTGAATATGATGGATCTGGCGCGCAGACGAGGACTCGATCTCGATCTGGGGCGATTGTCCTTTGAGCTTGGAGTGCCCGTGATTCCGACGGTCGCGGTGAAGAGCGCGGGGCTGAAGGAGCTGCTGTCGGCCGTGAACGAAACCTTGTCGTCGGGCAGTGACGGTGCCCCGGAATGCCCCGCACTCCGCTCCTGGAGTCGCCCCGACGCCCAGGCTGTTCGCGAACGTTTTATTGAAGTGGATCGCGTCCTTGCGGCCTGTACACGCCAGTCGACCGCGCCCGCCCTCTGGAGCCGCAGGCTGGACGATCTCTTTCTGCACCCCGTACTGGGATTTGCTGTTCTCGCCGTCGTCCTCGCGTTCATGTTTCAGGCGATCTTTGCCTGGGCCTCGGTTCCTGCCGACCTGATCGAGCAGGGGGTTTCGGCGTTCGGCGGCTGGATCGGCGGAGGCATGGCCGAGGGCCCGCTCAAGAGCCTGCTTGTTGACGGAATCATTGCCGGTGTGGGGTCGGTGCTGGTTTTCCTGCCGCAGATTCTGATTCTTTTCGCGTTCATCCTGTTGCTGGAAGACTCCGGGTATCTCGCGCGTGCAGCGTTCATCATGGATCGCGTGATGGGCGGAGTCGGACTTCATGGACGCGCGTTCATTCCATTGCTTTCTTCCTTTGCCTGCGCGATTCCCGGAATCCTTTCGACGCGAACGATCGCCAACCCGCGTGATCGCCTTGCCACGATCCTGGTGGCGCCGCTGACGACCTGTTCGGCACGCCTTCCGGTTTACACGCTGCTGGTGGGGGCGTTCATTCCAGATCTGCCGGTTTTCGGACCGTTTCGCCTGCAGGGAGCCGTACTTTTCGGGCTCTACGTTGCAGGAACGCTGGCTCCGCTGGTTGTGGCGTGGGCACTTCGCCGCACGGTGCTTCGCGGTCCCAAACCGCCGCTGCTCATGGAGCTTCCGACCTACAAGCTGCCGAGCCTCAGGGGCTTGATGCTGGGACTTTTCGAGCGCTCGAAAATCTTTCTGAGGCGGGCCGGTACGGTCATTCTCTCGCTCTCGGTTCTGGTCTGGTTCTTATCCTCTTATCCCGCTCCACCAGCGTCTGCTCCCACTGCTTCTGAAGGGGGGGCTCCCGCCATTCACTACAGTTACGCCGGAAGAATCGGTCATGCGGTCGAACCGCTGCTTCGACCCTTGGGGTTCGACTGGCGCATCGGTGTGGCCCTGATTCCGGGCTTTGCCGCGCGTGAGGTCATGGTCAGCGCTCTGGGCACGGTCTATGCGCTCGAAGGCGATGAGTCGGAAGTGGAGCGCGCACTCGGGGAGCGCCTGGCGTCGTCATGGTCGCTGGCGACGGCCCTGAGCCTGATCGTCTGGTATATCTTCGCACCCCAGTGCCTTTCGACGCTGGCGGTTGTTCGCCGAGAGACCAACTCCTGGCGCTGGCCCCTGTTCATGCTGGCCTACATGACGACGCTGGCCTACGTCGCCTCGTGGGCGACCTTTCGCCTGGTCGGAGTTTTTGCGGGGGCCTTCGGGTGAGCTCGTGGCAGGAAGGGGTGGCCCTGGGGCTGGTGGTTCTGTCGGCCGCCTACTGGGCGCAACGTCTGGGCCGCGGTGTCTGGGTTGAGCCGGTGAGTCGCTGGCTGCTTCGCCGAGGACATGTGGCTCTCGCGATGCGTCTTCGTTTTGGAAAACGTCGTCGCTGAAGTAAGTTCGTGGTCATGCTCGACCATCCCGCGCTTTCTCAACCCGGAGCTCCACGGGCGGTTTACCTCGCCGTCGGAACGGAGCTGACCAGCGGTCAGATCACCAATCGCAATGCGGCCTGGATTTCAAAGCGGCTCGAGGAAAACGGAATTCCCGTGTCCTGGCATCTTGCCGTGCCGGACGATCGCAGCCTCATGCTGGAGGCCATGCAGCTTGCCGGCCATCACGGTCAACTGGTGTTCATCACCGGGGGGCTCGGTCCCACGACCGACGATTTCACCCGCGAGGTTGTGGCCGAGTGGTGGGGAGCGAAGCTCGAGTGGCATCAGCCCTCCTGGGATCGGATTGTCGAACGACTGAAGCGCCGCGGTCTTCAGGCTCCGGAATCGAACAGGCAGCAGGCGTATTTTCCGGTGGGTGCCCGAGTTCTTCAAAATCACGAGGGAACGGCAGACGGGTTTTTACTCGAACGCGAAGGACTCGCCGTGGTCGTGCTGCCCGGACCACCACGAGAGATCAGCGCCGTGTGGACCGATCATGTTGACCCCTGGCTTCGCGAGAAATTCGGAGAATTGGCTCCCATTCGGCCCCTCAAGTGGCAGGTGCTGGGACGCAGTGAGGCCGAGCTTGGGGAGTGGGTCGAAGAGGCCGTTCGTGGAAGTGGCTTGATCACCGGATATCGGGCGACTCCACCCTACGTTGAGGTGAAGATCTGGGTTCCGGTGGGACGGGCCATCGAAGAGCCCTCCATCGCAAAGGCTCTTGCCGCGATCGAGCTGAAGCTGGCGCCGTGGACGGTGGCGCGCAATGAAGAGGAGCTTTTGGATCGGTTCTTCGACGCGCATGAGGGGCCGCTGACTTTCATCGATGGGGCCACGCACGGGTGGCTTTCTGATCGTCTGTGGACCTGGGCTCGAAGCTCTGAGGCGCGCATGCGGATCTTGGAGTCCCGAAAGGTGGAAATCACCCAGCTTCCGCCGGTGCCTGCGGCCGCTTCGGTTCGCTTCGTTCAGGGGGAGCTCAATTCCGCCTCCGAGGATCGTACGACCTTCGTTCTGGGTGCGATAGATCCGTACCAGGAGTTTCCGTGGGGAATTCGAAAGCCCGTGCCCGGGGGAAGCCGCATCGAGATTCGCGGCCAGCGCTGCCCGTACCAGTCCTTCCTGCGAGAGCGCCAGGAGAAGTACCAGGTCGAGTGGCTGCTGCACGCGTCGCTTGCGCTGGGCACGGATGCGCCGGGCACCGATTTGAGTCGCTGAATCAGCGAGCCTGCTCCGCCGACTCGACATTCAGGGCAAAGCGGGTGAGGCCCGCCTGGCGCAGGATGTCCATCAGCTTGACCACCTGTCCGTGCTGGGCGGCCTCGTCGGCACTGATCGAAGCGACTTCCTGGGTCAGATCCTTGCCGGCACCTGCCGACTCAATTTTCTTCGGAAGCTGGGACCAGTCTTCAATGCGCTCCTCACCCATATTCAGGGCCCCATCCTTGCCGATGGTGAATTGGAAGGGAGACTTCTCGGACGCTTCGCCCGATTTCGTCTTCGGAAGCTGAACCTTGATCGACGACTGATAGATCACGGGTGCCGTGATCATAAAGATGATCAGCAGCACCAGGACGACGTCGACGAGCGGGGTGATGTTGATGTCGGCGAAAAATCCTTCATCCGAACCGCCGAAGCTGGATCCTGCCATGAAAAGGAACTCCTTTGTTGGGGCTCAGCCCGAAATCTTGCCGACGAGGTAGCTCTTGAGAGCTTCCGCCTCAGAGACGGCTGCGCGCACCTTGCGCTGAAACAGGTTGAAGGCGACGACCGCGGGAAGGGCGACCAGAATGCCCACGGCCGTGGCGATCAGGGCTTCAGAGACCCCTGCCATGACGACGGAGCTCGCTCCGCTGGCACCTTGTTTCGAAAGGTCGTGGAAGGCCTTGATGATGCCGAGAACCGTCCCGAACAGCCCCAGGAACGGGGTGTTGGCCCCGACGGTTGCCAGAATCGGAAGGGATCGCTCCCATTCGATCTTGGCTCGAATCACCGCGTCCTGGGCCGCTTCGTTGAGAATCTCGGGTCGCTGTCCGCGCATTTGAAGCAGAGTTGCAGCGAGGCCGCTTTCCAGATCCCGCGCCGAGAATTGTTCCTGCGATTTTCTGCGGGACTCGGCCTTGACGAAGGCTTCATCGAGCTTCCCTGAGCCGACCAGGGTGCGGAGTTCCGCACGAAAGTCGTCCAGCCCCTTGGCGGCGACCTGATAGTACTTCCAGCGTTCGATCATGATCGCCACCGAAAGAACCGAGATTCCGACGAGCAGATAAAGAACCCATTCGGCGCCAACCAGAGAGAAACCCAGAAAGAGATTGGAGAGCATGCCTGGAAGGATAGACCCGGGCGGCGGGGTTTACAAGGCCCCGCAGTTCTGGCAGTTTCGCCGCCATGGCATACAATATCGTCACGAAGAACACGGTTCGCGACCGCTTCAAGTCTCCTGCTCGTCCGGCGATCTGGACGGACGCTCCCGAGAAGGACTGGAACAACTGGGTCTGGCAGCAGCAGAAGCGCATCAAGTCGTTCGACGTCCTCGAGAAGGTCATCAATGTGACCCAGGAGGAGCGGGACGCCTTCGCCCAGTCGCACGAACAGTTCAACATGGGCATCACTCCCTATTACGCTTCCCTGATGGACAAGGATGATCCCAACTGTCCGATTCGACTGCAGTCGGTGCCGAAGATGGGCGAACTTTTCGTCTCACCGGCCGACCTTGAAGATCCGCTGGGCGAGGAGAAGGATATGCCCGTGCCGGGCGTGACGCATCGGTACCCCGATCGCGTGCTGTTCTATACGACCCACAACTGCCCGGTGTACTGCCGCCACTGTACCCGCAAGCGCAAGGTCTCTGACCCGTCTTCGGCGGCTGCGACCAAGCAGCTCGAAGAAGGCCTGGCCTATATCGAAGCGCACAAGGAAATTCGCGACGTCGTGATTTCGGGCGGCGATCCGCTTTCCAATTCGGATGAGCGCCTCGAGTACATCCTGTCGCGCCTCAGGGCGATGGATCACATCGAGGTCTTCCGTCTCGGAACTCGCAATCTCGTGACGCTTCCGCAGCGAATTACCGACTCATTCGTCAATATGCTGCGCAAGTACCACCCGGTCTTCATTCACACTCACTACAATCACCCGAAGGAGTGCACGCAGGAAGCTTTTGATGCCTGCGCCCGCCTTGCAGATGCCGGCTGCATCATCAACAACCAGATGGTGCTGCTCAAGGGCGTGAACGATGACCCGAAGATCGTGAAGGAGCTGAACCACAAGCTTTTGATGATGCGCGTTCGCCCGTACTACATCTTTCAGTGCGACATGTCCCAGGGCATCAGCCATTTCCGCACCCCGATCGAGAAGGGCCTCGAGATCATCAAGGCGCTTCGCGGCTGGACGAGCGGCATGGCCGTTCCGCACTACGTGGTCGACGCCCCCGGTGGCGGCGGCAAGATCCCGCTTCTGCCGACCTATCTCGAAGGTCGCGAAGGCAAGAAGTGGATCCTGCGCAACTACAAGGGTGACCGTTACGAGTACAATGAGCCCTGATCGCCTTTCGGGGTTTGTGATTTGGGTTCTGCTGGCGGTGGGGGGAGGGGCCTGCTCCTCTGCCCCACGCAGCGTCCCAACGCCCGAGATTACGAGGCTGACGCCAGCCGATGTGTATATCGGAGAGCCCCAGGGTCGCGAGTACGAGATTTTGGGGACCGTCCGGACTTGGGAAGAGTTTCCCACGACACTGGACGACAGCTTTGATGAGCAGGAGTTTCGCCGACGGTGTCGGAAGGCCTTCTACCAGGCCTCGGCCAAGCTCTTGAAGATCGCACGTGAGAATGGCGGCAACGGGGTCGTCGATGTTCGGAGCGTGGTCTTTCTGGCCGACGGACGTCGGGAGTATCTGCCGAGTGCCGAGTGCTCCGAAGATGGGGCCGAGGGCGAGGCTCTCGTTGAAGGAAAAGCCATTCGCTGGAAGGGGGACAGTACCTCGAAGCCCCGCCCGAAGAGCCGAAAGCGGCGCCGAAAGAAAGTTGCAAATCAGTAGCTAAGTTATTGTTTTTAAATAGTTAAAACTAAAGTGTTCAGGCTGTTAATTCCGCGACCCATGTGTCCGATAGGACTAAAGCATGGCCGTGAAAACCAACGCGGAATATTCAGACCTTCTCGGAAAGCTCAGGGACATCCCGACGCTTCCGCTCGTTGCCGTTCGGGTCAATGAGCTGATCAACGATCCGAACTCGTCGAGTGCCGACATTGCCCAGGTGCTCAAGCGCGATCAGGTGCTGACGGCCAAAGTGCTCCGGCTCGTCAATTCTGGCTATTACGCGATTCCAGGAGGGGTGACCGATGTGCAGCGGGCACTGGCCTTTCTGGGGTTCAATACGATTGCCCAGCTGGTGCTCAGCCTTTCGGTCTTTTCGATGTTCTCGAAGCTCGGTGACGGGGAGCTCTCGATGCTCGACTTCTGGCAGCATGCCCTTGCCACCGGGGTGTGCACCGAGCTCCTGGCCCGGCGCCTGAGGCATTCGCGTCCCGAAGAGGCCTTTACCTGTGGCCTGCTTCACGACATCGGCAAGCTCGTCCTGCACGAGATCGATCCCGAGCGACTGAGCCAGATCATTCGCACGGCTCGTGAGCGATCGTGTTCGTTCAGCGAGGTGGAGAAGGAGTGGGATCTTCCCGGGCACTCGTATCTCGGAGAAGTCATTGCCACGAAGTGGGGTCTGCCCCAGGTCATCCGTCTGGCCATTCGCCACCATCATCAGGATGTCAGTCGCATGGAGACCATTTTGTCGTCGGCCAAGCCGATGATTCACATGGTTCGACTGGCCAATCAGATCGTCGTCAAAAACCAGATCGGGAAGTCCGGCGATTTCTCGGACGGACGCATCTCTCCTGAGATGTTGACGAACCTTGGGCTGGCGGAGGCGGATCTTCCCGAAATTGAGAAGCAGCTGGTCGAAAGCATGGAGAAAGCGGGGTCATTTCTGAATGCCTACCGCTAGAGTGCTTCAGCATCCCGCAGTGCCCGCATCAGGCGCAGCCCAGCGCTATGAGCTGGTCTTCGAGCAGTCATCGGATGCCATCTGCACCGTAGTGGGGGGGCGAATCGAGGCCTGCAACCGGGCGCTCGAAGAGCTGACCGGATTCCTGCGCCACGAAATCGAGGGCGAAGAGGTGCTGGTGCTGGGACCACGCCGCGGATCGACTCGTGTTCCCGTACGCGCTCGGGCCTTCTCGCGCGAGATGCTCAAGGCGGCGGGCACGTACGAGGATGTCGCTGTCCTGCGAAAAGATGGCTACACGCGACTCGTCGACCTGGTGGTCAGGATCGTTGACGAAAGCGGACGGGCCGCCGCCGGTGCGAGTCGTGCGCCCGGTGCCTTCACGCTGCTGATCTTTCGCGACGTGACGGCCAAGAAGCAGATGGAGCGCGAGCTGATCACCAAGCACGCCGAGCTTCGAAATGCCTTCGTCGAGCTGGAGCGCAACAACGCCGAACTCAAGGCGATGCAGGATACGCTCGTTCAGGCCGGCAAGATGGCTGCCCTTGGCGAGCTCGCTGCAGGAATCGCCCATGAACTGAACCAGCCGCTTCAGGCCATTCGGGGTTACGCCCAGGAACTCCAGAGCGAACTTTCTCCCTTGATTTCGGCGTCTGAACGACGAACGGACATCGAGTCGCATCTCGACCAGGTGGTTCGAGGAGTGGACAAGATGAGCTCGATCATTCGCTACCTGAGAACCTTCACGCGAAAGTCGACCGAAGGCTACGACTGGGTTGATCTGCACGGAATCATCCACGAGGCCCTGCAGATGCTGCATCGGCAGCTCGAATCGCGCGGAATCGAAGTACGCCGGTTCTTCAGTGAGGACCTGCCGAAGGTCTATGCCAATCCGGTGCAGATCGAACAGGTGTTCATCAATCTGGCGACCAATGCGCGCGACTCGATCGAGGCGACTGCAAGGGGAGCCGGCAGCATCGAGATTCACACCAGGCAGTCTGGAAAATTCGTCGAAGTGCTTTTCAGGGATGACGGAGTCGGAATGGACGAGAGGACGAAGTCCAAGGCGTTCAATCCCTTCTTCACGACAAAGGAAGTGGGCAGCGGGATGGGGCTCGGGCTGAGCCTGAGCTACGGCATTCTCAACAAGCTGCACGGATCCATTCTCGTGGAGAGTGAATTGGGCCGTGGGGCCGAGTTTATCGTGCGCATTCCGATCGATTACCGGGAGTTGGGCTAGTTCGAAGTTCAGGCAGGAGTTTGGATTCAAACAGAGGGAGAAAACGTGACGAAACCACGCGTGATGATTGTCGATGATGAAGAAACGATTCGAAAGCTGCTGAAGGGTCGGCTTGAGCGCGAAGGATACCAGGTGGCCTCGTGCTCGAATGCCGCCGAGGCTGAAGTCGCCTTCAAGGCGGCTGGGGCTCCACCGGTGGGCGTGCTCGTTTCTGACATCAAGATGCCCGGCAAGGACGGCTTCTCACTGATGGAGTGGGTCAAGTCGCGGGACTCGCGCTGCAAGGTCATGCTCATCACCGGACACGGCGAGAAGGAAGTGGCGATTCGCGCCCTCAAGTGGGGCGCGACCGACTATCTCGAAAAGCCGTTCGATCTGGATGAGTTCGTGCATTCGGTCAAGCGCTGCATGCACGAGTATGAGCTGGAGTCGGAAAAGGCGGACCGAGTGGCCGCCCTCGAGGCGCGAGCCCAGCGTGCGGAGGCGCAGGTGGCCGGAGACACGTGGTTCGTCTCGAAGAGTCGAGCCATGAACCCGGTCAACGAGTGGATCTCCGTATTGAGACGCGAGTCGATGCGCGGAGAGGGAGAAGAGCCGACCGTGCTGGTGCTGGGTGAAAGTGGCACGGGCAAGGAAGGTATCGCCCGCATGGTTCACGCGGGATCGCGACGCGGGCGCGGGCCGTGGGTCGCCGTGAATTGCGCGAACTTCAGCGAGCAGCTTCTCGAAAGTGAGCTTTTCGGGCATGAAAAGGGGGCGTTTACGGGCGCCACAGGCCTCAAACGGGGCCTCTTCGAGCTGGCCCACGGGGGCACGCTCTTTCTGGACGAAGTGGCTGAGATGGACTCGCACATGCAGGCCAAGCTGCTACGGGCAATCCAGGAAAAGACGTTTCGGCGCGTCGGTGGGACGACCGACATCAAGGCCGATGTGCGTGTGATCGCGGCAACCCATGCCCAGATCGAAAAGTGCGTCGAAAACGGAACCTTTCGCGAAGATCTGTTTCATCGCATCAATCGCGTGACGATCGAAGTGCCGGCTCTTCGCGAGCGCACACATGACATCATTCCGATGGCCACGCAGTTTGCCGAGCGGGCCTTTGCTTCGCGCGGCAAGTCCTTCAAGGGCTTCACGGCCGAGTCACAGGCTGCGATGCAGGGCTATCGCTGGCCAGGAAACGTACGCGAGCTGCTGAATGTCGTCGAGCGTGCGGCTCTGGTTGCCGGTCCGGCCGAAGAGCGCATCGATGTCTGCCCGTTCATGGGGGCAAGTCCGGCATCGAGCGTGACGACGCCGGTCTCTCGGGTCATCGAAGGGGGAGCCGAAGGTTCTGGGATGCCCGAGTCGTCGGATCATCTTTCTCTCGTTCGGCCGGCGCCTACGGCACCGGTGCTCAAGCTTCAGGATGCGATGGAGAGCTACACGACGCTCAAGAAGCGCTGGAGTTTTTCGTTCGAACGCGAGTACCTCGTCGCCATCCTGAACCGGCATGACGGCAATGTTTCGGCTGCGGCACGCGAGGCCCATCTCGACCGCAGTAATTTTCTGCGGCTTCTCCGTCGTCATCGCATGACGGCTCAGGAGTTCCGCAAGGATCGCGACTCCGACTCGGCATCGGAGTCGCAGAAAAAAGCTGCCTAAAAGGCGCTTTTTTCGGACGCGCAGGGGCCGGATCTCCCACTCGGCAGTAGGGGGGTCCGGCCTCTGTCTTTTAGAGCAGGGCGCCCTCAGCAATCGTGGTCAGCATCTCCACCGCTTCGGCATCCGAGATCGCTTCGGGCTCGACGCCATCGCGACGAGCGAGCACCTGCTTGATGTCTCGAACGGCTGCCGGAAGGATTCCGGTCATCTGGCCCGATTCGAAGTAGACGGCGGCGTCCTCGAGGGCCGAGTGAGCGATCAGGGCCTTCCTGTCGGCATGGATCGTGATATTTGCGGAAGTGAGTAGCGGCAGGAAGATACTGGATGAAGAGATCGCCTGCGCCCATTCGGCGGCGTTTTCGCAGTTCTGGAATCCGATCACGCAGTCGACCTCATCGGCGCGGGCGCTGTTCGAGAAGCTGAAATTGGTGGCGGCGAGGACTGCGAGGGTCATCATCGAGGCGGCTTTGAATGACTTCATGGTGAACTTCCTTTGAATCCGGTTTTTGTGTTGGGCTGGGTATATCCCGTTCCAGGGCCAGGCGCCCTATCCGGAGCTGACAAACCGCCGAGATTTCGTCAGCGCGCGGATAGTCTCGAGGTCGGGCAAACTGTCGAACTTTTGAGCGTTTTCCGCAGACCGTGTCCTTTTTTACCCGGTCGCGACACAGGTCGCGCGAGACACCAAGGCCCCGGCGGCAGGATCGAAAAGACGGATTTTCAAGGACTTGCCCTGCTCGAATCGGTCGCGCCGCATTGGCACTCCGCGTGCTCCTATTCAGGGCGTACCCACCAGGGTCTGAACCGGAGGTTGAACCATGAAGTCTCCAGCCGCACTCCAAGACGAATCCACACGCGCCATGCTCTTTGAAGTGCTCGGCGGAATCTCGCAGCTCGAACGCGTGTACGAAACGCTTCTTGTCCGTGTGGAGCAGATCGCCGAAAAGAGCGAACGCGACGAGCTCTCGTCACTGCTTCGCCGGAACGCCTTCTTCGAAAAATGGCGGGCACAGATTCGAGACTGTGTCGCCCGCGGTGCCGAGTGTGGCGTACTGCTTGTCGATGTCGACCACTTCAAGAGGATCAACGACACCGAGGGGCACGACAAGGGTGACGAGGTCATCCGTCGTCTCGGATTACTTCTGCGCGATTTTGAATCCGCAGGAGTGGTCTGCGGCCGCTACGGCGGCGAGGAGTTTGCGGTCGCCTATGCGGGCTCACAGGCACGCGGTCGGCGCATCGCCGATGCCATCCATGACCGGGTGGCTGAAATCGGCATCACGGTCAGTCAGGGGCTTTGTCACGCCAACCACGCCGTGGAGGGGGAAGAAGAGGCGAGCCTGAAGCGCGCCGACGAGGCCCTGTACGCTGCCAAGCGCGCGGGCCGCAATCGAACCTGCGTTGCAGGCTCGCCTCGGTGATAGGGGAGGTCAGGAAGTCGTGGCCAGGGCGGGCGTCAGAAACGGAGTACGTCGGGCCGCCTTTCTTCTCTTCGAGCGGTCGCGTTCTTCGAACCGATGAATCGCCTCAAGCAGGTGATCGGCCACTTCGGCGAGAGCCGCATGAAGTTCGATCGAGCTCTTCTTGATGGTCAGGCTCTTGTGGCGCCGGCCTTGAAAATGCACCTTGACCGAAAAGAGGTCGGCTCCCGGCTGCGTCGGCGAATTTTCCATCTCAAGGGTGACCGTCACCTTCTGCTGAGCCAGGTTCGGAAATTTCGAGACGACCGCGTCGATGCGATCGGACGCGAGATTTCTGACGAGGTCAGACGCTTCGAGATTCTTGAATTTCACTTGGATCATGAGTGCTCCTCCTTCTATTTCGAGATAGCGGCGGAAAATTCCGCCACTCCTTAAGAATAGGAAAGGCCGAGGGGCTTTTAAAATTCAAAGAACGAATCGGATGCTTTGATAATTCTCGTAGAGTCGTGACAGACTGAGCGCGCATGGATGATCTCGACTTTCAGCTGCTGGTTCTTCAATTGTCGAATCATGCGAACCTGCGCTGGCTTTACCTGACCGAAGCCGTGCTTCTGGTGGGCATGTTCCTGCTGCGAATCTGGGGTCTCTCACGCCAGAGGACGCTCGGTGGCAAGATCTGGTTTCGAAGCTGGACGCTGCTCGCCTATGTTGGTCTTGCCGGCTACGCAGCGCCCCGGGCCTGGCTCGGGCCCGAGTTCGATCACCTGGCGAAAGCGTGGATTTGGGGGCGCCGCAGCGCCCCCGCTCAGAATGGAGAAAAACGCATGTCGAACGAAGAGCTGAAGAGAAAGCTGACGGCAACCCAGTACCGCGTGGCTTGTGAGGGTGGAACCGAACCCCCGTTTCAAAACGCCTACTGGAATCACAAGGAGCCGGGAATCTATGTCGACGTCATCTCCGGCAAGCCGCTCTTCTCGTCGCTCGACAA
Organism: uncultured Bacteriovorax sp.; assembly: GCA_964432565.1. GTDB lineage: Bacteria > Bdellovibrionota > UBA1018 > UBA1018 > UBA1018 > CAIOHW01. The sequence goes on from CAYSOA010000023.1 coordinate 19,690, forward strand.
GTTTGATTCGGGCACGGGCTGGCCGTCCTTTACCCGGCCCATTGAAGACATTGAAATCGTGAAGGTCGACGATCGCAGCCACGGAATGGTGCGCACGGAAGTGCGAAGCAAGACGGGTGATGCGCATCTCGGACATGTGTTCGATGATGGCCCTCGCGAATCCGGCGGCCTTCGCTACTGCATCAATTCAGCGTCGCTCAAGTTCATCCACAGGGATGAGCTCGAGAAGGCGGGATACGGGGAGTACGTGAAGCTTTTCGATAAGCGCTAAGTGCGGCGCTTATTGCAGCCTTCTGAGAAACCCACTCACCACTCCAAGCGCATACGGTCCAGCGACGTCGTTCAGGAACTCTGAGAAATCCGTGACAGCGCCCTCATCGGCGGAGTCCGAAATGGTGCGGATGATCGAGAACGGCACGCGGTGCTCGTGGCAGACCTGCGCGACGGCGGCGCCTTCCATCTCCACGCAGAGCGTATCCGGAAGCTGCGACCGCAGCTGCGTCACCGATTCTTGACGGGAAAAGAACTGATCTCCGGTGGCGATGAGTCCCTCATGCACCGAGTGACCGCGGCCGCCGGCAATCTCCCGAGCGGCCCTGAGCAGTCCTGCATTCATCCGCGGGTCGGTGTCGAATCGCTTCATTCCGAGCAACGGAACCTCGTGACGGGCAAATAGCGGAGAAGCATCGAGATCGTGCTGAATCAGTTCGGTTCCGATCACGATATCGCCACGACGAACTCCGTGACCTACGCCGCCGGCCACGCCTGTGAAGAGCACGCGGTCTACTTCAAAGCGATCGATGAGCTGCGTTGCCGTCGAGGCGGCGGCCACTTTTCCGACACGCGAATGCACGAGTACGCACTCGACGCCGTGAAGCGATCCGAAGTGGTAGGTGCGAAGTCCGACTTCGGTGGAGCGTGACTTGGCGATCGCGCCGATGATCGAATGGATCTCTTGAGGGAGGGCCGCCAGAATTCCGATTTTCATGCTGTGTTCCCCAACTTCAAACCCCAGAAATAATAAAGGACCCTCAGGAATTTCGCCTGAGGGTCCTTTACTCTCACGAGCGCCGCTTCGGTGTGTGGGGGGGGAAGTGGGCAGCCCGTGATCTGAGATGGGTTATAGTGCTGCTATTCAGACTCTGCAATAGAATTTTTTCAGCCTCTTATAAAAAATTAGAGAACCTTCGGGGTCAGAAAACTCGCCTCAAGGGCATGGACCTGACAGGCCTCGACTTCGGCCGCCGAAAGCCCCATCCGGTCGACGCAAAGCCTTGTTTCTGAAGGCAAAGTCGTCGCAAACAGGGTCGGATCGTCGGTATTGATGCAGACCGGAACTCCAGCTCGCAGAACCTGGGGCAGGGGGTGCGCCTCGAATGAGGGGACCACCCGCGTCAGCCAGTTGCTCGTGGGGCACATTTCGAGACAGATCTTTCGGGTTCGAAGCGCTTCCATGAGCTCTTTGTCTTGAATGGCCGAAACTCCATGGCCGATGCGATGGGCTCCGAGTTCCTCGATGGCGTACCAGATCGTTTCGGGCCCGGCGCTTTCTCCGGCATGAATGGTGATCTTTGCGCCGGATTTTCTTGCGCGTTGGAAGGCCGGACGAAACAGCGATCCGGGGAAGTCGGTTTCATTTCCGGCAAGATCGAGCCCGATGAATCGCGACGGATGCTTCAGAAAGTGCTCGACGGTTTTTTCGGCTCCGTCGGCTCCGTAGTCGCGGCTGACGATGCAGATCAGGCCGGCCTGAAAGTCAGGCAGCTTGGCCGTGGCCTGACGGATTCCCGACTCGAACGCAGCCAGAATATCGTCCCACGACAGATTCGGGTGAAACTCGCTCACAAACGTGGGCGAATAGCGCAGCTCGACGCGTCGGGTTCCCTCCGCGTACACGTCCTCGCAGACCTCTCTTGCCACGCGCTCGAGCACCTCTGGGCGATCGAGCACTTTCTGGCAGATCTGAAATGAGGCCAGAACCGACGCAAGGTCCTGCATCGGCTTTCGAATCAGGAGCTTGTCGAGAAACGCCGGAAGCGAAGTACTTTGTGCTTCGAGGCCGCGCTCCTGCGCCAGCTCGAGCAGCGTCGAGGGACGCAGCGAAACATCGAGGTGGCGATGGAGTTCGGTTTGAAGCACGGTGTTCATTGGCGAGGTCCTCAGCCCATAATGTGGGCGCCGGAGTCGACGTACATTGTCGACCCGGTGATGTGCCTGCCCCCGGGGCCGCAGAGAAATCCGCCGAGGCGACCCACGTCATCCTGATGGATCGTCTCCTTGAGGGGGGTGCTCTCGGCCGCTTCAGCGAGCATCGTGCGGAAGTCGCGGATGCCGGCTGCAGCGAGCGTCTTGACGGCGCCTGCCGAGATGGCGTTGACGCGAATCTTTTTCGGTCCCATGTCCCAGGCAAGGTAGCGCACGCAGGCTTCAAGAGCAGCTTTGGCCACGCCCATGACGTTGTAGTTGGGAACGACCTTCTCGGCCCCGTAGTACGAGAGGGTGAGGATGCTGCCGCCGTTGGGCATCATCGGCTCGGCATGGCGTGCCAGGGCCACCAGCGAGTAGGCGCTCACATCCATGGCGAGGGCGAAACCCGCACGAGAAGTGTCGACGAAGCGTCCGTCGAGGTCTTCGCGGTTCGCGAACGCCACCGAATGAATGACGTGATCAACCGTTCCCCATTTTTCCTTGAGCTTCGCGAAAAGGGCCTCGATCTGGGTGTCGTCAGAAACATTGCACGGTTCGACGACCGTCGCGCCCACGCTTTCGGCCAGCGGGCGCACGCGGCGTTCGAGAGCTTCTCCCAGGTAAGTGAAGGCCAGCTCGGCCCCGCCCTGATGCAGTTCGCGGGCGATGGCCCATGCGAGGCTGCGTTCATTGGCGACTCCGACGATCAGTGCTTTTTGTCCGGCATAGGGGCGCTCGGCCCAGTAACGTTCGGTGCTCATAGTGACGCGACCTTCGCACATCCCCCTTGGTCGAGCAACGGATTGCTGGTAGCCTCAGCGCGCCATGGCCGCGATTTTTCACCCAAAAAAGACCCTAAGTTGGACCCTTCAAGCCTTCTCCGGACCGGATGCTCGTGACTTTCTGCATCGTTTGACCACCGTCAACCTGCATCGAATGGGGCCCGGCGATGGCGCCTTGGGATTCTTTTTGAGCGCCGTCGGAAAGGTTCGCGCTCAGTTTTTTCTGTCCTGTCTCGAAGAGTCGCCCCAGGGCGACCGGTTCGTGTTCGAATACGATGCGGGCGCCGAGGGTGAGTGGACTTCGGCCCTCGCCGGGGCGATCGATCAGTTTACTTTTGCCGAGCGGCAGACGCTCGAGGCCCCTTCGCAGGACTCCTGCCTTTGGGTTTTTTTGGAGTCCGATGAAGTTCTGCCTGCGCGCCCGGCCGAGGCGCAGTGGGTGGTGCTGGATCGAGGCGTGCGCGATTTTGGCTGGCGCTGGATCAGTCTCTGGGGCCCTGCCGAGCAGCTCGAACGCTGGCGCTCCCAGGCGCTTCCCCAGGCGACCGAACTCGAGTCGTCGGCGCTGGAGCTTCGGCGTATCCGCCAGGTGCGGCCGTGGCCCGCCCGAGAACTGACGGTCGAGTCGATGCCTCTTGAGCTGGGGCTTTATGACGGTGTGGCCGAGAACAAGGGCTGTTATCCGGGGCAGGAGGTGATGGAGCGCATCATCACGCAGGGGGCTCCTCCGAAGCGGCTGGTTCTGGTCGAGCTGAGCTCGAAACAGGAGCCACCGAGTGAACCGGTCTCAGCCGGGACGCCGACGGTTGAGGCGAGCAGCTGGCAGGAGTCGCTGGGGCTCTGCCTGGTTCGCAAGAATCTGGCCGTGGTCGGTCAAAAACTCTCGATTTCAGGGCGCGGGGAGGCGACCGTGGTTCAGTGTTCCCCCGATCGACCCTTCGAGAATTTCTGATGGGGACTTTGGTGTTTGCGCGGTCTCTCGTCGGGTGCACCTCCCTTTTGGTTACTTTTCTGGTCACTTTATCTGGCGCACTCGTCGCCCCGTCCTTGGTCCGGGCGTCGATGCTGGATTCTGAACTGCCCTTGCGGCGGCAGGGTCACGCCGCACTGGTGGGCATCGGCGAGCAGCTGGGGCTGAGCCCTTTTTTAGAGTGGAAAACTCTCGAGACCGAGCATTTTCGAATCACGCATCCCCAGGAGCTCGGGCCGCTGGCTCGGCTGGCGGGGGAGCATCTCGAAGAGGCTCACCGGCTGCTGACTCCCGTGCTGAAGTGGACGCCCCGGTTTCGCACGCAGGTGCTGGTGATCGACAACTCGGATTTCGCCAACGGACTGGCGGCGGCCACGGGGCGTTTCGGGATGGTTCTCTGGGCGACTCCTCCCGATAATTGGATGAGTATCGCGCACTATGACGACTGGTTTCGCATGCTCTGTTTTCACGAGTACGCGCACATCCTGAACCTCGATGCGACCGAGCAGTTTTGGAGCGCGCTTCGGGTTCTGGGCGGAGACGGGGTACTTCCGAATGCGTTTTGGCCCCGTTGGATGCTCGAAGGTCTGGCCGTCACCGTGGAGACGGCCTTCACGCGTTCGGGGCGGGGGCGCAGCTCCTATTACTCGATGATCCTGCGAGCCCTCGAAGAGGGTGGCGCTTTGAGTGATCCTCGGGGACTGGCGCGAATTGGCGGACCTCGAACCGAAGTTCCGGCGGGAGAGGTGCCTTATTTTTTTGGGAACTTCCTGATGTCCGAGATCGCCGCGTCGGACCTTGGCAAGCTCGGCGAGCTGTCACGCGCTTCGGCTCGCGACTTTCCGTGGCAGTTGAATGCCTACGTGCAAGAGGTCACTGGAAAGAACTGGGAGCAGATCTGGCGTGAGTGGGCTTCAAAGGCTCGCGGTCGGACCCAGTCGGAATTGGCAAAGATTCGAGCGGCCGGCGAGACGAAGCTCGAGCCGATCACTTCGGGTAATTTTTCGACGCTGGGGGTGGCTTTTTCTCCGGACGGTAAGTGGATGGCTTATTCGCGCGAGGCCATGGATCGCCGACAGGGCGTCTATCTGAAAGATCGCAAGACCGGAAAGGAGCGGCGCATCAGCGACCAGCTGGGCGGGTCGAGCCTGGGCTTCACCTTTGACTCGAAAGGCCTGCTTTACAGTCGCGTCGACCGCAACGGGCTATTCGATTTCTTTAGTGATCTCTGGGCCTACGATATCGAGACGGACCGTACGTCGCGGCTTTCGAAGGGGGCGCGATATCGCGATCCATCGCTCTCTCCACAGGGGTCCTGGGTGGTCTACACCGTCAATGAAGGAGGACGTACGAGCCTGGCGCGTTCGCTCGTGACCCGCGACTCTGCCGGTCGCTATCGCCTCTCTGAGAAGGAAGTTTTGTACCGGCCGCGTCTGCTGGGGCGCGTGGCCACGCCCCGGTATTCTCCCAACGGGCGCCGGATCGTGTTCTCGGTTCACGAAAACGGCAAGTCTGGCGAAAGCCTCTGGGAAATGGTGCTCGATACCGTCGGAACGGTTTCGAGCGGCGGGGACGTGGGGTTTTGGCGCGAGCGCCGCGTGACCGAGGACAAACCCTGGTTCGACCGCTTTCCGTTTTTCTCTCCGTCAGGTGAGCTGCACTTCGTGTCGAACCGCACTGGAGTCGACAATATTTACCGGGTTTCATCGGTCGATGGAAAGCTTCGGCCCCTGAGCAATGTCACCACCGGGCTTTGGCTTCCGGCTTTTGCTCCGGAGGGTCGTCTTGCGGCCAGCCACTTCTCGCTCACGGGATGGGACGTGGTTTGGGTTGGGCTCGAGCCCCGCTGGCCGGCTGCGCCCCCGGCGCTGATGGCTCCTGCCGTGCCGATGCCTGACACGGTGGTGGAAGCTTCGCGCGTGACCCCGACTGCAGAGCCGATTCTCGACCCTGAGGGGCCACTTTCGGCAGATGCCGCTTCTGATCCGGTGCTTCGCACGCGAAAGTGGGAGGTCTCGGATTACAGTATTCTTCCCAGCATCTGGCCGAGAAGCTGGTCCCCGTATTTTTCCTACTCGAACTTGGCAGGGGCTGAACTGGGTGCGCTTCTGGTGGGATTTGATGCGCTCGATCTGCACCGCTACCTGGCGCAGCTCAGCCGCAATTTTACCCTCGGAGAGTGGGGAGCCGACGTTTCGTACTCCAATCGTCTTTTGGGCGTTGTGGGAACGGTGCGCGCCGTGGATCGGATTGAGGCACTTTTTGAGACGAGCTACTCGAAAAGACGGGCGCTCTCGCTCGAGGCCTCGCTCTTCTACCCTCGAACCTTTTCGTCATGGAATCCGCTGGTGCGCTTTTCGTGGGAGAGCGAAAAACTCTACGCCTATCCTGACAGTCGCGCCGAGCGGGGAGAGGGAGAGCTGGCGACCGTCATTTCCTCTCCTACCCTGGTGGCCGAAGTGAATTATTCGGGAACGCCTTCATCCAGACAGGCCTTCTTTCCAGAGGAGGGGTTCACGTTCCGGCTGGGAAATCGCTGGACCCTCAATGGATGGATGGGGTCGGTCGGTCGTGCGACTGGCTCGCAGGTGCTTTGGACCCAGAGCCATTACTGGCATCTGGGGCGACACTTCGTTTTGAGTCCGCGGTGGCAGATCTCGGGCTCGAACCGGCAGGGGGTTCGAGTGCTGGGCCGGTCAGGCGGCCTGGTGAATGTGTTCGACTCCGTGGATTACGACCAGCTCATCATGCGCGGTTATCCGCTGCGGGGGGTTATTGCCCAACAGGCGGGCGTGGGAGCGCTCGACCTGCTGATACCGATTCGTCGGGTGGAACGGGGCTGGTCGACCTATCCGATCTTTTTGAACACGCTCGAAGGCGTGGCTTTCGTCGAAAAAACCTTTCATCGGGGAGATCTCGAATCCAGCTGGTCGGGGCTGCCGTCGTGGGGTCTCGGATTGAAGGCCGATCTCACGCTCTTCTACGGCGTACCGGTTTCGGCTTCAGTGCAGTTTCATCAGGGGCTTGCCACTGCCTCGGGCGGGCGTGGCGAAGTCTTTGTGGATCTTCGCCTGGCGCAGCTTTTCTTCTGATCTCGGGTGGGGTATGCCCTCCGATCTCATGATTTTGAAGTCGCAGTTCGTGAAGTCCCTCAAGGACAAGGATTCGGTCAGCTCTCCCTTTCTCGTCAAATATGCCGCAGTAGCCACCGGCAAGAACGCCAAGGCCTACATGAACCTCGTGCTCATGGATTCGTCAGGCGAGGTCGAAGCGCGGCTTTGGGATGATGTGGCCCAGTATGCGGGCCAGGTGGTGCGCGACGCCTTCGTTCAGGTCGAGGGGCGGGTTCAGAGCTATCAAGGACGGCTTCAGATCGTCGTCTCGAAAATGCAGCTTCTGCGTGAAGACGAGGTTCAGGTCGAGGAATACCTGCCGAAGTCGCATCTCAATGCGGACGTTCTGTATCGGGAGCTTCTCGCGTTTGTCGAGACGATGAAGGATCCGTACTATAGGGCGCTTGCCGAAGCCGTGCTTCGGGATGATGCCGAAATCGTGCAGCGAATGAAGCGTGCCCCGGCCGCCAAGACCATGCACCATGCCTACCCGGTGGGGCTTCTCGAGCATGTGCTGTCGATCACTCGCGTGCTCGATTTTCTGGCGTCTCATTACTCGGGATCTCTCGATCGCGATCTGCTCTTTCTGGGGGGCTTCTTCCACGACATCGCCAAGATCTGGGAGCTCTCCTACGAGCGTGCCACCGACTACACGATGGAAGGAAAGCTCGTCGGGCATATCGTCATGGGTGTCGAGCTGGTCGATCGCAAGATCCGCGAGCTGGAGTCGCAGCCCGGGCGCCTCCCTGGACTCTTTCCGGAGGAAAAGAAGCTGCTCGTGAAGCACCTCATTCTCGCGCACCACGGCAAGATGGAGTACGGGTCACCCGTGCTGCCGCAGTGCCTCGAAGCCCTCGTCGTGCATTACATCGACGACCTCGATTCGAAGATGAACGCGATCGGCAAGTTCATGGAGGCCGACCAGAACCCGGGTCCGTGGACCCTGCTCAACCGCCACTACGAGCGGTTTTTCTACAAGGGTGAGGGAGTCGGGCGCGTAGGCCATCCTGGACTCTGACGAGTCCTACGGAATTCCGACGTGGGGACAGGCAAGCCCGACATTCCAGCCGGCTGGGGTGAAGGTGCACAGGAGCGAGCGACCTGAGAGTTCTTCGGCGTTTCCGGGCACCGACACCGTAATCAGTTCCTCATTGCCCGAGCGCACTTCGATCTGGATGGACTTCGATTCGATGCGGCCCGCGTCCTTTTTCTCGGTTCGGTGAATCAGCTCCACCGGACCAGGTCGCTTCTCGGCAGGCAGGCCGAGGTCGAAACTTCGAGCGAGCAGATGGCCTCTCGTTGGGGCTTCTTCGCTATTCAAGTCGCTCATCTGCCACCAGCCATCCACCACTGCAAGTGAGGCGGGTTCGAGCTTCCTGTTGCCGGTGTCGAAGAGAAGGCCCAGGTAATGGTAGCCGAGTAGCAGTGACTGTTTCCTCTCAAATTCTTTGGTGAATCTGAATCGGTTGACCGTTTCTGTGATGTCGATGGGCTCGGCGCTTCTCCAGGTAAATGAAGAGGACTCAGGAACCAGAGTCATCCGCCGCTCCACGCCGGGTCGGTGCAGTCGAAGCGTTCCTCTCGTCAGCGGGGCCTGCGAATGAAGCACCAGCCGAAGCCTTGCCTCTGCCGGGTGCTTGTCAGAGTCGATGAACTCGGCATCGAGCAGTGACGAGTCGATGCCGATCCATTGCATGCGCATTCTAAGTTTCTGCGAGAAGGGGCAGCTGGAGTGGTTTCTTCCGGCATCCATGATCCATTCGTAGACTCCGGAGAATCGGATCGCGAAGGCCTGTTCTCTCTTGTACGCCGTGTTTTGTCCGGCAGTGCTGGATTGACGAACGCCGACGGGATCGTACAGGCTGGTTTGCCCACAGAGTGGGCTGTCGGGATCATCGCTTTCGATCGAAACCAGAAGGGATTGCGCCCAGCTCGGCGGCTGGACAAAGACCCTCCGGATTTCGTTTGGCCTGAGTTCAAGCGTCCGGTCGAGAGCCTGCGTTGGAGCTTCAGGAACGAGTAGGGTCACCGGGATGATCGCGCGAAGAGTGCCCGTGTCGCTGTTGATGATTCGCACGTCTCCCAGATGTTCTCCGGGTGCCTGCTCCAGCGCATTCCAGTCGGGCGCAATTTCGATCCGGAGAGACGATCGCCCCAGAAGCCGGTAGGGTGCGATTCGAATCCAGGGTGACGAGGCTTCAAACTTCAGGTTCTCGGCGTAGTCGGCAATCTGCTGCTCGGGTGTTCCCGGCGCAAACTCGGCCTCGATCCGGAAGCCGTAGCGAGAGAGGCGTTGGCGTTCGCCTCGGGCGTAGATTCCTCGCTGGGGGATGCCCTGGAACTGGTTCTCGCCGGTGACCTTCAGAGAGGGAAGCGGGCTCTTTTCTTGGGAGAGGCGCCGGTAGGCTTCCATGACCCGAGCAAGGCGGGGAATGCCGAAACCCTGGTCGATGAATGGCGTGCTTTCGACTGAAACGGCACCCTCGACCAGACTTTGCTTGAGGCGGTCTCTCGACCACGAGAGACCTTCGGATCGAATCTGTGAGAGGACCCGCGCTGCAAGACCGGTCAGAGCGGGGGTTGCCGAGCTCGTTCCGCTGAAGGAGCGAACTCCGTCACCTGCAGGGCCCGCTGCCATGGCGGCAAGGGGACTCAGAAGCAGGGCTCCGCCGAATCCGTCCGGACCCGGGCCCCGCGATGAGTAGCTCACGACCCCGGGCAGGGGGGTCGTACTGCCGAATACGGTCTGGGACATCCTGCCGTTGAGCCAGGCTCCGACCGGAATTCCCATCGACGGATAGATGAGGGCGCGATTCATCGAACCTCGCCCCGGACCATTGTTGCCCGCGCTGAAAAAATACAGCGCAGCAGTATCCTTGAGTGCGCTTTCGAGCACGCGGTTCATCGCCACCTGTGCCGTCGGGGATGAGAAGAACAGACTGAAGGAAAGGTTGACCAGATCGGAGTGAAGCCCTGCGATTCGAAGGATTCGCGCCAGCTCGGAGATCGAATACGCTTCTGTGCCGACCGGATCGCTGAAGCGCACGTCGACAATAGTGGCTCCGGGCGCCACTCCGTCGAAATTTCGGCCTGCGATGCGATGGCCTGCGGCCACCGAGGCCACGCCTTCACCGTGCGAGTTTCCGGCAAGTTCGGGAGTGATGATGTTCAGGTATCTTCCGCCGACTTCCGGCTGCGCACAGGACTTTGGCATGGGTCCGGCCTTCGAGAATTCGTGAACGTCGAAGGCCAGTGCTTCGCCCGTGGCAAAGAGGTGGTGGCTTCGGGGGTTGGTCGACAGCGGTTCGAACACCTCCGAGTGCGTGATTTGCGAGTCGCCGTTCAGGTCGGCGGCAATCACGAGTTGCTTTGAACCAACGGTTGCGGCGAATTCCAGCAAGACCGCATGGATCACGAATCGACCTTCAGTCGTTTTGAGCTCCGGGGAGAGAAGCTTGGACCAGTCCGCACAACGTCTCGAGAGCGGAGCCCCGCTTTGCGGCGATCCGCACGAGGTGATGTCGAAGGGCAGGACCAGCTCCGCCTGCCCAATTGGAGCCAGGCCCGAGTCCTGCCAGTTCCACTGGTCGATCTTTCGAGCGGATTCGGATTCCGGAACACAATCGGGACGAGACTTTTGAATCGCCACGTTCCAGACGCTCGAGGGGCTGATGCTTCGAATGATCTTTGGATCGCCCGTTGACGTCTGGGTGAGTCCCGGACGAGCCAGCGCCACGCCATCATCGGCCACTCCGATCTTGACTCCGCGCCCATCGGCCAGGGGGTACAGTCGAGCCCATTCGTCGAGTCCGAATTCCTCCTTGCCGGAGTACAGCAGCGCTTCATCGACGGCGCCGCCCTCAAAGTGCGCCACCAGAGGGAGATCCAGCGCAAGGGTGGCTCCCGGATCGGCGTTCAGCCAGTCCTGTCCGGTCTCGTCGAAGTCTCCTGCGCGGATGACCGAGGAGCGGATCTCACCGGTCGAGCTGACTAGGGCGACCGAGACGCTCTGTTCGGGCTGAAGCGTCGCCAGGGCCTTCTGTTCCTGTGGGCTCAGGGATTGTCGTGGCGTGCTCCGCTGGGCGCCCGGTGTGCAAGCGGCGAGGTGGAGCAGGAGCAGGGCAGGGAGAGTAGCCTGAAGTTGACGCATAGCGTTGTCACCTCTATCTCGTTTCGCTTGCCGCTTCAATCTTTTCGGACCGGTCGGAGTGGGGCGACCTGAGTTCCTGAAAAATCCGAGCTCCGCCTTTTTTTGGTCGGCTTGGCTTGCTAAGGTCTGAATCTTCAAGGCTAAAGTTCCGGAGCATCCTCGAATGAAAGAAGCGTCGAAGACCATTTACCAGCCCGTCAGTCCCCAGGTGAACCTGCCGCAGCTTGAGAACCAGATTCTTGAGTACTGGGACACGAAGAAGATCTTCGAGAAGACGCTCGAGGCTTCGGCCACCGCCAAGCCCTACAGCTTTTATGATGGCCCTCCTTTCGCCACGGGCCTTCCGCACTACGGCCACATCATGGCGGGCGTGCTCAAGGACATCGTGCCGCGCTACTGGACGATGAAGGGCCACCGCGTTCCGCGCCGCTTCGGCTGGGACTGCCACGGCGTTCCGGTCGAGTACGAAATCAACAAGACCTACAAGATCGAGAGCTCGAAGCAGGTCCTCGAGATGGGTATCGACAAGTACAACGCCGCCTGCCGCTCGATCGTGCAGCGCTACTCGCAGGAGTGGAAGCGCACCGTCCGTCGCGTGGGCCGCTGGGTCGACATGGAGAACGCGTACTTCACCATGGACGTCGACTTCATGCAGAGCGTCTGGTGGGTCTTCCAGGAGCTCTACAAAAAGGGACTGATCTACGAAGGCTACAAGGTCGTTCCGTATTCGGTCGGCATCTCGACGCCGCTCTCGAACTTCGAAGCGAATCAAAATTATAAGCAAGTGCAGGATCCGGCGATCACGATCACGTTTCCGGTCGTGGGACGCACTGGTGAATCCTTCCTGGCCTGGACGACGACGCCCTGGACGCTGCCATCGAACCTGGCGCTCGCCGTGGGCAAGGACATCGACTACGTTCGCGTGCGCGAGAAGTCGTCGGGTCACGTGTACATCCTGGCCTCGGCACTCGTGAAGTCGTCGTGGAAGAATCCCGAGACCGATGTTGAAGTTTTGGAAACGGTGAAGGGCGAGTCGCTGATCGGCCTCAAGTACGAGCCGCTTTTCTCGTACTTTGCCGACAAGGCGGCTGAAGGGGCTTTCCGCGTGATCGCCTCGGATCACGTCACCACTGAAAGCGGCACGGGCATCGTGCACATGGCGCCGGCCTTCGGTGAAGAAGACTACTACGCCTGCCAGAAGGAAGGCGTGCCGATGGTCAATCCCGTCGACAACGACGGCATGTTTACGGCTGCCGTTCCGGATTACGCCGGCAGGCGCGTCAAGGATGCCGACAAGGACATCATCGCCGAGCTCAAGAAGCGCGGGCGCCTCTTCAAGCAGGATACGATCATGCACTCGTATCCGTTCTGCTGGCGCTCCGATACGCCGCTCATCTACAAGGCCGTGTCCTCGTGGTTCGTGGCCGTCGAGAAGATCAAGGACCGCATCGTCGCCAACAACCAGACCACGAACTGGGTTCCCGAGCACCTGCGTGATGGCCGATTCGGCAACTGGCTCGAAAACGCCCGCGACTGGGCGATTTCGCGCAATCGCTTCTGGGGAACGCCGATTCCGATCTGGCGCAATCCGGAAGGCGAGATGATCTGTATTGGCTCGCGCGAAGAGCTCGAGAAGCTCTCGGGCAAGAAGGTCGATGACCTCCACATCGACATCGTCGACCACATCACGATTCCGTCGCCCACGGGCAAGTCGCCTTTGAAGCGCGTCGAGGGAGTTCTGGACTGCTGGTTTGAATCGGGCTCGATGCCGTATGCGCAGTGGGGCTATCCGCGCACGAATCAGGAAGAGTTCAAGAAGGGCTTTCCGGCCGACTTCATCGCTGAGGGCCTCGACCAGACCCGCGGCTGGTTCTACACGCTGATGGTCATCGGCACGGCTTTGTTTGACCAGGCTCCGTTCAAGAACGTGATCGTCAACGGCCTGATCCTCGCCGAAGACGGCAAGAAGATGAGTAAGAGCCTGCGGAATTATCCCGATCCGATGGAAGTGCTCGACAAGCACGGGGCGGACGCTTTGAGGCTTTACCTGATCGACTCTCCGGTCGTGAAGGCGCAGGAGCTGCGCTTCTCCGAGACGGGCGTGAAGGACATCGTTCGCCGGATTTTGCTCAGGTGGTGGAACGCTTATTCGTTCTTCACGAGCTACGCCAACATCGACGAGTTCAAGCCGCGCGGAGATGCCCGCAACTCGCCGAACATTCTCGACCAGTGGGTGCTCTCGCGCCTGCATGGCCTGATCGCGAATACGGAAGCCGAGATGGCGGCCTATCGCCTGTATAACGTGGTGCCGGCTCTGTTGGCTTTTATTGAAGACCTGACCAACACCTACATCCGCTTCAATCGCTCGCATTTCTGGGCCGAAGGCCTGGCAAGCGAGAGCGAAGAAAAGCGCCTCGCGTACGAGACGCTTTATGAAGTGCTGATGACGCTCTCGAAGGTCATGGCTCCGTTTGCGCCGTTTTTGGCCGAGACGGTGTACCAGAACCTCTCGAACGTATCGCCGACAGGACGCAAGGACAGCGTGCATCTGGAGTCGTTTCCCAGTGCGGATCGCTCGCTGATCCGTCCGGAGCTCGAAGAGGCCGTGAAGGTCATGGACGCGCTTGTGATGCTGGGGCGCAACCAGCGCGAGAAGATCGGCGTGAAGGCCAAGATTCCGCTCAAGCACCTGCGCATCATCCAGCGCGACAAGCGAATCCTCGAGACGCTCGCGAAGTTCGAGCCGTACTTCGTCGATGAGCTCAATGTCATGAAGGTGGAGTACGCGTCGAACGAGGACGAGTTTGTTCAGGTGACGACGAAGGCGAACTTTCCTGTTTTAGGAAAGCGCGTTGGCCCGAAGATGAAGCAGGTGGCGGCGGGAATTCAGGCGCTGCCGCTTTCTGAGATCCTGAAGCTCGAAGCCGGTCAGTCGGTCACGGTCGAAGGCGAAGCGATCACGCTTGCCGACGTCGAGATCCGTCGTGCCGCCAAGGGCACGCATCCGAACCTTGCGGTCCATCAGACCGTGTCGATCGAGCTCGATCCGACGGTCGAACCCGAGCAGATGCGCGAAGGTCTGGCCCGCGAAGTGCTGCGCAAGATTCAGCAGGCTCGCAAGAACGCCGGCTTCAAGCTCAACGACCGCATTCGTCTCGAGCTTTCGGTGGACGGCGTACTGAAGGAAGGCGTGCTCGCACATCAGAAGATGATCGCAGGCGAAGCGCTCATCACTCAGTTCGAGCTGACGTCTGAGCCGAAGGGCTCGCACGTCGAGAAGGCCGAGCTGGAAGAGGGTGTGGTCACCATCGGCGTGACGGTGGTCTGAGGGGGGTAGGGTACCAGTAAAAATGGCATACCCCCCTAGTAAAATTACTGGTATGATGGGCTCGTGCCTCATACTCGAAGCCGATATCTCGAGACGGTCATTCTGAGCGCCCTCAGGCATTCGCCGCTAGTGGGAGTTCTGGGGCAGCGCCAGACCGGTAAGACGACCCTGGTTCGGCAGATCTGTGGGGATGGGTATCTCACCCTGGATGACGCCGAGCAGCTGATCGCTGCCCGTGAAGCGCCCAAGGCGTTCCTGAAGCGTGGAAGACATCCGTTTGCCATCGATGAGTGCCAGCTCGCACCGGAGCTGTTTCCGGCTTTAAAGTTGCACGTGCAGGAGCATCCGCGAAAAGGTCAGTTCATCCTGACCGGCTCGGTTCGATTCTCGGCTCGAAAGCCCATTCGAGAGTCGCTGACTGGAAGAATTCAGCTCCTGGAGCTTCATCCGATGACCATCGCGGAGGCTCAAGGACGCGAGGCTCCGAATCTCGTCCGCGAGGTCACTCGGGGATTCCGCTTTTTCCAGAAGCAGGTTCACGAGCGCTCGCGTTCGCTCACGCTCGAACGTGCACTCGGAGTCCTCGAGACGGGAGGCCTTCCCGGTATCTGCTTCTTTCGCGACTCAGCGGCGAGGCGCCCCCGATTTGCGAGCCATCTCGACACGATCCTCGGAAGAGATCTGAAGCTCGTCTCCGAGACGGATCACACCGTGCTCAAGATGCGTGAGCTTCTTGCGCTGCTTGCGAGGCATCAGGGCGAGCCCATCGCCTGGTCGGATCTCTCGAGGCGAGCCCGCATTTCGACGGCATCGCTCCAAAAGCTGGTGCAGGCCTTCGAGGCGCTTTTTCTCATTCGTCGAGTGCTACCGGTGGGCGACACCCGGAAGGACTCGTTTTTTCTCGAGGATCAGGGAATGGCCACCTATCTCGCGCCGGCGGGACTGATCCAATCGGATCTGGTGCGGCTGGTGTACTCGCAGGTGTTTCCTCATCTGGACCTTCATGATCCGGGGGGTGTCACGGTCCACCGTTTCGAGACGAGAAACGGAGCGCTCGTGCCCTTGGTTTTTCAATCAGCTGCGAGAACCATCGGAATGATTCCAATCGCCCTGGAGTCTCCAGACAAAAAAACGATTGCCTCGGCGCGTAGCTTTTTGCGCCACGAACCTACGGCACAGGTGCTGGTCCTCACTCGTGGGTCGGAGTGCCTGGAGTACGACGGTGGGCTTTGGGTGCTTCCGATTACCGGAGTCCTGTGATGGCGCTCTCTCTTTGACTCGCTTTTGCCATGGTCAGCACATGAAACGTCCTGACCACGGAATCCGCAGTCGCCGTCTGCCGGCCCGGAAGAAGCTTTGTTACTCTCCCGCCATGACCCTGGCGGAGGTGCTTCACGATGAGTTCGAGGAAAGGAAGGGGCGCAACGCGCGCTATAGCCTGCGCGCGTTCGCTCGTGACCTTCGCATTGATCCCTCCAGCCTCTCGAAGCTCATGGCGGGCAAGCGCACCCCGGCGACCTCCGTCATCCAGCACCTGAAGCAGGTCACTCGCGAGCATCACCCGAGTCTGCACGCGCGGTTGGCCAAGGTGTTTGTTCGTACGCCCGGCGGGTTCTTTGATTTTCATCCCATTGAGGACTACCAGCGGCTACTGCAGTGGCAGAACATGCTCGTGCTTGAGGCGCTGAAGCTACGAAACCCATCCTCCAGCGTGAAGGATCTTCACGTCGTGACGGGCCTATCCGAGTCGCAGATCGTCGCTGCACTCGGCGTACTAATCGAGTTCGGCCTGGCGAAGCGTGATGCGAAGGCGGGCCGGTTCCAGGCCAGTTTCAAGCATGTTTCAACCGGCGGCGAGTCTGCCCAGAAGTCGGAGGCCTTTCGCACCTACCAGCGCCAGCTCCTCGAGCGGGCGGCGCATGCGCTGGGTGAAGGAAGCCCCTCCGATCGCTCACAGACTTCGACCGTGTTCTGCATCGATAAGTCGCGCCTGCCCCTGGTTCAGAAGCGCATCACTGCGTTTCGTCGAAGCCTAGGGAAGTTCCTCGATGGCGGCCCCGGCCGCAATGACGGCGTGTATGCGCTGTGCGTATCGCTCTTTCCGCTCAAATAGTCGCGCTTTACTGGCAGCGCGCCGGTTCGGCGGATGAGTACACGTAC
>CAYSOA010000024.1:0-33310 GCA_964432565.1 uncultured Bacteriovorax sp.
TGGAAAGCTTTCTCGCGATGATCTGGTGGCGCCTTTTCTGAAGGCGCGACTTGAGGCGCTTGGCGTGAACTACCCGTACTGGGACCAGCTTCGAGTGAGACACCTCTTGACGATGTCGAGTGGCATTCCCTGGTGTGAGTACTCGAGCTGCAGTGCTCGGGATGCGATTGCCGGTTTTTTCGCTCCCCATAGCTCCGACGCGGTGAAGTACTACTTCGAGAATGCGACTCGCGCCGCCTCTCCGATGATGCCTCTGGTGGCTCCCGGTGAGAGATACGCCTACAGTCTGGGGAATGCCACGGTACTGCAGTCGATCTTCAAGAGCCTGCTCGGCGAAGAGTACGAGAGGGCCGCCGCCACGCTCCTCTTTGATCACCTGGACGCTAAATCCGAAGAGTATGCGCTGGAAAAAGATGGGCAGGGAGTGGCTCTTGGTGGCTCGGGGGCGTTCTTGAACCTTCCGACCATGGCCAAGCTCGGACTGGCCCTGATGAATGAAGGGCGCTACCACGGACGCCAGATTGCGAATCCCGAGTTCGTTCGAGAGATGACCACCCAGATCCTCGAGCCGTTGCGGCAGTCGAAAGACCTTCATTTGAAGGCCTGGGAAGGCCCCACGGGAATGGGAGTCTGGTTGAATAGCGATGAGGATCCGACCATTCCGTCATTCATGCCGGATGCTCCCAGGAACATGGTGTATTCCTCGGGATGGCAGGGCCGCCGCCTCATGCTGTTTCCGGAGGCTGGGGACGACGGGTTTCTGGTTGCTCGAATCGGCAGCGAAAACAGCCATTCTTCGTATTGGAAGCCCTACTCCAAGCAGCTCTACGCTTGTCTGGGAAGGCATCCGGAGCTGACTCCTCGGAACCGGGGCACTCAGGAGGGGGCGCTCATCGCGACTTCCGCTCCCGTGCTTTCAACCAAGAAGCAGGCGAGAGAAGCCGGTATCTCGATCATCAAGAAGAACATCCCGATCCAGCTTGCTGCAGCCGAGCTCTGCAACTGCGCCTATGTCTCAGGTTTTGCGGTTGCCACCGATGGCAAGTTTGACTCGAAGGCCACCTTGAAGCGCTGCCTGAAACTGGCTCAGCCGGATTTTTCGGCGGTTCCCTGGATTTTTCGTCCGAAGCTGACGAACCGGCGCGTCCACTTCGAGCTGATCGACGGTCTCAGGGCCGTGCGGGTGGTGCTCAAGACGAATCCGTTGATGTCTTATACTGCCGTTGCCGCCCTCAAGGATGAGTCGGGGGCCTGCGAGGTGATCCGAGTTCCGAGGGAAACGCTCATTCCGTGAAACTGGGCTCAGGTTCTGTTTACCACGGCATCCCGAAAGGCGGCTTCAAAGGCGACCCACGCTCGAATGCCGGACTCGGAGAGGCCCCGACTCCTGAGGAAGTCTTCGAGGATTTGGGTGCGTCTATCGAAATGGCCGGGAAGAATCGGTGCTATTTGGTCATGGGCCTGCGAGGGAGGTCGACCCGAGTAAGTTGAGCGCGCCCCCATGGCGCGCAGGAGAAACTCGGCCTGCTTCCGCGAGATCTCGACGAGATCCCTTCCGTGAAAAAAAAAGCCGATCATCGTGTCGTGGGCCATGGCTTCGTAGAAGCCGAGCATGAGGTCGAAGACCTGCTGGTCTGAGCCCAGCTCTGAGTAGAGGGATTGGAGTGCCGTCCTGATGGGTTCGCGCATGGGGTGTCGTTTAGTGACAGAGGAAGCAAATGAAAAAGGCCGGGAAAGACTCGTCTTTCCCGGCCCGGTTTCTTGAGGGTCAGGGATTACTCGAAGTCGCGGTCCATCACGGTCTTGCGGCCGTCGGCCTTCGCGCGGGCAATCGCCTGGTCACAGAGCTGGCGCACCTTCTCCGAAAGCACGTTGATCACGGCAGAGGAGGTGTTCATGCCTCCCGATGCCTTGCGGATGTAGTCCTTGGTCTTCGAGGCGACGACCAGGGTTTCCTTTTCTCCAGCAGCGGTTTCCATTTCAGTCATTTTCAGGTCCTTTCGAAAATCAGTTCACTTCGAGCAGTTCGACTTCAAAGATCAGTGTGGCGTTCGGTGGAATCACGCCGCCGGCGCCGCGTTCACCGTAGGCCAGCTCCGACGGAATGGTCAGCTTGCGCTTGCCGCCCACCTTCATGCCGGCAACTCCGAGGTCCCAGCCACGGATCACCTGTCCTGCGCCCAGAACAAAAGTAAACGGCTGGCCGCGATCGACCGACGAGTCGAACTTCTTTCCGTCGGTCAGCGTACCCGTGTAGTGAACACTCACGCGCTTGCCGTTGACGGCTTCGGCACCGGTTCCTTCTTTCAGGTTTTCAATCTTGAGATCAGATGCGGCCTTGTCGGCGTTCATCGAGGTGTCTCCTGTAGTTTCCGAAGTGGCGCTGCCGGTGTCGGAGCCGGTCGAGCCCTGGTTGGATTTTTTCGTGCAGGCGGTGACAGAGAGCGCCGACAGCAGCGTGACTGCGAGAGCCCATGCCTGGGCATTCGAGCGAATCGACAGTTTCATGGATCAGAGTCTCCTTCTAGGGATCCTGTGGTTGTTGCCCCGAGGATTCCACAGGTGGGCTTTGGGGGCCAGTGCAAAAAGGCACTTGGGAACGAGAGCTTTGAAGCCTATGCTGGTTTTCCATGTCCTTATTTGAAGCGTTTCTTTACGGAGCCGTTCAGGGGCTGACCGAGTATCTTCCGGTCAGTAGTTCCGCCCATCTGGCGCTTTTGCCCCGGTTTTTGGGGACTCGCGATCCTGGACTGAGCTTTGATGTCTTTCTTCACCTGGGAACCCTTGCGGCGACTCTGATTTATTTTCGTGGTGAGTGGGCTGCGCTGGCGCGTTCGTTTCATTTGGAGGAAGGGCGTCGAGGACTCTTGAAGGTGGTGTATGCGACCCTTCCTGCGCTTGCCGTGGGAGGGGTGTTTCGCCACTGGATTGCCGAATCCCTCCGGGGTCCGCAGTTGATCGGAGTGACCCTGATGGTGGGGGGCGTGTTGCTGTACCTGGTAGATCGGCTGGCGCGGGGGGAGCGGACGTTTTCTGAGGTTCGTGCGGGCGATGCCTGGGGAGTGGGAGTTTTTCAGTGCCTGGCACTCGTACCCGGCATGTCGCGATCCGGATCGACGATTCTTGGGGCAAGAGCCATGGGACTTTCGCGGGAGGCTGCCGCTCGGTTTTCGTTCTTTATCTCGGCTCCGATCACGGCATTGGCTGCAGCCTCCGAGCTGCGCCACTGGGATGAGATGGTGGCCTCGGTTCAGGCTCTCTCGACGGCGGGAACGCAGCACAGTACCGCCCTCGTCCTGTTGCTCGGAGCCCTGAGTTCGTTCGTTTTTGGCTGGCTGGCCATTTCGGGGCTGATTCGACTCGTGTCTCGAGTGGGCTTTGGAGTCTTTGCCGGCTACCGCATTCTACTGGGGATTGTCGTACTCTTCACTCTGTGAGCGATTTCACCGCCGGGGCAGATTACAAGTGATCTGCAGTGGACTCTCGCCGGCGTCTTCCGAGCTTCGCCAGGGCTCGAATCGAACGCAGTTTTTTGAAGAATTCGACCACATACGAGACAGCCGAGCCGACGCTCAGAAGCAGGCTGATGGCCAGCAGCACCTGGCCGGCGGGATAGACGGGAATTCCCATCAGAGGCTCCTGCACCATCATGAACGGAATCGCCACCATCTGGGTGGCGGTCTTCCATTTGGCCGTGCCTGAAGCCGACATGATCACGCCTTCGGCGCTGGCCAGTGCCCGAAGTCCCGTGATTGCAAGCTCGCGGCAGATGAGGATCATCACCACCACAGCGTGCAGTCGTCCGATTTCCTGGAGCATGATCAGCGAGCTCACGACCAGAAACTTGTCGGCCAGGGGGTCCATCAGCTTGCCATAAACGCTCACCGACTTTTGCACCCGTGCGAGGTAGCCGTCGAAGTAATCCGTAATGCTGGCGACACCAAAGACGATCGCGGCAATGAGGTCGTACTGAGGGGTGCGCTGATACAGAAGAGCCACGACGACCGGAACCAGTGCCATGCGCAGCATCGTCAGTAGGTTGGGGGCCGTCGTCAGCGAGAACTCAGCCGACTCCTCGGGGTGAGAAGACTCTGCGGTGTTGGTAGTCGAGATGTTTGGTCGGGTGGAGTCTGACACGCCGACACTCTATTTGAGCCCGGAGCGGGTTGTCCAGTAGACTCGATACCGAATGCGAGTCGTGGTCAAAAATGGGATCTTCGGTCTTTTGGTTGTCGTGCTTGGGTTTGCGACTGATGCCTGGCCAGGCGCTTTCGAGCTGCCTGAGGGGCGCGATGTTCGTACTTGGGCAAGGCTCGAGGGGAACCGCTACGAATTCAAGAACGCCATGCGGGTTCAGGCCAGCCTCGAGCGGACGCGACGAATTCTGACCCAATTTGATCTGTTTGCGGGGCTCGTGCCCTACATTGATGAGTCGCGTTATGACTTGAAGGCCCGCCAGCTCGATGTGGCCGGCGGGATCTGGAAATACCGGCTTCGAGCGACGCTTCAATTTCGCGAGGAGTCCTCCGAGCGATGGGCGTTTCAGATCATTCGAGGACATTTCAAAGGACTGAGCGGACAGCTCTTGTTTCGCCGTGAGACCCCGGGCGTCACCCTGGTTCAATTTACGGGGTCGATAACCGCTGCCTCTGGCGACAAATTTCCGCCGCGCCTGATCATCGAGCAGGGAGCGCAAATCATCTTTGCGGTAACCGGCAGGCGCGTGCGATCCTTGATCGAAGATCTTCAGTTCGAGCCGCAGGATGCGGTAACCCGGGCCGAATCCGGCCCCACGACCGGGAGCAGGAATGAGTCCGAACGAGCAGACAACGACCCTTCAGGAAGTCAAATCCCCAGCCCCAGGCGAAGACTTGGGGGGCAAAGCCGCTGAGCGACGAAGCCTTCCGCGAGTCAGTCTGTCGAGCGAGCAGTTTCGACTGGCAGCAAACGGAAAGGTCTTTGCCGTGGCCGACGTGTCACTGGAGGGAATGGCGCTGCGACTCTTGTCCGTTGAAGATCGTGTGCTTTTTCCGGTCGGAATGGCCATTGAGGGTTCGCTCAAGCTCGGTCCCCGCAGGCATCGCATCCAGGCTGTCGTGCGAAACCTTCGGGGAGATCATGTTGGCTGCGAGTTTGTGAAGCTTGAGAGCGAAGTTCGGCAGGAGCTGGTTCGACGACTGGATCCCGCCGATCTGGGACAAACGCTTCGTCCGATGCCGACTCCCGTGGGACTGGCCGACGGTCCTCTCGACTGGCTCTGGTTTCATGGGCATTGCGGCACCGAGCTTCTGGCCCGTCCCGCAGAGCAGGGAAAATTGAAGCGACTGATTCTCGTGCTTTGGGGAACTCAGTTCGTAGAGTGGTGTGCGCACTCCGGCTTGAATACGGGAGTGGTGCGCTTCGCCGACTCCCAGTCTTCGGCGCAGGGCGTTTTCAGGCTCGCGTCCGAGTGGTTTGAGTCCGACGCCACGCTTGACCCTGCAAAGCTCCATCTGGCAGAAACGCTACTGAAACATGCCAATTTGCCGGATGGGTGGAAAGCCTGGACGGCCAGCTTTCGGGAGTAGCCTTTAATGGATCGAAACTTTGCCCTCGAGTTTGTTCGCGTGACCGAAATGGCGGCACTGGCCTCAGCGCGCCTGATGGGGCGTGGCGATGAGAAGTCCGCCGACCACGAAGCGGTCGAGGCCATGCGCCGCATGCTGGGTTCCATCCAGTTTGATGGCACGGTCGTCATCGGCGAGGGGGAGCGCGACGAGGCACCGATGCTGTTCATCGGAGAGAAGGTGGGCAAGGGCGATGGTCCGAGGCTCGATCTGGCGCTCGATCCTCTTGAAGGCACCACGATCTGCGCCAAGGGCGGAAACAACAGCCTTTCGGTCATTGCCATCGCCGAAGAGGGAAACTTCCTGCATGCACCGGATGTCTACATGCAGAAGATTGCCGTGGGGCCTGCGGCCCGCGGAGCCGTCGATCTGCGTCTGTCGGCGACCGAGAATCTGGCCAGAGTCGCCGAGGCGCAGCGCTGCCGGGTGGAAGACCTGACGGTGGCGATCCTGGATCGGCCGCGACATGAGGAGTTGATCGCTGAAGTTCGAAGTTCTGGAGCCCGCATCTGGCTGATTGGCGATGGAGATGTCTCTGCAGCGATCGCCACCTGCAAGCCGGACAGCGGTGTGGACGTGCTTCTGGGATCGGGTGGTGCCCCCGAGGGGGTGATCGCTGCTGCGGCCCTTCGCTGCATGGGGGGCGATTTTCAGGGGCGACTGCTTTTTCGTCGCGACGACGAACGGGAGCGTGCCGCACGCATGGGGGTTCGTGATTTCGATCGAATTTATGGAATCGAGGATCTCGCACGAGGAAAGGTGATGTTTTGTGCGACCGGGGTCACACAGGGGCCGCTTCTCAATGGCGTTCGGTTCTTCAGTGGTGGAGCCCGAACACACTCGGTCGTGATGCGATCGGAGTCGAAGACCGTGCGCTGGATCGAAGCCGAGCATCATTTCGACAGCAAGCCGACCTATTAGCTTCAAACGATTCTTCAAGGAGGAAGAGCATGGCACAGGCAGAGTACAAGCAGGTGGTTTCAGTGGACAAGGATCGCCTCTTCAAGGCGATCACGGGCTACGAGGCCTATCCTGAATTCGTTGATGGCTGCAATGGCGTCGAGGTCGAACGCAAGGGGCCGGGGGAAGCCCGCACCCACTACAAGATGACGATCGTTCGTGATGTGAATTACACGCTTGATCACAAGGAGTTCCCCGAGCAGGGACGCATGGAGTGGTCGCTGGTGAAAAGCGACATGCTGAAGAAGAATATCGGCCGCTGGGAGCTGGTTGCGGCCGGCGAGGGAAAGACCGAAGTGAAGTACTTCGTCGAGATTGAGTTCAATATTCCGGTTCCGGGGTTCATCCTCAATCAGCTCGTCAAGGGCAGCATTCCCTCAATGATCAAGAGCTTCGAAAAGCGAGCCAAAACGCTCGCCTGATCGGGAGGTGGACATGGCAGGTGATGACAATATCCAGAGCAAGGCGACAGACTTCGTCAAGAAGGTCCTGACCGTCGGGATGGGGACGCTCTTCCTGACCGAAGAGAGCCTCAAGAACATGGTCAGCGAGTTCAAGCTGCCGAAAGAGCTGCTGGGAGGAATTCTCGAGTCGGCGAACAAGACCCGCAAGGAGTTCCTGCACAACCTTTCACAGGATCTGATGAGCCGGGTGAGCGAGAAGATGGATGTGCGGGCGCTCGTGGACGAGGTTCTGGAGAAGAATGAGATTGAGATCCACATGAAAGTGTCGTTCAAGCCGAAGTCCAGAAACGACTCCTGATCCGAATGTCAGCGCGCGATTCCCTCTCCGAGACGAACGAGCGTTTCGATGCCGTTGCGCGTACTCTCCACAAGGTCAGCGTCGGGAACCCAGCGCCCAGGCTCACCGAGCACGATGACCGTCGAGCCTCCGAAAAGGAAGTAGCCCTTCTCCTCTCCGCGTTCGAAGCGGCTCTCGCAGGGGCGAGACTGCACGATCTTTCCCACTCCGAGTGCGCCCACTTCGACGTAGGCCATCAGCCCGAACGAGTCGGTTTCAAGTAGGCTGACCTGGCGCTCGTTGTCGAGAAAGGTGCGGGGGCGGGCTTCGAGGGCAACCGGATTGACGGAGTGGAGTCTTCCCGCAACACGTCGGCAGGAGAGCCAGCGACCCGAATCCGGAAAATGAAAGCGGTGGTAGTCGGTGGGGCAGAGGCGTGCGAGCAGTAGGGGGCCGCCTCGCAGACGGTTCATCGAGGCCTCATCGACGGCCCCGGCCAGAAGCTGCTCGGGAGAGAGCAGCGCCTTTTTGACGGGAAGAGTCGTCTGCTCGGTGGTTTCACTCCAGGCGAAGTAGCGGGCCTCGGCGAAAGCGGCGAGACGGGGAGGCTCGGCGAATGGACGCCGGTCCCGCCTGAAGCGTCGGATGAAGAACTCGTTGAAGCTCGAAAAGGGGCCCTCCTCGAACTCCTGCATCGCGATGCCGTAGTGCTGGATGAACTGAGGGATTTTTGCCGCGCTGGCACCCGTGTCATGCCAGGCGCCCATGAGGCGACTGATCCAGGGGCGCGAGAGCAGGCCTTTTTCGATCAACCGTCCGGCCGATGTTTCGTAAACCCAGCGAAGCGCCCCCTCGCCGTAGACCTGTTCCTGAAAAAGTTGTCCGTCACGACGATCGCGAACCGTGATGCCGGAATCCTGAGTGTGCATGCGCGACAGAAAATCAGTCTTTCAGCAGCTCTTCAAGGTCGAGAAGCAGAAACTGCAGCCTTTTTTCCAGTCCCTGAAGCTCATCGAGGCTTTTTCGCAGTGAGTGAAGTTCGCGACGCTGACGGTTGAGCGGGACGTTGCTGGCATCGAGCTGCCGGGCGAGGGATTCTGGAATGGGAGCGTTGCCGGGAGCTTCGCGCGGAACCCGTCTCTGGATGTCGGGGGCGCGATAGTCACGAACCAGGCCGGGCCGTGTCGAGGCCTGTCGAAGGTCGGCACTTTTCAGGACTCGGGAGCGTGTTGCCGGGGCCGGACGCTCCGAGACATCGGGGAGCGGGGTCTCCGCAATTTTCTGGACCAGCTGGCCCATGGGCGTGAATAGGAAGGTGATTTTTTCAGAAGGGTCTCGCGTTGCACTCATCAGTTGCCTCGTCACTTCAGCGTTTCGCTCTACTGGTTTCATCCAGCGACATCCAACGAAGGGAGTAGAGAGCAATCGGGATGCCACCGGATGGCTCGAAGAGAGGCGCTGAAACGGGGTTTTATGGCACTCTGGGGGCACTCCTTCGGTGAATGCTGTCCAAGGATTGGACAGATGCCAGAAGCACCTCTGGGTCAGCTGATGGGTTTGTTCGGTCGAGACGGAGCGGGAGGGACGAGGTTTTCCGGAAAGTCCGGTCTGGGGGCACGACGGGGACTGAGGTCGGCAAGCCGTGGGTTTTGAAGCGATTTTTTCTGGCCGGTTTCCGGGTCGATCATTCCGGCCCGTTTCGGAAAGATAAAGGTCAGGAGTTCGCCATCCGTTTCGCGAAGGATGCTGGCGTGTGAGACCGGCCAGTCGACGGCGAAAGTCTCTCGAAAGCTCTGAAAGCTCGAGGTGCTGCGCTGGCGCCCCTCTCCCAGCTCCTCTCGGTCCTCGGCACGGCGGGTGCCCGTCAGCACAATCTGGTTGCCCTGAACCGTCGCCTTCACGCTGGACTGTTCGTGTTCGGGCACTCGGGCCGTAAGGATGAAGGCGTCGTCGATCTCGGTCAGTTCGGCATCGAGATCGACGAGCTGGTAAAAGGGATCCTCCTGGCGCGTCTCGTAAGTGGCGAGCTTTCGGGTGGCGTCCTCGCGCAGGTCTCCCAGTTTTCGCGAAGCATCTTCGTTCAGACGGTTCAGGGCGGCCTCGTGAGTCTTGAGGGCCTTGTCGTAACGTTCGTGGAAGCGCTTTTCGGCCTGACTGAAGTTCTCATCATTTCGAGCCTTCAGGTCCTGCTGCTCTTTTTCGGTCTTTTCGGTCTCGCTTCGCAGGGCCTTTTCGTGACGCTCGCGAAGATTGCGCATCTCGATCGCGTGATTGGTTTCGAGCCTTTCCTTCTGGTTCTTCGCCTGGGCATCCATGAGCTTGAAGGTGCCCAGGTTCTGCATATAGGCTTCACGAACCGCCTTTGAAGAGACCTTGCCGACCGTGTCGAGTTCGGTCTGATAGAACTCTTGAAGTTCCCCCTGAAGATGCTCTCCCTCGTCGCGGGTCTGTGAGATGTCGGCCGTCTGTCTGCGTTTCAGGTCGCGAAGCTGTTCGTAGCCTTCCCTGCGAACCCTCTCGATCTGCTCCCTGGCCCGCTCCTGTTCGAGTCGAATCTCTTCCTCGGCGGATCGGCGCACGCGCACTGCGTGCTCCTGAATTTCCTCGACGGCCGTGGAGGCGTTTTCTTCTGCGTCAGCGATGCGGTCGTGCGCTTCTCTCTCCGCCTGTCTGACGCGGCGCTCGTTCTCATGGCGAGTTCGGGCCTCGATCGAAGCACGAGAATCGGTTGGTGATGAATTTGAACGAATGTCCATCCGTGGAGCGACGTTCCTCTCTGATATCAGGATAGGAGGAGTTGCTGCGGCTGTCAAAAGGGCTGGCGGGTCGCCTCGGCCACACTCGAGGTTTGACCTCGATCAAAATAGGCCGGTACACTGGTCTTGGGAGGCAAGGCAGGTCATGAAGCGGTCATCACCCCGCAAGACAGCAGCAGGCGAGCAGGAGCGGCGCCGGAAGCCCCGTAAGCCCCAGGAACCTCGCAGGGAGGCTGAGGCGGAACAGGATACCTGTTCTCATTGTGGCAGGAATCTGGCGGCTGGAGACCGTGCCCTCTTTGTCGAGGAGGAAATCGGTCGCACCTTTTGCACCGAAGAGTGCATCGGAGAGTTCTTTGCTCCCGATGTCGAGCGTCTGGACGCCGAATACCATCGGCTGCTTTCTGTCAGCGACCTGAGTGCCCAGGAGCGCGAGGAGCTGGCTCACCTGCGTTGGCCGACCCTGCGAGAACCCGATGAGGTCTGGCGTGAGAAGACCCTCACGGGAGACCAGCGCTACGCCCTGATTGCCGAGTTTGAACCCGCTGGAAAGCCAGTCTGGTGCGTCTGTCTTTCGCTTTTTTTGCGCGGCGAGCCCAGCTTCCTGTTCTTGAGCATCATCACGCGAAATGCCGCATTGGTGGATCGCTATCGTCGTGGCGAGCGCATGAGCTGGATCAAGCGAACCGCCGCCGAGCGGGAGTCGTTGCTGAATGCATCCCCGACGCCCGAGCAGCAGGCCCTCGACGGGACCGTGATCCCGGCGGACGAAATGGGTCTGGTGGATTCGGTGATGCCCACGGATGGACTTGCCGACGGCTGGACCACGGACGAGGCGGTGAGGGCGGCACTCGGCGCCGAGCGCCGTTCGGATGACATCCCGGCGGAGGAGTACTCGACCTATCAGACGTGCCTGGAGGAGACCCTGCAGACTCCGGACGAGATCTGGTCACTGGTCGCCGAGCAAACGGGCATTCCCGGAAATTCTGAGGGCGCGGTTCGTCTGTTTCACTTCATTCGCGCCTATCCGGAGTCAGACCCGGGCTTCTGGTACCTGATCGTGGCCAAGGAGATGAGCGACGAGGAGGAAGATCATCTCGAAGTTCTGGAAGCCTTTCCAACTCGCGATCCGGAGCTCGTCGAGCGGTACAGGCAGGGTTCTCAGGAGCTCGGAGCCGAAGGGGCTTCGAGCGAGGACTCTCGAGTCCTGCACTGAGGGTTCCGCCTAGTCGAATCGAAACTGGCCGTACGAGAAGTCAGGACAACTGAAGTAGTCGCCGCTGCCGAGGCAGATCTGCATCTGCAGGCGCGCTTCATAGGTGGTCACGAAAGCCGCGTTATAGTTCGTGTTAGCGAACGTAAACGACTGTCCAATTGTCGGATCCTGGACGCTTCCGCTCGAGCACTGGTAGATCGGCAGGCTCGAAGCGTCCACTTTGGGGTAAAGAACGCCGTTGGAAGCCACTTCAGCCGGGAAAACGCAGTAGCGTCGCGAGCCCTCGGGAACCAGTCCGAAAAGAGTGACCCTCGTCGAGTCGTCCTCGGAAGCGCAGACGCTGTAATAGCCCGATCCATCGAGCCAGCGATCCTGGTCAGGAGTAATGGCGTCGTTATAGCGACAGGACCCGTTCGTTTCGTCCTGGGCCAGATGAACCCCTCGAAGCACCGAAGCATCGACGCTTCGAAGGTAGGGCATGCCCAGCGGGCGAACCTGTCCGCACGCCGCGAGGAGCGGCAGCAGCAAGGCCAGCAGTTGAAATGGTTTTACTCCCCGAGTCCCCATGATCTCTCTCTCCCTGCAAACCGATATTTCAAGGTGCATGCCGACACGCAAATCCCTGAAACTTCAGGAAAATGGGGTTTTCTTTTGGTCTTGGGCTGTTCAACCCTTGTACAGGTGTCGAGGAGGATCCGGCCAAAACTGGCCCCACGATCGTGGGGCCGTTCAAAGCACGTCGAGGCGGTTGGTCTCGATCAGGGCTCGGGACGACGCGGCCGCCTCACGAATGGCCTCGGCGCGCGTACGGTCGGCCTCGACCGCGGGAACCTCGGGCGGCGTGTTCCGCAGAGGATCGAACCTTGCCGGCAAGTCGAAGCATTTCAGCTTGGAAGTGCCCGGCGCGAGCTCGGGATTCTGATGGCACCAGCGGCTTTCGTGACGAAACGACGTGCCGGAGCTTCCGGTATACACCCACGGGGTCGCCTCGCTTGAGGTGAAGAGTCGGCGCCCGAGCCACTGGCGCGGAAGAGTGGCCGAGTCGTCGACCAGCTGAAGCAGAGTGGGGGCGAGGTCGAGCTGATGAATCGGTGTCGAGACCACGGCGGGCTGGGGCATTTTGCGGGTCAGAAAGAGAATCGGGATTCGAAAGTGCAATTCGCGGGTCTGAAAGAAATCGAGCGGCTCGGCCGCAGGGAAGGTCAGGCTGTGATCTCCCAGAACGACCAGCACCGTGCGATCGGCCAGAGGACCGCTGAAAAGACGGTCGGCAAAGCGTCCGACGGCCTCATCGAGGTATTTGAGCTGGCTGAAATGCGCCAGGTTTGCGGGGCTCGAAGCATGCTCGGTCTCAAGGGTCCCGAGATCGATGCCCTTAATTCGCGTCGGCGGGTGATGGCTGGTCAGCGTGATGGGCATGGCAAAAATCGGGGAGGCGGGGGAGCCCGCTTGCGCCTTCACGAGAAGATCGTGGGCATGCTCGAGAAACGGAACGTCTCCGAGCCCGAGATTCACCACCTGGTGCAGTCCCACCGCTTTGAAATGTTCGATGTCGAAAAAGGTTTCAAACCCGTGCTGCGACTCGAAGGCGAAGCGGTTGTGGAAGGATTTCTCGATGCCGTTCAGCCAGATCGTCTGGTAGCCGCGGTCTCGAAGCAGCGAGGCAAGGCAGGGCTGACGGAGCGTGGGAAAGCCGATGTGAGGTGCGATGCCCCCGAGGTTCGGCAGCATCGAACAGTTGATGCTGAAAATCCCTCGGGCGCTCTGCCCCACGTCGAAGGAGGAGGTGTAGGCCTGCGCAAAGCGAAGTCCCTGGGTTTCGGCCAGGCGGTGCATTTGCGGAAAGAGCTCTTTTCCGAGACGCGGGTGGGTGAACTCCCATTCTCTCAGGCTTTCGGCAATCAGCAGAACCACATGAATCGGACCCTGCTCGGGAAGGCCGAGCCGGGCGCGGGGAGAGGTCTTGCCGGGGATCTGCGGGATGACCGGCTTCGCGTCCGAGTTCCTGTTTTCGGGACGCGGAAAGAGGGTTCGCACCCGATCGGCGTGCCCTTGCGGCGATCCGAGCAGGACTCTTTCTTCGCTGCGATCTCGGAAGGACTGCTCCCACCAAAGATAAACGGGCTGAAGGGCAAATACCGTGGGGCTTGCCTGAATCGTTGCAAAGCTTTTACCGGTCCAGCGGGTCAGCCAGATCGGACTCTGTCGCAGCAGCAGGATGAGAAGCACTCCGAGGCCGAGTCGAGTCAGGATGATTCTCCTGCCGGAGCGAGTCGACCGGGACCATGACGCCACCCTCAGCACTGAAGCAATGAAAAACACCCCGGCAGCCAGCACGGTCCAGGCCTTGCCGAGCTCGGCGACCGAGCCCCGGACGGTCGTCAGATCTTCCCAGTGGTTTTCAATCACCCAGAGTTCAAGAACCGAGCGAAAAAAGCTGAAATAGAGCGCGCTAGCCAGATTTGGAAGCCAGGCCAGAACAAGTAGGGAGCTGGATGCCAGAACCGAAAGCCAGCGGGGCGCTAGAAGCTCACGAAGTCCCAGAGCAACGGCTGCAGCCAGAAGGGAGAGCGTCAGGTCGTAGAAAACGCCCAGAAGCAGCCCCATCTCGCGAAGCTGCGAAAACTCCAGCGCACTGTCGCGCGCCATCTGGAATCGAAGAATCGAAAGCGAGATCCAGAAAAGCAGGACCAGTTTCAGTGCGAGCAGGATCGATCTTCGCTGAGGGAGCATGGTTCGGTTTTATCGCGATGTCTGGCCGCTTGTCGAGCAGAGGCACCCCCTCTGGTTGTTCATCGGCGGCGGCGCCGGGCGCTCACCAACGGCGACGCCAGGCCGGAAACAGAAACGGCGCCACTGCGAAAAGAAAAAGCAGCTTCGGAACGAAGTCTCCCCAGCGTTCCACCAGAGAGGGAGGGAGCTCGGCCAAGGGGACCTTCGCCTCGAGAACCGCAGGAACGCCGATCGCCGTTTGTTGAAGGATGCTTCCGGTGGGATCCACCCAGGCGGAGATGCCGGTGTTGGTGGCTCTCAGCATGGGGATTCCGGTTTCAATCGATCGAAACGTCGAGAGAGCCAGATGCAGCTCGGGTTCGGCATAGGGCCCGAACCACGAGTCATTGGTGACGTTGAGGATGAGCTGCGCGCCGTCGCGCTTTGCTCGTGCCATGTCATCTGAAAAGAGCACTTCGTAGCAGATGGCCGGGACGGCGCGAACGGCGGGCTGAGTGGGCAGAGTGTAGGGTCGGGGTCCATCTCCCCGCGCAAAGTTGCCCACCGTCGGGAACCATCGACGGAGCGCTGGAAAGGTTTCCGAGAGGGGCATCTCTTCACCAAATAGCAGGAGGCGCGTTTTGTGGTAGACCTGCAGATCGCCGGCACCGGCCTCGCGTCCCAGAAAAAACAGGGCATTGTAGTCGCGTCTCGGAGACGTCGTGGTTTCGTCGTAGCCCCCGAAAAGCAGAGGGATCTGCCGGGTTCGGGCAAAGTTCTCCACGACCTGGTCGAGTTCGAGTTCGTCGGGAGTACGCGGCTTTCGAAACGACGACGGATAGGCGGTTTCGGGCCAGACGAGAGCATGAGGGCGGGATCCCTGCTTCTGAAGCGCCTGATCCGAGAGCTGCACAAAAGTGTCGAGCACTTTCTTTCGAGCCTGCCTGACGCCCGAGCGCGCGGCGAATTTTTCGAGATCTCCGATATTGGCCTGGATCACCGAGAGGGTGATCGACTCGGGGGCCTGCCTGACTGCCGTGGCGATCTCCTGTCTGGAGTGCCGACCGTAGGTCCACACCGCTAGCAGGACTGTGGCAGTGGTCACAGCCAGGGGCATGAGCTGTTTCAGTGCGGGCCAGGCCGAGGGCTCGCGCCTGAGCTTCAGGCCCACGACGGTTCGAGCGATGGTCAGGTTGGCGAGCACCGCGAGAAAGGTCATTCCATAGGCGCCCGACCAGCGCGCATTCATGCGTAGGTTCTCAAAGGCGACCCAGTGGTGCCCGAACGTGTCGCGAAAAAGCTTGGGCACGAGCCAGTCGAGCGCGGTGTAGGCGGCTGCGAGCCAGAGCATCGAGAAAAGAACCCGGCCTCGGGGCTGATCGAGACTCTTGAGAAGTTGTCGTCGAGCCAGCGGAGCGAAAAACAGCCACTGGGGTTGCCCGATCAGGCTGAAGAGCAGCAGTCCGAAAATCGAAGCCACCCAGGGAAGACCGCCGAACTCATGAATCACGTAGGCGACCCAGAAGAATCCTCCGAGCGAAATCAGGACTCCGAGCCAGAGCCCCTGAAGGAGAGTCTTGCGTCGCGTTTCGGGGCCTTCGGGGAGTCGACTCACCAGGATGAGCCACGGAACGAGGGCGAACCATCCCAGAAAGGCCAGTCCGTGGGGCGGAAAGCTCAGAACATAAAGAGCGGCACTGAGCAGTGTCAGGGGGTGTGGCAGTCGATGGTTCACACCCTCAGGCTAAACAATGCTGGCAAGAATGACGAGACCAAAGCGGCTCGAAAGACGCACTTACCGCGAGAAGTCCGGCAGGGACACCGGCTTCCTTTCCGGAGTGACCGAGGCAAGCAGTTTCTTTTCTTCCTTCAGTCGAAGCAGGGCGGAGTGGGCATTCACTCGTCCGCCTGAGGCAACGCGCTCGGCGAGCTGTGGAAGTTTGTCGACCGAAGCGGTGATGATCGCCTTGAGCTGCTGAGGCGTCAGCGACGGGTTCTGCGAGAGCAGCAGGGCGGCGATCCCGCTCACGAAGGCCGTGGCCTGCGAGGTGCCGGTCATCGAACCATAGCGGCCGGCCGGCAGCGTGCTGTAGATGGCTTCGCCCGGAGCCGCCACATCGACCTTGCGCTTGCCCCAGTTCGACGACGCAATCAGGCCGTTGTTCTCGTTGGTGGCCGCCACCGAGATGATGTTCGAAAGACCGTAGGCCGAAGGATAATAATAATTTTCGACCTTGTCCGTATCCTGACGTTCGTTTCCGGCAGCCGAGACAAAGAGGACGCCCTTCGCTTCGGCGCGACGGATGGCGAGATATTCCTCCTCCGAGAATTCCGGGCCTCCGCCACTGTAGTTGATGATTCGTGCCCCGTTGGCCACGGCATAGTCGATCGCCTTGACCGTGTTGGCCAGGTTCACTGATCCCGGGTTCTTCTCCGAATAGTACTTCACGGCCATGATCGAGACCCTCGGGGCCACTCCGCTCACGCCGATCTCGGGTTTGGCGACTGCGCCGATGATGCCGGCGACATGGGTGCCATGGCCGTGGTCATCGATCGGATTGGCTTCGTTGGTGACGAAATTCCAGCCGTAGACGTTCTTGTTCGAAATCTTCGGGTCACGCCACATATTGGGCAGCAGGGCGGCATGCGAGCCATCCACTCCCGTATCGATCACGGCGACGATGATGTCGCGGCTGCCCTTTTCGATCTTCCAAGCCTCCACGGCGCTGATGTGAGACTTGAAGCGATTGGTAAGACCCCAGTTTCTGGTCAGGATCGTTTTTGGCGAGATCAGGGCTGCCGTCTGCCGCGAGAGTACAGCCGAAAGCGTATCGAGGGGGGCAAACCCCAGATTAAAGGCCGAGGCCGTCAGGGCCAGGGAGAGGGCGCCCCAGGAGAGGGTCCGGCGGGAGGTCTTCAGCTTCAACAGGTTCCACTTGGTCAGCATCGTGCGGAGCAGAAAAGCAATCGACATGCCCAAGAGAGCTCCTTCCGGCGAAAGTAAAGAGTTTCATGATTTCATGGGGTTGGCACGACGGGTTGCGTGCCTCTACCCCGAGCGCCACGATTTCGGGTGGCCAAGTTTTTGACAGGCGCTGTCTGTTTTTTCGTCGGAACTTTCTTCCTCATGGGTGCGGAAAACTTTGCCGATCTGAACCCTGTATGAGGCATGCGCTGGCCCTGGGGCTGGTTTTTCTACAGATGTTTTCAAGTCGAGCCCTTTCGAGCGCCGAGACGCTACCCCGCGAGTCGGTCGAAAGGCTGCATGCCGTGGTGCAGATTCTGGTGCGCTCGACGGCCGGACGAACCCTCGTGGATGCCGCGAGGCAGCTCTGGGGGGCCAAATCCGACCGACAAGTGGTCTCTCATCTCAAATGGGATCGATCTTCTCGAACCGATGCCGTCCTGATTCGCCATTTCAACCCAGTCACCGGAGTCGAAGAGCGGGAGAGGAAGATCACCATCTCGCTCCGCTCGTCACAGCGAATCGAAGAAGTGGTGCTCGATCTTGCACATGAGCTCACGCATGCCGTCTCGAAGCCGGCATGGGATCCGTACGATCCCGAGCTGAGTGCCGGAGACTACCTGACTGCCGCCATCGAGGGAGCCGGGGGAGAGATCGAAGCCGTGGCCACCGAATGCCGGGTGGCGCAGGAACTCTCGACGCGATTGGAAACCATCGATCTCTCGCGATGCTCGAAATATCTCAGCGAGGGAAGCGTGGATGCCGCTCGCATTCGCGAAGATTTTTATCGAGTCGGTCGCTGGTACCCAAGGCTGGTGCGGAGTCTGGGGAAGGACGTTCGGCGGTTTCCGCACCTGTCGTCGAAACCTCCCCGGCTTTTCTCATCAACCGGTCACGCACCCTATCCAGCGGCGTTGCTCGATGAGTTCGCCGAGATCACTTCGATTGCCTGTCAGAACTCGAGAGCCCGACTCCAGTCGGTCGACGGGCGCGAGCCCGCTTCCGAGTCTGGCTCCGAGTCTGCCGAAGCGCGTCTGGCTCTTCGGCACTTTCTCAAGCGTCGCTGCAGCAGCCCCTCCTCCTGACTCGACAATTGCATCACCTGTTTCAAAGGGGGGGGCTTCATGGAGCTGCTCGGTTGGATCTTTTTCGGTTTTCTTGTGGGGCTGATCGCGCGAGCCTTGTTGCCAGGACGTGATCCTCTGGGGCTGGTGGCGACGACCGTGCTCGGTGTTCTGGGGGCCGTTCTGGGGGGTTGGGCGGGCCGCCTGCTGGGACTGTACGCCCCCGGAGCTCGCGTAGGATTTCTGAGCGCGATTCTGGGAGCCGTTCTGGTGCTGACCGCCTACAATGCTCTTTTTCGTCGTCGCAGGCGACGGCTCGCCGCGTCTTCAAGTAAAAAACCCGCCACACGGAGCGACCAAGATCGCGCAGCGTAGCGGGTTTTTTTGTTCGCAGCGCTGAGCCGGCGGATCAGCGCGTACTGAATTCCACGCTCTGCGCGGGGCCCCAGTTCAGTCCCGAAGCGTTGACGGCCATTCTCAGGCGATAGCGGGTTCGAGGCAGCAGCTCCTTCGAAATGCCAAACCAGGGGCTTTCGCTCAGCTCCTTCGCGAGAACCAGTCGATTCGCGCCCGCATCGAGCTCTCCATTATTGTAAACCAGCACGTTGGCCTTTTTCTTCCAGTTCCAGAAGCTGCGCTCATACAGCTCGAGATAGATGGCCTTTGGGGCCGCCCTCAGGTGCATCTCAATGTCGACACGGGAAGACGAGACTGCCGAGGCAAGTACGCCATGAATCGCAGCATCACGGTCCTGTGTCGGGGTGCGGCCTTCCTCGCGATCGAATTCGATTTCACGTTGGGCCCGGGTAGCCAGATCCTCGAGAAAAACTTCGGAGTTTCCGGTCTCAGCAACGCGACCAAACACGGGGCTGTAGGCTGAAACTTCGTAGGCTACCGGCTGCCCGTTCATGGAGGCGCGAAGCAGGCGCATCAGCTCATAGCTGTAGCGACGGTCGTGAAACACCTTGCTGAGCCGCTCGGTCATCTCTTCGAGGCTGCGCGCGCTTGCGACGTTCATCCAGCGCTCGTGGATTCGGCTCGCATGCCCCGGAACGTTGCCCAGTCGAATGGGAGCATCGGCGACATAAAGGGGATAAGTGAAGATGTTCAGGACTTCGCTTCCCAGTCGATTCCAGAACCGGTTGAGCGGATTCGTCCAGGTTCCAGGTGTGACGCCGAAAGCCTGTTCGAGCAGTTCCCACGCTCTTTCGGGCGAGGTCTTGATGAATGCCTGAATCTGCTCGGTGCTGAAGGCGATGCGATAAAAGAAGCTGGAGCGGGGGGAGCGCTCGAAAAGATCCTTCTCCTTCGCGGGTGGTCGGGGAAAGAGGCCGACCTTGCCGATCGTATTCTCGGCTTCGAGAATGTAGGACATCAGCTCGGCTTGAGAGGTGGACGAGTCCTGGATATTTCCCTCGGCCCAGAGGCTGATGGGAAAGCGCCCCTGGGTTCCCGAATTCAGGTGAGCCCAGAACTTGTAGTAGAGCTTCTCGTACCAGGCCCAGAAGGCGCGCCACTCGCGACTGTTCTCAACCCAAGATTGAAAGATGTGGAACCTGCCATCCGGAAACGTGATGATGGCGTCGACCGTCGTGCGGGAAGTGACATGGTCCCTGCGGTAGAGTGCAGAGAGTCTGAGGTTCTGAGAGACCTGTTCGGTCCTTCCCTTCGCCGTTCTCGTGAAAAGTTTCTGTACGCCCGTCAACTGCGAGTCGAGCGCCTTTCCTGTCTCATCCACTGAGAGTTCATCCGAAAAGGCGAACTGACCCAGAACGGCCTGCTCGTAGGCCTCACGGGCCTGGGGGTTTTCGAGATCGTACCGGTAGCCCACGTTGAACGTGCGGCTCTGCTCGTCGGAGGCTTCCAACGAGAAGGGGGTCACCTTGAGGTATTTGTTGAGCTTTCGCAGCACCAGGTGTCCATCGAGCATCTGGGACTCGCCTCGGGCACCCGCAGAAAGTCCGGCACCGTAGGCGCCGATTCGAGTGAGCTTGACGCGAACGAAGCGCTCGCTCTCCTTCAGTACGGAGATTCGGTAGGAGCCGCGCAGGTAGGTCGAGACCGAAATCCCCGCATTCGCGTTCAGGATGCTGTTGTCGTAAACCCAGCCGACGCTCGGGCCCAGATGTACCGAGCCTTCACCCGTGTAACTGACCACCTCTCCCTCTTCGAGTCGCTTGAGGGCGTTCGCCGTCAGGGGCAGTCGCATCGGAAAGAGCACGCGATTCCAGAATCGACCGAAGCGGGCCTGATCCTGGGGGTCATCGATGGGGAGATCCCAGATCGGCCCACGGGGCTCCCGGCCTTCATCGGCGGCGCGTGCGTCGGAAAGGGCCGACTGAAGGTCGATGGAACGTTCCTTCAAAGTGCTTGCCCGGGAATACAGCAAGGGCGACATCTGGCGGATGTTCAGAACCTCGACCGACTGTGACGTGCCGATGGAGAAACCGATCGGCCCGCCCAAAACCTCGGTCGAAAAGATCGGAAGGCGCGTATTGAGTCGAATCCGGTCGACCACGGTCCAGCTGTTGAGAATGTCCTGATTGTCGAAAACGCGGCGCTGGGTTCTCAGGTTGACCTGAAGTCCGTCCTCCCAGGCTTCGGAATCGAAGAACGAAAAGTCATCCGCCCAGTCAAACAGTGCGTCTGAAATTCGGCCCGAGGGCAGGCGGATCTTGCTGAGAAGGTCATGGGGAAGCGTGAAGTCCCAGCTTTCGGTCTGGGGAGCAGGGGCTGGAGTACCGGACGAGCCTGCAGCCTCGGCGGCAGCGAAGGCAGAAGAAAGCGGGGCCAACACCAGCGCAAGCGTGGCGAAAAAAGAGCGTGTGAAAAAAGTCATGTCGGCGGACATAGGAAAGTTTACGGCACTGCGCCAGCCCAAAAGGTCGACAATTCGAGAAAGTTTTTGTCAGCTCTTCGGAATCAGCGGCAGGCGCGCCGAGGTTCGCGGCAACGAAAAGAGCACCCCCATGAAGAGCGCCCACGCGCCACCGAGCAGGGCTCCGCTCAGGACATCGGTCGGAAAATGAACGCCTAGGTAGACTCGCGAAAAGGCCACGATCGTCACCAGGAGTCCGGCCAGTGAAAAGAAGGTGATTCGAGCGCCGGTCGAAGGAAAGTGCCGGGAGGCCAGAATGGCGAGTGTGAGGTAAATGGCTGACGCCGTCACGGCATGACCACTCGGAAAGGACTGGCCTCCGGCGTGGATGAGCTTCGGGATGACGTCGGGTCGGGGGCGATCAAAAAAGTGCTTGGTCCAGCTCGCAAGCTGAAACCCTCCGGCAGCCACCAAAAGCAGATGCACCACGGCCGCCGGATCTCGGGCGAGAATCAGAAGCGTGGATGAAACGATGCAGATCATTCCCACGACGGCCAGCGAGCCCAGGCTGGAAAGATCCAAAAAGAGGAAGTTCCACTTTGGGGAACGCATGACGTGGTCGACCCAGAGGAGCAAGTCGTCATCGATGCGCTGAATCCAGGGGTGCAGGAGGTGGTCTTCTCGAACGAGGCCTCCAAGGCGCAGGAAAACGGCCAGAAAAAACAGGGCACCCGCCGCACGAGTGAGTCTCGAGAGGGTTCGTGGAGAAAAGCGCTGGAAGCGCTGAGCCGACGATCGAATGGCCTGAAGAAAGCGCGTCGAGGGGTATCGGTCAGTCATGGGTAGCGGGGCAAGGACTCAGATGAATGGTGCGGTCGACTGGACTTGAACCAGCACGCCTCTCGGCATACGCCCCTCAAACGTACGTGTCTACCAATTCCACCACGACCGCACACCAATGAATTGAGGGTGATCGGAAACTAACGAGTCAAAACTCAAAGCGCAAGCCGAAAAAATAGGAGGTGCCCGCAAGTGTGAGTGCCGAGTCGCTCCCGCTGCGCTGCCGACCCTCGGCCAGCAGGTAGACGCGCGAAATCCCGTACCCGTTGTACATTTCGGCAGCTGACGCTTCGTCGAGGGCGCTGAGCAGGATCATGGCTCCGTAGGTCAGTCCATGTGAACCCACGGTTCCTGAGGCCCCGCTCTTGAGGTTGTAGCGTAGCCAGTCTCCAGAAAATCCCAAGGTGGGAACGACCCATTGGTTGCGTAGGTACCGCGCCTCGTAGCGCAGGTTGTAGCCGTAGGAGAGGAGTCCTGCGAGGCTGCTGGTGATCGTGTTGGAAGGGCTGGTGGTGTAGACTCCAAGGGAGGCCCCCACGGCCAGTACCCCGACCTCCTGCGCCCACTCGGGCTGGTAGTCTCCCTGAATCTGCAGGCCACGCAGGGATGCGGCGTCGGCAGCGCCGATGCCGCTGCTTGCGCCCAGGGCGGAGCGCGCCGATGCGGCAATCTGAAGCGCCCAGCGGGGCTTTTTCTGCTGGTAATAGGGAACCGAAAAATCTCGGCCCCGGCGTCGGACGGAGCGTGTGGCCGATGCAGGCGGGGCCTCCGATTCTTCTTCAACCTCTGCCAAGGGTCGAACGGGAGGGGATGGCTCCTCCGGTTCCTCCTCTACGAGTACGGCGGCAGGTCGCGAGGTCTCCGCAGGTTGCTCCTCGGTCTGCGCCCCTGTCTGATTTTGTGTCTGCTCTTCGATCTGCTCCTGCGACAACTCCTCGGCCGGAGCGGTCGGGGGGGTGAAATCGTCTTCGGCCTGTGCCTGAGGTACCGCGAGGGAGAGACCGAGAATGGTGGCCGCAAGCAGCCCCGAGTGGGTTCGAAACAGAGGCCGAGGAGAAGGAGTCATCCCTTCATAGTCTCCCAGTCCTTCATGAAGCGGGCAAGTCCGGAGTCGGTCAGGGGATGCGAGAGAAGCTGTTGAAAGACCTTGTAGGGCAGGGTGGCCACATCGCCACCGGCCAGCACCGACTGGCGCATGTGATCGACGTGGCGAACGCTGGCAACCAGAATCTGGGTTTCGAAGCCGTAGTTGTCATACGTTTGTCGGATTCCGCGAATCAGCCCCATTCCGTCCTGTCCAATGTCGTCGAGGCGCCCCACGAACGGCGAGATGTAGGTGGCCCCGGCCTTCGCGGCCATCATGGCCTGCACCTCGGAGAAGCAAAGGGTCACGTTGGTGCGAATCCCCTGGGCACTGAGCTGCGAGCAGGCCTTCAGGCCATCCCAGGTAAGCGGAAGCTTCACGACGATGTTCGGGTGGAGGGCGGCGAGCTGGCACCCCTGGGCGACCATCTCGTCGGCGGTCAAGGTGGTGACCTCGGCGCTGATGGGGCCGTCTATAAGTTCGCAGATCCTCAGCAGAAGCTCGTCAAACGGCCTCCCGGCCTTGGCAACGAGGGAGGGGTTCGTGGTGACGCCGTCGATGAGGCCCGTTTTTGCGGCCGCCTCGATTTCAGAGATCTCAGCGGA
Source organism: uncultured Bacteriovorax sp. (assembly GCA_964432565.1). Lineage (GTDB taxonomy): Bacteria > Bdellovibrionota > UBA1018 > UBA1018 > UBA1018 > CAIOHW01. Next base: position 23,368 of record CAYSOA010000024.1, read on the forward strand.
ATCGATAAAGAGTTTCATGATGGTATCCTTCCTGCGGTTGACACTGCCGGTTGGCGGTCAGATTATGCGGCTCATGTCCTCCAGTCAAATCAGCCGTGGGGTGAGCTTTAGCTATGCCATTCGCAGCTTCACCGGATACCTGCGCGGAACCGGAAAGGCCGAGCACACCATTGCCAGCTACCAGTCGGACCTGCGGCTCTTCGAGCGCTTTGTACACGAGAAACTGTCGCGAAAACGGATCGAGCTGACCGACCTGAGCCTTGCCGATCTGCGACGTTATGCCGAGTATCTTCGTGCAGAGGGGTTTCATGACAACACGCGCCGTCGCCGCCTGCTGACAGTACGCCGACTGTATCGCTACCTCGAAAAGCGGGGGCGTCTGGAGGTCGACCTGGGACGTCGAGTGGCGGCGCCGCACAAGGTGGAGAGGGTTCCCAAGATCGTGTCTGTCGAAGAGCTCCTTTGCGCCGTTCGTGGCATGTCGAGCGAGACGCTGCTTGCCGCGCGGAATCGCGCCTTGCTCTGGACCCTTCTCGAATCCGGTTGTCTCGTCAGTGAAGTCGGGGGACTTCGCTGGGAGCATTTCGATGCGGAGTCTCACGAAGTTCGTGTACCGGGGAAGTCCGCGCGCTCGATTCCGATTTCGCAGGATCTTCTGGAGGCCATCGAAGATCTTCACCAGCGCAATGGAGGCAAAAACCCGCTCTTTACGGGCTTTAATCGGCATGGACCGGTTCGAGGGCTGCCCATGACCTCTCGAGGCGTCGAGATGGTCGTCAAGGCCCACCGTGCGCTACTCGGAAAGGCCACTCCTCGAATGCTTCGACATTCAGTCGTCATTCACTGGGCATCGCTCGGTCATGATCAGGAAACGATTCGGAAGTGGCTGGGGCTGCGCACCGACTATGCGTTTCGGGCGTATGCACCGCTTTTAAGGCGGCTCAAATCCAGCGACGAAACCACATCCAGTTCCGATACTCGGTGAACGGAATCTTCCAGGCGGCCAGCACAGGCAGAAAATAGGCGAAAAGCGCCACTGTTCCCGCAAGAATCAGCAGATGCAGCACCAGCCCGACACGGCGCTGATGGGGTTCGGCTGATTCGTTCGTGATGCGCTGAAGCGCGTAGGTCCATGCGAAGCCGAGAATCAGAGCAGAGGGATAGTAGTAATAAAAAAAGGCGATCTTTCTGGGAATGACGGCCCATGACAAGGTGAGTGCACAGTAGGTGGTGAGAATCCAAAATGCCGCAAAGGATCGGGTGCGAATCCAGTCCCAGGTCGTGAACAGCAGGGCTGCAAGCCCGCCCCAGAGAACCAGCGGGTTTCCGATCAGGACCACTCCGCGTACCCAGCGTTTTTCTTCGAATGGAACGAAGGCGTACCAGATGGGTCGGCTCATCAGAGGCCACTGAAGCCAGGTGCTGCTGTAGGGATGCGGAGAGATCACTCGAAGCTGACCGTTCCACATTCTTTTTTGCATCGTGAACAGGATCTCGCTCAGTGAGTGAGCATTGCCGTTCGCCTTGTGGGTCCATAGGAAGGGAAGAAACGTGGCGTAATAGGCTGCCACCGGCAGAAGCACCCAGGCTTTTAGAAAATCCCACACACTGAGGCCCGACTCCGGAAGGGGAAAAAACGTGGAGGTGGAATGAGTTCGTGCAGGGCTGTCGAAGCGCACCTTCCAGAAATGCAGAAGCCGATAGGCTGCCATCAACGCCAGCAGAGCGGCCCACGGAACGAGGGCGAACCACTTGCAGGCGCACGCCAGTCCCAGCGCCACTCCGCTGAATGCCAGATCCCTGCGGCGCCCCTCGGGGGCTGTCCCGTCGGGAACCGCCGAATCGAGCGGAAAAAGAGCTCGAAGCCCGAACGCAAATGACCAGACGAGAAATCCCGCCATGAACGTATCGAGCATGGCGATGCGGGCCTGCACGTAGACCAGATTATTGAAGCCCGTGATCAGGGCCACGAACACGGCCGAAAGCTGGGTTCGAAAGAGGGCAAGACCGGCGACGTAGGTTCCCGCCACGGTGAGCGCGCCAAAGACGGTGCTCATGAAGCGCCAGCCGATGGGGCGATCTCCGAACAGGGCCATTCCCAGCGCGATCAGCTCTTTTCCGAGCGGGGGGTGCTCATAGTTGCGATTTTCGGCCAGTGCCAGAAACTGTCGTGCCGAAGGAATGTAGTGGTACTCGTCAAAGTTCAGGGTTGCCGGAAATTGAATGTAGAGGACAAAAAGCAGCCAGAACGAAACGGCCAGCGTCCAGGTGGTGCGAACCGCCAAGCGTTCATCCGGAAGCACGTTCTGCTCTTCGTTCAGCCAACGAAAAAACCGTGCGATCCGACGTTGGAGCGCAGACTCAGGCAGTGTTGGCGAAGAGGAGGTGGCTTCAGGATTTTGCATGAGTTTGTCGTTTCGTTTCGGACCATCCCATCTTAGAGTCAACGCCGAGGTTTGGCGATGACTACTGAAACGCAAAAGCAACTGGGACGCAACGAACCCTGCCCCTGTGGCAGCGGAAAAAAATACAAGCGCTGCTGCGGCAAGGACGCTGCACCGAAACTCGGTGCGCCAATGGACATGTCGAAACGACTGGCGCAGACGGGACTCGGGGGCGCGCAGCCTGCTGACGGCCAGACGTCAAACCCATTGGCAGGGTTCGATCCTTCGCAGATGGATCCCCAGTTTCTGGCTCAGATGCAGCAGGCGATGCAGCGCATGCCGAGGGGTCAGCTGCAGCGACTGCAATCGCTGATGCAAAAGGCCATGAGTGGGAAGGACGTTTCGCGGGATGCCGCCGAGCTCGAGCGGTTGATGCCGCCCGAGCTGCTGGATCTGGCTCGCAGCAGTCCGATGGCCGCCGCCCTGGCCCAGCAGGCAGGATTGCCTGCCGCGGCCCCGGCTGCTGGTGATGAAATGAGCGTCGATGAAGCGAGACGCCTGGTCGAAGAAGCGGCGAGCAAGGGAGAAATCTCGGCGGAGCAGGCCGAGCAGCTTCTGGCGAATGTGCCGGCAGAGGGTGCCGGCGTGGAGAAGTCTGGAAAGTTCTCAAAACTTTGGAAGGGTCTGACGGGAAAGAAATGAGTCGAAAAAAGCGGGGTTCGATTCCGGAGTTCTGTGCTGTTCTGCATCTGCGACCGCTTCCCGGATCGTTTCGGGCGGCACGCGTGGCGCGAATCACGCGCATCGACTCTCGTCGGCAGCTTGAACTGGCCGTGAAGCAGGCGGTCTCCGAGGCGAAGACGCTCGAGAAGGCCGGTTTTGATTCGCTGATGATTGAGAACTTCGGGGATACGCCTTTTTCAAAGGATCGGGTCGCACCCGAAACCGTTGCATCGATGACCGTGATCGCCCATGCCGTGCGCGACGCCGTGAAAATTCCGATCGGAATCAACGTGCTGCGGAATGACGCCGTCTCGGCCCTGGCGATTGCGTCTGTGGTGGGAGCGCAGTTTATCCGGGTCAACGTGCTTTCTGGCGTTGCGGCCACCGACCAGGGCTGGATCGAAGGCCGTGCCCCGGAGGTGCTCGCGGCACGCGAACGACTCGATCCCTCGATTCCTATTCTTGGGGACGTCTGGGTCAAGCACGCCCGGCAGTTCTCGAGCGACTCGCTGACGCAGGCGATCGAAGAGACGGCATATCGAGCCGGCGCCGATGCCGTGATCCTCACCGGAGCGACCACGGGGCGTCTGGCCTCAAGTGAGCGTCTGAGCGAGGCCGTCCGGACCTGCTCGAGCCTGGAGATTCCCCTGTATCTGGGAAGCGGCGTTTCCGCCGAAACGCTTGCCGAGCTTCCCGATGGCGGGATTTCCGGAGTCATCGTGGGATCGGATCTACGAGAGGGGGGTGTCGCCGGAGCCTCGCTCGACTCCCGCCGGATCTCGCGCTGGATGCGTGCAGCTCGAAGCAAGTGGATCTGAACGGGCGCCGGCTCGCGATCCCGCTCATTCGAGTCAAATTCCGACGAGCGCCTTTCTGCCTTCGAGAAAAATCACCGTCGAAATCAGCCCGTCCACGAGTCGCACGGACCGGGGACTGAAGACAAATTTCATGGCCGAGTTGTTCAAGCACGAGTCATAGGCGAGTTTGGGCAGCTTTTGCAGAATGAAGCGATCGACGAGATCTCCCTTGGGAATCATCAGAATCGAATATCCCAGCGTATAAGCGCCGATTTCCTTGACGTTGTCGACATTGAACAGCTCGAAGAGTCCTGCCTGAAGGCTCACCGAGGTACCAATGGTTCCCAGTCTGACGGCATAACGCCGAAGAGAAGACTGGTTTCTTGAGATCATGAAATAACTCGCCATGCTGCGAAGCACGGAATTCATGCCTGGAGAAACCAGGTCGGCGGCAAGGACGTTGAGATTGGCCACATCCACGAAGCGCTCCGGCGCCGTGATGGCGATACCCGCCGTCACCAAACCGGTCGTATTGATCAGCGAGTCGAGGATGAACTTCTGTCCCTGGGTGTTTTTTGCGAGAAACTTCGAGCACTCGAGCACCCGGGCTTCGGCTCCACCGTCGGCGAAGGTCTTCACGAGCCGGTAATCAGTGGTGACGCTGGTGCCCGCAGTCGGGTCTGCGCCCATGAGTTGCCTTTCGATCTGCTCGATCTCCTCTCGAGTCGGATCGAGCCCCGAGGTCTGATGAAAGATAAACCCTTTTCTCGTCCGAGCCTTTCCAAACGAAAGCGCACGACTGATTTTCGAGGGATTCAGCTCATCCGCATAGCGAATTTCGCCGGCCTCCCGAATGGGAAATACCTCTGCCGTGGCGTTGCTTCCGGGGGCCACCATGAAGGCAGGGGCGTGGTCGTGTGAACGAACGGGGGTTCTGCTGAAGTAAAGTCGGCCATCAGAGGTTACGGCATAATAGAGTGGTGCGGCGTCGTCAGAACGCAGGCTGAGTAGCTCATCGGCGTTGGGTCGGGTGAATTTCGCCTCAAGAAGCTGGGGAGAGCTCAGGTAGCGGTCAAACGAGTCGTGCAGTCGCGCCAGCATTCGGGCGCAGTCCTCCCTGCCCAGAGCACTAGCGCCGACGAATAGGGTAGTGACGAGCAGGGTGGTGGCGATCGCGATGCTGCGGAAGCGGGTGTTCTTCACGGGCTGCTGGCTCCTCACCCCGACTGGGGCTGATTCCAGTTTAGAAAGGAATGTCGGGTGGGACCAGTCGCTTGTGGCTGGAAGCCGATTTTTTACGCCAGTGTCAGCCGAGTGACGCTTCGCTTCGCTCGAGGGTCTCTCGATCTTCGGGATGAGCGATGCGAATCAGTTCGCGAGCGCGCTCGCCGAGTGTCTTTCCGACGAGGTCGGCGATTCCGTATTCCGTCACGACGTACTGGATGTGGGCTCGCGTCGTGACGACGCCGGCTCCCGGCTGAAGTTCGGCCACGATTCTGGGCCGGCCGTGTTTTGTTCGACTGGTGATGGCAAGAATCGCCTTGCCATCCTTTGACAGCGCCGCGCCTCGCATGAAGTCCATCTGGCCGCCCACGCCCGAGATGATGCGATGTCCGACCGAGTCGGCGCAGGCTTGTCCGGTCAGGTCGATCTCTACCGCCGAGTTGATCGCCACGACGCGTTCGTTTCGAGAGATCACGTGAGGATCGTTCACATAGTCGGTCGCGAGCTGAATGACTGAAGGATTGTCATCGACGAAGTCATAAAGAGCTCGGCTTCCCAGCATGAAGCTCGAGACCGTCTTTCCGCGGTGCACGCACTTGAGAGAGTTGTCGATCGCTCCCGACTGAATCAAGGGCACGAAACCGTCCGTGAACATTTCGGTGTGGATTCCGAGTCGTCGATGGGAGTGCAGTGCAGCGAGCGTCGCATTCGGAATCGCACCGATTCCGGCCTGAAGGCAGCTGCCGTTTTCGATCAGTGAGGCAACGTTTCTGCCGATGGCCGTTTCGATTTCACTGATTTCCGTAGGCGCGAGCTCAGGAAGGGGCTCATCGATTTCACAGAACGCTGCAAGCCGTGATGTGGGAAGGAAACCATCGCCATGCACCCGAGGCATGCGTCGATTGACCTGTGCGAGCACGAGAGGTGCCAGGTCGGCAGCAGCTCGTGCCGCATCGACACTGGTGCCCAGGGTGTGAAAGCCATGAAGGTCGGCCGGTGAGAGGCTGAGCAGGGCCACGTCGATGGGACGGCGCCCGGATCGCAGAAGTGCGGGGATCTCTGAGAGAAAGCAGGGAAGGTAGTCGACCGATCCCCGATTCATGTGAGGACGGATATTCGATCCGACGAACAGATTTACGGTGCGAAATCGATCCTGAAGTTCCGGCTCGGCATAGGGCGCCGGACCCTCGGTGTGCAGATGAATGAGTTCAACGTTTCTGAGTCGATCCGCCTGCGCGGCCAGCTCTCGAATCAGCGCTTGCGGTGTCGCGGCTGCGCCGTGGATGAAGACGCGCTGCCCGGGCTGGATGAGCGCCACCACCTCGGAGGCACTGAGGCTCATTTCGCGCACCATCCTCCGTCGACAATAATCTCGGTTCCCGTAACGAAGGCTGCCCCAGGCTGGCAGAGCCAGAGCACGGCATCGGCAATTTCTTCGGGTTTTCCCATGCGTTTCATCGGCGCGCCAGAAGCGAGGTTCGCAGCGACTTGTGCGTCGCCACCCGTAAAGCGCTCCACCATGGGAGTATCAATCACCCCCGGACAGACGGCATTGATTCGGATGCCACGGTCGGCGTAATCGAGGGCGGCCGAGCGGGTCAGGCCGAGTACGCCATGCTTGCTGGCATTGTAGGCGCCCATTCCCGCAAAGCCTCGCAGTCCGGCAATCGACGAGCAGTTGATGATGGTTCCGCCGTCTCCCTGCCTGAGCATCACGGCGAGTTCTTCTTTCATGCAATAATAGACGCTCGAGAGATTGACGGCGATCGTGCGGTTCCAGTTGTCGTCGCTCGAATCGGCAAGTGGCGCCACCATGCCCTCGATACCGGCGTTATTGAAAGCGTGGTCGATGCGTCCATAGGCGGAGACGGTTTCGGAAATGAGGTGACGAACCTGATCGGGCTTTGAAACGTCGCACGCTAAGAAACGAGCCTCCCCTCCGGACTTGCGGATCGCTGCGACTGTCTCGACTCCTCCCGCTTCATCCAAATCCGAAACGATGAGGCGGGCCCCCTCCCTGGCAAATGCGATTGCGGTGGCACGACCGATGCCTGCGGCCGCCCCGGTGATGAGGGCAACTTTTCCTTGAAAGCGTGAGCTGAGCGTCATGACGGCCTCCTCTTGATCTGCGTGGTCTGGTTTTCGACCGAGGCAGACAGCAAGCGCGGTGCCACTCCAAATCACGCGCAAGGGCTCGAAATGACGTTCGGGCGCTCCGGGCGAGGGGACTTTATTTTGCCGCGACGGGGCGATCTGTCCCGTGCATCCGGTCTTCGAAGGCAGTCAGGGCCGCCTTGGCTCCGTCGCCCATGGCCATGACGATCTGCTTGAACGGAATGGTCGTCACATCTCCGGCGGCATAGATGCCGGGTACCGAGGTGCGTCCCTTGGTGTCTACGACGATCTCACCATAGGGCGTCAGTTCGACCAGGCCTCTGAGGAACTGGGTATTCGGAAGGAGTCCGATCTGAACGAAGACGCCGTCGACTTCGACCGTTCTCGTTTGTTGGGTTTCGAGTTCCACGTATTCGAGTCCGGTCACCTTTCGGCCATCTCCGATGACCCGCGAGCTTTTCGATCGCAGATGAATCTCGACATTCGGAAGCGAGCGTAGCTTTTCAACCAGGACCTCATCGGCCTTGAGAGACGCGTTGTACTCGAAGAGCGTGACGTGGGTGGCGATTCCAGCGAGATCGATCGCAGCCTCGACACCCGAGTTTCCACCGCCGACCACTGCAACGCGTTTCTCCTTGTAAAAGGGGCCGTCGCAGTGCGCGCAAAATGCCACGCCTTGTCCGATATGCTCTTTTTCCCCAGGAATACCTAGCTCGCGCCACTTGGCACCCGTGGCGATGATGACTGTTCGGGCTGAAAGATGCTCGCCGCTTTCCAGTTCGATGCGATGAGGCTGTCCAGGAACGATCGCCTTGACTCGGCGGTGTTCGAGCTGACGAACCGGGTACTGCGACAGATGCTCGGCCAGCTGGGCCGAAAGCTTGACGCCTTCGGTGTAAGGCACCGAGATCATGTTTTCGATTCCCTTGGTCTCCTGAAGCTGCCCTCCGAAGCGCTCGGCAAGCATGACCGTATTGAGGCCTTTTCTGACCGAGTAGATGGCGGCCGATGCTCCCGCCGGACCTCCGCCGACGACGGCCACGTCGAAGCTGCCCAGATCGATGGCTTCGGGAGCGGACTGCCGGGTTCCGAAGGCGGCCTCGAGCTTCTCGAGCAGTTCCAGAAGCTGGCTCTTTCCCGAATGAAGGAGTTTTTCGCCCGAGACTACCGAGGGAACACCCTGGATGCCGAGAGCCGTGATCTCGTCCTGCGCGACGGCGCCATCGACCACTTCGTGGTGAAAATCCTCATGAAGGGCAGCCATGAGGTTCAGGGCTTGAACCACTTCAGGGCAGTTTTCGCAGCTCAGCGACATGTACGTTTTGAGGCGCACCGGTCCTTTGAGATGACGAATTCGAGCGATGATGCCCTCGTCGGGCAGCTTGCCCTTGCCGTCGGCATGAAGAATGGCCAGAACGAGCGATGTGAATTCATGGCCCCCGGGAACGCCGCGGAAGGCGATTCCCGTAGGACTGGAGGTTGTTCCGGTGTGACGGTGAATCTCAAAGCGAGGTGCAGTCGATGCAGGGAGTGACTCTTCGACGCGAATGTGAGGCGAGGTTGAGGCGACGTCCTGAAGCATTTCGATGAGCTCGGCCTGCGACGGGTGCTCGGAGGGAGCGGTCTTGAGCAGGATGCCGTTCTCGAGACGGCCAAACACGGTCTGGAGTTGTTCAATCGTTGCCGGGTCCAGCATGGAGCACCTCTTTTTTTCGGAGGGGGCGCGGAGATGGCTAAATCTCCGCGCCCGCGAACAAGGCTGCTGCTTGCAGTCCTTGTTTTAAATCTTGCCGACGAGATCAAGACCCGGCTTCAGGGTCTTGGCGCCTGGCTGCCACTTGGCCGGGCAGACTTCTCCGGGATGGCTAGCCACGAACTGAGCGGCCTGCACCTTGCGGAGCAGTTCGTCGGCGTTTCGGCCAATGCCGTTGTCCTGCACTTCGGCGATCTTGATCTTGCCTTCGGGATCGACAACGAAGGTGCCGCGGTAGGCGAGGCCGGCTTCTTCGATGTGGACGCCGAAAGCCCGGCTCAGGTGTCCGGTCGGATCTGCAAGCATCGGATACTTGATCTTCTTGATGGTCTCGGAGGCGTCATGCCACGCCTTGTGCGTGAAGTGCGTGTCGGTGCTGACGGAGTACACCTCGACTCCCATCTTCTGGAACTCAGCGTACTTGTCGGCCATGTCTCCGAGTTCGGTCGGACAAACGAAGGTGAAGTCGGCAGGGTAGAAGAAAAAGACCGACCATTTGCCCACGAGGTCGTTCTGGGTGACGGTCTTGAATGCGCCGTTGTGGAATGCTTCGGCCTTGAATTCGGGAATCTTGGTATTGATTAAGGTCATCATGATTTCTGTCTCCTTGAGTATGTCCCCACTATCGTTGTTTCGGGACCAAAGAGAAAATTGATTGTTTTTTTGATAGCCATACATGCTGGTTATCGAAAGGTTTCGCTCAGGAATTCGGGCGCAACTGGCCGAAATCAAAGAAGGGGGAGTGGGGTTTAACCCATTGCGTCAGGCAAGGGAGGCGGCTGTCAAGTCTGCAACACGCCGCGCACTTTTGATCAGGTGCAGGCTTCGCCCGGTACTGACCATTTGCCCCATTCCTCGTCGGGCTTCTGGCTTTTCGGACAGCAGAGCTATTCAACGATCACGGCGTCGCTTTCGCACCATTTCGCGTTGGGATCGTTCTTGGATTG
>CAYSOA010000025.1:0-32280 GCA_964432565.1 uncultured Bacteriovorax sp.
CGATGGCGGCGATCGTGCTGAGGCTGGGCGCAGCATTCACGCTGATCACATCATCGGCGAAGTCGCCGGTTTCAAGATCGACGACAGTGAAGTACAAAGCCGAGTTTTCGGGGTTGGTGCCGCGGTAAGTCGTGAAGAAGCCTCCCGTGTAGAGTGAGTTTCCACTTACGGTCAAGGCATAGACCCAGTTGCTCACTCCCGTCGATTCGGTGAAGGTGGTGTCGAGGTCTCCGGTCGTGAGAGTGACTTTGGCGAGTCCTTGTGCGGCCACGCCGCGGTAGGTAGTGAACTGACCACCCAAATAGAGCGAGTCGCCCGAGACCGCGAGAGCACGAACAGCGGCATTTACGCCAGAACTCTGGGTGAAGGTAGAGTCGAATTCGCCCGAAACGAGGTGGATCTTCGCAAGGCCCTGTGCCGAGTTGCCATCGTAATTGGAGAATGATCCTCCGAGGTAGAGGGAAGATCCCGCAACAGCCAGCGCATCGACTCTGCCATCAGCGCCGACCCACTGAAAAGCACCATCGAGGGCTCCGGTCGTGAGATCGACTTTGGCGAGCCGACCGGCGGAGCCGCTGCGGTAAGATGTAAAATCTCCGCCGAAATACAACGAGGATCCCGCGATGGTCAGGGCGCGCACCGCGGCGTTCGCTCCCGTGCTCTGGGTGAACGTGGTATCCAGGTTTCCGTTTGAGAGATCGACTTTGGCGAGTCGCTGTGCGGTACCGCTGCGGTAGCTGGTAAAGTCTCCACCGACGTAAAGCGCACCTCCCGCGACGGCGAGGGTCCTGACCTGGTTGTTCAGCCCGGTCGCTTGCGTGAAGGATGTGTCGAGTTCTCCCGTGGAGAGATCGATTTTGGCGAGCCGAAGGGCCGTGCTAGCCCGATAGGTGGTGAATAACCCACCAACGTAAAGTGACGATGAGCTGAGGGCGAGCGCGTGGACGCTGCTGTTGAAGCCTGACGAGGCGGTGAAGGTCAGATCTAAATCCCCAGTTGCAAGCGCCACTTTGGCAAGACCCTGGGCCGGTGTGCCACGGTAGGCATTCAGGGACCCACCGATGTAAAGCGAGTTCCCCGAGGGAGCAAGGACGTAGACCGCGCTGTTCGCGCCGGTATTTTGAGTGAAGGTCGTATCGAGACTCCCATTCGTGAGAGCGACCTTGGCAATCCGTTGAGCGGCTGCTCCGCGATAGGTGGTGAACTCTCCTCCGACATAAAGAGCATCTCCCGATAGGGCAACGGCATTGACTGGGCCACTGAAACCCGGATCCTCCGTGAAGGTTGTATCGAGGGTGCCAGTTTCGAGATTGACCTTCGCAAGGTAGGGCGCATCTTGGGCGCGATAGTTCGTGAAATCGCCCCCGAAATAGAGTGCCGAATCGGAGAGTGCCAGCGCCCGGATGGTGCCATTGGCGCCACTACTCTGCGTAAACGTGGTGTCGAGATTGCCGTTCGCAAGATCGACCTTAGCGAGCCACGGTGCATCCGAACTGCGGTAACTGGTAAAGCTGCCGCCCAGATAAAGCGCAGAGTCGGAGAGGGCGAGCGCATAGACGAAGCCGCTCACACCCGTCGCCTGCGTGAAAGTCGTATCGAGATTGCCGTTCGCAGGGTCGATTTTGGCGAGATAGGGCGCTGAGGAACTGCGATAACTGGTGAAAGTGCCGCCCACATAGAGGGCCGATTGCGAGAGGGCAAGGGCGCGTACGGGGCTGTTGGGCCCCGTGACCTGGGTGAACGTGGTGTCCAGCGCGCCCGTAGCGAGATCGATCTTGGCCAGGTAGTGGGCGGAGGCTGCGCGGTAGCTGGTGAAATCTCCAGCTACGTAGAGCGCCGACTCAGAGACGGCAAGCGTCCAGACGGGGGCGTTGGGACCGGTGGTCTGGCTGAAAGTCATGTCGAGTTCACAGCTCGACTTGTGGACCTTGATCAGGTTCTGCACGGTCGTTCCGGCATAAGAGGTGAAAGTGCCCCCGACATAAACATGCGTCGAAGTCTCGGCGATGCTTCGGACGAGCGCCCCTGCATTGAGGAGTCCGGCAAGGTTGCATCCCGCTTCCAGGTCTCCGGTAGCGGCGTTGACTTTGCCGAGGCCATTCATGAGGTGCGGATTGTAGGCTGAAAAGGAACCGCCAAAGTACCCGTACCCGCCCTGGATCGCGATCGCGTTGATGGCACCATTAAATCGCGTCGCGATCTGATGCGCGGTGGCCGTCACTTCAGTAGGCGGAGAGTCGCTGTCGGTTGCTCGGACCTGAATGGCCGCGCGACCGCGGGTCGCATCGACGGTGTAAACGCCCGTCGTGGTGTTCAGGCTGCCCGGTCCGGAGTCGAGTGAGGAACTCTTTGCTCCGACTCCGCCCGAGGCAGCGAACTGGACCTCCGAAGTGTGCGCGGGATGAAGGACCAGAGCCTTCGGGCTGATGCGAAGCGGGCCACTCACACTCAGTACCACCACTCCCTCGACCGTATCGAGATCGGTGGTGATGCGGTAACTGAAGCGCACTTCTCCCGAAGTGTCGCTGGCCGGAGTGTAGGTGAACTCGTGCGGCGATTCTTCGTTCTGAGTGACCGCTCCCGACTCCGGATGGGTTTCAATCGAGAAAGTGGGGCTCTCGCCGGCAAGAAGAGTCGCCGTTTCGGTGAGATCGAGCGTGAAGGTGTCCTCGGTGGTCAGGCTGGCGCTGTGCTGGGGGCGCAACGAATAGGTCAGGGTGGCCGTGCGGCGCTTGAAGCGGTCCTGCCAGGCAACAGTGAGCGTGGTCGTGCCGATGCGATTCTCTCGGGCAGAGACATTCAGCGGAAGGGTGGGGACGCCGTCGACGAGCTGTACGGCGCCCAGTGATACGGCTGAGCTCGGAATGAGCGCCTCGTTCGAACTCGACACCGACCACGAGATGTCGTGACTGGGATCGAGGTCTTGAAGCGGGAACGAAAGCGAGACCGGATCGGGACTGGCGAGCGTTTCGGGATCTCCAGCGTTCAGCGTGAGGTCGGTTGAAAGTGCCGCACTCTCGACGACCAGAGCAGGAAGGGGGGTGTTCTTTTCTTTTAAGGCAGCCGCAAGCCCCGGCGCGGGCGTGGCGCGCATGCAGCCCGAAAAGAGGACAAGCGCGACGACACTCGGCGCTCCCCGGCTGAGGAACGCGCGCGCCCGGTCGGTCGTGCGGTATCTTAAGATTTGACGCATCCGGAACTCGTCCTCTCCTTTTCTCTACTATCATCGTCTGAAAAGAGACTCGGCTCGAGTTGTGTCGTGTCGCACCTGTGTCCGAATGGACGCATGCGAATCCGCGCGGTCTGTGGGGCGCGCTTCAGCGGGCAGCGCAGCAGAGGGTGAGGGGGTAGGTCGATCCGGGATTGGTCATGGTGATCGAATGCGGGCGCGCAGGGTCGCACTTTTCACTCAGCACGCGAGCCAGCACTGCTGCCGTCGTGCCATCGGTGATCTCGGGTTCTTCGCAGATGTAGGCGGGCCCGCTGGCAGGCGTACGCCGGGTTGCGCCCTTGCTTTTTTTCGTCACTTTTCCAGCAGTTTTTGACGACTTCGTGGGCAGGCTTTTGGCTGCCCAGGCGTATGACCCCGGGGCCAGCGTCAGGGCTCCACTCATCGCGAGTGCCGCGACAAGGCAGCGAATGGCACGGTGCTTGTTGTTCATGAGTTGCCTCCTCGAGAGTGACGGGGCCGCCTGCGAATCAGGCCGCTAAAGGATTTACTGGTGGGAAGAGTGCTCTGATCGGTCGGGCCGGCGACGCTCAGCGGAAGCTTGGCATAAGGGAGCAGTGCCTCGCCGAATGATTCGGGCAGCCCTTCAGGCGCGCCAGGATAAAGCAGGTTGGGCAGCGTGCTGGTCTTTCGGCGGGAAGGAATGATTCGCGACTTTGTGATCGAGCCCGAAGTGTGTTCGTCATCCTGCCGAATCATGGCGTCGCCTTTCGAGTGAGCCGCTGCAGTCGTTTGATTGCCAGCCATTCATCAAATTCTGCCACATTCGTGTATAAACGGCCACGTTCCTCCATTTCGTCGATGGCCCTTCGAAGCTCACCACCCCGCCACGACTGGGCGGGCAGGTCGCGACCGCCCTGCAGCAGCTCTTCGATGGCATCCGGGCCCTGTGCGCCCAGGTTGCGCTGAAGCTCGGTGCGAATCGCCACCCAGCGAGCCTCGCCCTCGGCACCGCGAGACAGCAGGTTTTCTCGAAACTCGTTGAGCAGGGCCCCATTGGCGCGAGCCTGTGGGGCGGCACCTGCCGATTCGCTTCCGAGTTTTTTCAGGAGTGCCTTGCGAGCGGTGCTGATTTCGCGAAGCTTCATCAGGCGCGTGCCCATTCCCGGAATCCCATCGATGGTCAGCATCGCCCCCACCTCGCGACCTCGATAGGGGATCTTCTGCACGAGCTCGCTGAAGGAATCTCCCTTTCGGGTGAGTACCGTCTCGATGGAGTCGTGTCTCAGTGCTTCGAGCAGCTCGTCGATGCCCTGGGTCGCCTCGCGCATGCGAAGCGTGCGCCTGCGCCAGAAATTGGGGCCAGAGCCGGTCTCACGGGCTGCCGCCTTCGCGAGGCGCTTTTTGGTCTCTTCGAGATAGCCCCGCAGGAGTTGGGGATCGTTCTTGAATTGCGCTGCATAGAGACGGGCGGCATCGGTGGCCACCTGGTCTGCCGACTTTACCGAGAGCTGCACGGGCTTGGAGGCCTCTGACCAGACTCGCGAGCTGAGGGCCTTGGGCGAGAGCAGCTCACGGGAGAGTTTTCGATAGCCAAACAGGTACTCGGCCGTGATGGCTTCGGCATCCTGCTGAGCCTGTGCTGCCGCCTGTCGCAAGCTCATTCGTTCGGCCGAGCCCGCGCCGGCACGGCTGGCCTTCGCAAGAAGCGCCACGCCGCGCGAGGAGGACTGGCCGAACTGGGCGATGGGTTTGATCATGGGCGCTGCGAAGAGCACATTGGCGGCGATGCCCCAGTTCTTGATCGTGCCGATTTCTCCCTCGAGTCGTTCGACCGATTCTCGATTGGTCAGGCGCAGCTCTTCGAACGTTTTCACGTAGCGTTCGCGCTCCTGAGCGTTCGGCAGCTCGTCCAGCCACATCTTGGGAATCACGACCGAGCCGACCACCACCGAACCCACGGCCATGGCTCCCGAGATGGCCGCAGCTCCGGCCGCAATGGCAGGGGCGGCGGCGCCGCCCGTCGAGAAGGTGAGCAGTACCGAGGCGCCGATGAAGAGTCCGAGAGCGAGGCCTGAGAGCTTGAGCTCCTTCCAGTCCTTGTCGCTCATGCGATCGACTTCCTTGCGCACGTTTTCGGGCATGGCCTGAAGTCCGAGCTGCTCGTTGAGCTGGTCCTGCGCCTTCACGGTCGAGAGGACGAGCTGCTTGAACTTTTCGTGATCGTCGGGACTCAGCGCGCAGAGCTCTGCCATCGCCGTCAGCAGTTCGGCTCTGCGTTGATTGGCGGCTCTTTGAATCAGGCGCTTGTAGAGCGGTCGTTTGAGATCTCCTTCGAGTGACAGAAGAGCCCGGCGGGCCTCGCCACCGGCCTGGTCGGCGTCCAGCTCGAATTCTCGTGCGTATTCGTCAAAAAGGCGGTCCTGTTCGGCAGGATTGCCGCGAGCGTCGTAGATTTTCTTGAGGTGCTGGCCCTGCTGGGCGTCGGGGGACTTCAGGATTTCGGTCAGCTCTTCAGAGTAGGGCTTTTGAGAACCGACGCGTCGATCGAGGTGGCAGGCTGATGCGGCCGAGGCGGCACCCGTGCGGTCGAGGGTTCGCGTCGCCGCGAGGCGCTGCAGTTGCTCGTAGTACCGCGTTCCCGAATCGGGGTGCTCCGCCCAGCCGCGCTGGTTGAACAGGTTCAGGTTTGCCGAGTCGTGGTCGTTGCGAATTTTTTCCCAGAGCCGCTTTTTCTCATTTTTAGAGAGAACGCGATTGGCCAGAAACGGGGTCACCGGCTGGTCGAGGCCCAGCTCCTTCAGTGAGGCATCGAGCAGGGCGGTCTTTTGCCGGTCTTTGGCCGTCTCGGCCTCATGCTTTTGAATGAGTGCCTCGAGCCGCACGCCCGCATACGGGTTGGTGCCAATCTGCGAACCCAGCAGCTGCCATTCGCTGGTGCGGGCACCGGAGATTTCGTTCGAGAAGGTCTTCCAAATGTCGGGAAGGCTACGCTCAAGAACGGCAATCTCATCCTTTGCCAGTGGACCATCGAGGTCGCCGCTCGTGCGGTGCGTGAGCTTGCCCTCGCGAATGCGCCCAAGGGCATCTGCCAGAAACTCGGAGGCCTGATGGCGATTGCGAGGATCCTGTAGGCAACGAGGGCCGGGACGTGCGGTGAACTCGCCGCCCGCCGTGCAGGCTTGAAGCGCCTGCATCAGGAGTCGTCGCTCGGCCTCCGTTCGGTCCTGGGGGCGCTTGGCCTCGATCTCGCGAATCCGTGGCACGGTCTGCTCGAGAAAACCGCCGAGCTCGCGAACCGCCCAGCTGCGATACGCCGGAGGCGAGTGGGCGGGAGGAAAGGGCAGAGTGACCTTCTCGTTTTCGAGCCTCTTTCTTACGGCCGAAGGTACCACCTCCCGCCAGTCGACGGCATTGGCCTGGTCGAGGCGCTCGATGAAGGCCTTGGGAACGGGACCGAGGGTGCGAACGTCGTCTTCCTGCTGGAGCAGCGCAAAGAGCTTCTCGCTCTCGGCGGCCACTTTCTCTTCGTGTCGCTTGCGGTCGGCTTCAGAGGGTTGTGCAGGGATGTAGGCGCCTCGACTCGTGGGGTATCTCGGGTACGGAATCGAGGAGCTCGCCTCGACCGGGATGATTTTCTGGAGGCGTTGCACGAGCGCCGGCGCCTTGAGTTCTAGCACGGTTTCGTAGGAATCGCGGTCGTCGAGGGCGGGCTCGCGGACAGGAATGGGAGTCTTGCGGGTGCCCAGGCCGATCTCGGCGGCGTGGAGCTTTTCAAACGGGGAATAGCCCAGAAAGCCCTTGCTTTTGGGATCGCCGATGTCGTCGTTGGCAAACGCCTCTTCGTACTCGGGCGAGAGATGCGACATGCCGTTTGCCTCGATCAGGGCGTCGAAGCGATCTTCGAGGGCCGAGGGATCGACAGGACGAATCTCGACCTGAGCCGGAAGGTCACCGTCGAGCCGACTGCGGCAGGCTTCGGGAATGGGGATCGGGCTCGAATTTCCGGTCAATTGCTGGTGGTGCTCGATCTGCGCGAGCATCATGGCAAGGGTGGTGAGCTTGAGGGCGCGGGCGTAATTCTCCTTCGTGGGGGCCTTGCCGGCGTCGGCGGCGTCCTTCATCAGCCAGAACTGAGGGTCCATCTCGAGGGCCAGGGCTTCGCCGCCTTCGGCCTCGCAGGCGGCGATGTCAGCACTCCCCTCGGGCGCCCGAAGGCCCAGCGCTTCGAGCATCGGCAGCGCCCGTTCGCGTGCCAGGCCGTCGTCGCCTTCAAACATCTCGGCGGGAAGTTTGGGAATCAGCTTTTCGAAGAATTGGCGGTCGGCAAACTCAGGCGCATCGCTGCCGCTGACTGCGGTGCTTGCTCGAAGCGGCAAAATCACGTCCGAGAGCAGGCCCCTGAGAATCGCGAAGCGCTCGCGGGGGGATAGTGACGCATCATTGATGCGCTCCTGCGCCCGAACGGCCAGTTCCTGGGCCCAGTCGTACATCCCCAGAACCGTGGGACTTTCCTTTGGAAAAGGATAGTCGACCTTCTTGGGGTCCTTCTCTTTTTTGAGCTTCCATTCACCGGCAATGCTGATGAACCCCTCCCACGAGCCATCGGCCTTGCCCTCGTAAAAGGCGCGGGTGCGTTTCATCGCTTCGAGCAGTTCACGGGTGTCGGCGGAGTAGGCGTCACGCTCCGCCTGGTCGCCCTCTGCATTTCTTCGCGAGATCAGTTCGGCCAGTTGCTCGATCGAGAGCTCGTTCTCCGACGCAGCAGCGCACACCACTGGCGCGGGGATGGCCAGCGCCACGGTCAGCACGAGACAGAGGATTCGATAGAGCGAGGAGGAGGACGCACTCATTCAGAAGCTTATCGGCAATTTTTCGTCGCGACTTGAGTGACGAGTCGCCAAAATCGGGTCCCGAGGCTCAAGTTTTTCTTAAAAGATGCCGAAGCGAAATCGATGAACTTCAGACGAGTTTCTGTAGGACTGCTTCTTCTTCCATGGGCGTCAGCCGTGCTGCCCGCCGGAGCGGTTCCGCCCACCTGCTCCGAGGAGTTCAGCCAGCTTGCCGAGAATGGCGTCCTCAAGTCTTCGGTATTTCGTCGACGCCTGGAGCGTCGCATCTCCTACCAGCTGCTGAGGCCACTGGCGCCTCTGCGTGACCTGCTGAAGTACCGTCTGCAGGTCCTCAATGGACATCCGTATCCCATCATGGCGATTGACGAGTCGCCCCGAGCCTTTGGCTGGGCCAAGCATCTTTTCGGCAAGCTGGATGAGGAGTCGGCGGGCCTGCTGGAGGTGGACAAGATCGAAGGTGAGCTTCAGGCGGCGTTGAAGAGAGTTCGTGCCTACGGCGCCGATGTCGAGGGTCTTGTTGATCGAAACACCAATCTGCTTCTGTTTCGCGAAGCGCTTCAACGCGAGCTCAAGGCACGGGCCACCGATCAGTTCGGCAGGGTGCGCTATCCGGTCATCGCAAGGGGATCAAAGGGAGCCCTGAAAGTGGAAAGCAGTGAAGCCTATTTCGGAACGCGTGCCCAGATGGAGATCGAGTTCCGACGCATTCGAAAGCAGCTTCGCGAGCTGGAGCGGGAGGGGGCCGATCGGCTCTTTGAACAGCAGATTCTCATCAAGAAACTCGAGACTTATCGTCACGAGGCCATTCGCCAGTCGACCGCTCTTGGCGGGGTGGAGTTTTCGAGCTCCGTGAAGGAGCTTCTCGAGGGAATCGCCGCCCTGCAGGTGGTCGAGAAGGTTCCTGGTGGTGGTATCCCGCACACGAGAACCCAGTTCAGTCCTCCCGAATGGGTGAGGCAGAGGCTCAAGTGGATGCAGCTCGGACGCGAGTTCGAGTCAATCGTCATGACGGACATTCCGAAGCTCAAGAACGACGAACGCCTCGGGAAGGTGATGAAGTACATTCAGTCACTGAGTGAGTCCGAGAAGCGGATGCTCGGACTTCAGAATACTTCGGACAAGATCGAATGGTACAAACGGACGAAGTGGGTAAGGATCGCCGCCACGACCGGGGGAATCGTCACGGCCGGGGGAGTGACCTTCGGAGAGAAGGGCATGCAATTGGTCGAGACGGCCTGGGATTACCTTTGGGAGGATCAGCGCCGGAAAGAAGAATGTGCCGGCAAGCCGAGCCCCGAGGAGTTTGCAGAATGTGCCACGATTTATCTTCAGGACAAGTTTCCGGAACGCATCTTCTTGGTCGACCGTTCGGAGGCTGAACTCTTTGACCAGAACAGCCGCATCACCGATCCCGAGATCGCCGTCGAAGTGGCCGATCTCCTCGAGCGTCGAAACCGGTTCGTCTACGAGACCAACCGAAAGGGACAGTTCGAAGGGCCGGCCCGAGCGGGACTTCTGCTCTCGGATCGCAGCTCGGCAAGCTACCGCGACGCGCTGGTTCGCGAGTCGAATGATGAGGTCTTCAGCGAGCGACTGCTCTCAGAGAGGCTGGAGCGCGGCTACCTGATGTTCAATTACTCGAGCGTGTATCGAAAAGCCGAGGTTCGAAGGCTGGTTCGGGCCGTCATGGCCGCAGACTCGCAGGAAATGCGGGCGCTGATGCTGACCGGGCTTGAGCGTACGCTGCCCGGCAATCGAACGCTCGAGAAGCTGGCTCGGGATCTCGAAGAGATTCTCGAGCTTCGCGAAGCCTTCAAGGAGGGGCGTCTCGACGTGGAAAGAACCGATCGCCGGATCGCCGAAACCCTGGAGCAGCTGGTGGATGCCCGCGAGGACGAGCCTGAGGGGACTCCGGGTTCTTCTCCTTGACGAAATGGGCCTGAAGGGCCAGAACCGGGCTCCGTGGAAAACCAGCAGGGCGGCGAGGCCTTTACCCGCTATTCGGACTATCTCCAGGGCGTCTTTGGCGCCCGAACCTACAAGGTCGTCGTTTCGAGCGGCCTGACCTGCCCGACCAGGGACGGAAAGCTGGGACAGAAGGCCTGTGCGTTCTGCGATCTGCGGGGTTCGGCTTCCTATTTCGGCAAGCAGGGGCGGGGAAAGTCGATCACCGATCAGCTCAATCAGCGCCTTCCGGAGATTCGCAAGCGCTTTTCGTCGCAGAAGTTCCTGGCCTACTTTCAGAGCTACACCAACACCTACTCGGACGATGAGGCCTACCTCGAAGAAATCTACGAGTCGGCCCTCTCGCATCCGGACATTTCTGGGCTTTGCATCGGGACGCGGCCCGACTGCCTTTCAGACGGGACGCTGGAGCTTCTGGAGCGTTTGGCTCGGCGCAAATACGTCTCGCTCGAGCTGGGCGTGCAGAGCTTCGAGGATGCGACCCTGCACTGGCTCGAGCGGGGACATGACGGACAGTGTTCGATTGAAGCCATGGAGCGCCTGCGGCGCCTGGCTCCTTCCGTTCACGTCTGCGTGCACTTGATTTTCGGCAGCCCGACGGATTCTCCGGACGCTCCCGAATACGCCGCCCGAATTCTGAACGCCTCCGGAGTTCACGGAGTGAAGCTGCATCAGCTCATGGTGCTCGAGCACACGGAGCTGGCCCGTCGCTGGCGTGAGGAGGGGCCGTTTCGGGTGTTGTCTCTCGAGGAGTATACGGCCCAGATGGCGCGGTTTCTTCAGCACCTCGACCCACGCATCTACATCGAGCGACTTTTTGCGCTTTCTTCGCACGTCGACGAGTGCATTGCCCCCGAGTGGAGTCGCTACCGCTGGGAGCCGCACAACTACATGAGAAAATGGTTTTCCGAGAACGACGTCCGGCAGGGAGCGTTGTTCGGCCGCTCTATTTCCGTTTAGCCGCCTTTTTCGCCCTCGTCGGCTTCGCCTGGGCCGCCTGGAGCGTCTTGATCGCTTCGTCCGACTTCTCGATCGCCGAGGCCTGATCCATCACGGTCTTGCTGAGCTGGGCCACCATCGACTTGGTCTGCTCGAGATCGTCGCGCGTCGCCTTGAGCTGGCCTTCTAGGCCGCTGAGTCGCGTCTTGAAATCTCCTTCCGAAGTCTTGAGAGCGTCGAGCTGCTGCTGCATGGCCTGTTGTCCGGGGCAGCTGGGCATGCTGAGGCCCATCATCAGAAAGCTGGTGCCGAGAAGCGGGCCAAGAAGGGGGGCGAGGAATCGTTTGCTCTTCATGCCTTCTAGTCTACCGGGTCGTTCAAATCTGCGGCAATCAGAACATCAGTTTTTTGTTCGCGATGTTCGTCAAAATGGCGACACCCAGCATGGCTGTGATCAGGGCGCTTCCACCGTAGCTCAGGTAGGGAAGCGGCACGCCCACGACGGGAAGCAGACCCATCACCATGGCCATGTTCACGAAGACGTGCCAGAAAAAGACGCCGCAGATGCCGAGCGTTGCCAGCATCGCAAACTTGTCGTTGGAAGTGTACGCAACCGAGAGGCCCTGGGTCAGGAAGATCAGATAGATCGCCAGAAGGATGGTGCATCCCACGAAGCCGTGTTCCTCGCTGAAAACGGCGAAGATGAAGTCGGTGTGGTGTTCGGGAAGAAAGTTCAGCTGGCTCTGCGTACCCTTGCGATAGCCCTTTCCAAAAAGCTGTCCTGAGCCGATGGCCACCTGCGACTGTCTTCGATTGTAGTTCGAGCCGCGTACGTCGGAAGAAGGGTCGATGAAGGAGATCAGTCGCTGGCGCTGGTAGTCCTTGAGGCCAAACTTGTAGACCATGGGGGCGGCAAGCGCGGCGCAGATCGCCACCGTGGCGATGGTGCGGGTGCGCACTCCCAGAAAAAGCATCAGGGTGACGCTGGTAAACACGATGATCAGGGCGGTGCCGAGATCCGGCTGAAGCATGATCAGGCCCACCGGAACTGCGACCAGCAGTCCGGGCAGGAGCAGCTCGCGAAAGCCGTATCCCCCGATGTGCCGATCGGACTCAAAGTACTTGGCGAGGCAGAGCACGGTTGAAATCTTCATGAATTCCGAGGGCTGCAGGCGCAGGCTGCCGAAACCGATCCAGCGTTTGGCTCCGAGGCTCGACTTTCCCGCGACCAGCACGAGCACCAGCAGGACCAGGTTCAGGAAGTAGATGACGTAGGCCAGCCGCGAAAAAAGCGAGTAGTGAAAGAGTAGGATGACCGCCGTCATGCAGAGACCGATGGCAAACCAGACGAGCTGCGATTTGTAGAGTCCGAACGACTTGTCCTGCACGCCCGAGGCGCTGATCAGGTTCATGATTCCGATACCGAAAAGCACCGTCTGCAGGATCAGCAGGTTCCAGTTGAACCGGCGCAGATCTTCCTCGAACAGACCCACCTGGGGCTCAAAACCATCGCTTTCGGTGCTGCTGTACTGCATGCTCAGTCCTCCGTTGCGTTGAGTTCCGGTTGGGGGGGGAGTTCTTCATCCGTGGGTTCCGGCATCGTCGAGTTGCGAATGCCCGGCACCAGGTCTTCGCCCTCGTCGATCGATCCTTTGATCGCCTGAACCGGCACGTTATCCGCTGACCTGCCGTATTTCTCGGGAAAGTACTTTTCGAGGTAAGTCTTGATCACCGCCCGGGCAATCGGAGCTGCTCCCGAGGATCCATGGCATGCGTGCTCGGCGATCACTGCCACGGCGATTTTCGGATCGTCCATCGGGGCGAACCCGGCGAACACGCCATGGTGTCGCTGGCGAAACTTCATGTTCTCGCACTTCTGGTAGATCTTGTTGGCCGCAAGGCTCATCACCTGAACGGTTCCGGTCTTGCCGACGAAATCCATGCCCGGCAGGCGCTGCGCGAATGCCGTACCGTTCGGACTGTTGACGACCCCCCAGAGGCCCTTTCGGATCAGGTCGTAGGTCTTTTCATTCAGGCGCGTCTGGTCGACGACCTCGGGTTCGTAACCCTTGACGAGTTCTCCATCGACGGTGGTGATCTTCTTGATCAGGTAGGGACGAAAAAAGGTGCCGCCATTGGCGATTGAGGCATAGGTATTGGCCAGCTGAAGCGCGGTCGTCAGCACATAGCTCTGTCCGATCGCCACCGAGAGCGTTTCTCCGGCGGTCCACTCCTGACCGAAACGCTGGCGCTTCCAGGCCTCCGTGGGAATCAGTCCGGATGTCTCGCGCGGAAGTGCGATCTCCGTCTTCTTGCCCAGTCCGAGATGAAAGGCCCAGGTCGCGATGTCATCCACGCTTTTGAGCTTCTGGGCCACTCGGTAGAAGAACACGTCACACGACTTGGTCAGGGCATCGGTGACGTCGACATCACCATGGCCCTCTTTTTTCCAGCAGTGATACTGCCGATTTCCAAGGCGCAGCGAGCCGCTGCAGCGAAAACGAGTATTCTCGTCGATCACCTTTTCCTGCAGTCCGGCGATCGCGGTGATCGTCTTGAAGACCGATCCCGGCGAATAGTGATCCATGATCGTCTTGTCGCGAAGCGGCTTGTTCTCATTTTCGAGAAGCGTCTTCCAGAGCTTCGCCGGAATTCCGCGCGAAAATTCCGTCGGATCGAACGAAGGCCTCGACAGCATGGCGAGGATCTCGCCGGTCTTTGGGTCGATGGCCACCATCGATCCGACCTTTTCGCCGAAGGCCTGGGCAGCAGCCATTTGCAGGTCCTGGTCCACCGTCAGGGTCATGTTCCTGCCCGGAATGGCGGGTTTCCCCTGGTTTTCAGCCAGAAAGCGTCCCTGAAATTTCTTGAGCTTTCGACGGCCCAGGGCATCGACCTCGACCCATTCTTCGCCGTCCTCGCCGCGCAGAATGTCTTCCATCTTCTGTTCGAGGCCGAACTTCCCGATGCGGTCGCCGAGCTTGTAGCGCCTCTGGTTGCGCTTTTGCAGGATGGGCAGCTCGGTGGAGTTGATCTCACCGATGTAGCCGAGCATGTGGGACGCGAGGTCTCCGAAGACGTTGGTGCGCTTGATTTCCATTTCGACCGATACGCCGGGCATGGCAATCTGCCACGACTTGAGCTCGGCGACTTCATCGCGGCTGAGGTCGGTCTTGATCTTGACGGGAAGGTAGGCGGGCTGGCCGCGAGCGCGACGAAGCTTTTTTTGGATATCCTCGACTCTCATGCCCGTGATGCGTGAGATCATCGCGACGGTCTCGTCGGTGCGCTTGGATTCCTTGAGGTACTGCGGGATGACTTCGAGGTCGAAAGCCGGACGATTGTCGAGCAGCAGCTTGCCGGTGCGATCGAAGACCATTCCCCGGGGGGCTTGAATCTTGACTCGCTTGATGCGGTTCTCCTCGGAAGCGAGCCGAAGCTTGTCGCCCTGCAGGACTTGAAGGTTCAGCACCTGCAGCAGCAGGATTCCGAAGGCGAGGGCCAGGCCGATGTTCAGGAATTTGAACCGGTTCTGGTACTCGCGAACCTGTTGCTCCTGGCCAAGAAAAGCCATTCTCAGACTCCCTCGCTCTCAAGCAGTCGAAAGTCATCCGACAGGCGTTGTTCGCGTCGCAGGTCCTTGTGGGTCAGATGGTCGAGCCGATCGAGGGCTCGGTAAATCCAGGTGCCCGCTACTGCCGAAGTGACCGCCCCGGGAAGCAGGTGGATCAGGGTGTGCTTCCACTGAAGTCCTGCTTTTTCCAAAACCACGAGCACCAGCAGCCCAACCCCCTTTGAGGCGATCGAGGCCACCAGTGTCAGCCGAATCCAGGACTGAAAGTTGGGAAGAATCATGATCTGGGCGGCGAGGCGAACCAGCAGAAAAACGGCCATGGTGCTGACCATGAAGGTGCCCTGCGGCGAGCTGCTGTGCAGTTCGAGCAGATGGCCCAGCAGGAGGGTGAGAACTCCTCCTTCGATGAACCCCCGTTTCAAGGCGACCCAGATGACGAGCGCCAGAAGCAGGTCGGGTTGAATCCAGTTGAGCGGAAACGAAAGGAAGAGCGAACTCTGAATGGACACCAGCAGGCAGGCCATCAAATACAGAAGGGGAGCATTCGCCATCCGGAGCAGGATGCGGTTCATGACTTCTCCTGCGCGACCACGACCATGACCTCTTCGAGCTTCGAAAAGTCGACCGCGGGGCGAACCTCGACCTCCTGCGTGGTCCCGTAAAGCTTGCGGGTGACGCGAGAAACGGTTCCGACCGGAACCCCCTTCGGGAAGATTCCCCCGAGACCGCTCGAGATCAGGACGTCTCCGGGGGCGATGTCATCGGTTCTGAGGGCATAAATCAGCTGGCAGAGGTCTTCGGTCATCCCCTCGACGATGCCTCGCGCCCGCGAGCGCTCATCAATGGCGTCGATCGCCGACAGGGTATCGACGATGGTGACCACGTCCGCGGTTTCGGCAGTGGTGCGAATGACCCGGCCGACGACGCCTTCGGCCGTGATGACGGCCATGTCCTTCAGAACTCCCGAGCTCTCGCCCCGGTTCAGTCGGATGGCGCGAAACTCGGTCGAGGCGTCCTTGGCGATCACTCGGGCGATGATCGACTTGAGTTTCATTGTTTCCTGAAAGCCCAGCATCGTCCGTAGTCGGGCGTTCTCGCGCTGCGTCTCTCGAAGCTGGCTGATCTCGGAGAGCAGACGGCGATTGCTCTCGACGAGTTCGAGGTTTTCCTTGCGGGTGTTCAGGAGGTAAACGTAATTTTGAAAGCCCGAAACGGCTCGATCGAGCAGCCATTGCAGGCTGCCCTGGACGGGGGCGGTGATCGTCAGGATCCAACGGTCGTAGAAGCGGTAGTCGCGTGGCGCGCGAGTCGACGTGTCGATTGCCACGATCGGAAGCAGGACGAAGAGGAAAAGCGTGATTTGGAAGCGATATTCCCTTAAGTACTTGATCATGCGCCAGTTGGGGTGATCGTACTGGGGTAACCGGGTGAACGCAACCCCCGGAAAGATTCTGGAAGAAAGCGGCATGGGCAACGTCCCAGCGAAGGAGAGCGAAGCAAGATGTTCAATTGGATCAGAGTGAAAATGGGGCCGATCGTGGTGACCTTGATCGCCGGCGGCATCGCACTGGTGTTCATCCTGTCGGATGTCTTTTCCTCCCGGCTGGGCGGGGGAGGCCAGGCCGGCGGCGAGGCCGGGTCGGTCAACGGCGAATCGATTTCGAGGGCGGAGTTCAATCGCGAACTGGCCCGCAGGGTCGAGTCGCTCAAGCAGATGACCGGCGGAAAACTGACCGACGAGCAGCTCAAGATGTTTCGAATCCGGGAGACGGTTTTCAACGAGCTGGTCCAGCGCAAGCTGGTGCTTCAGGAGGCCCGGGACTCGGGCGTGCTGCCGACGGACGAAGAGATTCGAGACCGTATTCAGGAGCTGCCCTATTTTCAGAAGGACGGAAAGTTTGATCTCGCCACGTATCGCAACGTCCTTTCGGCCAACAGCCTGCAGCCGGGACGTTTCGAAGAGATGATTCGTGACGAGCTGATGCTCCAGAGCTGGAGCGAGCGGATGCGCTCGCGAATTCGGGTTTCGGATGATGAGGTGCGCCGGGAGTTTCTGGTGGCTGAAGACCAGCGCAAGATTCGTTATGTGAGCCTTGATCTTGAGGCCGGTCGCAAGGCGGTCAAGATTCCGGATTCGGACATCGAGTCGTTCTTGAAGGACGCTGGAAAGCTGGAGCGGGCCAAGAGCCGTTATGAGCAGCAGCGGGGCACGACGTTCAAGAACCAGAAGTTCGAAGCCGTTCAGCGGCAGATCGCCCGCGAGATTCTGGCGGGCGAGCGCGTGGACGAAGCGCGAAAGGCGAACCAGAAGCTTGCAGACCAGCTGGTTTCGGTGATGGGGCCCGGCTCTGACGCTCGCGTCAAGGCACTGCTCAAGCCCGTGGGGGCCGAGCTTCGCACGAGCGATTGGGTGACGCTCGAGACCTCGAATCTTCCGGGCCTCGGAGAGGTCCGTCCGATCCTGGAGCAGGCCTTTACGGGCAAGCTGGGCAAGCCGGCCAAGTTTGAGACGGCGGCGGCGGTGGTGGTGGCCGTGGTCACCGACTCGCGGCGTCCCGATCTGAAGAAGCTGGCCGGCGAATCCGCGAAGATCGAACAGAAGGTTCGATTTCGCAAGGAGCGGGAGCTGGAAGAGCAGTGGCTTCGCGAGCTGCGCGAAAAGGCTCGCGTCCGCATGGACGAGGACTTCGTCAACGAAGGGGCCTCGGACGTCGGTTAGCGCCCGGTTTTCATGAAGTTCCGGAGTTCGGTGATGAACTCCGATCGTTTTTCAAAAGGCAGGCCGTGTCCCGCTCCCGCGACTTCGCGGAGCTGGACGCGGCCTTTCCATTTTGGGTCGGCAAAGTAGTCCTGCTCGGCTTCAAATTCTTTGCGAGACCAGACCCGGCTCTCGGCCCCGCGAAGGGCCAGAACCGGAATACCGTTTTGCGCCGCCGCTTCGATCCACGGTCGAATGCTCGTGCCGCGTGCCTCGTCGATGGTCTGAAGCAGGGCGGCGTGATCGAAGGGAAAGCCGATGCCGCCTCCGTCCTCGGCAGGAAGCGCCACCGAAACGGCCATCAGGTACTGGGCGATCGAGGTGTCGGGCGAGTGGGACTGCATGAATTCCCGGGCTTCGGCCCGGCTCGGAAAGCGTTCGGGAAGACCATGGATGAAGCGGGCGAGGCTTTCTCCCAGACCGCCTCCGGCGAGGCCATCCAATCCCAGATCGACCAGAACCAGTCCCGCCACCCACTCGGGTCGCAGATGAGCCACGGCGCAGGCCGTTCTGGCGCCCATCGAGTGGCCGACAATCCAGGCGGGGTGGAAGTGCAGGGAGGTGATCGTCTCGAGGACGTCGCGGGCGTAGTCGAGCGGTGAGTAGCCCGGCCTTTCGGGGCCTCTGCTGTTCGCCGGAATCCGGCTTCCCCCGTGACCGCGCTGGTCGGGGGCCAGCACATCACAGTCGTCTTCCAGCTGCGCGGCGATCGGTCTCCACAAAGAGCCGGTTCCTCCCATTCCATGCAACAGAACGATATTGTTTGTGAATTGAGCGACCGAGGTTTCTGAGCCGGATTTCGGGCTCTGAATCGGAGCACGGCTCCAGCGGCGATAGGCAAGTTCCATATTGACTCCGGGGCTCTCCTGGCTAATGTCCGACCGGCTTTAACTTATCAGCGGGAGTGTTTTTTGGAGAAGGGCAAAGTCCAATCCGCTCGGGCCACGACTCGGGCGAAGCCAGCAGGAATGACTCAGGGAGAGCGCGCCCGGGAGCTGATGCGCCTCGGGGTTGTCCTGGCCGAAAAGTGTGCCTTGGATGATGCCCGCAAGGCTTTCAGCGAGGCCTTTGAGCTCGCTCGTGCTTCGGGTGATGTGAGCCTCACCGCAGAGGGAATTGCCCGTCTGCTCCGAATGGCCGGCGAGAGCCGAGACACGGTCGAGATCGCCGTCTGGGAAAGAGAGCTCAAGGCTCTGATGGCCACGTTCCCAGAGAGAATTCCCTCGATGGTCTGGTACTGCCGGGCTGTCCTGGCCGGTCAGAAGGAGCGCTGGCGAAAAGCCCAGGGTTTCCTGATGCAGTACCTGCGGGCCATTGAGCATGAGCCCGAGTCGGCGACCCTGATGGGACGGGGCGAGGCTCGCGCCCGAGCCTGGGTGATGCTGGCCAACACCTTTGCCCAACGAAACCATCTGCGTCGGGCCGAGTTTCTGTTGGGCTGGGTCAGGAAGGAATTCGAAGTCAGCCGGCTTCCTGCCATCAATGGACTCATTTACCTGCAGCTGGGCTGGCTGCACCTGCGCCGTCGCGACCTCGCGGGCGCGGGAGAGTGGATTGAGCGCGCCCACGGAGCCTTCCTGGCCGAGCACAACTGGTACAATCATCTTTATGTGCTTTACGCCTATGCGTGTCTGGCCCGCGCCTCAGGCGATTATCCCAGGGCTCACTGGTATCTGGACCTTCTCGAGCGCGCGACCGAGGCCCCGGGGTTCGGTTTTTTCCGGGAGCAGGTCGAGCGTGAGCGGCAACGGCTGAAGCAGGATTCGGTGGATCTCCTTGTCGATGGACGGAAACTCCAGGTTCGTACGCGCGAGAGCCAGAAGATCTCCCTCGGCAAGCAGTATGTGCTGCTTCACATCCTCGAGGCGCTTTCAGAAGCGCATCAGGGAACCAGCGATCACGAGCGCGGACTTTCGAAATCCGAGCTGATCGAAAAGGTCTGGGGCGAGCGCTACCGACCGATGGCCCACGACAACAAGCTTTATTACAACATCAACCGACTCAGGCGGTTGATTGAGCCCGACATGAAGCAGCCTCAATACCTGCTGAACTGGAAGGAAGGCTACCGACTGGCCCCGGGACTCAAGGTTCAGGTGCTCGGAGCCAATAATCCTTTGAAGAAGAAGAGCGACCGGAAAAGGGGTGGGAAGTGAACCGATTCAAGGCGTGGATGATCTCTGGAGTGGCGGGGGTTTTTTTGCTGGCGGTCGGAGTATCCGCGGGAGCGGGCTTATTCGCTCGGGAGGCCTCGGCCTCCAAGCAGAGTCGCCGGTATTCGAAGCCCATTACTGTCTGTGGCAGTGACTCGAGCTTTTATCCCGACATGGGGGATGACACCTGTTTCTCGACCTGCGGCGGCGAGATTCCCTGGCCGTTCAGTGCCTCGAACCAGGTGGTTGAGCTCTCTAACGGCGATCGCTACGTGTTGATGGGGTGGGTGAACTTTCGAAACGGTAATCCTCGTTTCGCAGTCGACCTTGAAGAGCATCCCTGGCTGGCCAATTCCCGACGCAAGCTCGATCCGAGCTATTCGCTTTTGGGAGCCCCGAGTTACTGGCGGGCCTACGAAGGCCAGAAGATTCAGCTTCGTGCCGTGGCGAAGGTGGTGACGGCTGAAGATCAGGGTAGGATCGTGCTGGAGATCACCCTTCAGTCGCTGACCGACCCGGCTGTGGTCGGGCACCGCGAGTAGCGGCATTGGCGCTGGCACTCAGGTCGAGCGCACGAGTTCGCGAGCCGGAAATTCGTAGCCAGCCTCACGAAGCATGCGGCCCGTAATCGAGGCGGGATCTTCAATGAGCCGGTCTGGCGGTCCTTCGGCAATGAGGTTGCCGCCCGCAGCGCCGCCCTCGGGCCCGAGATCGAGGATCCAGTCGGCCTGGGCGATCATGTCGAGGTGGTGTTCGATCATGATGACGCTGTGGCCGGCGTCGACCAGATCCTGGACGACTTGAAGCAGCTTGCGAACGTCGTCCAGATGAAGGCCGGTCGTGGGTTCGTCGAAGATGTAGAGCAGGTTTTCGGCCGTCCGGTCGTCGAGTGTTGCCGCAATCTTCAGGCGCTGGGATTCTCCGCCTGAGAGCGTGGTCGAGCTCTGACCGAGTTGAAGGTAGCCCAGCCCCACGTCCCGCAGGATTCCGAGCTTGCGTCGCAGGGTCGCGTTGTCCTGAAACAATTCATAGGCTTCGTCGATCGTCGTCTGCAGCAGCTGATAGACGTTCTTTCCTCGGTAGGTGACTTCGAGAACCGACTTCTTGAATCGGCGCCCCTCGCACTCCTCGCAGGGCAGGTGGACTTCGGCCATGAAGTGCATGTCGAGAGTGATCTCTCCCTCGCCCTTGCAGACCGGGCATCGGCCACCGTCGATGTTGAACGAAAAGTACTGGGGGGTGAAACCTCGCCTCAGGGCGAGCGACTGGCTCGAATAGAGGCGGCGCACCTCATCCCAGGCCTTGAGGTAGGTGGCCGGGTTGGATCGGCTGCTCTTGCCGATCGGCGACTGGTCGAGCAGCACCACTCCCGAGATCTGGTCGGCACCGTAAAGGTGGTCGAAGCGACCGACTTCGAGATCGGTCTGTCGGTAGAGCAATCGGGCCAGAGCGTGGTGCAGAGTCTTGTGCACCAGAGTACTCTTTCCCGAGCCCGAAACGCCGGTGACCACGACGAAGCGGTCGAGCGGAAAGTCGACGGAAAGGTCCTTGAGGTTGTTCTCGCGGCAGCCGGTGATCTTGATTCCCCGGCGCGCCCGAGCGGGGCGTAGCGAACGAATTCGGTCGACCTTGGCTCCCGCGAGGTACTTGCCCGTGACCGAGCTTTCGATGCGCGCCAGCTCACTCGCCGTTCCCTGCGCGACCAGCTCTCCGCCCCGACGTCCCGCTCCAGGGCCCAGTTCGACCAGCCAGTCGGCATTTCGAATCACCTCGATGTCATGTTCGACGACGACGACCGTGTTTCCCTGGTCGCGAAGACGCTTGAGGATTCGAATCAGGCGTTCGGTGTCGGCTGCGTGCAGTCCGATCGAAGGTTCGTCGAGTACGTAGAGCGTGCCGCAAAGGCCGTTTCCTAGCTGTGTTGCCAGGCAGATTCGTTGGTACTCACCACCCGAGAGGGTTCGGGTCAGGCGTGAGAGCGTCAGATAGCCCACGCCCACCTCGTCCAGGAATTCGAGGCGGCGCTCGAGCTGCTGGTAGATTTCCTGGGCAATGTGACGTTCGCCGCTGGAGAGACCTTCGCCCGCCGATCGCAACCACGGAATCGATTCGCGAATGGGTAGGTCCAGCACGTCGGAAATCGACTTGCCGGCGACCGAGACGGCTCGTGCCTCGGGCCTCAGGCGCGTTCCTCCGCAGTCGGGGCAAAGCGACTGCGACTGGTAGCGGCGAATGAAAACGCGAATGTGCAGCTTGTACTTCCAGCGCTTGAGTTCCTCGAAGCAGGCGACGATTCCTGGAAAGGTCCGATCCTCGCTGCTTCCGTTCCAGATGAGTTCGCGCTGGCGGGCCGTCAGGTCGCGGTAGCGTTTTCCGATTGAGATGCCGTTTCGTTCGCAAAAACGAAAAAGGTCCTTCTGCCAGTCCGACAGAGAAGGCTTTGAGAAAGGATCGATGGCCCCGTTCTTCAGGGTCTTGGTCGGATCGGGCACGATGAGATTTTCGTCGAGCTCGAGGTTGAAGCCAAAGCCACTGCAGCGACCACAGGCTCCCATGGGGCTGTTGAACGAAAAAAGATTGGGCTCGGGAACCTGGTGCTCGCGTCCGCAGTCGATACAGGCAAAGCGCAGGTCCATGAGCTTCCAGGTGGCTGGCTGCGTGGCATCCGTTGGCAGGTCGATCCAGAGAATCTTCTGCTGCCCGACGGCCAGTGCCTGCCGGATCGAATCGGAGAGTCGACTTCGGGTTTCTTCGTCGAGTTCGGCTCCTGCTGTCGGTGGCGTGATCTTCAGACGGTCGATGATCACGAAGAGTCGTTCCTGTTCGAGGGCTGATTCCGGAATCTTTGGAAAGTCGGGAGTTCCGATCTCGTCGAGGTCGAGCTGCACGGGCAGATCCTCGGGAGTGCGGTAGACCAGACGTCGATAGCCCTGCTCGCGAAGAATGGCGAACCAGCTCGAAAGAGAAGCGGCTGCGGTAGTGGACTTTTTGGTGCCTGAGGACTTTTTCTTCACGCCCGCCCTGGGGGATTTCTTCGGTCCCTTTTTTGCCTTTGCGGCGCTGTCGCGAGCCTGTGGGGCCTGCAGGGGGGCGGCGACGGCGCAGCGGCGGCCGGGGGCCCATGCCAGTGCCCAATCGAGAATCCCCTCGTGTTCGATCTTGCGAACCTCTCCGCCGCAGTCGAGGCAGCGGGTTTTTCCGACCTTGGCAAAGAGCACCCGAAGATGATCGACGATTTCGGTCTGAGTGCCGACCGTGCTGCGCGAGTTCAGTACCTGATTTCGTTGTTCGAGGGCGATGGACGGCGGAATGTTTTCGATCGAGTCGAGATCGGGCTTGGGCATTTTTTCGAGAAACTGCCGGGTATAGGTCGAGAGACTCTCGATGTAGCGTCGTTGGCCCTCGGCGTAGAGCGTATCAAAGGCGAGTGAGCTCTTTCCGCTTCCCGAAAGTCCCGTGACAACGGTGATCTTTCGCGAGGGCAGCTCGACCGAGATGTTCTTCAGGTTGTTCTGCCGGACTCCCTCGAGCCGGATGGGTCGGATTTTCATGCAGGTGTCGAGCAGTTTGACAGTTTCGCCCCCCGATTTTCAAGGACCGCGAGAGGGGGTGATGCGGAAAATACCCGAATCCAAAAGGGTTTTGGACGGGTATTGCGGTGTGGCATCGGCCTTGCTCATGGGGCTCCGAGTCCGGGCGCTGATCCGGCAAAGGAGTACGTCGTGTGGATGTTCGATAAGCGTGAAGGGTATTCGCTGGGAGTTCTGGGTTTGGCGGCGGTCCTCGCCTCGGTGCTGGTGCATGGGTCGAAGTCGTCCTGGGCATCGGTGTCAAGAGACTCGGGGGTCGGACCCCGGTCTCTCGTGCCTCGAGAGGAGATTCGTCGCAATCGGCAGCTTTCCGATCGCATGACCGAGCTCGAAGTGTCGCGGGAGAATGCGCCCGAATTTGATGCCGACCTCGCGCGTCTTTCCTCCCATGAGCGGCAGCATCGCGAGCGCCTACCGCGTCTTTCGAGCCATCCGAGGCTCAAGAGCGTGGTGTCCCGCGTTTCTTCACGGCGCTATCAGCCCACCCGCCGGTCGAGCCGTTGATTCGCATGTCCACGCTGATTCGACTTCATACGCGAAGCGAGCTTCGCCAGTACCGTCATGGCCTCGGGCCCAACTTGAGGGTGGGCTTCGTGCCCACCATGGGGGCGCTTCATGAGGGACACCTTTCGCTGGTCAGGCAGTCGCTCTCGGCCACGGACGTGACCCTGGCCAGTATTTTCGTCAACCCCTTGCAGTTTGGTCCCAATGAAGACCTCTCGAAGTATCCGCGACCGCTCGAGCGCGACCTCGATCTGCTCGAACGGGCCGGAGCGCACGCCGTCTTTCTTCCTTCTGTGGAAGAAATGTATCGGGCCGACGCCTCCACCAGCGTGATCGAAGAGCGCGTGGGCTCGGTTTTGTGTGGAGCCTTTCGCCCGGGCCACTTTCGTGGGGTCACCACCGTCGTGCTCAAACTTTTCAATCTCGTGCAGCCGGATAGGGCCTTTTTTGGCCAGAAGGACGCTCAGCAGTGTGCCGTCATCGAGCGCATGGTGCGCGATCTCGAGATACCGGTACAGATCGAGCGAGGGCCGACGATTCGCGAGTCGGATGGACTCGCTCTCAGCTCACGTAATAGTTATTTGTCGTCCGAGGAGCGGGCGAAGGCACCGCGCCTTTATCAGGCCCTGCTGCGGGTTCGTGAGGCCTACCGCTCTGGCGAGCGCGTGATCGAACGTCTGGAATCGGTCGGGCGCGAGAGTCTTTCTGAGGCCGGTGCTTTTGAGCTTCAGTATCTTGAGGTTCGCAGCGTTTCGGATCTTGAGCGTCCCGAAAAAATCGAAGGCGGCGAGGCGCATCTGGTCGCCGTCGCCGCCTTTCTGGGTAAAACTCGGTTGATCGACAACCTGGTGCTCGACTGAGCACCGCGTTTGAGCCCTGCGTTGGATCAGTTCAGGCAGACGCTTCCTGCCGAGATCCAGCGCCCGAAGCTGCGCCAGCTCACGCGCGTCTGGCCGATCCAACCGCTGATCATCACGTCCTCGCGAGAAATCGTGTCGACAAACAGATTGTAGAACGAGATCGGTCCGACGGTTCCGTTCAGGCGCCCGTTATTGATGCGTCCATAGAAGCGGTGGCTTCCGATCCAGCCGTCCACCGAACCCATGCGCTCGGTGCCGATGATTCGAAGATCCACCGGACCCTCAACGAGGCAATCGGTGGCTGCGGGCGAAGCCTCCACCAGGTCGGCGGCCTGCACCGAAGGTGCGACGCTCATCGACAGGGCCAGACCCAGGACAAGAAAAAGAACACGACGAATGGTGATCATCAAAAATTCCCCCTATGAAAGCATAGTTGGAACGTTGTCGCCCGCTTGTCAAGGCGCGGGCTCTGCCGGGGGCTGCGCCGCTCCGCCTCGCTTCCTGAAGTCAAATTCGCGAGGGCCCGGAGCGTCCGAGATTCCAGGGTCGGACGGTGCGCGAGCTTGAGGAAGGGGGCCTGCAGATCCGCGGCCGGGAAGGAAGGTGGACGCATTG
This sequence comes from uncultured Bacteriovorax sp., assembly GCA_964432565.1. Taxonomy (GTDB): domain Bacteria; phylum Bdellovibrionota; class UBA1018; order UBA1018; family UBA1018; genus CAIOHW01. The sequence continues at coordinate 24,978 of CAYSOA010000025.1, forward strand.
CTCGAGGACGGCGAGGCTTCGCGGGCGTTGGGTGCATTCTTCGAGGCCGACTTTTCGCGCATTCGGTTGGGTGCGTCAGTCTCGGGAGTGGCCTGTGATTCTGCCGTTATCGTTTCGGCATCGCGCGGGATCGGCTGATTGGGGTCTTTTTCTCCGATGCTGCCATCGGAATGAAAAACAAGAGATCGAAGCGTGGTTTCGAAACGATCGCGACTCGATCGCAGAATGCCTTGAATCTGCCGGTTGGCATCTCGAATCTCCGCCTTTGCGTCGCTTACCTTTTTAGGGTCCGGTTTTGGGGTTGCGAGCACTTCGTAATACCGATCCATCCTCTGAAACAATTGTTGATGGGCCGCATCGAGCGCCTGTTGAGAGGCCGTGTGCTCACGATCAGACTGCTCGAGACGTCGGAGGGGTTCAGCCTGCGCCAGGCCCGAACCTGCGAGCCCAATTCCAGCCGCGACCCAGAGGGCCAGTGAGAGTGCCTGTGTCTGGTGTGACCTGCAATGAAGTGGACAACCCCGGGTGTGACTCATGCTCTTGAGTGTAGAAAATTGCTGCACCTTGTCAAAATGAAATTTTCGGGGATACTCAAGGGAAGTCTTCAGGGGAATGGAAGTCGGGGGAATCGAGAGCATGAGTAGAATCCAGCTACGAATCGGTAGGCAGTTTCACTTCGTATCTGCCAGGATTGCAGCAGCGTTTGTTTCGCTTTGCCTGGCGTCGGGCGCGGCTTCCGCAGAGCCCGTCAAAGTGCCCTGCGGAGACGCGTCCACGGGGCTTTCGGACTGCCAGGAGGTCAAGCAGCGCTCAAAGACGCTTCTCACCGAGCGGGCGCAGGAGATCGTCAACGGCTGGTATCAGGGCGACAATTTCTATCCGCGGACCTGCAGCATCCTTCCCACGATCTTTAATACGGGCCCCGAGCTCGAGCAGGACCATGACGGTCGAAGCTGCGGCCAGTGGTCGCGACTCGAAACGAGCTACTCGAAGTGTGGCAAGCGGTGCAGGAACAGTTACACCCATGTCAATTCGACCGGAGACCTGGGCGCCCGCGAGCGCGCCTATGTGGCCGGGGGTTATGTGGCTGCGGTCGACTGCTGGTTGACGCGGGTGAAGCGTCAGATCGACGAAGGGACCCTGAAGATCACGGCGTGCCAGGCCATGGGACGAGGACTGAATGAGTCGTTCCAGGAGCTTTCCGCTGGCGTGAAAGACATCGCGAAGAACGTGAAGGACGCCAACGCGCGCGCGATCATCAACAAGTGCGACCACGATACGCAGGTCAAGTCCGAGGGCGAGCGTGAGGCTGCCCGAGGTGAGGAGGCCGGCATTCTCGGCGAAGAGCTGGTCATGCGCTCGTGCCGGCTGATCGCCCAGCGGCAGGGAACTGAAGCGATGTTTCAGCAGTTGGCCGTTTGCGAGGTTTTTGCTCAGGCCAAGAAGGCCTTCGATGAGTTTGACCACGAAATGCTCAACCCGAAGGCCGTGTATGCGCGCATCGATCAGTGGGCCAAGGCCTGCAAGGGGTGCGGAACCGATAATTCGTGTCACAACAGCTGCTACCAGCAGAAGTATCTCGATTTTATTCGCAATCAGATTCAAAGCCGCTTTGGCCGGTGCGGGTAAGGAGGGGGAGGGCTTATGACGACGACTTTGAAAATCCTGGCAATTCAAGATCTCAGGTCTTTTGGGCTGGTATTGGGCTTACTTTCGGTCGTTGCCGTGGGTTGCGGCGGCGGCGACTCGAACGGAACTGGACAGAGCGGATCCTATAACCCCTGTCAGGAGGCGCAGCCTCCCAGATATTGCACTGAGGGAGGCGGGATGGAGGCAGCCGAAAACGCACTGGCCTCCGGGGCGGCGACGTTTCGCGAAGTCGTGCAGCCTGCCGTGCAGATGCAGCAGGAGCTGGAAGGCACCCAGGGTGGAGTCAACAGCCTCGGTCAACTGGCCAGCGCCGCCAGCGCGGCGGGGGCTACCGGAACCGAGAGTACGGGGCTCGTTGGTGTGAGCCCGAGTCGTGCCGGTAACGGTGTGCAAGAAGTTGGACTCTCGAATCCGGGGATCAACCCCCCGGGCGGCACCGGTGGGGAAGGAGGAGGCGGGTCTGGTGGACTCTCTCCGACGGGGGGTGGCGGTCTTGAAGGAGGCCAAGGTGCGCCTGGAGGCCTGGCGGCAGGAGATTCCGGAGGGTCGACCGGAGAGGCCGGTGCTCGGAACGGATCACAGAGTTCGGCAGCGATCGCCGGACGCTCCGGCGGTGGTGGCGCAGTGGGCGGCTCTGGAGGTGGTGGCGGTCGCGGTGCCTTTGGGGAACTCTTCGGAGGGGGTTCGAACGACTCCGCCGGCGGCAGTTCGCAGAGCGTGAGCTTCGGGCACGCGGGCGGAGAAGTGAACCCCTTTGGTTCGGCAGACCCGGGCGACTACTTCACCAGGCTCGGCATGGACGACAATCTGTTTAAGATCGTGGAGCGTCGCTATCGAAACAAGGCGGGAGCTTGGGCTCGGGTGGACAACGACACGGTCGGGCGTCAGCCGGTTTCGTCTTCGCCGCGCTGACGGCAGCGAGAATTCGGCGCGCGATTTCGGCCTTCGATGCCAGGGTCCAGGACTCGACGCAGGGTTCCGTGGCGACATCGCTGGCAGGCGAGAGGGCTGGAAGCGGCGGCCGAGCAGTACTGATCCAGTAGCCCGAATTGGTGGTCGTTCCGAAGCCGGATGAAAGCCGGTCTCCCGTAGCGGCCACCGGATTGGCAAAGAGAAAATCGAGACGCTTGCGTTTCCACTTGGCGATGGCGTTGGCCTGAACAGCGTCGGTTTCGGCAGCAAAGCCCACGAACCACTGGTTGCCTCGCGCTCTTTCGCGCAACGTGGCCAGCACGTCGGGAGCCGCGTGCAGGTGCAGGGTTGTGTCGGCCTTTGAGCGCTTGAGCTTGCCATTGGCCGGGGCGGTCACTTCGTAATCCATGACAGCGGCAGTGGCGATCACGCCCTCGCAGTTGTCCAGTCTCTCGAGCGCAGCGTCGAGCATCTGTCCGGCGGTTTCGACTTCGATGATCTCGAGCCTGCGGGCCTCGTCGGCGTTTCGAGCGACCGGTCGGACGACTCCCTTGTCGATACCCAGCACCAGATGAACGACGGCTCCCTGGGCCAGCGCCTCTTCGGCCAGCGCCTTGCCCATGAGTCCGGTTGATGGGTTCGTGATGTAGCGAACAGCGTCGATTCGCGTGATCGTCGGACCGGCTGTGATCAGAATGCGGCGTCCCGACCAGGCCGAGCCCTCCGTGCTGCCGTCAACTGTACGCTGCCGTGACGGCTCACGTTCGAGGCCGGTCTCAAGCTCAAGAGTCTGTTCTGCTTTACGAACGATCGCCTCGAGCTCCGGCAGCTTGCCAGCACCTTCTTCTCCACAGGCCAGCCTTCCGGAATCCGGAGGAAGCACCTCGTGGCCGCGTGACCGCAGTAGCTCGAGATTCGCCTGGGTGGCGGCGTTTTCCCACATGGCGGTATTCATGGCCGGAGCCAGAAGGATTTTGGCGCGGGTGGCGAGAAGTACCGTCGAAACGAAGTCATCGGCCAGTCCATGGGCGATTCGCGCCAGGGTGTGGGCCGTTGCCGGTGCCACCAGCACCAGATCGGGCCATCGGGCCCAATCGATATGTTCGGTTCCCGAGGGAAGTTCTTCTGAGTTCAATCCCCAGAGCCGACTGACCGCGCGATGGCCCGTCAGTGTTTCGAGCACCAGCCCGGAGACAAACTCGCGCGCACTCTCGGTCAGCATGCAGCGCACCTCGAAGCCCGACTTCTGGAGCAGGCGGACGAGTTCGGGTACCTTGTAGGCGGCGATTCCGCCGCTCACGGCGAGCAGAATCCGGCGTCGCTCTCGATTCTCAGCCTTCAAGGGCGATTCTCCTTCCGTAGTGAAGCAGGCCCTCGAGTGTCAGGTCGGGCAGAAACTCATAGTTTGCGCCCAGCTTCAGGTAGTGGATGCAGCCTCCTGTGACCAGACGTTTCGCGTCCTTGAATCCTTCGCCGAACTCTTTTTCGGCATCCTGAAGCAGTCGCTCGGCCAGCCCTTCGATCAGGGCTTCGGTGCCCTGAAGGAGTCCGCTTTGAAGCTGCGATTCGGTCGTGTTGCCGACACTGCTCTCGGGTCGCACCAGTTCGACCGAAAAAAGACGGGCCGCACGCGCCTGAAGGGCGGAGAAGCTGGTCTCAAGTCCCGGAACGATTGCGCCGCCCAGGTAGCGCCGTTTCGAGTCCATCAGGCAGAAGGTGGTGGCAGTGCCCGAGTCCATCACCAGAAAGGGCGGATCACAGTGGGCAAGCGCTCCCATGAGATTGGCCAGTCGGTCTGCTCCGAGCTGCTCGGGATGAGGCAGGGCCAGCTCAAAATCACGCGGCGTGCGGTGGTCGATCAGTGTGAAGTTCAGGCCCTGCAGGGCTTCGCCGATCACCGGATGAAGCTGTGGCACCACGCTGGCCACGATCGCCCGGTCGATTCGGCAGCTGCCTGTTCGGGCGTCCGGATCGCCCAGACCCACCTGTCGGCGCCACTCGTCGGGGGTCGTCCCGGCGTCGGTCCGAAATCGAATTCGATCGAGCAGCCGATACGAAAACCGGCCGTCGAGGGTGTCGACCTCGTAAAGTCCGAGCACAGTCTGGGTGTTTCCGATGTCAATGGCCAGCCAATGCATGCTTACGCCGAGGGAGAAGGGGCTGGGGTGACGGACGTTGGGATCGTGCCGGGTGCCTTGCCACTGCTCGGCTGCGCCTTGGTCTCGCTGATGAACTCACGAACGCAGCGATCGATGATCGAGGCGACGTCGGCGCGTGGACGGGCAAAGCTGGGAGGTGGCGAGACCGACAGGCCGATCAGGTCATTGATGACCAGTACCTCACCGTCGCAGGATCGTCCCGAACCGATCCCGATGGTCGGAATTCGCAGCGCGGCGCTGATGTCGGCGGCGACCTCCTCGACCACGCACTCGAGCACGATGGCGAAGGCGCCCGCTTCTTCGAGGGCAAGGGCAGAACGTTTGAGTCGCTCGATTTCGGGAGAGGTGCGGCCATGCCGGTAATATCCGCCCAGCTGGTGCACCGCCTGAGGAGTCAGGCCGATATGGGCCATGACCGGAATTCCATTTTCGGTCAGGCGGCGCACGATCGGCGCAGCACGTTCGTCGCCCTCAAGCTTGACGGCCTGGCATCCGGTCTCCTGAAACGCCCGAACCGAATGACGAAGCGCTGTCTCGGGGTCGGTCGTCGTCCCGAATGGCAGATCGAGAATGACCAGAGCCTTCCGGGTTCCCCGAACCACGGCGGCCGTGTGGCGAATCATGTCGTCCATGGACACCGGAATCGTGTTTTCAAATCCCAGGACGACATTTCCGAGGCTGTCTCCGACCAAAATCAGATCAACCCCGGCACGATCCACCAGGGTGGCGGTAATCGCGTCATAGGCGGTCAGCATGGCGAGTCGCTCACCCGCGTCCGTCTTTCGCTGGAGGTCGCGCAGGGTCGTACGCCGGAGGGATCCGGTATGGCTGAGGTTCGTCGACGATTCAGAAGTCACGGTGCCTGCTCCTTTGCTGGGTCGTGTTCGAGGTCGTGGGCTTCTTCGAGCCAGCGAAGCGGTGTTCCGCGTCCACGATCACGGCACTTCGAAAAGTCTTCGGGGGACACGTAGAGTCTCGTGATGCTGCGCTTTTCTTCGTACTTCGAGAAGAGGTCGGTGCATTTCTCAAGCTGGATCAGGCTTGGCGCGCTGTAGTGATTGTCGTAGCGCACGAAGATCGGGTCGCCCGGTTTTCGGAAGTACTTCGAGAGTTCTCCCGTGGTGGTGGCCTTGAGAAACCGAATCTCCCGGGATTTGAGATCGCTCTCGATTTCGCCCAGAAGCTGCTGCTGTTCGGCAGCGGCCACGCGGGTGGCGGGGATGCCGCTGTGGAGCTCGATCAGCATGCGATACGGGCGCTTCTCGGTGATTCGGCGCGCCCATTCGTTCGAGCTTCGAGCCAGATGCGAATAGAGGTGCGCGTCATTGCAGTCACAGTACGCTTCGATGTCGGCTGGCAGCGAGTAGTCGCAGTCGGAGCTGGCAAAGTACTCGGCGAGCATCGAGTCGTACACCACGCTCTTGTAGTGGAAGTACACCATCAGAAACATGTGGAAGCGCGAGATCAGAAAATCTTCGAACGAGTAGAGGGCCCGGTGCTGGAGGGCCAAATAGCATTTGCCGTCCTTGACGTGGCTGGTGAGGTTGGACACGAGCCAGTCGAAATCGAAGTGGCCGTAGCTGACTCCCGCGGCGGTCGAGTCGCGCCTGAGGTAGTCCATGCGATCGGCATCGAGCTCACTCGAGATGAGCTGTTTGAGGATCGGGCGAAAGTCGATGCGCTCGCCGTCGACTGTGGCGTGAAAAAAATCGTCGCGAACCCGGATCGCAGGTTCGATGAGCGAAGCAACATGCTCGGGACGAAAGTCGAGCTTTCTCAGCTCGGCGCTGCGTTCGATCAGGGGGGTCAGGCCCGAGTCGAGAATGATCTTGAGCGTATAGTCTTCGTGGGTGGCCTTGCGTCCGCGGGCCTGCACCAGCGGAACGTCGAGCTGCTCGACCGGGGGCATGGCAAACTCGGTAGTGTGTGAGAGCGGACCGTGTCCGATGTCATGCAGCAGGGCGGCGAGGCGAACCACGGCACGAAACCGGGCATGAGCTTCAGGGTTGAGGCGATGCAGGGGCAGTTGGGCCGGCGAGGCGCCCGCAGAGCGGGAGCGGTCTCCGCCAAAAAGGGTGTCGAACGCCTGGGTGGCGGTCTCCATGGCTCCGAGGCTGTGGATGTACCGGTTGTGGGTGGCGCTGGGAAAGGAATACTCCGCAAAGCCCAGCTGGCGAATGTTGCGCAGGCGCTGAAAGTAGCGGGAGTCGAGAACTCCCAGTTCGGCCGGGTGCAGGGCCACCGAGCCATGAATCAGATCCCGAATTTCCATAGGGCCGGTCTAGCAGGGAGGGGCCCCAAGGAAAAGACCAGAAACGGAAAGGCCCGACCGTCGCTCGCAGCGCCAGTCGGGCCTTCGCAGAATTCGCTCGGGCTCGAGCGGACTCCTCTGGTTCCCTTTCAGGTCACTCTTCTTCGGACTCGTCCATGCTGCTCTCGGTGAGGTCCGAGAACAGGGATTCTTCTTCCTTGGCCAGCTGCTGAAGCGACTCGCGGGTCGTTCCGTAGCCGAAAGCCTGGCTCAGGGTCGCTCCGGTTGCCAGAGCTGCCGGGACGGCGACTGGGGCAGCCTTCTTCTTCGG
>CAYSOA010000026.1:0-2839 GCA_964432565.1 uncultured Bacteriovorax sp.
TGTCCTGTTTTTAATCTGAATTCAGAGATCTTAGAAGGTATTAGCTGCGGCGCGTTAATCTGGCTGATAGGTTCACCTCCGAGTCCAAAGGAGGATTCCTATGAAGAAGCTCAATGTGATTTCGTCTCTGATCGTGGCTGTGCTGGCTTATGCGATGCCCGCCGCCCACGCGGCGAATTTCGAGTGCGAGGGGCGCGAGGTGAAAGCAGGCTCCGAGTGGCAGCCTCTCGTGGTCGCTCCAATCACAGGTGAATCGGGGGGGCTCCGCTCGGTGAAGGAGACCAAGGCCGCACTCAATAACCAGACCTGGTTGGAAATCACGTTTCAGGAAGCCGAGAACGGACAACTCTCCCAGGGGCAGTTGACCTTGTTCCAGTACGCCTACAGTTTGGGTTTGATGGAGTCCGTGAGTATCGCGGCCAGCCAGAAGCCTGACCTGCTCGACATCGGGAAGATCTATTACCTCTCGGGCGGCTCAAGGTCGACGAACCGCTATGCTGTTCGTTGCGAAGTGACCGAGTAAGTTCGGGCGATGCCGACTCCGGTCGGCTGAGAATCGCCCGGGTCATGAACGGGATCTGCCTCGCAGGCGCCTGGGTTTGAGGTGTCCCGAGCGAGTTGCATCGGAATTTCAGTAAAAAGCCCGGGGATTTCTCCCCGGGCTTTTGATTTTCCGTGACCCGCGCGAGCCGGACGGGTCTTTTTGCCCGGCGCGAGCCGGGCCGCTTTCTTTACCCGGCGTCAACCGGTTCAGCGATCCTGAGCAGGTTAGTGCTTCGAGCTGCCGCCTGCACTCGGCTGCGGCATCACGCTCTTCACTTCTGCCATCGCAATCGTCGGCAGGAACCGGACGAAAAGCAGGAACAGGGCGAAGAACACGCCGAAGGAGCCGAGAGTCCAGCCCCAGTCGTACCAGGTTGGAAAGTACATGCTCCAGCTCGAGGGCAGGAAGTCTCGGTGGAGTGACGTCACCACGATGACGTAACGCTCGAACCACATGCCGATGTTCACGAACAGCGAGATCACGAACATCACGCCGATGTTCCGGCGCATCGACCGAATCCAGAAGAGCTGCGGAATGAAGACGTTGCAGGTCGTCATCGTCCAGTAGGCCCACCAGTACGGACCGAACGCGCGGTTGATGAAGACGTACTTTTCGAAGGCCGAACCCGAGTACCAGGCGATGAAAAATTCGCAGGCATACGCGTAGCCGACCATCATCCCCGTAGCCATGATGATCTTGTTCATCAGCTCAAGGTGATCCATCGTGATGTAATTCTTGAACCCGAACATCTCGCGCATGATCACCAGCAGGGTGACGACCATCGCAAAGCCCGAAAAGATGGCGCCGGCGACGAAGTACGGCGGAAAGATCGTCGTGTGCCAGCCAGGAATCTGCGAGACGGCGAAGTCAAACGAAACGATCGTGTGAACCGACAGAACCAGCGGGGTCGAGAGACCGGCCAGGATCATGTAGGCCACTTCGTAGTGCGACCAGTTCTTGTTCGATCCGCGCCAGCCCATCGAGAGCAGGGTGTAGATCGTCTTGCGGATGCCGTTCTTGGCGCGATCACGCACCGACGCCAGATCGGGGATGAGCCCCACGAACCAGAACACGGAAGAGATCGTAAAGTACGTTCCGACGGCAAACACGTCCCAGAGTAGCGGCGAACGGAAGTTCACCCAAAGCTGGCGCTGGTTCGGGTAGGGCAGCAGCCAGAAGGCGGCGTACCAGGGACGCCCCGTGTGCAGCAGCGGGAAGGTCAGGGCCGTGATGACCGCGAAGATCGTCATGGCTTCTGCCGAACGGTTGATGCCGGTGCGCCACTTCTGGCGGAACAGGAAGAGAATGGCGGAAATGAGAGTTCCGGCGTGGCCGATACCCACCCAGAACACGAAGTTCGTGATGTCCGTACCCCAGCCAGCCGAGCTGTTGAGGCCGAGGACGCCCTGTCCGCGATAGACGAATTGGGTGACGACGAAGGCCCAGATCGAGAGGATCAGGATGGTCGTTCCGAACACGACCCACCATTTCTGGGTCGGAAAGCTCTCCAACGGACGCGAGACGTCGTCGTTGATGTCAGTGAAAGTCTTGCCGCCGGTCACCAGGACCGGACCTGTGGTTGCGTCCATTGCGCCTCTTCCTTGGGTTACAAAACGATGTGCGACTCAATTGGTTTAAAACGAAGCTGCTCGGCTTGTAAATCATGAATTGTTCGGAGAAGTTGGGTCGCATGACGAATCAGGTGATCCGAGTGCTGTCGAAGGGCCGAGTGTTGTGGTTTTTGGCGCTGGCCATTCTCGCTGTCAATCAATTCGTGGTGGCCCGTGCGGTTGGGGGCTGGGCAAACGAAACGGCCGCCAACTACGTCTATGTGCTGGTACGAATTCTGGTGTTTTTCGGACTGGCCCTGCTCCTGACGCGCTGGACGGGCTTTCGCAGGTTTCGGGCCCTCTCTGCCGTGGGGTTGCTGGTGGCGGTTGAGCACATCGGCTTTCGGCTGATTTTGGTGCTTCAAGATTACCGGGCCAACCCGGCTGAGTATGCTGAGGGTCTGACGGGCCCCATATTCGGACTCATGATGTCGTATATTATCGGACTTCCGGTCGTGCTCCTGATTGCCTTTCTGGGAACGAGCCTTGGCGCGCAGGGAAAGGTCCAGGCCTAGGAGTAGGCGCGGGAGCATCGCGCCTTGACTTTCACTGGTTTGGCGCTTAGCTCGCGCTTCATGCGCAATACGACTCGTTGGATGAAGAAGCTGGCTCTCCTCCTCGCCGCAACGGCCGTCGTCGGGTTGGGTGTTCCGGGCGGGGGCGTAAACGAGGCGCAGGCCTCGGG
>CAYSOA010000026.1:2939-30211 GCA_964432565.1 uncultured Bacteriovorax sp.
CGTTTAGTTCGAGTGCTTGACGTTTGCCTCACTCGCTGCGACGCGAACGCCGAGCTTTGCGACGCTCATCACGCTTTTTTTGCCAGGCATCACGCATCCCCTCGCGGTGATCGCGCATGCTTTCTCGGCACTTTTTCAGGGCATCGCGGTCAGAGGCTCCTGCCACGCAGGCGCGATGCTCCTGCATCGTCTTGAGGCGTCCATCGAGGTGAGACAGAATCTCGGCTTTTTGGGCTTCGAACTCCTTCGGTGCCGGGGCCTCTTCGGCGTGCCCGAGAGTGGATCCTGCGCTGAGCAGTCCAACGGCCAGTGTGATGGCCAGTGGGACGGCCAGCCTAGTGACAGCCAGTGTGATGATCGGCGGGGCAAGCAGCCTCCCACGAGCGAAGCGATCGGAACGGGAAAGCACAGGCAAAGTCGAATTCAAGGCAGAGGTTTTCATTCCTTCATCGTGCCGATGATGCCCCGTTCGATTCAAGGTCGAAGCACTCCAAAACTCGCAAACTCGGAGTTGCCCCACAAGGCGGCTCGCCGGTAACAACAGGGGGTTTCGGGCAACCGCAAGGCCGCTCGCCGCCAACGACAGGCCGCTCGCTGTCCACCACGGTCAGGGTCAGGATCAGAACTCCGCCTGCACACCCAGAGTCGGAATGATCGGCAGTCCGCCGACGACGTCACGCTGCTGGTAGTTGTAGGAGTACTGCACCGCCTCGAGGTTCGTGCGGTTCGTGACGTTTTGGATGTCGAGGTAGCCCGAGAGGATCCAGGTCTTGTAGATCCACTTCTTGTCGAAGCGCAGGTCGAGTTGCAGGAAAGGCTCCAGCCGTTCTGAATAGAAGGCGCCCCGCTGCGGAAAATACACATCATTGTCGGCATCGAAGGTCGCCCCGACGATCGGAGTGGTGGGGTTGCCGGTGGCGTACCGAAAGCGAGTGCTGATGCGCCAGTTTCGGGGCAGATCGACGGCGGCAATGGCCGTCAGCAGATGGGTCTGGTCGAATTGAAACGGGAACTCGGCCTGACCGGGCTGGCGCCGCGTGCTGCGACCCAGGGTGTGGGACAGCCAGCCGGTCCAGGGCGCGAAGTCGACCTGAACCAGGTTCTCGACGCCGTAGGAGCGACCCGCTCCGCCGTTGGTGAAGTTCTCGGCGACGAGCTGGCCGTTTCGCGTCACGAGGTTCGGCGAGGGAACGACGAGATCCTGAAAATCGCGATAAAAGACTCCGCCGCTCCAGCGCACTCCCTGAGAGCTTCCCTGGCGAAAGTCCTTTTCGAATCCGACTGCGCCATGCCACGACGTCGGCGAGCGAACATTCGGGTTGCCGAACGTTTCGTCGGTCTCCTGGGGCTGGGGGGCCTGAACGTAGCGGCCACCGGCCACCTTGAGCAGGAGCGAGTCCTCGAGCTGGTAGCGCGAGGCGAGCCGTCCCAGGGGAAAGAATTCGCGAACATTGTTCGAGTTGCTACGCACGGTCTCGAGGCGAAGCGAGGGGAGAAGGGTCCAGCGGGGCGAGAGCTTCACTTCATTGCGCCAGTAGGCGCCGATTCGCACCTGCTTGCCGTTCACTCCGGCCTGCCTGAGTTCGCCACTGCTGAACGGGTTGCCCACGCCACCGTCCGAAAATGCGTCGCGAAGCAGGAGATCGACCCGGGCCCAGCTATAGGCGTTGTCAAAGCCCCACTGCGCCGTCCAGCGATCCGACATCTCGCGCTCGACTTCACCGCGCGTCGTGAGCGACCAGGTGAAGATCTTGAAGTTGTTTTCGCTCGTATTGAATTTGATCCAGTCGCGCCCCATGCCGAGCGACCAGCGCGAGCGGGTACGCGAGCTGTGGATGTGCTGCAGCTCGGGAATGACCCGAAAAAACTGGGTCTTGGTGTTGAATTGCCCTCGAATGCTGGGGTCGGCGCCCACGGGCTGCTTGAGCACGAACGACAGCTCGTCGCTCGAGGCCACGGTCACGACCTTGAATTCGTCCCGCGAGGAGAGGGGCCGTTCGTAGATGCCCACGACATCGCCAAAAGTGGGCGCGAGCGTGAAGTTGAACGAGTCGTTGTTGCCGGCGACCGCTCCGAGGATGGCGCCGATGTAGCTCTGTCGGGCACCCAGAAGAAAGCGCCCCTTCTCGCCGGCGGGACCCTCGACGTACCCGCCTGCGTTGATCAGATCGACGAAGGCCATGCCGTGTACGCGATCGGTGCGAGGCTTTCGAGTCCACACACCCACGAGTCCGCCCAGGGCGCGTCCGTACTCGGGACCGTAACCGGCCGTGAGGTAGTCGACGCGGTCGAGCGCATCCGGAAGCACGACCGAGCTCAGACCTCCAAAATGAAAGATGATCGGCACTTCGTGGCCGTTGATCAGGTAACGCGTGTCGCGAGGTGCGGAGCCCTGAATGATGACCTGCGAGCTGAAGGGGGCGGGGCGGTTCACTCCGGGCAGGTTCTGGATGGCCTTGAGCGGATCACCACCGGCTCCCGGAAGCGTTCGAACCTGCGAGGCCTTGAGGGAGCGTCTGGAGTCATCGCGCCGATCGGCCCGGCCCGTGACCGTGGTCTCATAGGTGCCGTAGGCGGTGCGCTCGACGTAGAGCTCGCGAAGCGCGCCTGCGGCAGAGTCTGCGACCGATGGCGCGGCGGATGCGGCAACGAAGTCCTGCTCTTCGAGTTTTAGAAATCCCGCCGCGTTGACCACGAAGCGGAACGGTCCCTCGGGAACCTCTTCGAAGCGAAAGCGTCCCTGCGTATCGGTGGTCGCCTTGAGCTTGTGCGGAAGAATGAAGACCGACACGTCGGCCATCGGTGTCTTGGTGCCGCGCTCGCGCAGGATGCCCTCGACCGGAGCGGCCAGTGCTGGCTGCGGGCCGAATGCCAGGAGAAGAGCAAGCCAGAGGCCCGCGCCGATTCCCCGATGTCCCCGCGCGCGCTTCGAGTGCTGGCTAGAACCCGATCGTGACAGGTGCACTGATCCCTCCTCGATCGTCGCGTAAAAAGACAATGGCCTTCGGAGTTCCCGAATCGGGGGGCGTGAAGGTGTTCTCCGAAGCGCCGTCGGTGCGATTGAACTGAAATTCTCCGAGCGTGGTAAACCAGCTCACCGTCAGTACTTCGGTTTTGTTGAGGGTCGTGCCGTTGGTGGTGACGACCGAGTAGCTCTGCTGGCTTCCGGCATCGATCACCGGAACGACGGCCTTTTCGGTGGTGGGTAGGGCACCTCCGCCGCCAGCAATGGACGCTCCGTCGACCGTGACACCAGAAAGCGTAGGGTTGGTATTCGAGGCGCCGGCGGCTTTGACCAGAATTCGGCGAAACGAAGTGACCGTTTCGCTGCCGGCGGTGAGTGTGAACTGGAAAATCAGCGGAACGCCATTGGTTTTTTCGAGGTCGTTTCGCGTCGTCCAGAAGGCGTCGGTAGCGGCGGGGATAGTGACAGCGATGCTCGCGACTGCGGGCGCAGTGAAGGCGTTGGCCAAGTTGAGAACGCCACCAGCAACGGTGGTTGGTCCGCCGCTCTGCAGGACGGCATCACTTGAACACTCCGGCTCGGCCCCAAACGCGATGCCCGAGTCGGCGCAGGTCTTCCATGAGTAGCTCCAGCTTCGTCCGGCCTCGCCACCCCGATCAAAGTCGCTGATCCAGGGCGTGATGTTCACCGAGCCGCCCCCGATGTTCACTTCCGGGCTACTGGCGATCAACGCCAGCACGCGAAGCGGCCCGAGCTGCTGGGTTTCGTCGAGGTTGTCGTTGCCGCAGGCCGAAAGCGTCACTAGCGTCAGTGCAGCGCATAGAAAACGCGCCGAACGATCAAGAATCACTCTTTCCGTAATGGTTCGCAAGAACGAACCCCTACTCGAGCACGAATCGATACGCATAGCGAATCCTCACAGCGACGGGTTTTTCGGCCACGCGGGCCGGACGAAATCGAAGCTCAAGTGCTGCGCGCCGGGCCGCCTCATCGAGCGACGCGAAAAGCCCCTGGGCTACGGTGGCCTGCCGCACCCGACCCTCGCCGTCGATGAGCAGGTCGAGAAGGACTGCTCCCTGAATGCCCGCTTTTTTGGCATCCGGCGGATACGGCACGCGAAAATCGGCCAGAAGCACGGGCATTTCGCTGACGAGGTAATCATCGGTCGGAATCGGCAGCGATTCGGCGTCCTCTTCGCGTAGCTTGAGGTCGTCCTGCTCCTTGGCCAGCGTGTTGCCGGCCTTGGCTTCGGGCGCTGCTTCGTTGGAAGTGGTCAGCGCCTTTTTCGATAGTCCGAAGACGGCGCGCGGTTTTTGGGTCTCTGTTTTCGGCTTGGGTTTTGCCGCCTCGAGCGGCTGTGGTGCCACCCTGGGCACTTCGATCACGTCGATCGGGATGTCCTCGGTGCGCGCAAACTCGAACGAAAGCCGCGGAAGTAGCACCATCAACAGATATGCCGCCACCAGCAGGCCATGAATCGTCAGGGACCCGCGAAGGGCGCGAGGATCGATCTTGGGTGAGGCGCGCAGCTCCATCAGGCTCTAGCCTCCGGAATCCGGCGAGTTCGAGCCCTCGGGGCGCCGCACTTGAATCGCAAAACGCTCGAGCCCGGCCGACTTCAGGGTGTCGATGGCCAGCACCAGCGCCCCATGGCGGGAGTTTTCGTCGGCGGCAATCAGCGCCTGCACCAGGGGGTTGGCCTTGACGGCGGTTTCGGCTTCAAGCCTCAGTTCTTCGGCGCTCGAGAGCTTGCCGTTGAGCAGGATCTGTCCCTGCTCGTTGATGGCCACGGCCAGCGACTCCGGTTTGGCTCCTTCGGTCGATGAGGCCTTCGGAAGCTGGATGCCCAGCGAATCCTTCATGATCGTCGGGGCCGTGATCATGAAGATGACCAGCAGCACCAGCACGACGTCGACAAACGGCGTGACGTTGATGGCGCTGATCGGGGGAGCGTCCTCGCCCGAATCGTTCTGGGGAAGGTCTGCTGCCATGGGCTACTCCTTCGACCCAGCCGGTTCGGAGTTTTCGCGAGAAGCAATCCACTCATCACGAAGAATCTCACACGGAACGAGCGTTTCGCGCACTCGGCGCTGAAACAGGTTGTAGGCCACCACGGCTGGGATGGCGACCAGCAGGCCCACGGCCGTGGCAATCAGTGCTTCAGAGATCGCGGCCATGACCGAAGCCGAGCCGGTCTGCTTGGTCGAGAGCTCTCCGAAGGCCTGAATGATGCCGAGTACGGTTCCAAAAAGACCAATGAACGGCGCGTTCGAGCCGATGGTGGCCAAAAAGGTGAGGCCGCGCTCGAGTTGCTGGCGCTCTTCGGTGACGAAGCTTCGGGTGGCTCGGTCGATCGATTCGGCAGGAGAGTGAGGATGGCGTCCGCTCAGGAGGTTGAGGTACCGAGCCACCGTGGTCTGTGGGGTGGAGAGTTCGGTCTGGGCGGCGTTTGAAGCGACCGGGTGGATCCCGGAGCTGCTCTTGCGTGGGATCTCGGCGTCCGAAGCGCCCCTGGTTCTCTGCCCGTGCAGGTCACGCTTGAGCTCGTCGATCGGCCTCAGGTCGCGGCGTTCGCGCAACACCTTGCGACGATCCAGAATGATCGCCACCGAAGCGATCGAGAGGCCCACAAGCGAAACCAGCGTGAGCCGGGCGCCCCATTCGGTCAACAGCATCCATGCGGGTTGTTCCATGCCCGCAGTTTACGCTGGCTTGAACTGAAAGCCCAAGCGGCTTTTCGGTGCTGCCACGGCCTCATGTTGCCGCAGCGCTCTTTATGCGGCTTTTCTTCGCTCGAAGCTTTCCCGACGGATGGTCGTCAGTGTGCCAGCCGAAAATGAGTCGAGAATGCGCTGGTAGGCATAGACGAGCGTGAGTCCGCCGATGATCGACAGGTTTTTCAAGAAATGAACGCTCTGCGTCTGACGCGCCTCGCCGACTACTGCCCAAAAGGGGTGAAAAAACCAGCTCACTGGAACGAGGTAGAGGGCGAGGGTGAGAGCCGAGGTTTTAACGCGAAGTCCCAGAATCAAGAGGAGACCGCCTACCAGCTCGATACCCGTCGCGACGGGCAGTAAGAGGCTAGACAATGGAACCCCCTGAAGATCCATAACTTGAAGCGTTGCGTTGTAGTTCAGGACCTTGCTCAGGCCAGAGACCAGAAAGAGTAATCCGAGGGCCAGACGGCCAAAGATCAGCGTCATCTTCATCGGCCTTCGGTACTCCAAATTTCGGGCCGATCCCCCGCGAAGCCCCTCTCTCCAAGGAGCGATCCCAGGAGAGTTATTATTCCATTTTTTCAAGAATCATTTCTTTCTTGGAAAGTTTTACGGGCGACCATAGGGTGCCGCGTAACTCAACCCACTCAAGGAGCGATCTCAATGACGACCTTCACGACGAAGCAGCCCCTGCACTTCATCCCCTGGTTCTGGACCCTTGCCTCACTCGGTGTTGCCGTGGTCGGTACCCCGAACCTTGCGCAGGCTGCCGTCTCGTACCGGGATGTGGTGATCGAGCGCGTCGTCGACGGAGACACCGTTCATGTTCGCGACCTGAAGAACCGCCGCATCAAGGTGCGGATGCAGGGAATGGACACTCCCGAAACCCACCTCGTCACCGGCAACGGCGTCGTGGGCCAGATGCCCTGGGGAGATGACGCCACCCGTGAGCTCGAACGCCTGCTTCCGGTCGGCCGCCGCGCCGAACTTGAGGACTTCGGAACCGACAAGTACGGCCGCACGCTCGGACACGTCGTTCTGAATGGCCGCAACGCCAACATCGAGCAGGTGCGCCGCGGACAGGCCGTGAGCTACATCATCTGCGGCCCCGGAAATTGTAACGAAGATTTTCTGGAAGAGATTCACGCCGAAGAAATCGTCGAGGCCTGCCATCAGGCGAAAAAAGCCGGACTGGGAATCTTCAATCCTTCCAACCCGCTCAAGGAGCTTCCGTTTGAGTTTCGCCTGCGCCACCAGAAGCGCAAGGCCGACAAGTATGTCGGAAATATCGCCACGCGAGAGTACGTGACTCCGAGTCGCTACGAGTCGATTCCGGTTTGCGATCGAATTTTCTTCCTGAGCGAGCAGGACGCGAAGGATCTGGGATTTCGTCGCCGCTGATGGGTTTGCCGCCAAGCGGAGGATCCCCAAGAAACGAAGAAGCCCCGTGGGTGCCATCCTGCGGGGCTTTTTTATTTTTGACGAATTACGGGCACTCGAGTTCGAGCTCAGTCACGCCGGGCTGCGGAAAACACTGGCAGGCCAGGCGCCAGCCGGCGGCGAGTTCGGCTTCGCTCAGATGGCGACGTTCGTCGGATGTGATGGGGGAGAGCTGCAGCCTGCGCTCATTGTCGGTCAGCTTCACCTGAACCCGGTCGCCGCCACAGATGCCGTGACCGCCGCAGCGACTGCCCACTTCGAGCTCAATGGCCTGGGCGTGGGCCAGCAGGTTCAGCTGCGACTCGCAGAAGTCGACGTCAAAGCGGCCTTCGGGCTTATGAATGCAGATGTGACCGGTTTGCGACATTCTCCTCTTATGGTAGCGAAGCGCTCGTGATTCAAGCCGGAAAGCCTGCTCTCATCCTCGCTCCGATGGAAGGAGTGACCGACTATCCCATGCGACGGTTCATGACCGAGCGAGGCGGCTTCACGCATTGCGTGTCGGAGTTTCTGCGCGTCAGCCAGGAAGTGCCTCCCCGTCGCACCTACCGTGAGTTTTTGCCCGAGCTCGCCACTGACTCGAAAACCCTGAGCGGCACCCCGGTGCAGCTTCAACTTCTGGGAGGAGATCCCGAGAAGCTGGCCGAAGCAGCCGTCCGGGCCTGCGAGCTGGGATCCCCCGGAGTTGACCTGAACTTCGGCTGTCCCGCGCCGACCGTGAATCGCCACGACGGTGGCGCCACGCTCTTGAAGTTCCCTCTGCGCATTCGTTCGATTGTCGAGGCCGTGCGCCGAGCAGTTCCGGCAGAGCTTCCGGTTTCGGCCAAGATGCGCCTCGGTTGGGATGACATCGAGCAGGTCTTCGAGAATGCCGATCGTGCAGCCGAAGGAGGGGCCTCGTGGATCGCCATTCACGCTCGTACGCGGATGGCTGCCTACCAGCCACCGGTATTCTGGGAACAGATCGGTCGCGTGAAAAGACGCCTCGGATCGCTGCCCGTGATTGCCAACGGAGACATCTGGTCGATTGAGGATTTTCGGCGCTGCCGAGATCTGACCGGTTCCGATCAGTTCATGCTGGGGCGTGGGGCCCTGGCCAACCCTGCTCTTGTGCAGGCCGCAGCAGCGGAGCTCAAACTCGGGGAGGCGCCCGAGATCCTGGCCACCCCGCTTACCCAAGAGGCGTGGGCCCCGCTCGTGAGGCGGTTCATCGAGATCTCGCTCGAGTATTTTCCGGTGCGTTCAGCCGTACTCTCACGCTGCAAGCAGTGGATTCGCATGGCCCACCGGCATCGCGGGCTCGAGTGGTTTGACGAGATCAAGCGCTTTGAGACGCTCGAAGAGTTGCAGCAGTACCTGAAGATTTGAGTGAACCCGCGGTCCTGGTGCTTTACACTTTCAGTGATGAACTCAGACAGAACACGCCCGGCGCAAAGAGGGGCACTCGGTTTGATGCACGGGAGCGCGGCGCTGCTACTGCTTGCAGTGAGCTTCCCGGTGTCGGCTCAGGCAAGCGAGCGTTCCTGCGTCGATACGGCTTCAGTGATCTTGTCGGAGCTGGCACTTCCCGTGATCGGAAAAGAGCTTCCCCTGGGGGGCTACCGCCTCGACTTCGACCGACGAGGAGAGAAGCGCCCGCTACCGGTCTTGTCGGACGGAGTGCGGACCTCAGGGCGTCCCGCGTTCGAGACCCGAGTTCAGATGGGGCCGGCCCGCGAGAACCCCAAAGAGTGGCGCGTGGCCATCCAGCGGGAGTTTGACCCCGGAGTGGTCGAGAAGGGGCGCTCGGGAAGACTGTCGGTCGATGCCGTGTTGGTTTACGGAATGGCGGCAGTCGATTCGCGTTCGGTCTGCCGACTGGAGCGCATCGAAGTTCGACTTTCCGGCGAATCGCGTTCCATTTCGAGCGCAGACTGTCTGAAACTTCTCGATCCCGACGCTCGGTGGGCGGGTACCAGTGGTCAGGCGAAGTCCTCAGGCGCAGCGCTCGAAAAGCCAGCCAAAGAGCCCGTAAATTCGAGGCTTTTACGCCACTGGCTTCGTCGAACCTGCCTGCTCGACCCTCGGGTTGAGGGCCTGGCCCAGAACTACTGACCAGGTTTGGCACAGGTCGCCGGTGACGCATTTGACGATCGTTCGTCATCACGAGATCCTTGCTGAATCGGGACGGGGGACTCTTATGAAGACGACGGGTGATTTTCTCGAGAGTGGCTTTCGAAAGCAGGTGAAACCATGTTTCGAAGGCCTCGTCGGTAGGGTGTTTGGACGGACAGCGTCCTTGGTCTTCGTGGTGCTCGCTGCCAGCATCTTTCATTGGGTCGACGCCCATGCGGCAGTCTTCAGCGAGCAGGATCGTCAGGCGTATCAGAGCTGCGCCAGCGATGCCAACGAGGCGCCTCGGTGTACCTCAAAGAAGGCAGCGGTCGGGGAGAACCCTCGTTTGGGCAAGGTTGCCGGTGGCGGCGGTCAACGAAAGGCGGGAAGCAATCCGCACTGGGAGTGCCTCAATAAGGAGCTCAATCGCTGTCTGAAGAAAAAGGGCGTGTCCGCCGATGCTCGCAAGTTCATCAAGTCGAAAACCAAGCAATGGCGGATGTTCTCTCCCAAGCGAACGCGACTGCCGGCTCATGAAGACATTCTGCAGCACGCTGTCGGCAAGGAACTCGATCGGCTGCAGACTCACGTCGACTCGAAGTTTGTAGATAATCGAGATTTCAAAGCTTGCGTGCGTCAGGCGAGAAAAGAGGGGCTCTCGCTGGAGGGGGGTGTGAGGATCAGCCGCGAGGATTTCATGGCAAGCCGAGATACCGACACGGACGAGCGTCTTCCGATGGATCAGGTACGCGAGGCGCTGATCGCCTGCAGGGATGAGCGAATCGCCGAGCGGGAGAGGTCGAGCAATCCCACGCCCGATCCAACACCCACACCCACAGGGTCGCCGACACCCACAACCACCGGCAGTCCCGCTTCGAATTCGGCAGGCCCCGGCTCACCGCCAGCCGTGATCGGGATCACGCCTGTTTTCACGGCCGACTAGTGGGGTAGCGGGTCCACTCTAGTCTGGATCGGCGAACATCAAGATCTGCCGCTCGAGTGAAAAGGCCCGGGCTTTGAGGAGCCGGAGGGGGAGCTCAACGGTTCCCTCCTCAGCATGGGCCTGCAGCCCAGTTCGGATGCGTGCAACGGTCTGAAGCTTGCTGTCGATGTCGGCATCCTGGGGAAGATCGGGGCTGCGCACCCAGTCGGAACACCAGGTCTCGAGCTCATCCAGTTTTCGGGACAGAGTGGCCAGGGCATCCGGTAATTTTGAATCCGGAGGAGTCGTCACTGTTGGACAGCGCCAGTAGCGGAGTACCCGCGGGCAGTCCTTCGAGAATGCCATTCCCGGCGTGAAGCACTTTTCGTTCATCCAGAACCAGTGACTCATTTCCGAAAAGCGCTGAACTTCGGCTGGAAACGAACTGTAGGTGCCGGTCTTCGAAAAGACACGGTCCTCTTCCAGCCTGGTAAAGCTGTGGACGATGCCGTCTTCCACGTCGACAAACAAACCGAGATCTCCCACCCGGGAGCGGGTCTGATCGGCAATCGGAGCGCAGCCATGAATCTGCATCTGAATCTCAAATTCCGAAGGATCGACATAGCGAAAGGACGGGGAGTAGCCATGTGCGAAGAGCGTGGTCTGGTGGCAGTTGGGGCCACTCCAGTGGGCCTTCCAGCGACGGTACGCTTCGATTCGTTCCGTCAGCTTTTCCTGTGCGCTGGAGCCCGAAGCCACCAAAAGCAGCAGCAGGGAAAAAATCGATCGCAGACGCTGGGTTTCGGTGATCCGCACAACCCGTCCGTTCAGCAAGAGGCAGGCCACGCCTGACGCACGCCTGTTGCGATTCTGAGTGGCGCTGGGCCTGAAGCGGAGTTGGCGGCTGTCGATTTTTTGAGCAGGTGTTCAGACGGCGTCGGACTCGTAGGGGTCCGAAAGTGTATCGGAAATCGTCTGAAGCAGGAGCTTTTCAGCTTCCGGCGAGTGGTCGAGCTGAAGCTGCCAGTGCCCGCCCTTCGCGCCGTAGCAGACGGCCGCGATGCCCTCTTCGCAGGCACCCAGGCAGCCCGAAGCATTGACTCGTACCGCTTGGCCGCTGAACTGGCGGGCAGCCGCCTTCTTCACGGCATCTTTCAGGGCTTCGGCATCGCGGGCTGCGCAGCAGGCTCGAGGTTTTCCGTCGGGACCGGGACCCTTGCGGTTGGTGCAGATGAACAGATGGGCGTCATAGTGCTTGGCCATGCGCTGAGTCTGCCATGGACTGGAAGAACTTTGAACCGACTGGTAGAAGCGGTTCATGAACTTCAGACACGTGGCCCTGATGGTCGTTCTTGGAGCGGTTTTTCTACTGCCTTCGGTGGGCCGGTCCCAGTCCGGCGAGGTGACGTTCGAGACCGATCTCGATCGCGTCTATGTGCATGAGGCCAAGAAGGTTGATCTGCGAGTGAAAATTGAGGGAGCCTCAACCGAAGAGGGGGGGCCTCGCTGGAACCTGGTCGAAGTGGACGAGTCTGGCGCTTATCGTCGCTACGTCGGTGTGTTGTTTTACAGTCGCCGCAAGGGGGCCTTCTTTCGAAAACTCGAGATGCAGGAAAAGACCCCTGGTCCGCGCTACTTTGAAGTTGTCCCCGATGCCGAGCTCGAACCTTTTGTCCAGAAACCACGACCTCGACTGATGATCGACGTGGCCCCGCGTCCTACTTTGATCGAAATTCTGCAGGGAATTTGGCGAAAACTGACGGGATGATGGGGGCCTCATCAGGCCCAGTCCGTGGGTCAGAGCACCCGGCGAATGCGGTATTCGCGCTGGGTCTTTCCTGCCTCCACCACGAAGGAGTCACCGGCTCTTTTTCCCAGCATGGCTTCGCCGAGTGGCGACTGGGGAGTGAGCACCTGAAGGGGCTGGTTCTCGAAGCGGGTGACGAGTCCTCCGTGCTGAGGCACGAGCAGCACCCAGCTCGTTCTTCCCGAAAATTCGAGCTCCACCAGTCCGGCGGGTGCCACCACGTCATCGCCCGAAAATTCTCGAATCGGTAGAAAGCGATACATGAGCAGAGCCCGTTTGAGCGAAGCAGCCTCTTCGCCTCCCGGGTTGTCCTTGAGCTCCTCCTCGAGGTGCGAGCGAATCCAATCGATGACGTCACGTTTGTTCAGGGGGCGAAGAGCATCCATCTGGGACGAGCTTAGCCGGAAAACGTCGAAGGAAAAAGCCTGAGCCTCTGCTCGTCCGGTACCTCGAAGGGGGCGGCATATTTCCAGCGAGGTTTTCCCGGCTCGCGAAAGTCCTTGTCGACCAGCCGTGAGCGGACTCCCTCGAAAAAGTCACCGTCCCGCATGCAGCGAATCGAAGCCTCGGTTTCCCATGCGAACACCTTCTGCCAGTCGGGTTGGCCGGAATTCAGGACGAGCCGCCTTCCCGCGCGGAGCTGCTCGAGGATCAGCAGGACCGAGAGGGGGGATCCCGAGAGCAGGGTCTCGAGTGCCGCATTCAGTTCGCCGCCCGAAGCCCCTCGCTTTTCTTGTAGTGCCTCAGCCGAGCGCCAGATCCGCTCGGCGCTCTCGGTGACGGATCCCTGTAGCGCCGAGCCGAAGACCTCGCGAATCGCGTCAAGCTCGCCAAACCAGCTGAAACCGCTCCTGGGCGTCTGGTGGCGCGCGAGCGTGGCTTCGATCTGTCTGACCAGATCGCCCGACTGGGCTGAAAGCTCTTCGAGTTCGGCCAGAAGCTGGGGAAGATCCTTCTGAGGGACCAGATGCGTGGCCAGGCCTAGTTCGAGAAGATCGGCCGGTGACACCCGACTGCCAGTCAACGACAGGAAGGCGGGCCAGGGCTCGGCAAGCAGGCTCAAAAAACCCGTGGCTCCCACATCCGGATAAAGCCCGATCGAGATTTCGGGCATGGCCCAGACAGACGTTTCGCAGGCGACGCGGTAGGGGGCGCCTCGAATGAGGCCGATTCCTCCACCCATGGTGATGCCGTGGGTGAGCGCGACGATCGGCTTCGAGAACTCCCAGACACGACGATCGACCCGGTACTCGGCGTCAAAAAACGCGCGGCCATAGTCGAGGTTGCCGCTCTTCTGGTGCTCCTCGAAAAGTCGCCGCACGTCACCTCCCGCGCAAAACGCACGGGGATTGCGTTCGACGGGCGCCCAGATCACGATCAGTTCGATTTGGTCGTCGCTGGCGGCCTGATCGAGGGCCTGATCGATGAGGCGAAAGGCTTCGAGATCGAGGGCGTTGAGGCTGCGAGGTTTGAGCAGCTCGATGACGAATGCCGAGCCCGAGTTCGAACGGCGGAAGTGGACGGGAGGGTCGGTCGAGGTAGGGGTGGAGGTGGAGGGGCTCATCTTGGGTTGGGCTCTATTGTGTCGCCTCGGGGGCGGGTTCTGCTACTCTGTTTTTCAGGATGAAGATCGAATCGCTTCTGGTGGATCTGGATGGCACGCTGCTCGGCAATCGGGGCTGGATTCTCTCGGTGGACTTTGTGGCACGCGCCCTACGCCGACTCAAGCCGAAGCTCGGAACGCGGGGAGCGCTCAACACTTTGCTCGACATCAAGAAAGCTTTCGACCGGCCGCATGCCGATCTGACCAACGATCAGCGGGTGCTGGCGATCGTGGCCGATCGCCTGGACCTGACGGTCGAAGAGGCGCGTCAGTTCATTCGAAACGGGCTCTTTCAGATCTTTCCGCAGCTTTCGCGGCACTTTTATCCGATGCAAGGGGCCCGAGAGTTTCTCTCGTGGGCGAAGAGCCGCTATCCCATGGTGCTGGCCACGAACCCCGTCTGGCCCGAAGAAATCGCCCATCTCCGGCTGGAGTGGGCAGGAATCGATCGCGAGACTTTTCGGTCGATCACCCATGTGCGACGGATGAAGGCCTGCAAGCCGGCCGCGGAGTACTACCGCGAAGTGCTCGAGCAGGAGGGGTTTGATGCCGCCAAGACGTTGCTCATCGGAGACGACGTGAGCATGGATCTTCCGGCCACCAGGGTGGGTATTGCGGTCTTCATCGTGGGAAAATACCGACGGGTGTCGGCACTGCATCTCGAGGGCATGCAGGCCCCCGCCTGGCGAGGCAGTTACGAGGCCCTTCGTGAGATTCTCGAAGGGGGGAAGCGCCCGCCGCGGCATCCGCTAGCGCCGGTACCGGCTGACGGCGCCTGAGGGCCGATCAGGCCTTTCGCTGCGATCACCAGCCTTCGAAGCGGCCCTGGCGATCCTCGTCATCCATCGGAGTTTGCCCTTCATCGACAGGAAGAATCAGCTCCCTGAAGTCATTTTTGGGCGAATTGACGTCTCGACTGACCGTATGGATTTGGAAGTGAAGGTCCTTCGGCGGCTGCGCGACCCAATGGGAAAGCGGGTCGGGGTCCGCCGTCGGATCGAGCCATTGCTCGAGTTCGGACGCACTTAGAATTCTCGGCATCCGATCGTGAATCGCTCGAATTTCGGGAACGGCGTCGACCGTCAAAATCGTAAACGTCTCGAGCAGTTCGCCTGTGGAGCCGGACTTCGAATCTCGAACCTTCCAGGTGCTCCAGAGTCCCGCCATTCCGAAAAGTTCACGCCCCGAGAGCGCAATCATTTTTGGAGTCCGGATCTTTCCATCGGTCTGCCACTCGTAAAAGGCGGTGGCAGGAACCACGCAGCGTTGCGAGCGGAAGGGACCGCGAAAGGAGGGCTTTTCACTGACGGTCTCGGCGCGGGCGTTGATCATTCGGTGCCCGATCGAAGGATCCTTCGCCCATGACGGAACCAGGCCCCAGCGCATCCAGTGCAGCCTTCGTTGCCTCCTTTCGTCGACCACGATCACCGGGACATCCTGGCTCGGCGCGATGTTGTAACGGTGTGTGAAGGAATGAGGATTCGCAAGAATCGCATCGAAGCCGTCCAGGATGCGGGATAGATCTGCATCCAGCACGAATCTGCCGCACATCGTGATTACCTCGTTGAAGAGTCGAGTTCTGTAAAGCGAACGGCCGTGGCACGCACTTCGATGCGGCACTCCTTTTCCGAGAGCCAGGGGCTTTCGAGAACTCGGGCCTCGAAGCCGACAAGGGCGTCGGCCTTTTTGAGGTGCGCCTTGTAGCGCAGTTCACGCTTGAGAGATTCGACGAGCTCGGAGTAGGCGTCACTGGATTCCGCCCGCCAGTCGGGCTCGCGAAGTAGTCCGGTGGCGACCAGGACATCGACCGGAATCAGGGTCTCCTGTCCGGAGATCCGGGCCTCGCCGGTCACCGGAATCCGCTCGGCGGGGTGGTCGTCTTCAATCGGAGAAGTTGGTCTCGAGTGTGGCTCACGGGGGGCTGCAAAGCCGACGGTGCCGGCTTCAGAAGAGGCGGACTGGCCGTCGGCTGAAAGATCATTCGAGACCAGATCACTGGGCTGCATGCGAAGCTCCACCGCCGACCCTTTCAGGGCCTGTGCCACGAGCACAGCGGCGAACTCACTGATTCGGGGCAGCAGGATGCGCCCAGCCTCAAGTTGCACGCTCAAGTCCACTTCTCGAATTCCGAAATCTTCGCGGTTGATCAGCTCGGTCAGCTTTTCTTTTTCGTGCGGAGCGAGCGGGCCCGTGATCCAGAGGTGAAACGGGCGGGCGGCGTTCACTCGCGCGGGGCGTTCGATGGGAACGTGAAGAGATTGCAGCGCACTGCCGCTGGCCTGGGCGCCGACACTGGCCAAGTCACCGGCACTGTCGGGTGAATCAGAGTCCTCGCGAAGATCGTCCTGTAGCAGGGGGGCATCCTGTAGGGAGTCCTGCAGCGATGCTTCGGGCGGTGCGTCGGGAGAACCCAGGTCGAACGCCGCGCCATCGAAAGAGGGCAAGGCCGCATCGCCCTCCGGCTGCAGCGGCATCTCGGAAGGCGTCTCGATCGGAGAATCGCTGGGCGAGTCGGAGGCCGGCTCAGCAGCTTCTGGTGCCGACTCTTCCGAGGTGTCCCAATCGAACCACTTTTCCGACGTCATCCTCTTCAGTTTGGCTCAGAAAGGCCTATTGTCCATGGCATTTCTTGTATTTTCGGCCACTCCCGCACGGACAGGGATCGTTTCGGCCGGCCTTCGGCGCATCCGTGCCGCTCATGGGCGAGAGGGCTCCTGAGGTCCCGCCGGCAAAGGCCGGAGAGGCGGAAAGCAGGTCTCCCTGGGATCCCGAAAACGTCATCTGGCGTGCGGTCTGAGCCTGCTGGCGAGCCAGCGCCTCGTCGGCCTGAAAGCCTCGCTGCGGCGAGGCACTTGCAGTCGGGACATCCGCCGCGGGGCCAGCGATGGGCACGAGGTTGCCATCTTCGGTCAGGTTGTACTGCATCGGTGGCATGTCAGCCGGCTCTTCGAGTTCCTCTTCGAAGAGCGCGGGATCCGCCAGTTGCACGGCGAAGATCTTGCGAATCACATCGCCCGTGATCTGGTTCATCATCATCTCGAAGAAGCGATAGCCTTCCTTCTTGTAGACGATCAGGGGGTCCTTCTGTCCATAGCCCTGCAGTCCGACGCCTTCGCGCAGGTGGTCCATGGCCAGCAGATGGTCCTTCCAGAGATGGTCGATGGTCGTCAGCAGCACCATCTTCTCGATCTGGCGCATGGTCTCGTCGCCCATCGCCTTTTCCTTGGCCGCATAGGCCTCGTCCGCCAGTCGACGGATCAGCTTGCGCAGGCCGTCTCCATTGAACGGTTGCACGTCTTTTTCTTCGATCTGCGTGTGAATCGAGAACATGACGGCCATCGCGTCATTGAGTTCCTTGAGGTCGAGAAAAGGATGTCCATCGACCTTCTTGAGGCGTCCACCCGGAAAGAAATCTTCGGCGATGACGCCCGAGAGCTCATCGACCATCGAGAAGACCATATCCTTGAGGCCCGCGCGGGCCAGAACTTCACGGCGCCAGGCATAGACCACCTTGCGCTGCTGGTTCATGACGTCGTCGTATTCGAGCAGGTGTTTGCGGATGTCGTAGTTGTGTCCTTCGACCTTCTTCTGGGCGTTTTCGATGGCCTTGTTGATCCAGCGATGCTCGATCGGAAGATCATCCTCCATGAAGCGGGCGATATTCACCCCACCGAAGATGCGCATCAGGTCGTCTTCGAGGCAGAGATAGAAGCGGCTCATGCCCGGATCGCCCTGGCGTCCCGATCGACCCCGAAGCTGGTTGTCGATGCGGCGGGACTCGTGGCGTTCGGTTCCCAGAACGTAGAGTCCGCCGAGCTTCTTGACCTCCTCGCGCTCCGTCTCGCAGCTCGACTTCCAGCGAGCCAGGGCTTCTTCGAATTTCTGGTCGTATTCGGCTTTGGCCTTTTCGTACTCGGCTACGGCATCGGCATCCGCAGGATTGACCGGACGCGGCTCCGGGCCCATCTCGGCACGAGTCAGCTTCTCGGGGTCACCGCCCAGAAGAATGTCGGTGCCGCGACCCGCCATATTGGTCGAGATGGTCACCGCGCCCTTGCGTCCGGCCTGGGCGACGACTTCGGCTTCCTTCTCGTGCTGCTTGGCGTTCAGTACCTTGTGCGGGATGCCTTCGCGCTCAAGGAGCTGCGAGAGCAGTTCGCTCTTCTCAACAGAAACGGTGCCGACCAGCACGGGCTGGCCTTCCTTCTGTCGTTCGCGAATGTCCTCGGCGATGGACTTGAGCTTGCCCTGCAGGTTCTTGAAGATGACGTCGGCTTCGTCCCGGCGGACGGCCGGGCGATTCGTTGGAATCACCGTCACATCGAGCTTGTAGATCTGCTTGAACTCGGTCGCCTCGGTGTCCGCTGTTCCGGTCATGCCCGACAGCTTGTCGTACATTCGGAAGTAATTCTGGAAGGTGATCGTCGCGAGGGTCTGGTTCTCGTTCTCGATCGTCACGCCTTCCTTCGCTTCAATGGCCTGATGCAGCCCGTCCGACCAGCGGCGTCCGGGCATCAGGCGCCCCGTAAACTCGTCGACGATCATGACTTCGCCGTCTCGTACCACGTAATCGACATCCCGCTTGAACAGGACATGGGCGCGCAGCGCCTGGTTGACGTGATGCAGGATCTCAATGTGGGTCGGGTCGTAGAGATTGGCCACACCGAGGCGCTTTTCCATCTTCTCGACGCCCGCATCCGTGAGGGCTGCGGTCTTCGACTTCTCGTCGATCGTGTAGTCGACCTCCTTGACAAGGCCTCCGTCCGATCGAATCTGCCGATCGATCTGGTAATACTGGTCGGTCGATGCGTCGGTCGGGCCACTGATGATCAGCGGTGTGCGGGCTTCGTCGATCAGGATCGAGTCGACTTCGTCGACGATCGCGTAATGCAGCTCGCGCTGGACGTAGTCTTCGAGGCGAAACTTCATGTTGTCGCGCAAATAGTCGAATCCGAACTCGTTGTTCGTGCCGTAGGTGATGTCGCAGGCGTAGTTCTGCTTGCGCTGGGCATCGTTCAGTCCGTGCACGATGATCCCGGTCGAGAGCCCGAGAAACCGATGGATCTGGCCCATCCATGAGGAGTCTCGCTTGGCCAGGTAGTCGTTGACGGTGATCACGTGAACGCCCTTTCCAGTCAGGGCATTCAGGTAGGCGGGCAGGGTGGAGACGAGCGTCTTGCCTTCGCCGGTTCGCATTTCTGCGATGCGTCCCCGATGAAGGGTGATTCCACCGATCATCTGCACATCGTAATGTCGTTGTCCGATGACGCGCCACGACGCCTCGCGCACGGTCGCAAAGGCCTCGGGAAGCAGGGAGTCGAGTTTTTCGCCGTTGGCCAGCCGTTGCCGGAACTCGGTCGTCTTTGCTGCGAGCTGCTCATCGCTGAGGGCCTTCATCGAGGGCTCGAGCTGGTTGATGCGATCCACGATGGGGTAGATCGATTTCAGTTCGCGGTCGTTCTGGGTGCCAAAGAATTTTCGGGCAATCGTCTGCAGAGCCATGTCCGGACGATAAATCAGTTTTCTAAAATGTACGAGAGCGGATCGACGGGGGTTCCATTAATACGGACCTCATAGTGCAGGTGGGGACCTGTGCTCCGACCGCTGTTCCCAAGCTGGGCGATCGATTCGCCGCGCTGCACGCGCTGACCAGGTCGCACCAGGATCCGGCGATTGTGGGCGTACCAGGTTTCAAGACCGTAACCGTGATCGATGATGACCGTCTGCCCGTAACCGGCCTTTGCCCCGGCGAACGCGACGGTGCCATCGGCTGTCGCTCGAATCGGGGTGCCGGGATAATTGGCGATATCGAGGCCTTCGTGCATTTTCTCGGTGCCGCCATAGGGCGATCGACGGACCCCGAAGCCCGAAGTGAAGTATCCGACGGCGGGCTTGCGGGTGGGAGTGGCGGCGAGGAAGGCCTTCTGGTCGGAAAGCAGCTCGTACTGGTCATGAAGCTGCTGCTCCAAAAGCGAGCTCTGCTGCGAGAGGCGGGTGAAGCGAAGCTCCCAGTCGGCCTGATTTCTGGCCAGCCGGATTTCTTCGGGGCTTTTGCGGGTCTTCTCGTTCGATTCGAGGGCGAACTTGGTCTCAATGTTCCTGTTCGCCTCGGGAAGCGACTCGTTCAGCGACTCGATCAGCTTGTTGCGGCTTTCGATGTTCGTGATGACCTTGAGCCGGGTGCTGAAGGTTCGAACGCGCTCAATGGTGTCCTCGATTCCGGTGATGCGGTTTTCGAAAACCTGCACCTGCTGGCGAAGCTGGCGATTTTCCAGCCGGAGGTCCTTGTTTTCGGAAATCTGGCTCATCACGTACCAGTAGTCGAGGGTCATGATCATCGCGATGGCGACAAAAAAGAGCGCTGCGATCCCCGCCGTGCGAATGACCCAGCTTGGAATCACCCAGCGTCGCACCGCCGAGGTGTGTTCCGGAATGAGCATCAAGGTGTAATGGCGATTGGATTGGCTCATGCAACAGGTCTCCGGTTCGCGTCAGTCCCCGACATGAAGGATGCCGACGCTGATATTGTCGTCGCCCCCGCGTTCATTGGCCAGGGCGATCAGCTTTCGGGCGCAGGCCTCCCAGTCGACCGAGGTGCGGGTTTCATCGACGATTTCCAGAATTTCGGGGTCGTCCACCTGGCCGGTCAGGCCATCGGAACAGAGCAGGAAGACGTCATCGCTCTCGACCGGAAGCTGGTAGAGGTCGGGATCGAGCTGGGGCTCGAAGCCCACCGAGCGCGTGATGACGTTTCGCATCTCGTCGCTTTTCAATTGCTCCCGGGTGATCAGGCCCGCACGAAGTTTTTCCTGAACGAGCGAGTGGTCGCGGGTGAGCTGCCAGATCGCTCCCTTTTTCAAGAGGTAGCAGCGAGAGTCCCCGACATGAACGATCCAGGCCTGCCGTGGGTCTGGTGCATTCTCGAGCTGAATCAGGGTGCTGGTCGTTCCCATTCCGCGAAGCGACTCGTCCTCGAGGGATAGCCTGTAAATAGCCTCGTGAGCCGAGCGAAGTCCCGCGAGCAGGCGCTGGGGGATGTCGAGGGCGGCGTTCCCCTCGCTGGGATCCTGCGAGAGGTTTCGACTCTGCAGTTCGACAGCCATGCTGCTGGCTGTCTCGCCGCCACGATGGCCGCCCATGCCGTCGGCGATGATGCAGAACGCACGCTCGGCCGAGGCCAGGCCGTTGTCCTGGTTCTTGGCACGCTTCGATCCGACATCTGTGACGAAGACGGCGTGAATCTTGGCCATTGACGCTCAGTTTCCCCCGATTGAAAGTTCGCCCACCAGGGCGCTGGGCGCACCGACCGACCCCATGAACTCGAGGTCGTCTCCCAGTTCGACGACGTTCCTGAATAGCTCGAGAATGTTGCCGGCGACTGCAAACCCTCTGATCGGACGCCCAATTCGTCCATTTTCGATCAAGAACCCCGACGCGCCCAGCGAAAAGTCGCCCGTCACGGGATTGGCGGTGTGCACGCCCATCAGGTCGGTCACCATCACGCCCTGGCCCAGTCGGGCGATCAGTTCGTCTCGGGAGGTGCTTCCAGGCTGCAGCACCAGATTGGTGGTGCTGATCGACGGCGGCGCCTTGATTCCCCGGCCGGCATTGGCGGTCGATGAAACGCCATGCTTGCGCGCGTGATATCGGTCGTACAGGAAGGATTCGATCACGCCGTTTCGAACCAGCGAGGTCTTTCGAGAAGCCGTGCCCTCTCCATCAAACGGCGAACTGGCTACGCCGCCCGGCATCAGGCCGTCGTCGTCGAGCTGGATTCGTTCACTAAAGAGGCGCTCGCCTCGTCGTCCGGCCAGCATGCTGCGGTTCTTGTCGACCTGTTCGGCCGAGAAGGAGCCCGACAAAAAGGACACCAGCTGGATCATCGCTTCGCTTCGGAAGATGGAGGGACCGCGTCGACTCGAAGTGGTCCCGGCGCCCAGTTTCTCGGTGGCGCGAGTGGCAGCTCGCCGGGCCACGGGCTCGATGGCCAGTTCATCGAGGTAAACGGAATGAGCCGAGGCATGGCCCATCTGGTTGTCCCCGTCGCTCGATGCGCGACACGAAATCGAAGCCGAGTACATCGTTCCTTCCTGCCAGAGCTGCTCTCCCGAAGAGTCGACGAGGCTCATTTCGTAGCGATTCTCGGAAAGGGTTGCCGCCCGCACGCCCTGGATGCGTGGATCGAACTTCAGGCAGTCGGCTTCGAGTTGAAGGGCTCTTTGGACCTTTTCTTCGATGGATAGGGCCAGTCCCGCGTCATCCATCAGGTCGATCGACGGGTAGGGGGTGTTTGAGAACGAAGGCAGATCGTGGTGCGGGTCATCGGGCATGAACTCCGCAATCTCCCAGGCCGAGTCGACGGCCTGACGGATGGCCGCAGGCTCGAGTGAAGTGGTGTAGCTGAAGCCGACTCGTTGTCCCCGAAGGATGCGGATCGACAGCCCGGTGTCGTCCGCTCGCGAGAGGGCGTCAATTTTTCCACTGCGCGCCTCGATGCGGGTGGAGGATCGACGATAATAGTAGAGTTCGAATTTCTGGGCCGACAGGCGGCCCAGCGCTTCTGCCGCTTGAATGATGCCGGGATGGCCTCGAAGGTGGGAGTGCATGCGTCAACAACTTTACAGTCCGACAAAGATAAAGGTAAAATTAAAAATGAGGCGCCACGGTGGGCGCGACCAACTCGAAACGAGGGAACGGTAATGTCAGGTACGACGAATCGGCAGGTCTGGGAAAAGATTCTCGGCGATCAGAAGGCCATCCAGGACTTCAGGAATTTTCACTGGGAAGGCGGTTTCTTCGAGTATCTTGATCTCGTCAAACAGAATCCCTCGGTCTCGCGCAACGCCTTCCAGCGCATGTATGACCTGATTCTCTCCTTCGGGACGAGCTCCTACGTCGAGTACAAGAAGACGATCATTCGCTACAAGTTTTTCGACGATCCGATCGACAACGGAAAAGACGCCGTTTTCGGCCTCGATGTGCCGCTGATGAAGCTCGTGCACTTCTTCAAGTCGGCGGCCTATGGCTACGGCACCGAGAAGCGCGTGCTGCTCCTCCACGGTCCGGTCGGTTCGGCGAAGTCCACCATCGCGCGCCTCGTGAAGAAGGGCGTCGAGTGGTACTCGAAGACGGACGAGGGAGCGCTCTACACCTTCAAGTGGGTGGACGAAGAGGGCAAGTTTGCCGACATCATGGGCAACCAGCGCGAGTTGCGCTCACCGATGCACGAAGAGCCGCTCAAGCTCGTACCCGAGGACATGCGTGCCGCACTACTCGAAGAAATCAACCGCGGCAGCAAGAGCGACTACAAGGTCACGATCAAGGGCGACCTCGATCCGGCCAGCCGTTACATCTACCGCGAATTCATGCGTCGCTACAATGGCGACTGGGTCAAGATGGTGCAGAACCACATCCGCGTCGAGCGCCTGATTCTGCTCGAGAAGGACCGCATCGGCATCGGGACCTTCCAGCCGAAGGACGAAAAGAACCAGGACTCGACCGAACTGACGGGGGATATCAATTACCGCAAGATCGCCGAGTACGGCTCGGATTCGGATCCGCGCGCCTTCAACTTTGACGGTGAGTTCAACATCGCCAACCGCGGCGTGGTGGAATTCGTCGAAATGCTGAAGCTCGACGTGGCGTTCCTCTACGACCTGCTCGGCGCCTCGCAGGAGCACAAGGTCAAGCCCAAGAAGTTTCCGCAGACGGACATTGATGAAGTCATCATCGGTCACACCAACGAGCCCGAGTTCCGGAAGCTGCAGAACAACGAGTTCATGGAGGCCCTGCGCGACCGTACGGTCAAGATCGACATTCCCTACATCACGAAGCTGAAGGAAGAGATCAAGATCTACGAGAAGGACTTCAACTCGAACAAGATCAAGGGCAAGCACATCGCTCCCCACACGATCGAGACGGCGGCCATGTGGGCGATTCTGACCCGCCTTGAGCAGCCCAAGAAGGCCAACCTCACGCTGCTGCAGAAGCTCAAGCTGTATGACGGCAAGACGCTGACCGGCTACACCGAGGACAACGTGAAGGAGCTCCGCAAGGAGTCCATTCGAGAAGGCCTCGATGGGATCAGCCCGCGGTACATCCAGGACAAGATCTCGAACGCGCTCGTCAATGACAAGAACGGAGATATCGGCTGCGTGAATCCGTTCATGGTGATGAACGAGCTCGAAGGGGGACTGAAGCACCATGCGCTTCTGGCCTCGGACGAGAAGCGCCGCGAGTTTCGAGAGATCCTGGCGACGGTGAAGCAGGAGTATGAGGATATCGTCAAAAACGAGGTCCAGCGCGCGATTTCGGCCGACGAGGACGCAATCGCGAAGCTCTGCTCGAACTACATCGACAACGTCAAGGCCTACACCCAGCGCGAGCGGGTGAAGAACAAGTATACCGGCCAGGACGAGGAGCCGGATGAGCGCCTGATGCGGTCGATCGAGGACAAGATCGACATTCCCGAGAGCCGGAAGGAAGACTTCCGCCGCGAGATCATGAACTACATCGGGGCACTGGCCATCGAAGGCCGCACCTTCGATTACAAGACCAATGAACGCCTCCACAAGGCGCTCGAGCTGAAGCTGTTCGAAGACCAGAAGGACACCATCAAGCTGACGTCCCTGATCTCGAACGTGGTGGATCGCTCGACGCAGGAGAAGATCGATGTCGTGAAGTCGCGGTTGATCAACAACTACGGCTATTGCGAAATCTGCTCGACGGATGTCCTCAATTTCGTGGCGAGCATCTTCGCCCGGGGAGATGTGAAAAAGCGGTGATCGACAATATCCGACGCGATCATGCCCGATTTCGACAGATCGTTAAGGGCAGGATCAAGCAGAACCTGAAGAAGTACGTGACCAACGGCGAGATGATCGGCCGCAAGGGGAAGGACATGGTCACCATCCCCATGCCGCAGATCGAGATCCCGCGGTTTCGCTACGGCGACAAGGAGCAGGGCGGGGTTGGCCAGGGCGAGGGAAATGCCGGTGATCCGGTCGGCGGCCCGGGCCAGCCTGGCGACCAGCCGGGCGAGGGCCAGCAGGCGGGCAATTCTCCGGGTGAGCACGGGCTTGAGGTCGACCTGACGCTTCAGGAGCTGGCCGAGATTCTCGGCGAGCAGCTCGAGCTGCCGAAGATCGAGCCGCGAGGCCACAAGACGCTCAAGTCGAAGACCGATCGGTACACCGGTATCGCCAGCCAGGGCCCCAATTCGCTCCGGCATTTCAAGCGCACCTTCAAGGAGGCCTTGAAGCGCCAGATCGCGTCGGGAACCTACAATCCCGAGCGGCCCGTCATCATTCCGATCAAGAAGGACCTGCGCTTTCGGTCGTGGAAGAGCGACATCCGCCACGAGAACAACGCGGTCGTCATCTACATGATGGACGTGTCGGGGTCGATGGGTGACGAGCAGAAGGAGATCGTTCGCACCGAGGCGTTCTGGATCGATACGTGGCTTCGGTCTCAATACAAGGGCATCGAAACCCGCTACATCATCCATGATGCGTCGGCACGGGAAGTGGACGAGGAAACCTTCTTTCGCACCCGCGAAAGCGGGGGCACGCTCATCAGTTCGGCCTACAAGCTCTGCCAGAAGATGATCGAAACCGAGTACCCCGCCTCCGACTGGAACATCTATCCCTTCCACTTCTCGGACGGTGACAACTGGTCGGGCGAGGATACGCGGCTCTGCATGGAGCTTCTCCAGAACGAGCTCCTGCCCCAGAGCAATGTGTTCTGCTACGGGCAGGTCGAGAGCCGATATGGCTCGGGCCAGTTCTACAAGGACCTCAAGGAGCAATTCGGCACCGATCACGACTCGGTGATCCTGTCGAAGATCGAAAACAAGGAGGGGATCCTTCAGTCGATCAAGGATTTCCTCGGAAAGGGCAAGTGACCGTCGATGGCCAGTTCGGGGTTTGCCGATTCCAACCTGACTCCTGAGCTTCAGAGACTTCACGAAGAGATTCGAGGGCATGCCCTCGACTACGGACTGGACCCGTTCGAAGTGATCTTCGAGATGGTCGATTCGGATGCGATCAACTCGCTGGCGGCGCTCGGAGGGTTTCCCGTTCGCTATCCTCACTGGCGCTTCGGAATGGACTACGACCAGTTCTCGAAGGGCTACGAGTGGGGCCTGCAGAAGATTTACGAGATGGTCATCAATACCGACCCCTCGTACGCCTACCTGATGAAGTCGAACTCGCTGGTCGACCAGAAGACCGTGATGGCGCATGTCTACGGGCACGTCGACTTTTTCAAGAACAACCAGTGGTTCTCAAAGACCAATCGCAAGATGCTCGACGCCATGGCCAATCATGCCGTGCGCATTCGCAGCCTGATGGATCGACATGGCCAGGACCCGGTCGAGAACTTCATCGACAGCTGTCTTGCCATCGAGTCGCTGATCGATCCGTTTCTGCCCTTTTCCCAGCCGACCCGCCGCGACGATCCGGACCAGGAGGAAGAGCAGGCGGCCGGGCCGGGCAAGCTCAAGGTCGACCGCGGCTACATGGACAAGTTCATCAATCCGCCCGAGTTCATCGAGGAGCAGAAGAAAAAGCTCGAGGAACGCGCAAAGCAGGCACGCCGCAATCCGGCCGAACCCATGAAGGACGTGATGCTCTTTCTGCTTCAGAATGCGCCGCTCGAGGACTGGCAGTACGAGTGCCTGAATATCGTGC
The DNA here is from genome assembly GCA_964432565.1 of uncultured Bacteriovorax sp. Classification (GTDB taxonomy): domain Bacteria; phylum Bdellovibrionota; class UBA1018; order UBA1018; family UBA1018; genus CAIOHW01. Next base: position 29,177 of record CAYSOA010000026.1, read on the forward strand.
GCGACGAGGCCTACTACTTCGTGCCCCAGGGCCAGACCAAGATCATGAACGAGGGCTGGGCCAGCTACTGGCACTCGAAGATCATGACCGAACGCGCCCTGAAGGACAGCGAGGTCATCGATTTCTGCGATCACAATGCCGGCGTGCTGGCGATGGCTCCGGGCCGAATCAATCCCTATAAGATCGGTGTCGAGCTATTTCGCGAGATCGAAGATCGCTGGAATCGAGGCAAGTTCGGCAAGGAATACGACGAGTGCGATGACCTCGTTGCCAAGTCGAAGTGGGACAAGAAGCTGGGCCTTGGCCGAAAGAAGATTTTTGAAGTGCGTCGGGTCTGCAACGACGTCACCTTCATCGACGAGTACATGACGGAGGAATTCTGTGACCGGCTGAAGCTGTACACCTACGCCTTCAATCGGCGCACGAACCAGCACGAGATCGTCGACCGCGACTACCGCAAGATCAAGGACAAGCTCCTGTTTCAGCTCTCGAACATGGGACAGCCCTTCATTTACGTGATGGACGGCAACTTCCAGAACAAGGGAGAGCTGCTGCTCTGGCACAAGCACCAGGGGCTGGATCTCGACTTCAAGTGGGCGCGCGAGACGATGCGGGCCGTGAGCGAGATCTGGGGCCGCCCGGTCAATGTCGAGACCGAGATCGACAGCCAGAAGAAGATCCTGCGCTACGGCGACGGCGAGTTCACGGACAAGTTTGTGTGAGTTTGACTGGGAGAAGAAATGAGATTGTTCGAGGGAGCTCGTACCGTGGATGGGTTTCGTCAGTCGCAACTGGTGGCGGCCATATTCGGAGGCGCCCTCACGCTCTGCACCTTCACTACTGATTCTCTCGGGGCTGACGCTTACTTGTGCACGACTGCTCCTCGTAAAGGCGAGAGCGGTTCTCTCGGTGCAGTGCTCCTTCAAGTGGGTGAGGCCTCCGTGCTGGATCCTGGGTCGAAGGAGTCTCTCGATACATTCAAGTGGGATCATGGCGTGGATCTGGCGTTTGCTCGGTCGGGATCCGTGCCGATAC
>CAYSOA010000027.1:0-29340 GCA_964432565.1 uncultured Bacteriovorax sp.
AGGGTCCAAGCTGGTCCAGCATGTCGAGCCCGAGGATCTGGTCAAGTTCGGACTGATTCCGGAGTTCATTGGGCGTCTGCCGGTAATTGCAACCCTTGAGGAGCTTGATGAGAAGGCCCTCATGGACATTCTCACTCGGCCGAAAAATGCGCTAACCAAGCAGTACAGCAAACTTTTCGAGTATGACGGCGTCGAGCTGGAGTTCGAGGATGATGCCCTGGTTGCCATTGCGAAAGAGGCAATCAAGCGAAATACGGGGGCACGTGGGCTTAGAGCCATCCTCGAGCAGGCGATGCTAGAGGTGATGTATGAGCTGCCCGCCATGAGCGAGGTCAAGAAGTGCATTGTCACGGCGGCCAGCATTGGGCGCGCTGAGCGCCCGAAGATGATCCTTGCTGATGGGACGCAGGTGGCACAGTCGAATGGTGTCGCCGAGAAGGCCGAGAGCGCCTGATCGATCGATTGTCAATCGAAGTCCTGGGAATGGCGGGCTGCAGCGATCTGCAGCCCGCCTTTTTTTGTGCGGCCATGAATTTTTTTCCCTCTGGCAGCGGCCCAAACATCTGTGCTGTAGTTGAAGGAAGGAGGCTTCGACACCCAATGGCCACCAACTCCAAGGATAGGAAAAGCTCTGCAGGCGGAACCGCGAAGCAATCGTCATCGGCAAGCGCTTCGGGAAAGATCATCACTGTCCCTGTTTTGCCACTCAGGGATGTGATCATCTTCCCACATATGGTGGTGCCGCTTTTCGTTGGTCGTGAAAAGTCGATCAACGCACTCGAGGAGTGCGTTAACAAAAAGATCGACCTCTTTCTCGTCGCCCAGCGTGAGGCGACTACCGTGACCCCGGGAGAGAAGGATGTCTTCGAGGTCGGTACGCTGGGAACGATCCTTCAGATTCTTCGTCTTCCCGACAACACCGTCAAGGTTCTGATTGAGGGGCGGCAGCGCGCCCGCATGGTGAACTTCAAGGACGGCGAGCGAATGATCGAAGCCGAAGTTCAGGAGATGCCCGAAGAAAGTGAGGGCTCTGTCGAGAGCGAGGCCCTGGTTCGCTCCCTCAAGACGACTTTCGAAAATTACGTCAAGCTCAACAAGCGAATCCCGCCAGAAATGCTGATGAGCGTGAATACCATCGAAGATCCGTCTCGAATCGCGGACCTTGTTGTTGCCCATCTCAACATGAAGCTGGAGGACAAGCAGGAAGTCCTCGAAATTGCAGATCCGATGAAGCGCCTCGAAAAGCTGCTTCAAATGATGCAGGGAGAAATTGAGATCCTGCAGGTTGAGCGGCGGATTCGCTCACGGGTCAAGAAGCAGATGGAGCGCTCGCAGAAGGAGTACTACCTGAACGAGCAGATGCAGGCGATCCAGAAGGAACTCGGCGAGAAGGATGAGTTCAAGGCCGAGATTCAGGCGCTGGAGAAGCAGATTCGTTCGAAGCCGATGAGCAAGGAGGCCAAGGATCGTGCGACCAAGGAGCTGAAGAAGCTCAAGATGATGTCGCCGATGTCTGCCGAGGCTACTGTAGTTCGAAACTACATTGATTGGCTGATCACGCTTCCCTGGGGCGAGCATACCCAGGATCGAAACGATCTTGGTGTTGCCGAATCCGTTCTCGAGGAAGATCATTACGGACTCGAAGAGGTCAAGGAACGTATTCTCGAGTATCTTGCCGTTCGTGTCCTGACCGACAACTCCAAGGGGCAGATCCTCTGCTTTGCGGGACCTCCGGGGGTTGGAAAGACCTCGCTTGCCAAGTCGATTGCGAAGTCACTCAACAAAAAGTTCGTTCGCTGCTCCCTGGGCGGTGTTCGGGATGAAGCTGAGATCCGGGGACATCGGCGCACCTACGTCGGGGCTCTTCCCGGCAAGATTGTGCAGTCCCTGAAGAAGGCGGGTTCGTCTAATCCCGTGTTTCTGCTCGATGAAGTGGATAAGATGAGCATGGATTTCCGAGGAGATCCCTCATCAGCCCTGTTGGAGGTTCTTGACCCGGAGCAGAACCATAATTTCGGCGATCACTATCTCGAGGTCGACTACGACCTGTCGAAGGTCATGTTCGTGCTTACGGCCAACTCGTTGCACAACATTCCACGACCACTGCTTGACCGGATGGAGGTCATCAATATTTCCGGGTATACAGAGGTCGAGAAGTTCAACATCGTCCGACGCTATCTAGTTGATAAGCAGGCCGATGCCCACGGCCTTAAGGATGGCGACCTCGTCCTGCCGGATGACACGGTCTATGCTCTGATTCGAAACTATACGCGGGAGGCTGGGGTTCGAAATCTGGAGCGAGTCGTGGCAACCGTTTGCCGAAAAGTGGCGAAGAAGATCGTCGAGCGATCGCGCGCAGCGGAAGCGGCATCCGGAGGCGATGGACGAAAGGCGAAGAAGGTTGCCGTAGTGTCGGCTGATCCGATTACGGTGTCGGTCGCCGACCTCGAGGAGATGCTCGGCCCCGCTCGCTACACGGTGCAGATGATCGAGGAGCAGAACGAGGTCGGCCTTTGCAACGGCCTTGCCTACACCGACTCCGGTGGGGACATGCTTCAGATCGAGGTGACTGTGGTCCCCGGCAAGGGAGCGGTCAAGGTCACTGGAAAGTTGGGAGAGGTGATGCAGGAGTCCGCGGCTACGGCAATGACGTACGTCCGCTCACGCGCGACAGAGCTCGGAATCGACAAGGATTTTTATCAGAATGTCGATATTCACCTTCATGTACCGGAGGGAGCGGTGCCGAAGGATGGACCCTCCGCGGGTATTACGATGGCAACAGCCATCACCAGTGCGCTGACCAAGATTCCGGTGAAACGGGATGTGGCCATGACTGGCGAGATTACCCTCAGGGGGCGAGTGCTTCCCATCGGTGGCCTCAAGGAAAAGCTTTTGGCGGCCAAGATCGGAAACATTACCACGGTGCTGATTCCCAAGGGGAACGTGCCGGACATGAAGAAGGTTCCGTCCGAAATCACCAAGGGATTGAAGGTGATTCCGGTGGACCACGCGGATCAGGTGCTCAGGCTGGCGTTGGAGATTGAGCGACCCGAGGAATTCCTTAGTCGCCCAACGGTTGGAGTGCTGCCTGTTCCCATGGCAACAGACGAGGCCCCTTCAGCTGGTCGCACCTCTGGTGGGGTGCGGCACTGACGCGCCTGTTCAGAACCACCATTTGGCAGTGAGCAGGGGGGCCACGGTCGTCAGGGTCGTGTCCCCCGGCTCGCACCAGGTGACGGAGAGATCCAAGCCCAGGCTGATCGGTTGTGAGGTGAGGCGATAGTCGAAGGCCGCCTTCAGGCCCAAGGCGATGGCGGAATCGCCACTCAAGTTTTGTGCAGAGAACTTTCCGCTTCCCAGGGTTGCGCCGAGGGTCAGGCCATCAAACGGTAAGGTGGGTCGGTATAACCCCTCGATACCAAAGAAAAAGCTGGTAATGTCCTCTGAGTGGTCTCCCGCTCGCAGAAAGGCGCCCGCCCCGAAGTTTTCGTGGAAAAAGTAACCGCCCTCGACGCCGAAGGCGATACCGGAGCCGATGTCATCACTGACGGAAGACATCCCGATCTGGGCGGAAGCAAAGCGGGGATCTTGCTCCCGAGCCATGCCGGGAGTTGCTGACGTGATCCCCCAGAAAAGTAGACCAATGACCAGAAGCGGCAGAGTGTGAGTGTGCTGAATCATGGGATCCACGCCAATGCAAGCAGGGGCCCATGTCGCGAGGTATTGCCTTGACCTGTCTCCTTTGGTCGATTATCTCTCCGAGACCCCGCAAAGAAGGCTCGTCCTGCCGTGCATTCGTTTGCGAGGGGTTGTCTTGTCAAAACAAAAGGTAAGCCGGGCGCCTAAGACGTGCTCGCGGCTCCCGACGGCCCATACGAGATGAACCAACTTGTATGGAGAGGCAGGCGGAGGGAGAGATGGAAAGGAAGCGAAATGCCAACAATCAACCAGCTCGTCCGTCGTGGGCGACTGAAAAAAGCGTGGAAAACCAGCTCGCCTGCGCTGCAGAGCTGCCCTCAGAGGCGCGGGGTTTGTACCCGTGTCTATACGACGACCCCGAAGAAGCCGAATTCCGCTCTTCGAAAGGTTTGCCGTGTCCGTCTGACCAACGGATATGAAGTAACCTCGTACATTCCGGGAATCGGCCACAACCTTCAGGAGCACTCGATCGTCCTGATTCGCGGAGGTCGTGTGAAGGACCTTCCCGGTGTCCGCTACCACACGGTTCGAGGAACGCTCGATACTCAGGGTGTCCAGAATCGTAAGCAGAGTCGCTCGAAGTACGGCGCCAAGCGTCCCCAGGCCGCTGCCGCTAAGTAAGGAGAAGGATCATGGCTCGTAAAGGTTTTAATCGTCGTCGTGAAGTTCTTCCTGATCCCAAGTTCAATGATGTGGTGGTCACGAAGTTCGTGAACTCCCTCCTCAAGGACGGAAAACGTTCCACTGCTGAGGCCATTTTTTACGGTGCATGTGACATCATCCAGAGTCGCACCGGCGAGGAAGGGATGAAAGTTTTCAAGAAGGCTCTTGAAAACGTGAAGCCCCTGCTTGAGGTCAAGTCCCGTCGTGTGGGCGGAGCTACCTATCAGGTGCCCATCGAAGTCAAGCCGGCTCGCCGTCAGTCACTGGCATCGCGTTGGTTGATTGATGCCGCACGTGGCCGTGGTGAGCATTCCATGGCCGAAAGAATGGCCAGTGAGTTCATCGAAGCTGCCAATGCTCGCGGTGGGGCCATGAAGAAGCGAGAAGACGTGCACAAAATGGCAGAGGCCAACAAGGCGTTCTCACATTACCGCTGGTAATTTCAGGACCATTGTTTCAAAAGTCAGAGGGGCTGCCGACGAGACCGTCGGTGGCCCCTTTTGTTTGTGTTCCTTCGAATCTTGAAACTGTCTTTTCCGGGGCTTAAGGTGGCGCCCATCGGGCCGCGGCGCCGGAAAAAGGGGAATTGCTGATGTCGGACTTCATCGCCCAACTCAAAAAAACGCGCAATATCGGGATCATGGCACATATCGATGCCGGGAAGACGACCACGACAGAGCGCATCCTCTTTTACACGGGCAAGACCCATAAGCTCGGCGAAGTTCATGAGGGAACAACGATCATGGACTGGATGCCGCAGGAGCAGGAGCGGGGAATTACCATTACCTCGGCTGCGACGACCTGTTCGTGGAAGGAGCATCGGATCAACATTATCGATACTCCTGGGCATGTTGATTTCACGATCGAAGTCGAACGATCCTTGCGGGTGCTTGACGGTGCGGTTGCCGTTTTCTGTGCGGTTGGCGGGGTCGAGCCGCAGTCCGAGACTGTCTGGAGGCAGGCCAACAAGTACCGCGTGCCTCGGGTGGCATTCATCAACAAGATGGATCGCGTTGGGGCTGACTTTTACGATGTCCTTTCCCAAATGAAGCATAAGCTAGGCGCGAATCCAGTCGCTGTTCAGGTTCCGTGGGGGGCCGAAGACCAGTTTATTGGAATGATCGATTTGGTTGAAATGAATGCGGTTCGTTTTTCCGACTCCGATCGGGGGGTGGCGTTTGAGCGCGTGGCGATCCCTGAAAACTTCAGGGAGCATGCCGCCGAGTATCGAGAGAAGTTGATCGAGGCTGTCTCGGAAACTGATGACCGCTTGATGGAGAAGTATCTCTCTGGCGAAGAATGGACATCACAGGAAATTCATTCAGCGCTCAGAAAGGGCTGCATTGAAATGAAATGCGTCCCCGTGCTCTGCGGTGCGAGCTTTAGAAATAAGGGAGTGCAGGCCCTTCTGGATGCGGTGGTGGACTATCTGCCATCGCCGCTGGATATCCCTGCGGTGGAGGGGCGCGATCCTGGAAGCAGTGAAGTCACCCTGCTTCGCAAGGCGTCGCTGGACGAGCCTTTTTCGGCTCTGGCGTTCAAGATCATGACTGATCCCTTTGTTGGGATGCTGACGTACCTGCGCGTTTATTCGGGGAGAGCTTCTTCTGGGGAGGCGCTGTGGAATCCCACCAAGGGAAAGCGAGAGCGGATAGGTCGCCTGCTTCTGATGCATGCCAATAAGCGCGAGGATGTTCAGGAGATGCGCGCCGGAGATATTGTTGCTGCCGTCGGTCTGCGTCTTACGGTGACGGGCGAAACTCTTTGTGACGAGAAGAGTCCTGTTCTACTTGAGAAAATGGAGTTCCCAGAGCCTGTGATCTCGGTGGCGATCGAGCCAAAGACCAAAGCTGATGAAGAGAAGCTTGCGGCCGCTCTTCAGCGACTCGCCATGGAGGACCCCTCCTTCCGCGTCGTTCAGAATGACGAGACTGGCCAGACCCTGATTAGTGGAATGGGGGAGCTGCATCTCGAGATTATCGTTGATCGGATGCGCCGTGAGTTCAAAGTCGAGGGGAACGTAGGGCAGCCGCAGGTCTCTTACAAAGAGGCGATCAGTTCCAGCAAGACGGCCGAGGGTCGATTCGTGCGACAGGCAGCGGGGAAGAATCAGTTCGGTCATGTTGTTGTTCGTTTCGAGCCTCTCGAGCGTGGGGCTGGGTTTGTCTTTAAGAATGAGCTCCCGATTGGCAAACTTCCCAAGGAGTTCATTCCCCATATCGAGCAGGGCCTTCGCGAGTCGACGCTTGGGGGAATTGTCGTTGGATACCCAGCTGTTGACCTCCAGGCGACGCTAGTTGATGCGACCTATAGCGAAGGTGAGTCGACTGAGATCGCCTATAAGATCGCGTCCTCGCTGGCTTTTCGGGAAGGGGCGATGGCAGCCTCGCCGGTCATCCTGGAGCCCGTCATGGCAACCGAGATTACCTGTCCAGAGGAGTACATGGGGGGCGTGATCGGCGACCTTAACAGTCGGCGTGGTCGGATCCTGAACATGACCGTTCGTCATGGGCTGCAGGTCATTAAGGCCGAGGCCCCTTTGGCGACGATGTTTGGTTATTCTACGGCCTTGCGATCGGCATCTCAGGGTCGGGCGACCTATTCGATGGAGTTTTCGCACTATGAGGCCGTGCCTCCGGCAGTTGCGGACGAAATCAAGGTTCGAGCCGGAGTACTGATTCGCTGAAGAGGTGCTTTATTTTTCAGTTGCCTCGGTAGCGCGTTCCCGATATACCGCACCGACTTAAATGACGCCCGGATGAAGATTGCTGTAGGGATTCACATCTCCCTCCAGGGAACTTCCCGGTAATTCAGGAGATGTGAAAATGGCAATGGAACACAAGATTCGTATCAAGTTGAAGGCGTTCGATCACCGAGTGCTGGACCAGTCCGTTTGGGAGATTGTAAACACGGCGAAGCGCACGGGTGCAACCGTGCGGGGTCCAATCCCTCTTCCAACCGTGATCAACAAATATTGCGTTCTCCGTTCGCCTCATATAGATAAGAAGTCCCGCGAGCAGTTCGAGGTGCGCACGCACAAGAGGCTCCTGGACATTCTTGAGCCCACTCAGCAGACGGTAGATTCACTGATGAAGCTGGATCTTTCGGCGGGAGTGGATGTTGAGATTAAGTCCTAATTAGGCCTTCGGCCAAAATTGGGCGACTGGAAAAAATGATGTTTCCAGTCTGAGCTTGAGAAACTCCTCTTTGCAAGTTTCCCAAAGAGAAAGTCTCGGCTCTTGCGGTCACTAGCATGAAAGCATCCGGCAGAAGGAAATGGGTTGAACCCGTAGGGTTCTCGTTTCTGGTGCCTGTCGGTGATGCTGTGGTGGTGAATTCGTGAAAAGGCGTTCCGCTAAATTGGAACACAGTGGAGAAGTGAAGATGGAAGAGCAGACTCAGGCCGTTCAGGGTGGATCCCGCGAAGCGGTCGCCCTGTTGCAGGGGAAGGGTGGGATTCTCGGTGTGAAGGCCGGGATGACCCAAGTTTATAGTGACTCCGGTGACTCGATTGCGGTCACGGTAATTGATCTTTCTCCTGTGGTGATTACCCAGGTCAAAACGATCGCAACAAACGGCTACAATGCGGTTCAGGTTGGTTTTATTGAGAAGAAGGCCAAGTCCGTGACGAAGCCGGAGGCGGGACATGTCAAGGCGTCCGGAGCTTCGGGTTTTTATCACTATCAGGAGTTCCGGCTTCCGGCAGATGCCAAGATGGACGAACTCGCCGTTGGTAAGGTCTTGTCCCCCGGCTTTTTGGCTGAAGGTGATTTTGTCGATATGACCGCTTTCAGTAAGGGGAAGGGCTTTCAGGGCGGGATGAAGCGCTACCACATGGCGGGCGGACCTGCTTCGCACGGTGCCTCGGTTAATCACCGCTCACTGGGTTCGATTGGTAATCGTGCTGATCCGGCAAAGTGCTTCAAGAATAAGAAGATGCCAGGGCAGATGGGTGCAAAGAGTGTGACCGTTCAGAATGTGCGTGTGGTTCGCGTAGACCAGGAGAATCAGCTTCTGCTGGTTCATGGTAGTGTTCCGGGGCCTCGCAGTGGGATTGTCACTCTGCGCAAGGCAGTGAAGGGCTGAGGTGGCTTATGCAGTTTGAATTGCTGAACCAAGAAAAGAAAAAAGTTGGCTCGGTGGAGCTTCATGATGCGGTGTTCTCCGTTAAGGTGAACATTCCTCTGGTCCATCAGGTTATCAAGGCGCAGCTCGCGGGTCGCCGCCAGGGGACTGCCAAGACAAAGACCAAGTCTGAGATTCGTGGTGGTGGTCGTAAGCCGTTTCGTCAGAAGGGTACGGGCAATGCTCGCCAGGGTTCGATCCGCTCTCCGCTGCATGTCGGTGGTGGTCAGAACTTTGGACCTGTGCCGCGCGACTACTCGCAGGCCACACCTAAGGAAATGATTCGTGGGGCGCTGCGATCGGCGCTTTCGGATCGTGTGAAGGCGGAGCGGTTCTTTGTTGTGGATTCGTTCGACTTCGGCGCAGCCAAGACGAAGGTCTTCAATGAGCTACTCGAAAAGAAGTGGGAGCTTTCAAAGGTGCTGATTGTGGATGATGCCAACCAGAACTTGGAGCTCTCTGCGCGGAATGTGCCGAATGTGAAGGTTCTGCGCACGGAAGGCTTGAATGTTTACGATATTGTTCGGTACGACTGGGTCATCATGACTCAGCGTGCTATCAAGTCTGTCGAGGCGCGACTGGCGCCGCAGGCCTGAGGAGGAGTTGGTCATGCGTAGTGTTTACGATGTGGTGAAGCGCCCGATCATCAGTGAGAAGTCCACTGCTCAGGTGGAAATTGCTCGCCGGTACGCCTTTGAGGTGGATGTTAAGGCGAACAAGGCTGAGATCAAGGATGCCGTGCAGAGGATGTTTAATGTTCGCGTTCAGGACGTTCGAACGATGGTGGTTCATGGGAAGATGAAGCGCGTCGGCCGTTTTGAAGTGAAGCGTTCCAACTGGAAGAAGGCCCTGGTGACTCTGACTGAAGGTCAGAAGATCGACTTCTTTCAGGCGGCTCAGTAAGCGGGAAAGGTAAGGAGAGACTCATGGCTGTCAAGACATTCAAGCCAATTACTCCGTCGCTGCGATATAAGACTAGCGCGGATTTTTCGGTTCTGACCCCGAAGAAGGATCAGCCGAAGAAGCCACGCAGCCTTTTTTCGGCTCTGAGTAAGAGTGGGGGACGGAATACGACGGGTCGGACAACGGTCCGACACATCGGTGGTGGGCATAAGCGCAAATACCGCTTGGTCGATTTTCTGCGCGACAAGCGTGAGATTCCCGCCGTCGTCGCGTCTCTGGAGTATGACCCAAATCGGACTGCTTACATCGCCCTCCTGAATTACGCGGATGGAGAGAAACGGTACATTCTGGCGCCTCTAGGCCTGAATGTTGGCGACGCCGTTCTGGCGAGTGATTCGGCAGACATCAAGCCAGGAAACAATCTCCGGCTTTCTGCCATCCCGGTCGGTACGATTATTCATAACATCGAAGTCGAGCCCAGCAGGGGGGGGCGCCTCGCGCGTTCCGCTGGTAATTTTGCGCAATTGATGGCGAAAGAGGGCGAGTACTGTCAGGTCAAAATGCCTAGTGGCGAAATGCGGCTGATTCACTCGAATTGCTGCGCATCGATTGGTCAGCTCTCCAATCAGGAGCATGAGAACATGAAGATCGGCAAGGCCGGCCGCGCCCGCTGGTTGGGTGTGCGCCCGACCAACCGAGGCGTCTCGATGAATCCGATCGACCATCCGCATGGTGGTGGCGAAGGGAAGTCGTCGGGTGGTGGGCATCCGCGCACCCCGTGGGGCATACCAACCAAGGGTTACAAGACTCGTAGTAACAAGCGTACTGACGCTTTTATCGTCAAGCGCCGCAAATAAGGAGAATGAACCGTGGCTCGTTCAATTAAAAAAGGCCCGTTCTGCGACGATTCTCTCGTCAAGAAGGTTGAAGAGGCTCGTAAGACTCAAGACCGGAAAGTGATCAAGACCTGGTCGCGGCGCTCGACGGTGCTGCCAGATTTCGTTGGGCTCACTTTTGCTGTCCATAACGGAAAGAAGTTTGTTCCGGTCTATGTCACCGAGAATATGGTGGGTCACAAGATGGGGGAATTTGCTCCTACCCGGACCTACCATGGCCACACGCCGGCTGATAAGAAGGCTGGCGCCGACGCGAAGAAGTAAGAAGGAAGGTCGTACTCATGGACGTCAAGGCAAAGGTGAGTTTTGTGCGGATTACCCCTCGAAAGATGGGGCTTCTCGCGGATGAGGTTCGCGGTAAGGGGATCAATGAGGCCCTGAACTATCTGCGGTTCTCTCCGAGGAAGAGAACCGCAGGGGTTCTTAGTACTCTTTTGAAGAGTGCGGTGGCTAACGCGGATCAGAAGGGGTTGTCGGATCCCGACAGCCTTTTCGTGAAGACGATTCTGGTCGGCCAGGGTCCAACGCTCAAGCGTTTTCGACCTCGTGCCAAAGGTTCTGCGTTCCGGATTAACAAGAAGACCAGCCACGTTTCTGTGGTTCTGGGTCACCGGTAATTGAGGAAAGGGATTCGAAATGGGTCAAAAAGTTAATCCAATCGGTTTCCGGCTCGGGGTAACCCGCACATGGGACAGCCGTTGGTTCGCTAAGCGGGACTATGCTGCTCTCTTGCACGAGGACATCAAGCTGCGAGAGTACATCAAGGAAAAACTCTTCGGCGCGGGGATTGCTCGCGTTGAGATCGAGCGCGCTGCCAACAAGGTGAAGATCAATGTTCACACGGCGCGGCCAGGTATTGTGATCGGTAAGAAGGGTTCGGGAGTTGAAACCCTGAAGGCTGACGTGCAGAGGCTCTCCAAGAATGAGATTCTGCTCAATATCGTTGAGGTGAAGAAGCCTGAAGCCAACGCGACTTTGATTGCCGAGAACGTCGCCGCTCAGCTGGAGAAGCGCGTCGCGTTCCGCCGAGCCATGAAGAAGTGCATGACGGCTGCGTTCAAGCAGGGAGTCAAGGGAATCAAGATTCGGGTTTCCGGTCGACTTGGCGGGGCTGAGATTGCCCGAACCGAGTGGTACAGCGAGGACAGTGTTCCCCTCCATACCCTGCGGGCGAACATTGATTACGGGACTGCCGAGGCACGAACGACCTACGGGAAGATTGGTGTTAAGGCTTGGGTCTATAACGGCGAAACCCAGACGCTGAAAAAGCAGGCTGCGGTGGATGCCAAGAAGGCAGCACAGGAAGCCTAAGGAGTAGCGACATGTTGGCACCCAAGCGCGTCAAGTGGCGCAAGCAGCAAAAAGGAAAGATGCGAGGCACCGCCGATCGTGGAGGAAGCCTCTTTTTCGGCGAGTTCGGACTTCAGGCCTCTGAGTGTGGTCGGATCAATGCTCGGCAGATCGAGGCGGCGCGTATCGCGATGACGCGATCCGTGAAGCGCGGAGGCCAGATCTGGATCCGTGTGTTCCCGCACAAGCCGATTACCAAGAAGGCCGCTGAAACTCGAATGGGTTCCGGGAAAGGTAACGTTGAAGAGTGGGCAGCGGTGCTCAAGCCTGGCCGTATCATTTTCGAAATGGGCGGGATTACGCAGGCTGAAGCTTTCAAGGCTTTGCAGCTGGCGAACAACAAGCTGCCAGTGAAGTGTAAGGCGATCAGCAAGGCCTCGGAGGCGTTGGCTGTGCAGGCAAAGGCAAAGAAGAAGGCAGACGCGGCTGCGGCAAAGGCGGCGAAGGCTGCCAAGGCCTCGTGATCGAGTGAAAGGGAGTCGTTGTGTCGAACAAGCAGTTTAAGGAAGTGCAGCAGCTTTCGAAGGAAGAAGTTCTAGCGAAGGTTCGTGAGACTGAAGGGCTTCTGTTCCAGTCCCGTATGCAGAAAGCTACGGGGCAGTTGAAGAACACGGGCGCAGTTTGGCTGGCGAGAAAGAGCCTGGCTCGACTGAAGACCAGGCTGAGCCAGCTTCAGGCTGCTCAGAAGTAAGATAGAGGGAAGGCAAGATGGCTACGAAGAAGGAAACCAGCAGTACTAAAGTCGCCAAGAAGCCGGCTGCGACCCGCACGAAGGCAGCTCCAGTCTCCGTTGAGGCGACTGGAGGTCTTGATGCTCCCGCCAAGCAGCATCGGCGTGTTCTGATTGGAACGGTGATGAGTGACAAGATGGATAAGACCATCGTCGTGAAGGTGGATCGCCGCGTCCGACATGGTCTGTACATGAAGTACGTTACTCGTTCAGTGAAGTTCAAGGCTCACGACGAGGCGAACGCCGCCAAGGTGGGTGACCAAGTTCGTATCGTGGAGTCGCGCCCCTTGAGCCGAGACAAGCGCTGGGCACTGAAGGAAATCGTTCGTCGTTCGGCGGCGACGTTGGAGATTGGCGTCTGATCCGACGTTGAGGAGATTTTTTTATGATTCAGATGAGAACACGTTTGGATGTGGCCGACAACACCGGGGCGCGGTCATTGATGTGCATTAAGGTGCTTGGGGGAACCCGTCGCCGGTATGCGCGTGTTGGAGATGTGATCGTTGTCTCTGTTAAGGAGGCTACCCCGAACTCCAAGGTAAAGAAGGGGCAGGTCCTCAAGGCTGTCATCGTTCGTACAAGGAAAGAGATCAACCGTGGGGATGGTACCTACATTCGGTTTGATACGAATTCTGCAGTGCTGATCAATGCGCAGAATGAGCCGATTGGAACCCGAATTTTTGGCCCAGTGGCCCGCGAGCTTCGTGCGAAGGCTTTCACGAAGATTGTCTCTCTGGCTCCTGAAGTACTGTGAGGTTGGAAGTCATGATGAACGCTGCTCGAAAAACATTTCACGTCCGCAAGGACGACCAGGTTCAGGTAATAGCGGGTAAGGAAAAGGGCAAGACTGCAAAGGTTCTTCGTGTTCACCCGAAGACCGGACGAGTGACCCTTGAGAAGCTTAACGTGGTGAAGCGCCACGTAAAGCCTTCAGCTCAGAATCCACAGGGAGGGATTCTGGAGAAGGAGCTCCCCATCAATATCTCGAATGTTCTTCTGCTTTGTGCCAAGTGCGAGAAGGGCACCCGGCACGGGGTAAAGGCGGATGAAGGAAAGTCAAAAATTCGGGTCTGTAAGCGTTGCGGTGCCTCACCCGATCGGGCGTAAGCCTGGTTGGATGACCGAACGTGAATTCGGACAGAAGGAGTAAATAGTGTCAGAGCAAAATGTGAAGTCAGAAAAGGCAGCTAAGAAGTCGGCCGATTCTGCCAAGGGTAAGAGCCGAAAGAAGGATGCTGCGGCAGGCTCAGTTCGAATTGCCGCTGCTGGTGAGACCAAGGTGTCGCCGTCGAAGACCCCGCGATTGGAGCGGATGTACCAAGAGAAGATTGTTCCCAGTCTTCAGGGGCAGTTCCAGTTCAAGAATTCGATGCAGGTGCCCAGGCTGCTGAAGGTCACTGTGAACTGTGCGGTTAAAGAGGCCGTGGGAAATCCCAAGGTGCTTGATGGCGCATTTGACGAGATCATGACGATCACGGGACAGAAGCCCGTTCTGACTCGCGCCCGGAAGGCGATTGCTACTTTCAAGGTCCGCGAGGGCAATGCAGTTGGCGTGATGGTTACGTTGCGTCGCGCCCGAATGTATGAATTTTTGGATCGGCTCATGAACGTTGCGCTCCCGCGTGTTCGCGATTTCAAGGGGGTGAACCCGAAGTCCTTCGATGGAAGGGGCAACTACTCTCTGGGGGTTCGTGAGCAGATCATTTTTCCTGAGATTAACTATGACAAGGTGGAGAAGGTTCGCGGAATGACCGTTACCATCCACACAACGGCGACCACGAACGAACATGCCAGGGCCCTGTTGGCCGAGATGGGCATGCCTTTCCGTAAGTGATTCGAGCGCAGAAGAGGAGATGAACTTTGTCTACTAAAGCGAAACTCGAAAAATTGACCAAGAAACCCAAGTTCAGTACGCGGCATCGTAATCGTTGTCCGTTGTGCGGACGTCCTCGTGCCTACATGAGGAAGTTCAATATGTGTCGCCTTTGCTTCCGTGGTCTGGCTCTGAAGGGTCAGCTTCCCGGTGTCACGAAGTCGAGCTGGTAATTGAGGACCTTCGTATGAGCATGACTGATCCTGTTGCAGATTTGTTGACCCGCATTAGGAATGCAACCCGTGAGAAACACGAAAAGGTTGAGATTCCGGCATCGCGCCTGAAGGCAAACGTTGTTCGAGTGCTGAAGGAAGAGGGCTATATTCGGAACTTTCGTCTCGTCCGGGAGGACGGCCGTCCGATGATCAAGGTCTTCCTGAAGTATACGGACCATGGCGCGAGCGTGATTCAGGGGCTACGTCGTCTGAGTCGGCCGGGCCTGAGGCGCTACTGCGGTTACCAGGAAATGCCTCGTCCATTGAGTGGTGCGGGGATTTCGATCGTTTCGACCTCCAAGGGTGTTCTGACCGGGCAGAAGGCCCGTGCGCAGAAGGTTGGTGGCGAAGTTCTTTGTGAGGTGTGGTGATTTATGTCACGCGTCGGAAAAGCCCCTGTTAGGGTTCCTCAGGGCGTCAAGGTGGAAGTTAAGGATGGCTGGGTTCATGCCGAGGGGCCGAAGGGCAAGCTCTCGACGAAGGTTCCCACTGGTGTCGCAGTTCAGCTGGATGCTTCACAGATCGTTGTGACACGAGACGAGAAGTTGGCTGAAAATGCCGCTGCATTGCACGGCCTTACCCGAAGTCTCGTCAATAACATGGTGCACGGGGTTTCGGTTGGGTTTACTCGTGAGCTGGATGTGGTGGGCGTTGGTTATCGAGCCGCAGTAAAGGGTAATCAGCTGACGCTGACCCTCGGTTACTCGCATCCCGTGGAGTATGAGCTTCCGGCCGGTATTTCGGCCAAGGTGGAGAACAATACTCACTTGGTGATCACTGGGGCCGACAAGATCCTCGTTGGAATGGTCGCCGCGAAGATTCGCTCTTTCAAGGAGCCTGAGCCCTATCAGGGAAAAGGTGTGAAGTATTCGAATGAGCAGATTATCCGCAAGCAGGGCAAGGCTGCCGGATCGAAGTAAGAGGTTGTGATTCATGGCTAAGAAGATTCGTCGGCAAACCGACAATAAGCTGGTGGTACGATTCAAGCGAAAGAAGCGGATTCGGTCCGTTCTTTCGGGTACGGCGGAGCGTCCGCGTCTGGTGGTCTTTCGCTCTAATCGCCATATTGAGGCGCAGTTGATCGACGATGTGCGGGCGGTAACGCTCGTGGCTGCTTCGACGCGTGAGAGTGAGCTTGAGGCTCAGTCCACTGGAGGCGTTGAGGGTGCCAAGTCGGTTGGGGCGGCAGTGGCGAAACGTGCCTTGGCGAAGAGCATCGATCAGGTGGTGTTTGATCGTGGTGGCTATTTGTATCACGGTCGCATCAAGGCGCTTGCCGACGCTGCTCGTGAAGCAGGACTGAAATTCTAAGGGCTGAGGAGATACCGAGATGAGTGTCGGGATGCAGAATCGTTCCTTTCAACAGGAAGAAACCGAGTTTGAGGATCGTGTGATCCATATCAACCGCTGTGCGAAGGTCGTTAAGGGCGGCCGCCGGTTCAGCTTTGCGGCGATCGTTGTTGTTGGCGACCGCAAGGGCCAGGTTGGCGTGGGTCTCGGGAAGGCCGGAGAGGTTCCTGAGGCGATCAAGAAGGCGGGCAAGCAGGCCAAGAAGAACCTGATTAAGGTTCCTTTGGACGGGACGTCGATTCCCCACGAGGTTTTGGGGCATTTCGGCGCAAGTCGTGTTCTCATGAAGCCTGCCCCAGAAGGGACCGGAATTATTGCGAGCTCCTCTGTGCGTGCCATTCTTGAGGTGGCCGGGGTCAAGAATATCCTGACCAAGTCGATTCGCCGTGATAATCCGCACAATGTGGTTCGTGCCACTTTGGAAGGGCTGAAGGGACTTCGCACTTTTGAGCAGATTGCCGAAGGCCGCGGAAAGACCGTTGCCGAGATTCTTTAGGGTGTAGGTGAGTGAATATGGCTACGAAAGCAAAAAGTGACAGCAAGGGTTCCGTGGTCTCGAAGAGAACCATCACCATCCGCCTGAAGCGGGGACTGATTGCCTGCCCACCGGGGCAGCGGGCGACGGTGAACGGTCTCGGCTTGAAGAATCGGGAACAGGTTCGGACGCTGGAGAATACCCCGGCTGTACGCGGAATGATCAAGAAGGTTCTTCATCTGGTTGAAGTGGTTTCCGAAGCCCGATAACGACACGCCGAGTTTCAAGGAGTTTTTTATGTTGCAGTTGAATACCATTAAGAAGCATCCAGGTGCGACTCACCGCAAGAAGCGCTTGGGGCGTGGTGCTGGCTCTGGCCACGGGATGACTTCCGGTAAGGGCGACAAGGGTCAGTTGGCAAGGTCGGGCGGTAGTGTTCGCCCCGGTTTTGAAGGCGGGCAGATGCCCCTTTATCGTCGAATTCCGAAGCGCGGTTTTACGAACACAAACCGGCGCACGCAGTGTGTTTTGAATCTTTCTGACCTGAAC
This sequence comes from uncultured Bacteriovorax sp., assembly GCA_964432565.1. GTDB lineage: Bacteria > Bdellovibrionota > UBA1018 > UBA1018 > UBA1018 > CAIOHW01. The sequence goes on from CAYSOA010000027.1 coordinate 16,829, forward strand.
AAGCTGTCTTTGGCTGATGTTTCGCTTGAGGTATTGGTTGCTCAGAATTTGGTCAAGGGAAGGTTTGATCGTCTGACGATTCTGGGTACCGGGCTCATCGAGCGAGCTGTTCACGTTAGGGCCCATCGTGTCTCTGCGTCAGCTCAGGAGAAGATCAAGGCCGCTGGCGGGTCTATTGAGTTGTTGCCGATTCCGGGTGCACAGCCCCGCAATACCAAGGCGAAGAAGTGAGGGTGCTGAAGAGGGGTGTGGTGTCGGCGTGACTCGATCCCTCTCGAATAAATCGTGAGAACTTACGCCCCTCTTCAATGGGTATTGAACGGGGGCGTTTTTCTTTGGAGGCGAGACTGAACCATGGCTGGAGCTGAAGGCATCGTCAAAATTCCTGAACTGCGCAAGCGGATTCTTTTTGTTCTTGTGACACTCGCGGTCTATCGGATCGGGGTACATGTGCCCACGCCTGGCGTGGACGGTGCGGCGCTCGAGCAGGTTTTCGCCAATATGAAGGGGACCATCTTCGGGTGGTTTAATCTGTTCAGTGGCGGTGCCCTCGAGAGATTCAGTATCTTTGCTCTTGGGGTGATGCCCTACATCAGTTCCTCGATTATTTTCCAGCTCCTCACCGTGGTGGTGCCACACTTCCACGACCTGCAGAAGGAAGGGGATCAGGGACGAAAAAAGATCACTCAGTACACCCGCTATGGAACAGTGCTGCTTTGCCTGGTTCAGGGCTTCGGAATCGCAAAGGGTTTGGAGCACACGAATCCGCCGGTAGTGCTGAACCCCGGCCTGTCATTTGAGCTCTTCACGATCTTGACACTCACGTCCGGCACGCTGTTCTTGATGTGGCTTGGTGAGCAGATGTCGGAGCGAGGGATTGGTAATGGGATGTCCCTGATTATTTTTGCCGGGATTGCTGCAGGCATTCCGTCTGGGCTCGGTAGTACGCTTGCTCTCTACCGGTCTGGAGAGCTTCCCTTTCTTCGGGTTCTTTTGATCGGCCTTGTCATTCTTGCCACATTCTTTGTGATTATTTTTGTTGAGCGGGGAGCACGTAGGATTCCTGTCCAGTATGCCAAGCGTGTCGTGGGACGCAAAGTGTACGGGGGCCAGAATACCCATCTGCCGTTGAAGGTGAACTCATCAGGCGTCATTCCACCTATCTTTGCTTCGTCACTTCTGATGTTTCCGGCAACGATTGCGACGGTCTTCCCTGTGGGCTGGATGCAGTCCTTGACTAGTCAGTTGCAGCCCGGGGGAATGCTTTATGACGTCTTGTTTGTGGGTCTGATCGTATTCTTTGCGTATTTTTACACCGCGGTAACGTTCAAAACTGATGACGTTTCGGAGAACCTAAAGAAGTATGGCGGATTTATTCCTGGAATTCGGCCAGGGCAGGCTACGGCTGAATACATCGATTATGTTCTCTCCAGAGTGACGCTTGGTGGGGCGGTATATATTTCCGTGATCTGCGTGTTGCCTTCGCTTCTGTCACAGGCACTGAATGTTCCTTTCTATTTTGGTGGCACCAGCGTGTTGATTCTGGTCGGGGTTGCGATGGATACGGTTGCCCAAATTGAGACGTTCATGCTCTCGAGGAACTACGAGGGCTTCATGAAGCACACCCGCGTGCGCGGGAGGTCTGCCTACACATGATTGCGGTATTTCTTGGGCCACCGGGATCCGGAAAGGGCACACAAGCGAAGCGCTTCTCGCAGACGCTGGGTGTTCCTCAGTTGTCGACGGGGGATATGTTGAGGTCGGCAATTACCGCAAGAACCGAGCTTGGACTTCTCGCTGAGAGTTTCATGAGTCGTGGCGCTTTGGTGCCAGATGATGTGGTCATTGGTCTAATCCGGGAGAGGATTGAGAAGCCGGATTGCCGCGGTGGATTCCTTCTGGATGGGTTTCCCCGAACCATTCCCCAGGCTGTTGCGCTAGATAGTCTACTTACTGGCCGTGGACTCAAGATTTCCCATGCGGTTCTTTTTGAGATCGCTGACCAGGAGTTGGTGACGCGGTTGGCGGGGCGCAGGACCTGTCTGAATTGTGGTGCAATGTATCACCTGGTCGCGATGCCCTCTCAGAAGGAGGGCATTTGTGATCAGTGTGGCAGTTCGCTGGTCCAGCGCGACGATGATCGCGAGGCGGTCATTTTGAATCGATTGTCGGTCTATCACGATCAGACTGCCCCCTTGGTGGAGTACTATGGGGAGCGGTCTGTTTTGCGAACAGTGGATGCGACTCGGTCGCCGGATCATGTCTTTCGGGACCTGGATCGGATGCTTCTGCAGGAACGACCAGCGTGATTACCTTAAAGTCGCCCCGCGAGATTGATCTGATGAGGCGTGCTGGTCAGGTTGTCGGCACCATCCTTCACGAGCTCTGCGAAATGGTGGAGCCAGGGATGTCTACGGGCGAACTTGACCGTTATGCGGAGTCCCGCTGCAAAGAGTTGGGTGTGAAGCCGGCCTTCAAGGGGTACCACGGCTTTCCAGCTTGTGTCTGTATCTCGGTCAATGACGAGGTTGTTCACGGAATTCCCTCGCTAAAGCGTCTTCTTCGGGCAGGCGACATTGTTGGGATGGATTTCGGGGTCATCCGCGAGGGTTGGTTTGGTGATTCAGCCCGAACCGTTGGTGTTGGTGAGGTCTCGGCCGAGGCTAATAGGTTGATGGAAGTCACCCAGGAGTCCCTCCGAAAGGGGATAGAGCAAGTCCTTATTGGGAATCGGCTTTTTGATATCGGGCATGCCATTCAGAATTATGTTGAAGGCTTCGGATACAGCGTGGTACGGGAGTTCGTCGGCCACGGAATTGGGAAGGCTCTTCATGAAGAACCGCAGGTGCCGAATTTCGGTCCCCGTGGGAAGGGGCTGGCGTTGAAGGAAGGCATGGTTCTGGCGATTGAGCCGATGATCAATGCTGGTAGCCATGAAGTTCGAGTTTTGTCGGACGGATGGACTGCAGTGACTGCAGACCGGTCCCTATCGGCTCACTTTGAGCACACAGTGGCCATCACTTCAGAAGGTCCAAGGATATTGACCGTTAGGTAATCGTGCCTTGCGCGATTTTTTTTGTTTTTTTTGAACAAGTTTTGGGGCAGGTCTCGGATGCCGAAGGATGATGCAATTCAGGTCGAAGGAACGGTGATTGAGCCACTGCCGAACGCGATGTTTCGGGTGGAATTGCCAAATGGGCATAAGATACTCGCCCATATCTCGGGCAAGATGCGAATGCATTACATTAAGATCCTTCCGGGCGACAAGGTGACGGTGGAGATGTCGCCTTACGATCTGACGCGTGGACGAATTACGTTCCGCGTGAAGTAGGTGGGCGTGAGACAGAGGTAGCGGAGATTTTATGAAGGTACGTGCATCCGTAAAGAAGATTTGTGACAAGTGCAAGGTAATCAGGCGTGAGGGCGTGGTTCGGGTGATTTGCAAGAATCCGCGCCACAAGCAGCGTCAGGGTTGATTGGAATCGTTGAAAGGAAGGTAGTAAGTGGCTCGTATTGCGGGCGTTGACTTGCCCAGAAATAAGAGAATGGAAGTTGCGTTGACCTATATCTTCGGGATTGGTCGTGCGACCTCTCGGAAGATCCTGGCCGAGGCCAAGATTGACTTGAATAAGAAGACGGATGTTCTCTCGGAGGCCGAAGTTGCCAAGATCCGTGAAATCATCGATCGCGCCCACAAGGTTGAGGGCGATCTGCGCCGTGAGACCAGCTTGAATATCAAGCGCTTGGTTGATCTGAGCTGCTACAGAGGTATCCGTCACCGTAAGGGACTTCCAGTGCGCGGACAACGCACGCACTCGAACGCCCGTACGCGTAAGGGGCCGGCGGTGGCAATTGCCGGTAAGAAGTCCGTCAAGGCGATGAAGTAGTATCTGGAGTAAGGCGCATATGACCGAGCAAAAAGTTGAGAAAAAAGAAGCAGCAGCCGCCCCTGAGGTTGCTGCGAAGCGAGTCAAGAAGGGCAAGAAGAACGTGGCCAATGGTTGCGTTCACGTGCTCTCTTCCTTCAATAACACCATTGTGACGATCACCGATGCGATGGGAAATGCGATCGCATGGTCGACCGCTGGTGCGAAGGGGTTTCGCGGTTCCCGTAAGAATACCCCATTTGCTGCCCAGGTGGCTGCCGAAGAGGCGGGACGAAAGGCTGTCGAAAATGGAATGCGTTCGGTTCAGGTGTTCGTGAGTGGACCTGGTGCCGGTCGTGAGAGTTCACTTCGTGCGCTCGCTTCCGTGGGTCTGCGGGTGACTTACATCGAAGACGTCACTCCGATTCCGCACAATGGTTGCCGTCCTCCGAAGCGTAGAAGGGTTTAAGTCATGGCTCGTTATATTGGTAGTGTTTGTCGTCTTTGCCGTCGTGAGAACCAGAAGCTGTTCCTGAAGGGGGACCGCTGCATGACTGATAAGTGCGCCATTGAGCGCCGCGGTTATCCGCCGGGTCAACATGGTCAGGGTCGTATTAAGTTCTCGGAGTATGGCCTCCAACTTCGTGAGAAGCAGAAGATCAAGCGAATCTACGGTCTGCTGGAGCGTCAATTCCGGAGCGTTTTCGATCGCGCCGAGCGCGCGAAGGGCATCACGGGATCGAACCTCTTGTCGATGCTCGAGCGCCGACTGGATAACGTGGCTTATCGTGCTGGGTTTGGAAATTCCCGCACTGAGGCCCGTCAGCTCGTTCGTCACGGCCACTTTGTGGTGAATGGTAAGAAGGTCAACATCCCGTCTTATCTGATCGGCAAGGGTGATGTGGTTGAAGTGCACCAGACCAGCAAGGGTGTGACGCGAATTGCAGCATCGCTTGAAGCCGTGAAGCGCCGGGAGATCCCGCAATGGCTGGAGCTCGATGCCGCGGCCCAGAAGGTTCGCGTGCGCGATATTCCGTCGCGTGATGACATCACCGCTCCGATGGAAGAGCGGATGGTGGTCGAGTTGTACTCGAAGTAATTCGGGTTCAATAAGGTTATCAAAAACTGAATCGCGGGATTCCGCTGGATCCAGGATGGGTCCATCAACTTGCCTCGCATGGTTGCTCTGGAATGGTGCTACGAGAGGCAGTAGGAGACTCTGAAATGATTGAAAAGAATTGGCGTGATCTGATTCGTCCGAAGGCCTTGGATGTCGACAAGGAGTCGCTCAGCGATTCCTATGGCAAGTTTGTTGCGAAGCCGTTGGAGCGGGGCTACGGACTGACGTTGGGGAACTCTCTGCGTCGTGTGATGCTGTCCTCTCTTCAGGGCGCCGCCGTGGTGGCGGTGAACATTGAGGGAGTCGTGCACGAGTTTGCAGCGATTCCGGACGTCAGTGAAGATGTCTCCGAGATTATCCTGAATCTCAAGGAAGTGCGCTTTCAGCTGCACTCCGAATCTGCCACGGTGGTGATTGAGAAGAGTGGGCCCGGAGTGGTCACTGCTGCCGACATCATCGTCAGCGAGCAGGTGGATGTGTTGAACCCGGAGCAGCACATCGCAACCTTGGGCAAGGGTGGAAAGATTCGTGCTGAGATCAAGGTGGCTCGAGGCCGAGGTTATCAGGCTGCCGAGAACAATAAGACCGATGACATGGGCATTGGGTGGATTGCGGTCGATAGCTTTTTCTCGCCGATTCGCCGTGTGAACTATGCGGTGACCCAGAGCCGTGTGGGTCAGCGTACGGACTACGATAAGCTGACTTTCGAAGTCTGGACCGACGGATCCGTGAAGCCTGAGGATGCAGTCGCCCTGGGCTCGAAGATTCTGAAGGATCAGCTCTCGGTGTTCTTGAATTTCGAAGAGGAGCCTGAGCCGGTTGCTGAGGCAAAGGAAGAGGCGACCAGTCAGTTCAACCCGAACCTGTATCGCTCGGTGGAAGAGCTCGAGCTTTCGGTTCGTTCGGCGAACTGTCTGCAGAATGCCAACATCAAGTACATTCATGAGCTGGTTCAAAAGACGGAAGCCGAGATGCTCAAGACCAAGAACTTTGGTCGCAAGTCGCTCAATGAGATCAAAGACATCCTCTCTGAGATGGGCCTGAGCCTCGGAATGAAGCTGGATGGATTCGTGGCTCCGGCCACACCGGCCAAGGCCGCAGACTCCGAAGTGGATGAGAGTCGTATGATGGGTGACCGTCCGGGAGCTGAGGACGACGAATCCCTGGATGACTTGGAAGATTAATTCGTAGAGAGCAGTTTGGAGAAGGTGATTTATGAGACACTCAGTTGACGGTCGGAAGTTTGGCCGAAATACCTCGCACCGGAAGGCGATGTTTCGCAACATGGCGAATTCGGTGATCCTGCAGGAGCAGGTGGTAACCACGGTGCAGAAGGCGAAGGAAGTTCGTCGCGTCGTGGATCGCCTGATTACGCTGGCTAAGAAGGGCAATGATGCCTCGCGCCGGTTGGCCTTCGACCGGACTCGCGATGCAGCTGTGGTAAAGAAGCTGTTCGACACTTTGGCCGAGCGTTACAAGGCTCGTGCAGGTGGCTACACCCGCGTGCTGAAGATGGCTGAGCGCCGTTGGGGCGATGCCGCCGAGATGGCGGTGCTGGAGCTGGTCGATCATCCTGAGATTCTGCGTGGCAAGAAGGCCAAAGGCCCGAAGGCTGAGAAGAAGGCTTCGGATGCCGATCAGGGAGCCAAGGATCCTTTGGCCCGCATTCGCAAGGTGTTCGCCGGAAAGTCGAGGACGAAGTCGGCCGCAAAAGCGACCGAGGCCAAGGTAGAGAAGGCCCCGAAGGCGAAGAAGACCGCCACGGCGCGCAAGGCTCCTGCGAAGGCCAAGGCTGCAAAGTCTGACGCCTGATCCTCTCGCCTGAGGGCGACGAGACGGAAGAGTCTGCTGTTCAAGAAAATGGCCGGGTTGGGGCAGAACGCCCCTTCCCGGCTTTTTCGTGTTCTGTAGGTTCGTTGTGTGGAGTTTGGTAGTCTAGAGGGGTGCTGAGACCATTGTCGCCAGGCTGGAGTCGGGTTTTCGGGAGGCGTTCTTGGAGGGCTCGCTGGGCGCGGTTCCGGGGGGATTGGGTAGCGATCGGGGTGTTGGGTTCGATCCTGATGGTGGGTGCCGGCTTGGGGGTTAAGGACTCGGTCGCTTCTGAGCGGGCCTCCGATCGGGCCGCCGATGGGACAGCAGATCTCGTCGATCAGGCATGGCAGGAGAGCGGTCACGCCTTGGGGAGTCGCCAGTTGGGCAGGCCCGACCAGGCCCTTCCGAGGGGGGTTTTGGGGAGCGGCGGGCCGAATGGGCAGTCTGTTCCTGGTGCGCTCGGGGGCTGTGGCCACTACTGCCTCTATACCAAGGCCAACGACGTCTTGACGCTTCAGGCGAGTTATATGGGCAATTTGGCTGGACGATTGATCGAGGCCGGAGGTCGGGCGAGGGGTCAGGGCAGCTCGGGTGACTCGAGTGAGCAAAGTGGGGCTACCCAGGTTTTGCGCCGCAACCTTGGTCCGTTTTGTCGGTCGCTCCGGCCGAAGGTGGTGATCAGTGACTCTTGGGGCGAAGATCAGGATCGTTGTCTGGGAGAATACCTCGAGGCGGTAGCGCGGTCGCTCGAAATGATCCGAGGGGCTTTGATCAAGAACTACGAGCGAATGGGGGAGCTCGCCGATGGCGGTGCTCCCGTGGTGGCATCGGGGCGCGCCGTGAGTCCGCCTTCGAATGCAGCGAGGATTTTGAAGGATCGCTCGATTTTGAACAAGCCGGTGATTTATCCGGACTTTCCGTTCTTGCCGAGTTTTGAGGCTATTGACCCAGTCGTCAAAAAGCTCGGTCAGCTGGCGCGTCGCGCTCTAAACCAGCGCAAAGCTGCTGTGGGGGCTCACGCCCAGGCGGGCGAGGACGACGACCTGGCCCGGTGGTGGGAGAACTTTCCTCGGTGTCCTGCCCGGGATGAGTTTGTGGAGATCCGACTCGAAGAGCGCTATCCCACACATCCGACGGGCGAGCTTCTTCCCCGCATTGTGACCGATTCGCAGGGCAAGCCCAGAGTTGACGAGGCGAAATATCGCGCAGCTGTGAGGGAATGCGGAGGTCGCAGGCAGGATCACTTTAGGGAGTTTCCTTTGGAGTTTCTCGCTGAGGACGATCGAGGAGCCAATCCTGAAGCCAAGCAAGCCTTCAGGGAGGCTCAGCAGGAGCTGGTGGGCGCCATTGAGAAGAAGGTGGGCCAGCGAGGGTCAGGGGTGATGGTGGATCATGTGACGCTGCTGGGGCAGCAGACTGGAGCCGGGCCTTCTTCGGCGGGCGGTGCGGGTCGTGCGTCTGCCTCCGCTGCCCAAGGCGCCGCCGTGGGGGCGGAGTTTCAAAGTCAGATCGACGAGTTTCGCAAAGCTGCGAAGCAACTCAAGCGGGGCAATTCCTCGTGAAGAGGGCGGTAAGAGAGGAATGGTCTGCCAGCGGCGCAAGGTCGCACGCTGGCGGCCTTCAGATCAGCGAGAGCCAGACGATCACTCGGGCAGCGCCAGCTGGTAGAGGGCGCTTGGAGCGGTTTCGATACCAGGTAAACGGGCTGGTGGGATAGGGGCCGCTTGAGCTTCCCCGCAGGTCCTGTTCGGTTTCGCGGGAGCGCTGTTCGAGGATGTTGGAGAGTTCCTGACGAAGGGGTTCGACCGCCGCCTGAGGAATCAATACGTCAAATTGCACGCCGCCGGGGGCGACGAAACCGTTGGCGAACTTCGAGCCGGGCAGGGTGCCCGCTCCTTCGATGGCGCGATGAACCGGCGCTCGCAAATCCTGGGGGCTGTCGGTGCGCAGGATGAATCTCCATACGTCCGGTCTGGCACTGCGAGAACCTTTCTCGCCCTTCCATGCAGCCTCCGAAAGTTCCCCCTGGGCCGGCTCCGGGTCGTCGTACTCGCTGGCAAAGTCGTCCACCGAATCCTCTGGAGCCCCGCCCGATGACGCCACCAGTTCGCCGTCTGAGAGTGGAAGCTCATCAAAATTATTGGCGTCGAGCTGACGTTCGAGCCTCGACTCGTAGAAGGCGCGAATTTTCGGAAGAGCCGCCAAAAGACCGAGGCCGACGGCAAGAACGACCAGCACGCCGACGGTTCGGGGAGACTTCAGTGGCGATTGCAAGGAGGCCTTCCAGATTTTTACGAGGGAGGACCCCGAGTTGAGTGCCAGCCGCGGTGCCTGGGTTTCGAGTTCGGATTGAAGGTCATCCGGAGTCGAAACGCGGCGAAGGCCTCGCAGCGACTCGAGAATCAGCCGGTAGTGCTGGAGCCTCTCGCGGCAATTCGAACAGCCTGAGAGATGCTCTTCGGCGAGGGCACGTTCTTCGGGCGGAAGGCTTCCGTCGAGGTAGTGCGAGGACTGGTTGTTCCACTCAAAGCAGTTCAGATCTGGTCCCAAAGCCACTCCTCCAGGGTGCGAAGAGCCTGCTGATGCTGGACGCGCAGCGATCCTTCGGGGGTTTCCAGTATGGCGGCCACCTCAGAGTACGGCAGAGCGTACTTGTCTCGAAGCAGCAGCAGAATCTGATCAGAAAGTGGCAGTTTGTGAAGGTAGGAATCGAATTGTCGCAGTCTTGCCGGCACGGTGAGGTTGGCGTCCAGCATGACCTGCTCGGCGGGGCTGAGGACGCGCCCCCATTTGGCGTGCTGGTTTCGCACGAGGTGCACGGCCCTTTGCAGAACCCAGGCGCGAGCGTACTTGCGGTACTCCTCGCCACGAATGCCGATTTCGCGATCCAGTTCGCGCCACAGGCCTAGATAGAGCGTTCGAGCACCCTTGTGATTCCAGAGCAACGAGTAGAACAGGTCGTAGACCATGTCGCCGAAATTGCGGTTCAGCTCGGCCGAGGCCGGAGGGCGCCGGGAGGTCGAGTTTGGAGGTGGTTGCTCGGTGGGCACACGATTCTTTCGCACGGAGCCTTGATTCTCCTACGAGGCGAGAGCGCCGTCCATGGGGCAATGAGCCATCTTAGTGGCGTTTCTTTGGCGGAGGGTGCCGGTCGTCGGAAAGCAGGGGCTCGAAGTTGCCGCTGGGGTCCTCGGCTCCCACCTGAAGGTAGATTTTCCAGTGTTCCGGCGTTTTTGAAACGCCCAGTTGTATCTGGGTGGAAGGAAGCCAGAGGGGGCGCTGCGGCTTGCGGATGAGGCGCATGGAGGATTGGGCGGGGGTTCGGCCGCCCTTGCGCTGGTTGCAGGGCTTGCAGGCCGTGACGATGTTCTCCCACGATTTGCCTCCCCCTTGAACCACCGGGGTGACGTGATCGAGAGTGAGCTGGGCCTTGGGAAATTTGCTGCCGCAATACTGGCAGACGTACTGATCTCGAATGAAGACGTTCAGGCGTGAAAACCGAATGACCTGTTTCTTGCGTGTGAGTGGGACGTAGTTCAAAAGTCGCAGCACGGCGGGAACCCGAATGGTGAGGCGAACCGTGCGAACCTCGCGCTCGCTTTCTTCGATGACCTCGACCTTGCCCTGAAACAAGAGCTGCAGGGCGCGTTGCCACGACACGATGTGGAGGGGTTCGAAGGATGCGTTGAGGACCAAAGCGTGTCCCATGAGACGAGTATAAAGAATTTCGGTGGATGGCTGCAATCCCGCCTCTGAAGCCGCTTGGGGCGTGTTAAGGAGTTGTTCACCATGAAGAACGTGCAGCGATGGCGGGGTGTTGGTTTTTTGACAGTGGGCTTGATGCTGGCCGCTAACCTCGGGGGCTGCAACCGAAACTCTGGGGGGGTGGGGGGCGGCAAGGCCGCCGCGCCAGCGGTCAAGTTGCAGTCGATTGAAGGTCGAACGGTGGAGCTTTCGGGTTTTCGAGGAAAGCCGGTTTTGGTGCACTTCTGGGCCAGTTGGTGTCCTCCGTGCCTGCCTGAGCTTCCGCACGTGATTGCCTTTGCGTCGCGGATGCAGTCAAAGGGCTGGACCGTGTTGGCGATTACGACGGATCAGGAGCTGAAAAAGGCTCTGGCCGTCCTTCCTGATCCTTCATCGTTGCCCGAAAATCTGATCGTTCTGCATGATCCCGACTCGAAGAGCGCCGAGGCATATGGCAGTTACATGTATCCCGAGACCTATTGGGTGACCGGCGAGGGTCGCATCGCCGCGAAGTGGGTGGGCCCCCAGGACTGGGAAGCGATCGCGTCGCAGCTTCCGTGAGCAAATCTGGGGCGTGTGTCGCGGCCGACCTAGGCCTTTCGGCGCGAGGGTGCCGGTGTTTCATGCGAGCTCGGGTGGACTCGATCGACCGAGGTGATGAATTTCTGGACAATCTCAAATTCTGACCAATATACTCAACAATGAATGTTGGGGTCTCTCGCTACGATATTTCGTCTCTCTTCGGGCGCATGGTTGCTGCTTCCCCTGCTGCTGACCGCTTGTCCGGGGAAAAGCGGACTGAAGCCTGAGAGCTCCCGCTCGCCGCTGGCCACCGGTGCGGGACCGTCGATCGAACAAGGTGCTCCCAGTGAGGAGATCGCTCGAGCGGTCGAGTCGGTGACTGATACTCAGCAGCAGGCGAGTGCAGCGGTGGATCCGACGAAGAGTCAGGCCTGCGTTGATTGCGACGAGGCCGCCCCTTCAGGGAAGCCTCAGGCAGGTTCGGTGGCTGCGAGTGGCAGTCCCATTGATGAAGCTCTGCTGGACCGGCTCGTGGCTGAGGCCTTCGAGAAGGACGGCGCCTGCCAGAAAGTCTTTACCGGGAACAAGGGAGACTATGAGTACGTCAAGGAGCCGGGATTCGCGCAGACTTTTGCCAAGGCGTTCGCCCAGGACCTTTGTGCTCCGATTCATGAGGAGGTGACGGCAGTGACGGCGGCTCCACCGGGAAGTGCGGCAAAGGATGCGCTCGCCAGGCAGCCCTTTCAGGGATTGAGAACCTCGCCTCAAGCCGGTTCGGCCGAGAATCTCGCTGCCACCTACGCTCTTTTGCATGCTCACGCCCTTCGGGAGTCGAGTGGGAACTTTCAGGCGGGCAAGGACCGAAAAGGTGACAACAACACTCCCCCGACCAAAGAGGCGGGGGCTTTTCAGGTATCGGCGAATACTCTCGACCCGTGGCCGTATCCGCGTACTGCTCAAGATGACCCTGAGGGCGTGCATGCGCGTCACCAGGTATTTGCCCATTTTCTACGAGAGCTCGCGACCGCACGCGCGGGGGCCGGGGGAACCCAGCGGATGTCGGCGATTTGTGACTTGCGCGAGCAGAGTGAGCTACCGAAGGGTGAGTCAAAAGGGAATCGAGAGAAGAGCATCAACGAGCAGTTTTTGTACAACTCATTCGCGAGTGGAGCGCGCTGCGGGATCTTGAGTGACAAGGTGAACTCCAACTTGGGTTATCTTTCAAAGAGCACGACAGAGAGAAATGCGTGCTTCATGGATCTGCAAAAGCGCTGCCCGGCATTCGCCATCAAGTACAATGCTGTGACCGTGCGCACCCGGGCGGATCATTATGGGCCGCTTCTGGTGCTTTCGAACGGTTTGAGTAAAGGCGGAAAACGCCACCCCAAGCCCGAGTGCCGTTCGATTTTCGATGTGGTGATTGAGAACCGCGAGAAGGTTTGCGGGGG
>CAYSOA010000028.1:0-7018 GCA_964432565.1 uncultured Bacteriovorax sp.
CAGCAACGCCGTCGTTGGTCCAGTACAGCTTCATTCGAAGCAGAACGGGGTAGAGAGTGCGGCCCCGTCGCGTGACGGGGTCGAGGCGGTCCTGCTTTCGAATCGGAAGCAGGCGATAGCCCGCGATGGGGTGATTCCACACCTGGTCACCGGCGAATTTGTCGATGATCACCGACGTGCCCATCAGGCCCACGTAGTTGGTCAGGATGTTGAAAAAGGCGCGGGGCGTGAGGTCCCAGAAGGCGTCGTAGGTCGTTCCGGTGCCATAATCGAGGGGTTTTCTGGCTTCCCTGCTTGAAGGGTCGTAAACCCAGTCGCCTGTCGCTGTGCCCTTGTCGGTTTCTCCGGCAAAAAGCGAGTCGCTGTCCATCCAAAGCTCGGTGAGATAGGCCTTCTGGTCGGCGACGCTGAAGGTCTTGCCGTCTTTTCGGAGTTCCGAACGCGGTTCGACTTCCTTGATGGCGGCGGCTGCCCAGGCGTTGCAGTGCCCCCACCAGTCCTTGCAGCCCTGCCGGTATTTCGAGTCGACGTTTCCGCACGAGTGATTTTCTTTTTCCCAGCTGGTGGCAAGCAGTCTTCCGCCGTTGAAGGCGCGGTCATAGCGCTCGGCAGGCGAGGGGTCCTGTTCCGACGTATCGGCGATGCCATCGTAGCCGTAGGGAAAAAACGATCCCGCCCACGGAATCTGCTCGGGCTGCACGGCCCGATCGGCGTGATTGTAGAGCGTGGCGAAATCGAGGCTCCGCATGCGAAAGTTTCCGGTCTCGTTCGCGTGAACCAGCGAAGTCGAGAAGAGGGCTACAAGCGTGGATGATAGCAGGAGTTTCATGGTCATTACCTCTTCACCGTCACGGCGAAAAATCGGGGGTTGTCGATTACGGTGGGCCAGGCATCTCCGTCGCACCAGGCGACCGTGTTGGCGTTGCCGTAGAGGTCGCGGTAGCGGTACTGTTTTGCGCGCGAGCAGCTCGAGGCGCGAAACTTCTTCAGCTTCGAGCGAACGTAGGGGTCGCTGGGAATCGGAAGCGCAGCGGTTTCGGTCACCGTCATGTCGGCGTGGGGAATGTCGATCGGAAAGAGCGTGAGCCCTGAGGACAGGGGCTCGAGCTCATCCCATTTCAAGTGGGTCGTATCGGCTTTTCTTCGTGCTCGATAGATCTCGATGTCGAGTCCGTGCGCGCGGTAGTTCGAGTCGAGATAGGTGCGTGCAGAGAGCAGGTCACCCGCCTTGCGGTTGCCGGCCTGGATCTGAGGGGCGATCTGGCGAATCTCGAAGATGCCGCAATCGAGTTCGGGATGAAGGTCTGCCGAGAAGGCTTCGCGATGATTCCACTGGGACGAATTCTCCTGAAGCAGCTTTCGGCAATTGAGCAGGCGCTGTGCCGTTGCGGCAAAACGAATGGGTGAGCCGAAAACCTGCACGACCGGCTCAGCGTTCATGGCGGCGCGGTTCGAGACCTTCGGAAAGACCAGGATCTCGGTGCGTCCGCGAAGTTTCGAGAAGCGAGCCTTCAGGGGGGCGGAAGGCTGGGACGCGGGAAGGCGATTGCCTGGAGTGCGCGCTTCGAGTTCATCGAGTCTTTCGAAAGCTTGGTTCACGGCCCGGTCGAGGGCCGCCGTATTTTCGACCGGTGTCGTCGCAAAAAAACCGCTGCCTGTGGCGCAGCCCGAAACCGCGAGAGCGGCTCCGATCCAGAGTCGATTCAGTCGTTTCATGAAGTCAGGCCCCCTTCAGCCTCGTTGACCAGTGTGAGGGTTTTGGAGTGGGGGCTCAAGATGTCATCGGAATGACTGAAAACGCTGTGGACTAACGCATTGCATTAATGTAGCTGAGGCTCATTTCAAAGCCTTTCGGAGGTTGTCGATGCGCTCAGTAGCTCAAGGGGTTCTGGTTTTGGTCCTGATGGCGGCCACTTCGGTCGAGGCCGCTCAAGTGGTGCTCTCGTCGGAGAGCCGGATTCCAGGATTCGGGTCTCTGCCCCAAAAAGCCGAACAGGTGCTGGACCTGCTCGAAACCGATGAAGATCGCTTGGACCTTTTTTCGGCCCGGCTGACCCTCAGGCCCGGCGAGCGACTGGTTCAGGCGATCAAGCAGACGGTTTTCATCCAGCGTGCCCAGCAGGGCCCCTACAACATTCCCGACGGGTTGGTGGTCCGTCCGGTCGACGGCCGCTATCAGCAGCTGGCCGTGAGTCTTCTCGAAGTGCTGGGTGCCGAGCAGGAGCGCTCGCTGACGAGCTACCAGTACGGCGACAGCAACTCGTTTGGGGGCTGTAACGGCGTGGTTTTCGCGCACCCCGTCTCGGCAAACGGCCAGATCGTCGATGTGACCTTCCTCGGACGCTGCTGGGCGGAGTGATATGATTTTGACCCACGATGTGGGCTGAAAGTGGTGATTTCGACCCACAGAGTGGGTCAAAATCATTGCGATGGATGGTCCTTCCGGTTAGACTCAAGGGCATGCAACTTCGAACGCTGCAGGCTTTGCTCGAAGCCAAGCTTCAGACGACCCCCAAGAGCATTCTGCTGATCGGCCCTCGCCAGACGGGCAAGAGCACCCTGCTCAAGTCACTCGGAGTCTCGCTCGAAATCAATTTCGCCAATGAGGCGACCTACCGTGCCCACCTCAAAGACCCCTCTTTGCTGGAGTCGCTGGTCTTGGGGATGAAGCCCCGTCAGGAGGAGCTAAGAGTTCTGATTGATGAAGTGCAGCGACTTCCAGCGACACTCAATACCGTTCAGGCCTTGATCGACTCTTATCCCAGGGTGCGGTTTCTACTCACCGCGTCTTCGGCCCGAAAGCTCAAGCGAGGTCAGGTCAATCTGCTGCCCGGTAGAGTTTTTCGGTTTGATCTTTTTCCGATGACTTATGGCGAGCTCGCGCAGCGCTGGGATCTCACCCGGGCCCTGACGGTCGGCACGCTGCCCGAAGTGTATCTCACCGACTATGGGCCCGAGCTTCTTTCGAACTATGTCGACGCCTATCTTCGCGAAGAGATTCAGGCAGAAGCGCTGGTTCGGAACGTCGAAAGTTTTGCGAGGTTTCTCGACCTGGCAGCCGAATGTTCGGGGCAGTGGATCAACTACACCCAGCTGGCGTCCGATTCCGAAATTCCGAAGGAAACCCTGCGTCGGTATTACGACGTGCTGGAGGATACGCTGCTGGTTCGCAGGCTTCCGGGGTTTGACGAGATCAAGGGCAGTCGAAAGGCCCTGCAGCGCGAGAAAATTCTGTTTTTCGATGTCGGCGTTCGAAACGCCGTGCTGGGACAGCAAAAGAATGTTTTCACCGACCGCCAGCTTGGGGAGCTCTTTGAGCAGTTGCTGATCGGTCAGGTCTTTGCTGCCAACAGTTACGGACAGCACGGTTGGAAGCTCTACTCGTTTCGTGACGACTTGAAGCGCGAAGTCGACCTGATCATCGACCGAGGGACGGAGCTCTGGGCGGTTGAAATCAAGTACACGACTCGGTTTGACCCCCGTGATCTGGCGGGGCTGCGGGCGTTCGCGTCAGTCGCAAAGAAACCGGTTCGATCGGTTCTGGTGTATCGGGGCACTGACCGTCAGCTTCGCGATGGCGTCGAAGTGCTGCCCTACACGGATTTTTTAAACGAAATTCAAAGCTGATTCAGCGCATCGGTCACGGCAGCGCGAATGCGGTCATCGATTCGGTGCGTGGCGCCCCCGATCATCGAAAAGCTGCCCGCGACTCCGGTGGCGATGAGGCGTTCGTGCGAGTCACTGGCGTTTTCGGGATTCACCGATTCGTCCGCCGAGCCGTGCACTGCATCGACGCGGTAAGGAACGCTGTTCGGCAGACGTCCCGGAATTTCATCCACGAGGTACTCGCAACCGACGCCGACAAACTGCCGTACCTCTGAAAGCCGTGCTGCAGCGATCGGGGCAAGAAAGCCTCCTTGCGAAAAGCCGATGATGCGCTTGGGCAGGTGGGCCACGCCGAGCGCCTCGAGTCCGCTGGCCAGAAACTGCACGGCGGGCTTCATGTCGATGAAGTACTCGTCGGTGGACGGGTCGTAGAAATACCACGAGAAGGTCGCCGTATAGCCGGCATCGGTCTTGACCGGCATGGGAAAGGGGCCGTTGGGTGCGATCAGAATACTTCGCGCTCGAAGCGCTTCGGGAATGGCGGGCCGCAGCTTGCGCAAAATGCGCTCGCCGCTTTCGGCAAAGCCATGCAGCAGCAGAATCAGTTCGGAGGCCTCACCGGCAGGTTTTTCGACAAGCGCGTCCATCGGAAGGCTGAGAGTGGTCGAGATGCGGGGCATGGATTTCGAGTATAAGAAAAGGCCCGGTGTTGCCACCGGGCCTTTTCGTTTTGCGTGGGGCGTGAGCCGCTTAGAAGCGGTAGTTCAGGCCAGTGTGCAGCATGTAGCCGGTGAGCGTGTAGTCGCCGGTGTTGGCGTCGCCGCCTGCTTCGCCAGCGCCGCTGGTCATCGAGTATTCACCCGCGATGTTCAGCTCGAGGTTCGAACCGAGGTTCGTCCCGAAGCCTGCCGTGATGGTGTGACCCGCACCCGGAGGGGTGAGGGTGGCCGAAGCGTACTTCGCATTCGTCACCTGCGAGGTGTAGACGTAGCCGGCACGGTAGGTCCAGTCAGAAGACGGCGCATACCTGAAGCCGGCGCGAACGTTCGACTGATTCTTCCAGTTAAAGGAAAGATCACTGATCTTCGTTGCGCCTACAGTTCCACTTACAGCGACGGTCTCAATCTGTGCGTAGTTGGTCCAGACGTACTCGAGAGCGGTCGTCCACTCCGAGTTGATGGCGTAGTGACCTCCCACTGCCAGCTGTGCTGGAAGAGAGGTGCTCACAGAACTTGTTGAGCTAGTGGATGCATCCGACCCGTCTAAAATAGATTTAGCCGAGAGCGATCCCTCAGCGGTGAAGTCTACGGCTGAGCGATAAGACGCTCCGAGACCCCAGGAGTTGTCATCCGCTACGTATTGCACGCCTGCGCGAAAGCCAGAAAACGACGTCGCTTTGAGGTCTTTCAAGTTATAGACAGACAGAGTCGATCCAATGGTAGCTTCTGCTCCTTTGAAGTCTGCATTCACTTGGGTGGCACGCCAGGCGGCACCGACGCTCAGGCCCGGCATGATCTTGTAGCCAATGCCGACGCTGGCTTCCATGGCGGACAATTCGCTACCCAGTTCGGTGCTCGCTACTGCACCTACGGTCTGGTTCTCGTACAAGGACTTCGCCCCGCCAGCGACGTAGGCACCCACACCGATGGTCAGAGACTCGTTGATGCCGTAGTTGGCCATCGCACCGAAGAGGGGCGAGACCGTTGTGGTGCTGTTGAGGGTGGTATCATTGCTGACAAGCGGACCACTCAGCTTCGAGACCGTCGGCGAAACGTTGATGCTGACTTCGTTGGCGCTACCGGCGAGACCGGCAGGGTTGAAGTACAGGGCTTCTGCGCCGCTGGCGGACGAAACGGCTGCACCGCCTTGGCCGGCGTATTTTCCGGACCAGAGAATCGATTTTTCAAAACCTGCTGCCAATGCCGACTGTCCGCTCAGAATCGAGAGGACCACTGCGCTCGCGAGCGCTTCCTTCTTATGACGAAGAATCATCTTCATGCTCTCCTTGCATGGTTGAACTGCACATCCTTGTGGATTCGTTTTTCAGTGTGAGGGCGGCCGTGAGCGCCGTAAAGCGCCAAATAAAAACGGTGGGCAGGAAAATCCTGCCCACCGTTCGGTAATCAACTGAGTCGATAGAATCAGAGCGTTTCGGGTTGAAGCATCTTCACGAGGCGCGAGACGTCGAAGCCTTGTTCGGCAACCCGATGGAGAATCTCGGCATAGACGGTTTCGTCCAGGGTCGTTTCGCGGCTGAGCACCCAGAGGTACTCGCGGTCGGGCGAGCCGACCACGGCGTACTCGTAGTTCTCTCCGAGATCGATGATCCAGTAGTCGCCGTAGAACGGCCAGAAGAACGACACCTTGAGCTTCGAGTTGCTCTGGGTGTCGACCACCTTGGCCTTGCCCCGGGCCACCTTGGGTTCGCCGTCGAGCGAGTCGAGAAAGCACTCGTTCAGCACTCCGATCGTACCATCGTCATTGGCCGTGTAGGTGGCTCGCGTTCCGGTGCAGCCCTTGGCAAACCGCTGCGGAAACGACGAGATCTCATACCAGCGCCCGAGGTAGCGACTGAGGTCGACGTAGGGCACCGTGCGTACTTCGGGAAGCTGCGGCTTTTTGCCAAAGGCGTGGGCCGAGCTCGAGACGCCGAGCGTGGCGAGCACCCCTCCGAGAATCGTCGAGAGCCAGCGGGCGGATTTCGAAACCTGAGAACGCTTCATGGGATACCTCCGTTGAGAACCGTTAGCTAGCAGGAGTAATGCAATGCGTCAATCGGCTTCGCCCCGCCTTAGCGGCAGACCGTCAGGGCGCGCACTTCCTGAAAGCGGTCGGTGTACTGTCCCGCGGCCGAGGCCAGCTCGATCCAGCTGCGATCGACGAGACGAGCATCTACCGTGTAGTTTCGGGTGACGGTCGCGTATTCCATCCGGCGCAGACCCGAACGGGGAATCGAAATCCAGCTGTCACTGCAGATCAGCCGTCCGTACCGAGTCGTGTAGCAGCTCGTGTGGCGCTCCTGCTCGTAGTAGGTGCAGCGTTCGAGTGAAACGGTGGTCTCGCGGGCTTCACAGTCGGGATTGCAGACCAGAGAACGAGCCACGCTGATGCCGATGTCCTGCCCGGTCTTTTCAGGAAGTGCCACGAGGCGTCCGGTCTTTTTTTCGAACTTGGCCTTCTTGAAGGCCACGATCTGGCCGCCCAGTTCGAGTTCAATGGTGCGATTCTTCGCGATGTAGGTGGCGGCGGCGCGAACCGGCGTTCCGGCTTCAAAAGTGACGGGCTCGCCGGTCGTGGCACGAAGCTCGAACTTCTGGCTCGGCGTGATCTCGACGCCGAAGGGGCCCATGTTTTTTCCGCAGGCGCTGAGGCCCAGGGCGGCGGTCAAAAGAACGGTCAGGCGGGTGAGCGA
>CAYSOA010000028.1:7118-27916 GCA_964432565.1 uncultured Bacteriovorax sp.
AGGGGTAGAGTGCCGCCATATGATTCCATTCGTGGCGCGGCGGGCGATGGTGATGGCGGTGGCCTGGGTTTTGGTGGCGGGCGGCCCCCTGCAGGCGGGCGAACTGTCGCCTTCGGTCTGTCGAATCACCGACGGGGGGCGGATGTCGCGAGTTGCCGCCGACTCAAAGCGCGAAGCCTTCTATTGTTCGGGCCTGGTTCACGCCCGCGAGCGGGGACGTCAGATGCAGGTGCTGCGGCAAACCGGGCGAGGCCGGCTGGCTGAAGATCGCGGTCCTGCTTTTCTCAAGGGCGATTTCATCCTGCGACTTCTCGAACTCGAGCGACGCGCCGAGCGCCTTGCGGCCACGATCGAGGGCCAGGACCGCGAGCTTCTCGAAGCGTACGCAGCCGGCGTGAATGCCTCTGGTGCCCGATGGCTAAAGCGCGATTCCTGGAAAGTCTCCGATACGGTTCTTTTTCTGCTGCTTCAGGCCTTTGACCAGACGCGCCGCAGCTTCGAGCAGGACATCGCAACTGATCGTCACGCTCGCAAGGGGCACCCTCTCGAACGCGACTTTCCCTGGCAGACGCCGATTCTGAAGTCGGGCGAGTACCTGCGACGACAGGATCAGGCTTCTTTTCCCGAGAAGCGGTCCTCGCAGACCGTGTTTCCGTTTGCCCCCGAGGATCAGGCCTCGGGTAGCAACAACTGGGTCGTGTCGGCCCGCCACTCGAAGACCGGAAAAGCACTTCTGGCCAATGATCCCCACCTGCAGCTCAAGTCACCTCCCTTTTGGCATTGGTTCGAACTGTCGTGGCCCGGCGTGCGCGTGGTGGGGGCGGGGCTTCCGGGGGTCCCGCTGATCGCCAGCGGTGCTTCAAACCATCTGGCCTGGGGGCTGACCAACTCGTATGTCGATGTGGCCGATGCAGTGCTGGTGCCGCGTGAGCGGTTGAAGACCCGTTCGATCTGGCCCGTGGTTTGGGTCAAAAAGTGGGGCATTCGCTGGCCGATTTTCTTCAAGCGCCTCGAGGTCACCGAGGACTCGAACCTTCCGGTTCTGCCCATCGAAGCCCCCGTAAAAGACCATGCGGTGGTCGTTCGATGGACGGGATTTGACCTTCAGGCCGCAGAGCTTTCGGCGCTGTGGAAGCTGGGTGAGGCGCGAAACGTGCGGGAGTTCGACGGCCTGCTGTCGCAAGTCGGCTTGCCGAGCTGGAACTTCGTCTTTGCCGACACTCGCGGCGAAGTGGGATACCGCGCGATTGGTCGACTGCCGCGGCGGGCGTGGCGGGAGCCCGGAACCCTCGAAGTGGTTGCTCCCGAGGCCCTCGGGCCGTTTGAGGTGCTCTCGTCCGATGAGGCACCCCACGTGCTCAACCCCCGGCGAGGCTGGGTGGCCACCGCCAATCAGCTTCAGTGGGGCGCTGATGGAAAGAATTCGGTGGGCGTGAATCACACCGAATCGTTTCGCGGATTTCGAATCGAAGAGCTCTTGAAGCGCGGGCTTTCGGCAGGCCATTCGGTCGACACTTTTCGGCGCATTCAGTGCGACACTCAGGCCGTCGATGCGCGATTTCTGCTGCCCGTGCTCTTGAAGGGAATGCCGGCTTCGGAACGAACCGGCGAGCTTTTGGCCCGACTTCGCGGCTGGAACTTCGAAGCGTCGCTCGAGTGCCGCGAGTGCGCGCTCTTTCGCGCGTGGATGGAGCTTCTCGGAGATCCGCAGTGGACTTACGCGCGAGCCGTCGAAGGAAAGCCCGAGTTCTGGCGTGAGGCCGAAGAAGCCCTTTTGAAGGCCAGGCACCGATTGGCTTCACTTGAGGGCGGACCCTGGGTGCGCTGGGGCGAAGTGCACCGGGCCGGATTTCCGCTGACCGAAGCCCTGCGTCCGTTTGCGCTCGCCCGTGCCGACACGCTCGAGACGCCGGGCGATTCGCATTCGGTGGCGCCCGGCTCGTCGGACTGGATCGACGGCGAGGCGTTCTTTTCTCAGCACTCGGGAGCCTCCCAGCGGATGATCGTCGAGCTGACCTCGCCACCGACGGTGCACTGGGTGCTTCCGGGAGCCAATCGCGGAAACGGGTTGGAACAAGAAAGGGCAACCAGCCCCGACCGCATGGCCTGGGCTGGTTGCCAGTTGAGAACCCTTACCAGCTCGAGCAGTTCGGACGGTACTGCTGCGGAAAGTCGATGAATGGCACCGACTGGTAACGTTCGTAGACGATTCGCGAGAACTGTACCGAACCGAGAAAGGCATCGTAGTCGCGTAGCATGCGCGAAATATCGAGCTGCGAGCAGTTTCGGGTGCGGCAGCCGAGTTCGACCAGATTCTTGAGTTCGGCCAGGTCGCCATTGAAGGCGGTCTTCTGCGACTGCACCTCGTAGCGATCGAGCACGCCTTCGCAGCGCATGAAGCCGTCGGCACGGCGGTAGCCGCACTCGCCGCGCATCAGGCGATCGCGCCGCTGAGCGAGGCGCTGCAACTTGGTGTCGAAATCAAACGTCGAGCAGGAGGGGCCGCCGGGATGACCGGGGCGTCCGGGGTGGCCAGGGCCGCCGGGATAGCCGGGCCCGCCCGTTCCACACTGAACGACGACCGAACCCTGATGGCGATCATTGAAGGTATAACTCTCGCCCACTCGCAGGGTGACGGTTCGTTGATAGGTGGCCACGGCATAGGTCGATGCACCGCCCACGGCCAGGGCAGCAAGCACAAGCCAAGTCAGTCTCGCAGTCGTCCAGCGGTTTGTTCTCGAAGTGTTTTGAGCCATTTGAGTGTTCTCCCCCTCTTGAGAACGCGTGTCAGCAATCGGCGTGCCGTCGTTTTGGCGGTACTTTGGGGTCATTCTGGCTCTTTCTGGCCCTTTTGGCAGCGGTTGGCAAAAATCTGGTGTCGCGTTGATACCATCTTCCCGATTCAGTATGGTGAGAAGCCATGAACATCGAAGATCTGACCACGAAGCTGCGTGAATCGATTCAGGAGGGGGAGTGGTCGTGGCTTGCTCCCCATGAGGCCCGCGGGGCGATCGTTCTGGTTTCGCCCGAGCTCGATCTGGCGGATGCCGGCGCCCATGTCTCTCAAGATGTGGTCGAAAAGGTCTCGTCGTGGCTTTCGCAGGGGCTTCTCGCCAAGCCCACTCCCGAACAGGTCGAGGCTTGGAACGAAGCTCCGAGCCAGCATTTTCATTTCTTGATCGTCCAGCCCTACGTCCTGATTCAGGCTATGGGGCATTAGAACGGAATCCATCAACACTCGCCTGACCGGCGTGAAATCCGGTGGCGATGCTGGCCTGAATCAAGAACCCCCCGGTCGGCGCGTCCCAGTCGATCATTTCACCGGCCAGAAACACGCCCGGAAATTTTTTGAGCATCAGCTGATCATCCAGCTCGTCCCAGGTGACGCCGCCCGATGAGGAGATGGCTTCTTCAAGCGGACGCGGTCGTTCGAGCCGAACCGGAAAGCGTTTGAGGTGCGCCACCAGTTGCTGGAGGTTGCCGTGAACCTCGGCGCGCTTTTCGGACGGAATGCCATGAAACACGAGGGCGAGGGTCGCATCGCTCAGCCCGCCGAGCTTTTTGAGTCGCCTCAGGGGCGAGAGATTTTCGCGAAGCGGTCGCGCGAGCTGGCGGCTCAGGGCCTCGGCGCTCACCCCCGGCTTCAAGTCAAGCCACGCTTCACCGGTGCAACCTACAAAGTAGACGGGGGTTCCTTCGAGTCCGTAGCGGGTGATCACCAGTTCGCCCTGCTTTTCGCCCAGTCGGGTGCGAAGAGTGCAGTTCTTGATGGGCTTTCCTTCGGCTTCCTTGATGAGAGCCTCTGAGAAATTCACTTCATAACCGACGTTCGAAGGACGAAAGTCGCGAACGACAATGCCCTTTCCTTGCAGCAATTCGGGCCAGCGGGGCGCGCTCGACTCCCAGCTCCCACCACCGAGAGCAAGAACGACCGCGTCGAACGACTCGGTCAGCGGCGGGCTCGCCGTCTCGGCGTAGGGCTCCGGGATCTTCAGAGACTCCGATGGCCGTCGAAACGACACTTCAACCCGACCTCGAACTTGAAAGTCGACGAGCTCACGGTCGGTGTGAATGCGGGCGCCGTCCTTTTCAAGGGCCGCCGTCCAGCTCGAAAGCAGACCCGAGGCCTTCATTTCGCGCACGAACCATCGGCGCGACGTTCCGGAGAAAACTTCGTGACCGAGACTTCGAATGAACTCGAGCCAGGCCGGAGCGGGATAGTTTCGAATGAGGGGTGCGAGCCGCCTGAACGAGTCGGGATCACGCATGCGATAAAATTCGAGGAACTCGTCGATGGGGGCGTCATGCGAGACGTTGAGTCCCGAGCTTCCGGCAATCAGAAGCTTGCGCCCGAGGCCTTTTCTTTTCTCGAAAAGATGCACCTCGGCACCCGACGCCATGGCCCGGGTCGCAGCCATCAGACCGGCCGGTCCTGATCCGATCACGGCAATTCGTCTGCGCGTGGTGCTCATATCGGACGAAAGTCCTTGAGTTGGATCACGGCGCTCTGGCGTTCCTTCGATGCTGCCAGATTGACTTCGAAGCAGGCCAACCAGTCGTTGTGTCCGGCAGAGTCGAGCACCGTCTGTTCGATCAGCCAGACGGCCTCCGACTCCTCCCGTATCGTCATCAGCACGGGGTTTCGGGCCTTCGGGTCGGTCAGCAGGCGGGGGTGTTCACTGGAGTACTCGCCCATTCTCGCCTCGAGCGCATCGACCGACCATCCGAGCTCCAGCGAGAGGTCCTGGGCGGCCTCGCTGACGGACTCGGGCGAGTGCGCCGACTGAATCTGGGCCAGAAGTCGGAGTCGCCTGAAAACCTCATTACGAAGCAGCGAACGAAATTCCTTTTTACGACGAGTGATATCCACCGAACCCGAAGTGGCGACACCGTCTGCGTCGAGATGCACCGAGTCGGGCCGGAAGTTGGGATCGCGAAGTCGCTCCCATTCTTCGAGAAGGCTGGAGTCGGTCGAACGAATCATCTGCCGAAAGTAATCGGTCATGGCAAAGAGTTCTTCGTTCTTTGCCAGATCCGGAACGTTCTGCAGCAGCGCCTTGTACACTTCGGACAGGTATCTCAGCAGCAGCCCTTCGGAGCGCTGAAGTCCATAGTCCCGAACGTATTCGGCGAAAGACTGAAAGTTTTCGTACATCTCGCGGGCGATCGATTTGGGGTGAATCGTCTCCTGGGTCACCCAGGGATGCTGGTCGGCAAAGACGTTGAAAGTCGCGTAAATGAATTCAGCGTTGGGCTTGGGGTGGGTGATCTTTTCAAGTTCCTCCATCCGCTGGTCGTAATCGACGCCCTCCATCTTGAGCTCGGCGAGGCGCTCGGTTTTGAGGCGATCCACCTGCTTTCTGAGGACGGCCTCGGGATTCTCGATGATCGCTTCGACGAGTGTCAGAACATCGAGAGGGTAGTCGGCATGGGCGGGGTCAAGGGCCTCGACGGCGTCGATGAGGTAAAGCGACAGGGCGTGGTTGAGCGAGAAGTCCTCCTGCAGGTCGACGTTGAGTTTGAGGGGCCTGAGGCTGACGATCCTTCGGTCGACCAGGGACCTGAAAAGATCGAAGGAGTGCGAGCGAAGCTGCTTTTTCGTGTGGTCCGATTCGTGGCAGTCGCGAATGAGGCGAGCCATGTCTCGGCAGCAGTCGGTGGAATCGGTCTTTCCACGACTCAGCACGTTCAGCAGCATGGCGTGCGTGATCTGAAAGCGCGAGGTCAGGGCCTCGGGCTGGCCGTTGACGAGCTTCTCGAAGGTGCTGCGATCCCAGTGAACGTACCCCTTGGGGGGCGGGCCCTTCTTGACGAGCTTCTTGAGCTTTTTGGAGTCGCCCGCGGCCTTGGCCTCGTTGCGGAGATTTTCGATGACGTGCTCGGGAGCCTGCACGACGACCAGTCCCTCGTCATCAAAGCCCTTGCGTCCGGCCCGCCCAGCTATCTGTTGAAAGTCTCGAACCGACAATATCGACGTTTTTTGTCCGTCGAACTTGCAGAGTTTCGTGAAGAGTACGGTACGGATCGGAACATTGACGCCAACGCCGAGCGTGTCGGTGCCGAAGATGATCTTGAGCAGGCCTCTCTGGGCCAGTTTTTCGACCAGGATGCGATACCTCGGAAGAAGGCCGGCATGGTGGATGCCGAGCCCGTGGCGCAGCAGACGTGAGAGCTCGCGCCCGTAGGGAGAGCGAAAGGGCTCGCCTTTGAGTTCTTCGGCAATTTGCCGTTTTTCGTCCTTTGAACAGAAATCGATGCTGAGAAAGTCCTGGGCTCTTTCGGCACAGTCGCGCTGGGTGAAGTTGACGATGTAAACGGGGGATTTTCCGGAGTCGACGAGCTTTCGAGCCACCTCGTGCAGCGGCTCTTCGCTGTACCGAAATTCGAGCGGAACCGGGCGCTTGGCCGAGCGAACCACGATCGTCTCGCGTCGGTTGAGATCGGTGAGCGTCTTCTCGAAGCGCGTCGTATCGCCCAGCGTGGCCGACATCAGTAGAAAGCGAGTCTGCGGCATCGTGAGCAGGGGGGCCTGCCAGGCCCAGCCGCGATCCCGATCCGAGTAGTAGTGAAACTCATCCATGATGACGTCGCCCACGGGAGCTTTCGCGCCCAATCGAAGGGCGTCGATTGCGAGAATCTCCGCCGTGCAACAAAGAATGGGAGCGTCCGGATTCACTGCTGCGTCGCCGGTGATCATTCCCACCTGCTCTGGGCCGAAGTCGCGACAAAGCGCCAGAAACTTCTCGTTCACGAGGGCCTTGATCGGGCAGGTGTAGATCGAGCGTCGACCTTCCGAGAGGGCCAGATAGTGCAGTGCGAGGGCGACCAACGACTTGCCTGAGCCCGTGGGAGTATTGAGAATGACGTTTTTTCCAGAGTAGAGCTCGAGGATGGCCTCCTCCTGCGCCGGGTAAAGATCGAGTCCCCGTTCGTTGACGAACTCCAGAAACCGATCGAGAGGGTTTTCAGTGGTGGGGCTCAGCTGAAGCATGCCTGCGACTGTAACACAGTTGCTTCACGCCGTGCGCTGAACGGGCAGTTCAATCGTGAAGGTCGTTCCTTCCTTTTTTGAACTTGTGGCAAAGGCCTTGCCGCCGTGGGCCTCGGTCAGGCCCTTGACCAGAGGAAGGCCCAGTCCCCATCCCGGCTTTTGAGTGCCCGGAAGCCGGTGGTATTCCGTGAAGATTCTCGAAAGCTCAGCTTCGGGGATGGGATGTCCGTCGACGTCGTTGTGGACGGACAAGCAGACGGTCGTCTCGGTGCTACGATGCGCTTCGATCGTCACCCGCCCGTTGCTGAGTCCGTACTTCACGGCATTGCCCACCAGATTGCTGATGATGCGCATCAGGGCACTACGGTCCCAGCAGCCATGAAGGTCGCCGTGGGTAATCAGGGTCCACGGGTGCTGGGCAAAAAGGTATTCGTCGACGGCCAGGGTGGCGAGCAGCTCGTCGAGGTCGAGCTCTTCAGTCAAAAGCTGTGGGGGCCTTCCTGCCTGAATCTGGTTGGTATCCAGCAGGTTCTGAATGAGCTGATCGGCTCGCCCCAGCCCGGAGAGACTTCGCTGCAGCAGAAGCCGCTGCTGGGAAGAGAGTGACGCGCGAGCCAGCAGGAGTTCGATGCTCGTTCGGGCTCCCTGCAGGGGGTTGCGAAGGTCGTGGGTCAATGTCGAGACAAAGCGTTCTCGCAGTTGCCGCTCTTCGAGCAGCGTTCGAATCGATCGATCTGCTGCCGACTTCGCTTTTTTGATACGACGAATCAAGGTGTCGAGCAGCACTGCCGAGCTGATCAGCAGCAAGGTTCGAATGAGGTCGCCAGGAACCTGAAATCGAAAGTGCCCACTGGGCTCGATGAACAGGAACTGCGAAGCGAGGATCGTCAGCAGGGTCGCCGTAAAGATCTCTCCGTAGAGTGAAGCGAGAATCAGCGCTGGAAAAAATCCGATATAGGGAGACGGAGCGATTTGCGGCCAGGCGACCCACTGGATGATCGCAGCGGCTGCAATGAACGTGAAAGAAAGCGCGATCCGGCGGACCAGGGAAGTCGTGTCACGGTCGGCTGGAGTCATCCTCGATCAACTGAAGCAATCCAGATGCCGAGTTGCTCGACCCAGCGATCGGCCCAGAAGGTGGCCTGATCGTGCTGCAGAGGATCTTCGGGCAGCTGGAGTGCCGCCGTCGACCCTGAACAGCGCGCTGAAAGAAAGTCGAGAACGGGTTTCTGATTTCGAGCCTGCCACACGGGGTTGGTACGGACGACGAACTGCCGATCGAGTCGCAGGGCGCGTTCCGCTGCTTCGTCGATGTGGCGCTCAGAGCCAAAGAGCGCCTCGATGACTTTCCGCACATCCTTCGGATGGTAGAACTCGAGGTTCAGGTAGGTGGCGTAAGCGGCCACGCAGAGGTACCGCCGATACCGATGACCAGCGCGAACCGTTCTTCGTACTGAGGTTCCCGGATCATAAAGAGCGCCTGTCAGATAGAGCTGTTTCGCCAGTCCGGGGCCGAGAGTGTCGGACAGCATCATGTCGGTCATCACGACCAGGCTTTCTGCGAGGTTCAGGTAGCGCCGAATCGATTCTGAGTCTGTCGTGGAGGGGGGCAGGAACCTCCAAAGCAGGCGATGCACCTGTTCATGAAAAACACTGGTCGTGAACGTTCGTAGATCCAGTAGCCGCTCGGCAGGCTCGCCCGGGTCTGTCGCCGTCCAGAGAAGCTCGCTTTCGATGGGACTGTACTGGATTCGGTCTTCAAGAAGGATGGAACCCGAGAGACTGCGAGGCGAAGAAAGCAGAGCGGGTTCGAGGCTTCCATTTTGCGCCAAAAAGTGGGTCCGAACCCCAAGGTACAAGGGGCTGGCGGCGAGGAGCAGGCGGTCGAACGGCTGTTCTGTGGCGACCAGTCGTGCCCTTTGAGGCACTTCCGGCAGGCGCTTTTGTCGAAGTGCCAGATGCCGAATGGCCTGACGGACCTCAAGTGCTGCGGTGGATCGTTTCTGGTGTGAGCGCATCGGTCCCAAAATTGTATCAGCAGCCGGGATGCGCCTGCCATGGGTTTGTCTGATCGTCGTAATGGCATTCACTGCCTGCAATGACCCGCAGCTCGGAAGGCGGGGCGAGGGTGCTGCGGCGTTCCTGGAGCTCGACTCTGAGCTCGGTGGCAACGAGGTATCGTCCATTGAGCAGTCGGTGCAGTTCATTGCAGATCGGCAAATCGAGGAAAGTCGCCAGCGATGGATGGACGAGGTCTTTGGGGGGGCTGGCCCTGAAGCCCTGCTCGACTTTTTGGATCAGCGCATCAGCATTGTCTTGTCGCAGTCGACGAACATTGAAGAGCGCATTCGCATCAACACCTCGCCGGTTCGGTTCGAACCATCGGCTTTCGGTGCCCTCGCTTCCCGCCTCGAGGCCAACGAAGAGGACGGAGCCAGCCGGGGCGCTACCAACCTGTCGGTGCTCTGGTTTCTTCAAAAGTCGATCGAGCCGGATTTGCTGCAGTTTCTGGTCAACGGTCGACTTCTTTCCGTAGCCTCGACCCGCGTGGGAATCATCCAGCTGGGCCCTGCCTTTCTTCGGGTTCCGGTCGCGGTTCAGGCTGGAGTGCTGTTGCACGAGGCGAGGCATTCAGATTGTACCGGCGGTCTCTGGCGATCGGACCTCGAGCGAATCGTAGCTGGAGATGACCCCCGGGGTCTGGCGTGTGCCCATCTCCATGTGCTTTGCCCAGAAGAGCATGAGTTCGCCGGACTTTATGCCTGCGATGCCGAGGCCTGGGGAGCCTATTCGGTGAATCTGATTTATGCGTCAGGGTTGGCATCCCACTGCCAGGACTGCAGCCTACAGGAGCAAGTGGTGGCTGAGGCTGCCGCCGCGGATGCCGCCACTCGTTTGCTTCTGGACGTCGACGCCATGCTCGACGGCCGACTCGGGGCTCCCGACATGACCAGTACAGCCCAGGTGGTCGATCGATGAACCGCAAGCCGGAGTGGTGGCTCGTCCTCGCTGCACTCCTGGTTCTTGTCGTCGGAGCCATTTTTTTCTCGCGAATTCCCCCCGAGAACGACGGCACCCGACAGGTGCTCGGAGCGCGTGAGTCCCTGTTTCTCAATGAGTCGCCCTCTGAACGGGCTGCCGAATCCGCCGAGTCGGAGCAGTCCGGAAGGCTCGAGCAGCTCTGGGCCGAGGAGGAGGCGGCCGAGCTCCGGCGGCTTCTGCCGACCAAGGAACAGGTGAGAGAAGAGGTTGCTCGAAACCCCCATGTCGTTCCGTCGTCGGTGGTGGATTACGCGCAGCGCCTCGGAGAGTGGCTGGAAAGGGCCTCACAGGATCGGGATCTCGCTCTTGAGCTGGGGGTGATCCTCGAAGAGTGTGTGCGAAATGGCGAGGTGGCTGATTCGGTTCGAATTCTGTGCTTCAGGCAGGCGAGCCGGCTTCAGGAGTTCTATCCTGATGACGCCGGCGTCGAGGTTCTGGTGATGGCGATTCGAGACGCGGCCCCCGATTCGATTCATGACCAGGCGGGGCTATTGGATGGTGGCTCGAGCTCGTGAGAAGGGGCATCCACCGCAAGACACTCAGTCTGAAGATTCGGCAAATACTGCCGATTGCCGGGCTATGGCGAGCTCCTTCAAACTATTCGAACACACGGAGGCGATCGAATGGTCCACGCACGAGTTTTTGTCCATCTGTCATTTCTTGCCCTGGCAGTACTCGCAGGTGCCCACTCCGCTGAAGCAGGGGTGGGTTCGGTATCCCGCCAGCCTGTCTCGGGCCTGATCGTGGGTGGTGAAGACGCCCTGCCGGGAGAGTTTCCGTTTCTGGTATCCGTGCAGACGCGCTCGGGTAGCCATTTCTGCGGCGGTTCGCTGATTGCCAAGCGTTGGGTGCTCACGGCCGCTCACTGCGTGAGGCCGGGCCAGGAGTCGAGACTTCAAATCGTCGCCGGACTGCATGATCGGTCTGAGACGACCGGATCCCAGGCCATTCCTGTCGTTCGAATCGTGAACCATCCGCTGTATGGAAATTCCGCCATCGACATGGACTACGATTTTTCGCTCGTCGAACTCGAGAGCGATGCCGTTCAGGATCCGATTCCGTTGAATGCGAGCGCACTCGACATCCGCGACGGTGATGAAGAGACGGCGATTCCATCCGTTACGGCGGGATGGGGTTCGACTCGTGAAGGCGGGCAGCTCCCCACCATTTTGCAAAAAGTGACGGTTCCTCTGGTCAGTGCCGAGACGTGCGGCAAAGCATATCCGGGTGAGATTACGGATCGCATGATCTGCGCGGGGCTCACTCAGGGAGGAAAGGATTCCTGTCAGGGCGACAGCGGTGGCCCCTTGTTCGTTCGTGACCCTCAGGATCGCCCGCTTTTGGTGGGAGTCGTGAGCTGGGGTTACGGCTGCGCACGGCCCAACCGGTACGGCGTGTATTCGAGGGTGGATTCGGTGAATGACTGGATCACGCAGACGATGCAGTCGTCGCGCTGAGTTCGGTCTAGAATCTGGCAGAGAGGCCGACGAAGGGGTTGATGTCGTCGGCCGCCTCGGTCACGCCAATATTCGCCCCGAGGTCGAGCCGCAGGTTTTCGCTGACGGGCAGGACGATGCCTCCGTCGAGCGTGGCCACCCAGTCGGCACCTGCTTCAGTCTGGCTGAAAAACTCGATGTAGCCGTCAAGTCCCGCAAACAGTTCATGCGAGACCGTGAAGCTGGAGATCCACTGCGAGTGAAACCCGTTATCAGAATCATTTCGAAGCCGGTCGTACTGAAACATCCCTCCGATCGAATAGCCGTTGGGGGCTTCAAATCCGAACGGAAGCATCACCCCGCCCTCTGAGCGCGCATTGCCGAGGTTCGAAGACTGTGTGGGGATGGTGAGGTAGGGCATGATTCCCAGCGCCGCCGGTCCCCCCTCGTTTCCGAATAGATTGATCTTGTACCGTAGGGTGGTGTTGCCGAATCCCGACTGGTCGCCCTGCTTGACGAGGCTCGCGATCACGATCTGCAGGTCGGAGTTGTTCGTGACGCCCACCTTGGCGTTCATGAAATTGTAGATGGTGGTACGCCGACCATCATTCTGGGTCAGATTGACGAAATCTGTTTCGATCTGGAAGTGCCCGGCATCGACCGTGATCGGGCTTTCGGTTCGGTCCGGGCGGTCCGTTACAAACTCGCGCATCTCTGACGCGGGCGTTGGGTTGAACAAGTGATAGTGCGACTTGTCTACCTCGCCGGAAGCGGCCCTTGCCGCCAGGGGAGCGAGTGTCAGGATTGAGGCCAGCGCTGCATCAAAAGGACTGAGTTTGGTCGATCTCATGTCCCATCATTCGCCAGACAGCCGGGACGATTTGCAACAAGATTCGGACGAGCGCGTCCACCCGTTAGCCCGACTTGCCCTTGCGCTTCATCATTCCCTGGCCGCAGCCGGGGCACTCGTAGCCGTGCAGTTCACGAAATGCCTGCATATTCTGGCGCATTTCATTCCTGCACTCATCAAACGATCGGGACGATTTCAGGCACTCCGCCATCTTTTCGTGCATCTCGACCATCGACTTTCTTTCTTGTTCACTCGGCTTCCTCGTCTGTTCCTCGGCCTTCGCTGGAAGGTCGGACGGAGAGGGGATCTGCTCTTCTGCATGGGCCACCAGGGCCGGAGCGAGAGGCAACAGGATGACGGCAAGCAACGACAACGACTTGGTATTCATGAATTCAATTTGGCTGCCAGAGTCATGCCTGCGGGCCCGACCGTAGAAATGGCGGAGAGAGAGGGATTCGAACCCTCGTATGGTGTTACCCATAACACGCTTTCCAAGCGTGCGCCTTCAACCACTCGGCCACCTCTCCGCACTTCGGGCACCGAATCGGGATAGCACGGCAGGCCAGCTGCCCCAAACGGATTTTCGCGCTGACCAGGCGGGTCTTTCCCCTTTCCGTCCGGTCGGGGTAGAGTCTCGACCATGAACATCCTTCTTACCGGCGCGTCCCGTGGCATTGGTCTCGAATTCGCTCGACAGCTCGTCATGTCCGGCCATCAGGTGCTGGCAACCGCTCGACATCCCGACGAGGCTCGAGAGCTGAGGGAGCGCGAACGTTCGTGCTCCGAGGCCGCCGGGGGGGGGTGTCTTCGGGTGCTGGCGCTGGATGTCGAAAGAGAGGATGCCCCTGCCACTCTGGCTGCCGAAGTGGAGAAGCTGGGGGTGCTCGACTGGCTGATCAACAATGCCGGAATCTATCCCGAAGGGGAGAGTACCGCCGATTTTGAGAAAGGGTTTCTCGTCAATGCCATCGCGCCTTATCAGATCACGCGGGCCCTGCTTCCGGCTCTGCGACGTGCCCAGGCACCGAAGGCCCTGTTTCTGACCAGCATGATGGGCTCAATCACCGACAATACTTCAGGCGGGAGCGTCGCCTACCGCGCCTCGAAGACGGCCCTCAACATGATGGTGCGCTGCCTGACGATTGCCGAACCCTGGCTGATGACGGCCCTGCTGCACCCGGGCTGGGTGAAGACTCGCATGGGCGGCCCCGATGCCCTGATTTCCACCGCCGAATCGGTCGAAGGACTGCTTCGGGTGATCGAGGGGTGGAAGCCTGAAGATTCCGGCCGGTTTGTCGACTATGAGGGCGACGCGCTTCCGTGGTGAGGGCGTCCGTTTTAATCGGCGCAAAGCACCGAGACGACGAGGTTGCCTGCGCCACCACCCGTGCAGGTGCAGGTCTGGGTCAGAAGGTTGGGCTCTGACAGGCTGGCCAGAAGCTGCTGACCTGCGCCGCACTGGCACCCTCCGCCCACCAGAACCGTCCCATCAGCGCACGAGAGCGTCTGGGTCTCAGTCGAGACATCACCGTCAAGCGCTGTCGTCTGGCTGGATTGCGTGAGTGTCATTCCCGTGAAGCACTGGGCGGTCAAAAAGCCGCTACTGCCACCGGTACCAAAGCTGTCACAGCTTGCGGTGGCGGCGATGCTGGAAGAGCTTCCAGCTCCCTGAAGAATTCCCGAAGTATTGAGACGGCTTCCGCAGGTGATCGCAGCAGCGGTCAGTACTTCGGGGTCCGTGCACGAGACGGTTGCCACCGTATCGGGCGCGGGAATCGTGGCTTGAACTTCGGTGCGGCTCAGGCCGGTAGTCGAGCTGCAAAGCGCGGTGGCGGTGTGCAGGCTGGTTCCGGAAGTCTGATCGCAGCTGCAGACCCAGCTTTCGGCTTCACGACGACTGGAGGTGATGCCCCCTCCATCGTCGGCGCATTCGCAGCCCCCGCTCAGCAGGGTTTCGCCTTCCTCGCACGAAGCGGTGATGGCCGTTTTTCCGGTGGCGAGGCTGGCTTCGCGTCGGGTGACGGTCAGGCCACTGGCCGAGGTGCGGGTTCCATCGACTTCTTCTGCTGCGCAGGCACTCAGGAGGGCAATCGCCAGGAGGGTCGCCATCGAGTGAGCGGCACGTGCAAAAGTACGTGATCGGAAAGCGGTCATGACTTGAGTCTAGAAGTGAGGCCTGTTGCAGGCAAGCGGCTTTGCGGGGGCCGGCCTGATGGCGGGGCATCAAAGGGCTTCGG
Organism: uncultured Bacteriovorax sp.; assembly: GCA_964432565.1. Classification (GTDB taxonomy): domain Bacteria; phylum Bdellovibrionota; class UBA1018; order UBA1018; family UBA1018; genus CAIOHW01. The sequence continues at coordinate 21,675 of CAYSOA010000028.1, forward strand.
CTCGCTCGACCAGTACATGCGCCGAATGTGATTCACGGCCACCGCTGCGATGAAGCATGCCCGAGATCGTCAGAAACGAATGGGTGGTGAAGAGTTCGCGGTATTTCTCGAAGACGGTTTTTTTGAGAATGAGATCCAGAAATCCCGTCTCGTCCTCGAGCGTCGCAAAGCACGTTCCCTTGGCCGTGGGAGGTCGCTGCAGGACGATGACCAGTCCTGATACCGTGAGCTTTTTGAGATGACCCAGGGTCTTTGCTCGAGCCGTGGTGATCTGGGGCAGATCGGGACGAAGTCTGCGAAGCTCCTGCATCGGATGCCCGCGAGTCGAGGCTCCGAACGTGCCGTAATCGGCGTGAATCGCTTCAAGAGCCCCCAGTGGAGCAAAGAGACTCGGCGGGATCTTCGAGCCGGGAGCCTGCTCAGCCGCCGCCAGCACGCCAAAAAGACTGAGCTGTTCACCGGCCTGAAGGCGCTCGCCTTCGTGGGGGGCGGGAACGGCTCCGGTGGCGATCTCGGAGTCGAGAATCTTCCAGAGCGTATGGCGACGGTCGCGACCGAAGCAGGCCAGCGCATCGCCCATGGCCAGACGGTGCAGGATGTTGCGGCGGATTTTTGTCCGCGCGAGAAAGTCTTCGAGCGAGGCAAAGGGCTTCTGGGCGCGAGCTCGCGCGATCGTTTCGAACTCGTCCCTGCTCATGCCGCGCGTGAGTCGGAAGCCGAGACGCAGGGCAGGCGCTTCTGCTAGCCCGCGCGAGCGCTTTTCAATCGTGCAATCCCACTGCGAGAAGCGCGGATCGACGGGCAGGACCTTCACGCCGTGGCGTTTAGCATCATCAATGAGTGTGTGGTCAGAGTAAAAACCCATGGGCTGCGAATTGATGATCGAGGCGGCGAATTCGGCCGGGTGGTGACACTTGAGGTAGGCCGATGCATAGGCGAGCAGTGCAAACGAAGCGGCATGGCTTTCGGGAAAGCCGTACTCGGCGAAGCCCTGAATCTGCTCGAAGATCTGGTCTGCAAAGCTCTGCGGCAGTCCGTGATCGAGAAGTCCTTGCATCAGCTTTTGCCCCATCTCGGTGATGCTTCCGGTCGAACGCCAGGCGCCGATCGCTCGTCTGAGTTTGTCGGCTTCGCCGGGAGTGAAGCCCGCCAGCGTGATCGCGATCTTCATGATCTGCTCCTGAAAGAGCGGCACGCCGAGCGTGCGCTCGAGGATGGGCCTGAGGCGTTCATCCGGAAAGACCACGGGTTCGAGCCCACGCTTTCGCCTCAGGTACGGGTGCACCATGTTTCCGACGATGGGGCCCGGTCGCACGATCGCGATTTCGACGACCAGATCATAGAAGGTCTTTGGCAGGAGCCGGGGCAGCATGCTCATCTGTGCGCGCGACTCGATCTGAAAGACGCCGACCGTGTCGGCGCGCTGGATCATCTGGTAGGTTCGTGGATCCTCAGCGGGAATTTCATGCAGCTTTCGGCCGACGAGGTCGAGCGTCTTTCGAAGTGCCGAGAGCATGCCGAGCGAGAGCAGGTCGACCTTGAGCAGCCCCATCGCATCGAGGTCGTCCTTGTCCCACTGGACGATCGTGCGTCCTTCCATGCGCGCGGGTTCGATCGGTACCGTCTCGATCAGCGGATCGGCCGAGAGCGTGAAGCCGCCGGAGTGGATCGAGAGGTGTCGTGGAAACCCCTTGATCTCGACGGCAAATCGCCCGGTCAGCGGATGTTTTTCGGCAAGCGTGCGCGAGCCGTCATCATCCGGATTGAACCCGAAGGTCTTGGCGACTTCGCGGAAGGCCGAGCGGCTTCGGTAGGTGATCAGTGCGGCCACCATTCCGGCTCGGTGCCGACCGTATTTTTCGTAGACGTGCTGAAGGACCTCTTCGCGACGTTCGTGCTCGAAGTCGACGTCGATGTCGGGGGGTTCGCCGCGCTCTGCAGAGATGAATCGCTCGAAAAGCAGATTCATTCGCACCGGGTCAATGGCCGTGATTCCGAGGCAGTAGCAGACCGCCGAGTTCGCCGCTGATCCGCGTCCCTGGCAGAGGATGTCGCGTTTTCTGGCGAAATCGACGATCTCCCAGATGGTAAGAAAGTAATCAGCAAAGCCGAGCTGCTCGATGAGTTTCAGCTCATGCTCGATCTGGCGGCGAGTGGCGGCGTTGATGCGTGATTCGCCGCCATAGCGTTCCGTCGCGCCCTTCCAGGTGAGCTCCGCAAGATAGCTTTGGGCCGTATGTCCCATCGGAATCCATTCGCTCGGATACCGGTACCGAAGCTCCGCCGGATCGAAGCAGAATTGCTGCGAGAGGTCGTACGCCCGCGTGACGAGCGCCGGCCAGTCCACGAAAAGTTCACTCATCTCCTGAGGCGACTTCAGTCGGCGCTCACTGTTTGGAAAGAGTCGGAATCCGGAGTCCTTCAGCGTCGTCGTCTCACGAATGGCGGTCAGAACTTCCTGAAGGGGGCGCCTCTGCTCGACATGCAGGTGGACGTCATTGGCAGCAAGCAGGCGATGCTCGCCGTAACGCTTCGCAAGCTGTTCTGCGATCTTCAGTCTGGTGAGGTCCTGCGAGTCCCGAAACTGGGAGACCGGGAAGACGACGAGCGAGCTCTCGGGCTGCGAAACGGTGGACGATCGTACCGAGCTTCGGTTTGCACCATCGAGGTGATCGAGAATCCATTCGACTTTCTTCAGCCATGCCTTTCCTTCGTGGGATTGGATCGATAGCGGAGGGGGTGCCAGGAACACGAGTTCGCGGAGGCCCTCGCGGTACTCAGGATTCGAGAAGTGAGCCTCGAGATCGTTCGATGAGAGAAAAGCCTGCCCCTTGTCTTTGTCGGCATGGGCGGCCGTGATCAGTCGGCATAGAACTCCATACGCCCGGCGGGTGCGGGCAAGCAGAATGAGGGAGTCAGGACCGAGTGCCGGGTTGGGAATTTCGGCTGAGGGCTTCCAGGTGAGTTCGGCTCCGATGATCAGCTTCAGCTTCGCGCGCGCCGCTTCCGGCAGCTCCTTCCAGGCGCGGTAGGCTTTGGGAATGCCGTAAACCCCGTTTCTGTCGGTGATGGCCAGTGCGCCGAGCCCGAGTCGCGCCGCCTCTTCGACCAGCTCGTGCGGATGCGAGGCGCCGCGAAGAAACGAGTAGTGCGTGCGGCAGGTCAGCTCGGCGTAGTTCAATCAAAGTACCCCTGAAGGTAGAAACTCTGGAAGTCGCTCGGGTTCGCGTTACCGTGGGGGGCTTCAAAATATCCCCAGAGCTGAATTCCTCCCTGGCAGACGGCACGAAAGTAATCGCGCTGCGGCTCTTCTTCGGGGGTTTCGGCTTCCCACCAGCCTTCGCAGATGCGCTCGGGACCGAACCACCTCAGTACGCGCCTGCGACGTCCCGGGGTGTCGTCGCTCTCCGGCCAGCGAAGCCATCCATCCTGATGCTTGAGCTCGATGGGATCGCGAAGCAGTCGCGTGGGGCGCGTGACGAAAATCTCGAGCTGGCTTTCGGGAGTCACTCCTTCTGGAACACAAACTCCAGTCACATCTTCTCTTGGTGTGAATTTCGGCTCGCACGGTTCCCATGACTTCTCTGGAAGATGTCGCTCGATCGAATAAACCTGAAATCGTGCCTTTCGCCCCATTTTTTCGCTCAGCCGTGAGAGCAGTGAATCCCAGCTTTCGGCCTGGTCTTCATGGCTATGAAAAAAATCGCGCTGCGAGCGATGCCCCGGTGCCGTTTCGAAAACTTCCAGTGTGACGCTCAGAATTTCGCGGCCGTAGAGAGGTGAGTCCTCGCTCTCGGTCTCTTGCAGCCAGTGCGCCAGACGCTCTCGGAAGGAGGGAAGCATTCCTGCGGCACTTCCCTGCGGTGTGCAGAAGCGAATGATCAGCGGCTCGCGGTTCTGGTGTCCCTCATGGTTAAGAGTCATTCGGATGGCCGCTGCTCGAAGCATGCGGGCGCGAAGGCGTGCCGAAAGACGATCGAGCAGCTCCTTTGAGGTGAAGAGAATCGGATCGAGAAGGGGCGGAAGGGGACGATCCGGATCAAAATCCTTCGACTCGAGCAGCTTTTCGGTCGGTACGAAAATGGGCCAGGCTTCGAGATCGGCCGAACTCGTGGCATCGCGGATTCGTCGGGAGAACTCGATTCCGTTTCTTCCGAAACGTGAGGCCAGCGCGCTCGCGGGTAAAAGCGAAAAGTCTTGAAGCGTATGGATTCCAAGCTGCGTGAGGAGCTTCATCCAGGCGGTGATTTGTCCGGGGGATTGCTTCTGCGAGGCGCGAGAGACTCCGAACGGATCCAGCAGGTGATCGAGCACCGTGGCGGAAAGTCGAGTCTCGAGACCCTCGGGGTGCTTTGCGTGAAGAAAGGCAAATCCGGCGTTGTCGGCCATTCCAATTCGGAAGTGCGGATCACGAAGGCGGCTGCCCCAGCGCCGGACGAGCGCCGTCACTTTCAGGCTCAGAAGGTTTTCAAAGTCCGGCGCGTTCGTGTCGATGCCTCGAAAATCGAGGAACACGGCACGCGGCTCTTGTCTTCGGCAGGCGACGACCGGGGTCAGGCGAAGAAAAAGCTCACAAAGTTCGGCCGGAATCTCGTCATGAAGGTCAGGAAAAAGGATGCAGGCAATTCGTTTGGAGGCGCGAGACATGGATCACCCGACATGGCTGAGTCGTCGTGTGTTCGAATTGATCTGAAGCTGCAGCGCCAGCGGCCAGCTCGCCCCTTGCGGTCGCGGTTGGTGCGTCAGCAGGAAAACGCAGGCATTCGACTGTTCGGCGCTGAGCTGGAGTCGTCGCAATTCCACCCGAGGTTCGCTGGCACTCAGGGTGGATTCGCGCACGAAGAGCACGACCGCGCCGAAGACCTGGCTTCGAAGCACCTGATGAGCAGCCCAGAGCGACTCTGCTCCCCCTTCGATGAAGAGCATCCGCGACAGGTCGACGCCATGCTGCAGAAATCCGGTAGGGTAGGCGGAGAAACGATCCTCGATCCAGGCCACGCGGCCCAGTGAGTGCTGGTGCTGGGCGATGAATTTTACGACCGCTTCAGTCTTGCCACTGCCAAACGGGCCGCTCACTTCCGTGAGCGCTCCCCGGGGAACTGACAAATCGGCCTGTTCCCAGAAGAGCGCATCACGGGACGGAGGAAGACCTTTGAGGACGCCCGAAATCGAGCGTAACTTTTCGAGCTTGCTTGCGAGAACTGCTGATCCGTCAACAGTCGGCAGTCCGGTTGCCGCAGGCGGCGTTGAAGATTCCAGTGACAGAATCGGAGCGACAGAAAACATCGAACCTCCTCTAAAACTTCCGAAACAGCGCGACGAGCACTCCTGCAATTCGAAATCCCTCTGCTCGATCACTCGATCCTTCCACCACGATGGGCTTGTACTTGGAGTTGGCCGAGTGCAGTTCGATGCGTCCGGATTTTCGGTAATACCTTTTGATCGTGGCTTCGGTGCCGCCGAGAAGAGCAACGACTGTTTGGCCGTTTTCGGCATGCTCCTGGCGCCGGATGATCACGAAATCGTCTTCGAGGATGCCGTCGTCGATCATCGAGTCGCCCACGACCTGCAGAGCCGTGACCTGGTTCTGGAAGCGGGCCGGAATCAGTGTCGCCGGCACGTCGATCGACTTCTGCTGCGAGATCGCCTCAATCGGGCGGCCGGCGGCCACCTTTCCCTCGATCGGTAGCGAGAGTGAGAAAGGGAGTGGGGTCGTGCCGGATCCTGTGGCCGCCGAACGGGAAGGTGTGGTGGTGGAAGCCAGCTTGGCGGTAGCTTTTGCCGTCACCGAAGTGCTGCGGCGGGCGTTCCAGGTCTTCTGGAGAGCCCCCTGCTCTTCGAGTCGGGTGAGGTAATCCTGCACGGTCCCCAGAGATTTAAAACCAAAGTGTTTCGCGATTTCCTGCTGTGAGGGAGCGTAACCGTGCTGAGTCTCGAACTGGGTGAGAAACTCGAGAAACAGTTTCTGCTTCGGGGTGAGCTTGAGCACGGTCATAACCAAACAGTGCCCGTAGGTTTACCGTAAGTCAAGCGTCTTTTGAACTGCCCCACTACCGTGGGGCCCCTCGCGGCAATCGAGCTCCAATCCCGATTCAGAATCTCAACTGAGGGTGATCGAAAGCCGGACTGGCTTGGATTTCATGCCAACCCTCACGCCGTGAGCACGCGGTTATGGTAGTCGGCGTAGAGATAGAGGTGAAGTTCCAGTCGGTCGGCCCGTTTGCTGGTGCACCAGGTGCGCC
>CAYSOA010000029.1:0-27275 GCA_964432565.1 uncultured Bacteriovorax sp.
GAGACCAATACCACCGGGACCGAGGTGCTTTCGGCCGGACGCGTCGTGGGCGAGGGCATCTGGCACCACCAGCAGTATCCCGTCGACTATCCCGATGAAACGCACCCGGATTTTGTCTGGTTGCCTACCGACCTGCTCTCGGGCTCTGGCCAGGCCAATCCCTACATCGACGAAGCGATCGTCCACGACGTGGTTCGTGAGCGGGGATCGGCAGGTTCCAGCGAAGGCCGTCCCTCGCAAGAGACCGTGGCGGTTTTTGCTCCAGGAGTCTTTCGCTCGAAGAACGCCGAGGTGCTTGCTCGCCTGATTACCTGGGCACTGGCGCGAGAGGGCGTGCAGGCCCGAGTCTCTGCCGATCAGATCGAGATTGCTGGCGACGGAAGCGTCAAAGCCGTACTCACGGTCGAGGGCGGCACCGATCTCACGCGCATGTCGAACGTTCTGACCGAGGCGGGCTTCACCCCGTCCACGCTGGTTCCAAAGGAGTAGCCAGGCGATGCGTTTCTGGATGGTTTCGTTTTTCCTGCTCGCTCTGCAGGCGCATGCCAGCTCGGCCGCGTCGATCTCGCCGCGCGAACATGCCCTGCAGAAGCTACTGGGAGCGGGGATCTCTGAAGAGCTGATTCATCAGTTTAACGAGAGCTACTCAGAGGAGAACCGATCGCGAATTATCGGAAGCAACATCTTCGGCTTTCTGCTCAAGCCCGACTACTCTCCCCACCTCTCCGAGCAGGCAGTCACGAGCTGCCGAGAGTTTCTGAGAAAGTACCGCTCTACGCTTGCCCGCACCCAGGCTCGGCACGGGGTCCCCAGCGAAGTCATCACGGCACTGCTCTGGGTGGAAACGCGACACGGAAAAAACACAGGTAACCTTTCGGTCACCGATGTTTATTTCAGCCTGCTTCAGGCGGATCATCCCGAGGTGCTGGCTGCAACCCAGACCGCACTCGCAGAAAAGACATCGGACATCACCGACGAGGTTCGCCAAAAGGTCACGGCTCGAAGCGTCTCTAAGGCCGCCTGGGCGCTCAAAGAGCTGCAGGCCATCGACGAGATCTATCAGGGCCGGATGAAGTCGGTAACGAAAGCCCAGGGATCATATGCGGGAGCGTTTGGAATTCCGCAGTTCCTTCCCTCCAGCTACCTGAAATGGGCACGATCTCCTCGAAAGGTACGCTCCCCCGACCTTTTTCAGATGCCGGATGCCATCGAAAGCGTGGGCCATTATCTGCGCTCAAATGGCTGGAAACCTCGAAATCGCGAATCACAGAAGGCCGCCCTGAAGCACTACAACCGGTCAGACGCCTACGTCGACACGATCCTCACGCTGGCCGATCAGCTTCGCCCCAGGGCCAAGGCTCGCTCGAAAACGACCTCCCGCCGAAAGGGCGGCGCTCGAACCCGCTAGCCCGCTCCTACTTTTTGAGGCTGTCGCGCAGGCCGGCTAGCCCGGCAAAGGCGTTATTGAAGGCCTCCTTGGGCTTGGGTGCCGGGCCGGTTTTCTGATGGCCCCCTGGCGTGGGCCGGGAGTATTTGCCGGGCGCCGAGACCGGCCTCGAATCGGGCCTCGGTCCCGACATAGATCTCGGACCCTGCACAGGCATTGAAGTCGTCGGTCGGCTCTCGCTCGGTCGCCCTTCGCCGCTCTTCATGGTCAGCGCGATCTGGCTCTTCTCAAAGTTGACTTCGAGCACCCGCACCTGGACCCGATCGCCCGGGCTGACCACTTCGCGCGGGTCTTTCACGAATCGATCCGCGAGCTGCGAGATGTGGACGAGTCCGTCCTGATGCACGCCAATGTCGACGAAGGCTCCGAAGTTCGTCACGTTCGTCACGATACCGGGTGCCGTCATTCCGGGCTTGAGGTCCTTCACTTCGTGAATATCCTCGCGGAACTGAAAGGCTACGAACGGATCGCGCGGATCGCGGCCCGGTTTTTCGAGGTCCTGAATGATGTCCTTGAAAGTGAATTCACCCACTTCCTTCTGGAGCGTCTCGTCCTTCTTCACCAGAGCCACGCCCGAGCCCACGAGGTCCTTGAGTGACCTGCCCAGACGAGCGGCCACGCCCTCGAGTGCCGGATAGCGCTCGGGATGCACGCCCGTATTGTCGAGCGGATTCTCGGCATTCGGAATGCGCAAAAATCCCGCCGCCTGCTCGAAGGCCTTCTTGCTGAAGCGCGAGACGTCAAGAAGCTGCTGCCGTGACTTGAAAAGCCCCTTGGTGTTGCGGTGCTCAACGATCGACTTCGCGAGCGATGGACCGATACCCGAAACGTGCGCCAGCAGGTGGTAGGAGGCCGTATTGAGATCGACCCCCACATGGTTCACGCAACTATCAACGACCTGGTCTAGGCTCTTCTTCAGTGCATGCTGCGAAACATCGTGCTGGTACTGCCCCACACCGATGCTCTTGGGATCAGTCTTGATGAGCTCGGCCAGTGGATCCTGCAGCCGTCGGGCAATCGAAATCGCGCCCCGCACCGTTACATCGAGATCCGGAAACTCCTCGCGCGCCACTTCGGAGGCGGAATACACCGAGGCCCCAGACTCACTGACCATCACAACCGGAATGGAAAGTCCCAGCTCCTTGATCGTCGACCGCAGGAAGACTTCGGTCTCGCGTCCTGCTGTACCGTTTCCAACGGCGATTGCTGAAATCTGAGCGTTCTTGCAGACTTCGGCCAGCAGAACGGCAGCATTCTTTCGCTGCTCTTCGCTCTGCAGGTGCATCACGGTGCTTGCGATGTACTGGCCAGAGGCCGTCACCGCAGCCACCTTGCATCCAGTGCGAATTCCCGGATCGACTCCCAAAACGGCCTTCGGGCCGAGCGGCGAGGCAAGCAGCACCTTGCGCACGTTCTCGGCAAAAACCTTGATGGCGGACTCATCAGCCACCTCTTTCAGGGCCTTGTGCACTTCGCTGTCGATGCTCGGCAGCACATAAGCCTTGAGTGCCAGGCGCGCCGCCTTTTTCAAGATGGCCTGTCCGACCGATTCGCTCGTCGCGCCGGCTGCCTGTTCAAATGCTGAAAGAAGCTCGGCCTCAAACTGTTCGTGAGACTCGCCGCCACCGACCTGAAGCGCGAGTTCCTCTTCCATCCAGCCGCGGCGAATGGCGAGGTAACGATGCGAGTTCTGCGGCTGAAGCAGGGATTGCACCTTCTCGTGGTATTGGAAGTACGTTTCAAACTTGCTGGCGGGCTTCGCCTTTGCGCCCTTGCTGGTCGAGAGCGACCCGGTCTCGAAAAGTCGGGTGCGCACCGTCTGCCGCAGATCCTGGTTCTCGCTCAGGCGTTCAATGAGAATGTCCTGCGCTCCGCTGATCGCACTGGCCGCGTCCTTGATGTCTTTTTCATCGTTGCGAAACGTCAGTGCCCAAAGCTCAAGAGTTTGTCCGGGCTGAGGCTTTTCGGTTCCGTGCCCGCAGTTCCAGATCCAGTCGGCCAGCGGCTCAAGCCCGGCTTCGCGGGCGATCGCCGCCTTGGTCTTTCGCTTCTGCTTGTAGGGCAGGTAGAGATCTTCCAGTCGGTCGGCATCAAAGGTCGTCAAGACCTGCTCTTTCAGCTCCGGGGTCAGCTTTTTCTGGCGCTCGATCTCTTCGAGGATGAAGGCCTGGCGCTTGATCAGGTGATCCCACTTCTCCTTGGTATCGATGACCTTTTGAATGCCCACCTCATCGAGTGCGCCAGTCTGCTCTTTTCGGTATCGCGCCATGAAGGGAACCGTTGCCCCTTCGGCCGCCAGGGCCAGGACGGCTGCCGCCGACCGATTCGAGATTTCGGGATGCCGGGACTGAAACCAGAACTCAAACGTCATAAATTCGTCGCCTACCTTTGGGTTCGAAAACTCTGCCCCAAGACTTTCGAACGCTCAAGAGGCCCCGCAGCGAGAAATCGTTTTTGACGCTCGAGATCTCCTTCACACTCGAAGGCCCTCCGTCCGATACGCTCGAAGATGAGGAAGGGCCTGCTTCTATTCCTGTTGATTTTGTCGGTCTCGACCGGCCTTGCCGCGCCGCAAACCTCGAAAGACCTCTGCGCGTCTCGCACGGCGGCGCTCTTTGAATCAGGATCGAAGCCTGCTCTTTTACCGGGAAGCAGCGCGCCCATCGGCACCCTTCAACGCGTTGCGGGGGCAACCGACTGGGGTCCCAAACTCGAACTTCAACTGGGGGTTCCGAGTGGACGCAGGGTTGACCAGCTCGACCACCTGGTCATCGGACAATACAACGTGCTGGATCTGGTTCCCCACGGTGAGCGCGCTCTCGGCAAGCCGGACAAAGACCTGCGAGGTGTTGCAGAGACGATCCGGCGGGCCGAGCCCGACATTCTCGTCGTTGAGGAAATCGGTAGCGTCGAGATTCTAGCCGAATTCGCGACCTCACACCTCGGCTCGAAGTACGAGCCCCTGCTGATCGAAGGAAACGGCGGAGGAATTCACGTCGGATTTCTTCTCAAAAAAGACCTGCCCTTTGACGTCGAGGCCCAGAGCTTCAAGAACGTCGCTGATTCGACGGACGGTGATCCGCTTTTTTCGCGGGATCTTCCTGTCCTTGTTTTTCGCGAACGGGGCGGAGACGCTCGAGGCCCCCCCCGCTTGGCGGTTGCGGGAACGCACTTCAAATCGCAGCGAACCTCCGACCCGACGATCGACACGGCCGCCATCAGAGCCCGACAGGCCAAGGGTGCCAGCGAGATCCTGAAGCACTACCAAGAGCAGCTTGGCCCCGCTGTTCCGGTGATTCTCGCAGGAGACTTCAACGATGACCTTCGGCACGCCCCGGCCTTCTCGTCTTTGAAGGATCTCGCCGGATTTCGAGACAGCTTTGACCTGGCACCGGCGGACAAGTCGGTGCCCATCACTGATCGAACCACTCAGACCTTTCATCCTCGCGACGGCTCACCGACCGTCTGGTCGCAGCTCGACGGAATCCTGGTGTCGGGGGTCAGCGCCGAAAGCCGCATCATCCGCGAGGCGCAGGTGGTGCCCTATCTGGACGAGAACGGAAAAATCAAACCAATCCCTCGCACGCGCGAAGAGCGTCATCAAAACCCGTCCGATCATTTCATGCTTCGAGCAGTGATCGACTACTCAAAGCTGCGAGCTCTCGGAAATCCCTAGTTTGACAGCTCAAGCCCCCACGAAGGCCAGGCGCCGCGTCGCGCTCGAGAAAAACTCCTGCGCCTCCTGGCAGTCGACGCAGAGTTCGGCCTCGGGAAGGGCCTTCAGGCGCTTAGGCGCGATCGGCTCTTCGCAGTCGAGACAGATGCCGTAGCGACCGCTCTCGACGCGATGCAGTGCCCGCTTGATGCGTTCGAGCTCGAACTTCAGGCCGTTCGAGATTCGGGTCGACGCCGCGGCCGTCTGCTGTTCGAGCGCCAGATCGATCTCGTCGGCAGGCCTGTCGTCGTAGTCCATCATGGCCGAAGCCTGGGCGCCGCTCACGGCCTGCAACAGGACTGCCGACTTCTGAAGCAGCACCTTCTTGGATTTCAGTAGGGATGCGTTCTTTTTTGAGGTCTTCATGAGACCTGAGTACTTACAGTTCAAGAATCTGTAAACTCAATTAGGACCTCAAATGTCCGCATTTAAGTCATCGCTTTCATCAAAAAAATCAATCCTCGGAGCGACTCGCGCTCCTCTGGAATCAAGCACTTCGGCCACTCCGCCGAGACGAACTCAGGGGTGCCTCGATGACTCGCACACGGAAACTTTTCACGTTGGTTCTCTGCCTGACGGTCGGCCAGACCGTTTCGCGGGCGGCCCCTTCATGTCCCGAGCTGGCTTCGCGGCTGATCGACTCGGTCGCAGCCGCCCAGGCCAGTCGTCATTCGTTTCGCCACTGGGTCGAGGGCGCCCTTCGCGACCAAGGCATCGAGCTGGGGCTCATTCCGTTCGCGCGTGACCCTCGGTTTCTGCGAAGCACCCCGGCAGCCTCCAGCGGAGCGGGCTTTGTTACCAATAATCGCTGGTTTTACGACGAGCTCCTGCGCCCCGGAATCCTTCGCAATCGCCTCTCACTGATGCGCCTTCCTCTGCGGAGGCGGCTGAGCGCCCTGCATCTGATGATTCACACCAGCTATGATGCGCACTTCGGACAGAACGACCTTCCCGGTCACTTTTATCGCTGGGGCGGCGATCTTTTCGACAACGACCTGCCCGTCCGGGACGACATTCGCACCGACGCCGCCTTCGGTCTCGACTGCTCGGGCTTTGTCGCCTCGGCCTTTGATGTTGCCTTGAAAGAAGGCCTCGTTCGACCGTCCGAGCTCGCCACCCAGCCATTCTTGAGAGACCGCAGCCGCCAACTTGAGACGATGCTCCCCGGGGTCGTCAGCGAGACACGCCTCAACGTCAGTGATTTTGCGCGCCTAGGCCGTGAAATCTCGGTCCAAGAGGCAGCCCCCGGCGATTACATCGTGATCCCGAAGGCCGACGGAGTTTTTCCGCACATCGTCAGTGTCGTGGAAATTCACGGAAAACTCTTTATTGCCGAGTCGGCCAACAACGGCAGCATTACCCGCGACCAGATTCTCAAGACCGGTCGCTACCTGCCCCTCGCAGAAGCCCTGCAACGCTTGAGAGAACGCGGTGTGAAGCACGCCCTGAGGTCAGTGCTGCTGCAATGACCAGCCCTTGAGGCAGGGCAACGACGCCTTGGCGGCACAGGCCACGGCGGCAGCCGCATCCAAAACACCACCCGTGACCACCTTGTCCTTCAGCTCCGGAACTCGACGGACGGTGGACAGCAGGATGTCGCGAACCTGGGTGGCCTTCAGATGAGGCGCGACCGACCTTACCAGTCCTGCAGCAGCTGCAACAATGGGGGTCGCATACGAAGTGCCCTTGCCCTTTTTCCAGATCGTCCGGTCGCTCCAGGGCGCGATCAGCCGGATTCCAGGGGCGGCGAGGTGAACGTGCTTCTTTCCCCAACTGGCCGTATTGACGAGCTGATCGTTCTCGTCCACCCCTGTGACGGTGATCAGGTGATCCATCACATACTTGGCGGGATAGGTACGCGAACGATCGACGTCCTCGGCATCGTTGCCGGCGGGAACCACCACCAGCACATCCTGGCGTCCCGCTCGCTCGATGGCGCGCTTGAGAATCTTGTCCGACCCCTCACCAGCAAACGAGTAGTTGATGATCGAAGCGCCCTGCTCGATCGCGTAGTGGAAGCCTTTGACGGCATCCTCGACATCCCCGTAACCGTCACGATCCGAAAAGCGCACCGGAAGGATACTGCAGCCCGGGCAGACCCCCATCGAACCAATGCCATTGTTCGGAACAGCAGCGATCAGCCCGGCAATGAAGGTGCCGTGACCGTTGGGGTCATGAGGCAGGTTGACGTTTCGAAGAAAGTCCCAGCCGATGACGTCATCTACGAATCCGTTCTGGTCACTGTCTTTGCCATCGAAAGGCCACTCCCGATTGTTGCGCAGGATGCTGGCTGCGATTTCGGGGTCGTTGTAGTCGACGCCACTGTCAATGACGGCGATCGGGACCGAGCGTTCCCCCCGGGTCAGGCGCCAGGCCATCTGGGCCCCGATTCGGGCCAGATGCCAGGAGTCTCGATAGTCAGGATCGACCTGGGGTTTCTCGATCTCAGGAACCGGCTCAAGCGGTTTCGAGGCTCTCGAGGCCGACGCACGGGCTGAAAAGGCGAGCACCGACGACTGTACTGCCAAAAGCAGCACCACCGCGCTCAAAACCTTCCCAAACGAGTACCGGCTCGACCCCTTCACGACCCTTTCGACCCCCTTGCTGCCTTTGGCGGGGGTCTATAGCACCCGTGGACGAGTTTTCAAGCTTGGATGGCAGGAAGTCCTCAAACTTTTTGGGCACGGGTTTTTTCGTGAGAGCCTTGTCAAAGGCGCGCTGCTCCCACGACTGCAGCAGCAGGGGGCGAAACTCCTCTGGGTCGAGTCCCAGCTCACGAAGATGCGTCTCGGCAGCCTCGACGAACTGCTTCGGATCACTCACCCACTGTTCGACCAGCCCAGCCGCCGGGCGATCGTACTTGAGCCGTCCTGACGCGTTAAAGGTGCGGTCCATCAGCGCCCGAATGTACTTGATTTCAAGAGCGGCGAAGTACTCGTCCTCCATCGCGTCGAACATGCGAAACTCAATGCGGTCCTTGCCCTTGCCGAAATCCGGCTCCCACTTCACCTTCGGATTCTTGATGTCGATTTCGCGACCGACGTACTGCTCGGGAACCGCCGGCATCAGCACGCCCGTCACATCCATCTGAACGTAGCGGGGCTTTCTTCCCTGATAGGGATTGAAGTACTGGCCTTCGTAAAGAAGCTTTGCCAGATCATTCCAGTCGCCCTCAAAGGCATCGAGTTTTGCGTGCAGATCGCCCTTGGGCTCAACCGGAATGGCGACCCGCGAGCGCCCCGGATGCTGCCAAAGAAACGAGATCATGTCGCGGTTCGACTCAAAGAAGTTGATGAGATTGACCAACTTGCCCGCCCCTTCCTTGGGTGGAAGCTTCATGATCGGAGCGAGATCGACGTTGACGTGCCCGCCACCCGCCGAGCGCTTCGGGAGCTTTCCGGTCTTTCGAGCGGCGGCGTAGAGGGCCTTGATGTCGGTGACATCCTGCGGAGCGAACTTCGGGGTCGGAACCTCGAGAAGCCCTCCTCGGGGGTTCGTCACCTTGCCATCCACGTAGTCCCGAGAAATGCCGTCCCACTCGAAACGCCAGTCCTTGCCTGACGGATCGGTATACCGATAGCGAATCGAGGCGCCGTGGCCATGACCGCCGTCCGAGAGCTTGACGATCGTGCCGCCGCCCATGGCCGCCTTGAATTCCTCCAGGCTGGTGCGAATCTCGGCATCGGCGGCCTTGGCGTCCTTGGCCCGCATCGGAAAGCGAAACGTGTACTCAATGCCCAGCCCCACCTGATTGACGTCAATGGGTCCGCTCGACTTGACGAGAATTTCGGGCAAAACACCAGGCTTCGGCGTCAGGTACTTTACCAGATCCTGGTCGAGGCGCACCTCGGTCGAGAAATCAAAAATGGCCTTTTCCAGGCGCTCGATGGCCGTCGAGTAGATCTCGGACACCTCAGCCTTGTTGGGGCTTTTGGCCATCTCGGCGAAGTACGCTTCGGCAATCTTCACGAGACGCTTGGCGTAGCGTCGCTGCTCGCTTTCGAGCAGGGCGGCCTTGGTGCCGAGATCGAGGCGGTTTTGCCACGGCAACAGGGGCGAGACGATCCGGTTGCGAAAGTGGTTCAGGGCGTTTCGGCGAGAGCTGTATTTCATCTTCGGAAACGACTGCTGAAACCGCTCGAGAAGGGCCACCTCGTCCCGCGTCAACAACGAAGCCGTCAGTTGATCCATCGGCGCCGAGGCGTCGAAGCGGTAAGAACGGTAATCGCGCAGGCCCGAGTAGTCTCCGCTGCCGATTCGGGCTTCGACCATGTCCTCGAAGAATCCTCGAAGAACGCCCTTGTTACCCGAGCGAAGCTCAAAGTCCGGAAGAATCAGATTTTCCTGGCCCGGAATGCTTTTGTCTCCAGGAAGCGCCCGCGCTCCCACCATGCGGTACTTGTTCTTGAACTTCGAGGCATCTCCCTGCACGACGGCTTCACCGAGGCGATCCAGCGCGTCGCGGGAGTAAACGCCCAGGTACGGATGGGCCAGAATCGACTCGACATCCTCCGGGTTGCGCTTCATCTGGCGCCAGAACAAGAGCCAGGTCAGCGAATCGAGAAGCTCGAGGTACTGGGGCGCCATCGCCGCCCGAGCCGAAGCCGTCTTGGGCCAGGCATGCACGATGTGCTGGTGTCCGACCTTCTCTCCGCCGAAGTTGGCCTCCACCTGATCTCGAAACGCCTGGTAGGCACTGCGATCGGCAATGCCCCCGGCCGACTTCACTTCGTAGGAGCCCAGATCGTCTCCGACGTTCAGGCCCTTCAGAGTGGCCTCGGTGACGGCAAGTTCGTCGAAGGTCAGAATGTCATCCAGGAACAGGTTTCGCTTTCCGTTCATGTTGATCGCCCGAAAAAAATCGGGCTTCGAGACAATGAGCTCCAGACGCTGTTCGGCAGAGAGTTTTCTCCACGCCGCCGAATCCAGCACCAGCTCCTGAGGCTTGTAACGGGACGAATACGCCGAAAGCCACTTGATGAGGTTTGGAGGAGCTTCGCCCGCCGTTTCTTTTCGCAGGCGCACCCGCATCTTGTCGGCCGCCTCGGGCTTTACCGATGGAAACCAGCCCGCGATGTCGTCGTAGAGCAGTCCTTCCTTTTCTAGAGCTCGAGTAATCGGAAACTCGGTTCCCGCCGAGGTCACGATCACGGGCGTCCGGTCTCCGAGCCGCGTGCGCTTGAAAGTCGAATCTCGAAGCTGCTGAAAGAGCGTGTAGCATTCGACGGCCAGTGCCTGATGCGTGAACAGGAAGAGCGTCAGTACCGCAGCCCGGCGGATGACGCCCCAACGAAGCCCTGTGAAACGAGACTGAGGAGATCGACGCAGGAAGACCATGCAGCCGTATCGGCTCACCTCGCCAAAAACTTGACTGTCCTGGAACCCACCGAGCAGGAACCGAAAAAGATCAAGCCTGTCGGGTGGTTGACCGATTGAGCTTCTAGATGCTGCCCTCTTTGCGCCTCATTCTGGTCCTGCTTTGCACCCTTGTCGGGCCCATCGTCGCCGTAGCCGCCACCGATGAGCCTCTTCGAGACCCCTCGAAGCTCTCGACGCGAAAGTCCTCGGCTCTTCGCGTCTCGGGAGTTCGCGTCCTCGTGGCGGATTATCCCCTGCTCGCCCGCGACTTTCCCGCCCTGGCTCGCAAAGCCCAGGAGACCGAGAACACGTGGAAGGCTCGCATCGACGACTGGCTCGTTCGCGAGACCGGATTTATCGCTGCCGAACAGGCTGCCCAAACGACGGTCAATACACCCATCACCACGCTGCCCGAAACCAAGACGAGCCTTCGTCCGGCCCGCTACAACCGGGCCTTCGTTCTGCCGGTCGAGGGAGGACTCGTCGACGCCAAGGGAACCGGCTCCCTGACTCCGACGCAAAAGCACCACGCAAACGGCTTGGCCACTCTGGGTGAGATGCTTCGGGAGTATCTTTACGAGAAGCTCGTCGATCGAGTGCTCCGCCACTCCGGAATGAACGCCTCAACCGTGGGATGCTACGCCGTGCTCGATTATGGCTTCAACGTGATCCATGAGGACGGCAGCCAGAGCCGGGCGGGCTACGTATTGAGGCAGGCCCACAAGCGGGCACCAGGCTTCAACTCGTCCCTCGACATTCGGCGTTCTTCTGTGATCGAGCAGACCCTTCGGCGATACGGCCTGACCTCTTCGGGAGAGACCATGGCTGGGAAGACGACCTGGGATTACATCAACATTCAAGGGACCGACAATCCGGCGAAAGCCGAAGTTCTCGATTTTGGAGCCTTCATGGCCGTCGAAGGCTTTTCGAGACGCACAGTGGATCCCTCGACGCCCTTCATGTTCACACTCTGGAAGCCGGATCAGCCGGGGTTCGTCCAGCCCGATCCGATGCTGCGCGTTCCTCTCGAACAGTGGGGAGACTTCGGCGTTCACGATCCCAAGGCCGACAAGCCCTGGAAATGGTCGCATGAACTCGCCGAAAGCTTTGCCGACGGTCGAGCCTCACGTCAGGACGTCGAGCAGCACCTGAGAAACCTGCTCGGTCCCGTCGAGGCGCGTCTACCCATCGAACCGGGGTGCGGAACCTGGTTTTCTCGTCTCTAACGAACCGGAATCAGAACAGCGTTCCGTTCAGCCACATGCCGAGGCTGATCGTGTCGGTCCACTTTGATCCGGGGAAAGCCCCAAGATCCTTCCGAAGCTGGTCGTCCCAGGGTCCCGAAAACGAGACGTTGGGATAAATGCTCAGCATGGAATTGAATCGGTGGGTGACGCCGAAGTCGACCGGAAGAAACCAGCGCCGAAAGGAGTCGGCGTTCATGTTCTTCTGGAAGTTCAGGCCGACGCCCGTCCGAAGAGCCGTTTTCTCCGTCAGATCGTAGTTGATCGAGGGGGACAGAGCGATGACCGCCTGGGGTTTTTCTCCGGGACGCGAGCCCTGGCTCAGCGACACTTCGTCCATGGCAACACGATCGCTGTAGAACCACACTCGCGGCGAGACGAGCGCAAAGAGCGAGAAGCGGCTTCCGGTCGGTCGAAACGTCAGGCTCGTAAACATGCCGGGGTTGGCGATCAGTTTGCGCTGGGTGGCCAACTGACCAAGCCCCGGCATCTCTGTATTGACTGCTCCCGACCAGACCAGCTTGTAGCCCGGACGTTCGAGACGCAGCAAGGCGCCCGAAACCCCGAGTCGCACCCCCTGATAGAGGAACCTGAACTCGTTGGTCAAAAACTGCTGCAGGCGAAACTGGGCGTCAAAGGCGAGGTTTTTCGAGAATTTTGCTCGAACAGAAAGGTTGGTCCACAGCATCCAGTCGGGATCATTTCGTCCCGAAGTGCTGGGGCTCTTGTAGAAGTCGGCACCCAGTCCCGGGCCACTCCAGAACGTGAAGTAGTTCATCCCGATGTAGTCAGTGAGCGAGCTCCCGGTACTCACCGTTGAGGTGTTTGAAGTGGTGCCCCCAGAACTCGGGGTTCCCAAACGCGGCTGCGAAACGGCCGACTTCGTGGGAGCCGCAAGAGCGCTTCCCCCCACAATGGCTAGAAGCGAGAGACTGATCAGCGGCCATTTTCGGGTTTGGGAAAGGGACATGAGAACTCCTCCGGCTGACGATGTTTGCCGGTGGGTATCGCGCGTAATGCGCCCCGTCAACCACAAAGCCAGTGCAAAGCAAGGTCTCGAAATTGCTTAAGAAGCAGCTCATGATTCGACTCAATGAGCCCGCTCCCGACTTTTCGGCACGAAGCACCCAGGGCCGACTGCAGCTCTCCGACTTTAAGGGACGCTGGGTCGTCCTCTTCTCACATCCGGCCGACTTCACCCCCGTCTGCACGAGCGAATTCCTCGGATTCGCACGCCACTTTCAGGAGTTCGACGCCATTCAATGCTCGCTGCTGGGATTGTCGGTCGACAGTGTCTATTCCCACATCGCCTGGGTGCGAAACATCGAGGAACGATTTGCGGTTCAGATCCCGTTTCCAATCATCGAAGACCTGAACCACCAGGTCAGCGCCCTCTACGGCATGATCCAACCCGCTGCAAGCGAGCAGACCGCCGTGCGGGCACTCTTCGTGATCGACCCCGAAGGGATCCTTCGAGCGATGCTGTACTACCCGCTGCAAAGCGGCCGTTCGGTGACTGAAGTCCTGCGCCTCGTTCGGGCCATTCAGGCAGCAGACACCGAGGATGCAGGAACCCCCGAAGGCTGGCAGCCTAATGATCCGGTGATCGAAGAGGCGCCGAGTACTCTCGATCAGGTCTCGGCCCGAATGGAGCAGGCAGCCGACCATGGGCTGGATTGCGCCGACTGGTACTTCTGCAAACGGTCCTCGCAAAAACCGAAGAAGGCGGCCTGATCGCACTGCATCGGACTTGCAGGATGGAGTGAGCGCATCAGGAACCAGACAAGGAAGGAAAGAACACATGCGACTACTTCGAACGCTGTCATTGCTCGGAATCGGTGCGGCCACCATGTACCTGCTCGATCCCCGCCTTGGACACCGACGACGAGCGATGCTTCGAGATCGCCTTTCGAGCCGTTTTCGAAAAGGAATCGAGAAAGCACAAAAAACCGGGCGCGACCTCAGTTATCGTTCTCGGGGACTGGTGCATAAGCTCGGCGACCGAATCCAAGCCGGGCGGCAGGTCATTCCGGATCACACGCTCGAGGCGCGGATTCGATCGAACATCGGCCGGCACCTGCAAAATCACCCGCACACTTTTGAGATTCGCGTGCGCGACGGCCACGTCCTGATCGAAGGGGACCTCAGCGACGGGCTCTACCAGCGAATTCAACCTGTCATTCGAAAAATGCCGGGGGTTCACAGCGTCAAAAGACGCGCTCCCCTGATTCGTGCCGCCTGATTCGTAGCCATCACCCCGGAATGAGGGTCAGGGCCTGGCGCAGGTCTTCGATCAGGTCCTGCGGGCTCTCCAGCCCGACCGACAACCGAATCAACCCGTCGGTGATTCCACAACGCTGCATGAGTTCGTCATCCAGCTCCGAGTGAGTCATGGTCTTGGGATGCTCGATCAGCGTTTCGGTTCCGCCCAGGCTCACGGCCAGATGGCAGACCTTGACACGATTGAGCACCGAGAAGGCCGCCGGCTTTCCTCCGACCACTTCGAAGGAAATCATCGATCCCGCACCCGACAGTTGCTCACGGATGATTTCTCCCTGGCGGCTATCGCCGGCCACGAGGCCCGGATAATAAACCGCTGAGACTTTCGGATGGGAGACGAGGAATCCCGCGACCAATGCCGCATTTTCCCCCTGCTTTTCCATGCGAACCTTGAGCGTCTCGAGCGAACGCATCATCTGCCAGCAGACGAAGGGCGACCCCATGGTGCCTAGAAAACTGCGATAGCCATTGATCTCGCCGATCAAGGCTTCACGACCGAGAATCGCCCCCGCAATCAGGTCGGAATGGCCGCCGATGAACTTCGTCGCCGAATAGACCGAAAGGTCCGCTCCGTGCCGAATCGGCGACTGGAATACGGGCCCCAGCATCGTGTTGTCGACGGCAAGAAGGATCTCTCGCGATGAGGACGCGGCAAGCTCATCCACAGCGGTCCGCATCTCGCGAATCGAGGTCATCATGAGGCTCGGATTCGAAGGGGTCTCGACGAAGACCAGCCGGAGGTTCTTCGCGGCCAGCTCGCGAAGTCTGGCAGGTGCCTCCTCGCCCGCAAGAATCGGAATGGCTTCGATCTGAAACTTCGCGAGCATTTCCTTCATGAAGTGGGCCGTTCCACCGTAGATGGGCACGGTGTAGGCCACGGCATCTCCCGGACGGCAGAGTGCCAGTAGCATGGTACTGATGGCCGCCATTCCTGATGCGAAGACCGAAGCCTTGTCAGCCTGCTCCCATAGGGCAAGTCGCTCTTCGAGAATCTCGAGCGCCGGGTTGTTCAACCGCGAGTAGATCAGCCCCTGGGTGCGTTCGCCCTTCCTTTTACCGAGCGCCACCTGAAAGAACTCCTCACCGTCCTCAGCAGTCTGGAACAAAAACGTTGATGTCAAAAAGAGCGGAGCTTTCACCGCGCCTTCCGACCACCACGGGTTGTACCCGTGGCGCATCATCTGAGTTTCTGGGGCCAGCTTCTTCTTGTCTGCATCGGTCATGGTCGAACGTTCTCCGTGAACCTCTGTTTCTACCCTACTTTTGAGCGCAAAAATTGCGTCAAATTCTCAACGCCAATACCCGACCTCGATGGTGTGTCTTAAATTCCTTAAGCCGGCAAAATCTTCACCGATGAGTTCATTGCAGGCGGGAATGGATTTCCCGGCTGCACCACTGGACAAGCAGGTCGAGTGGACGGAACAGAAACTCACGGAGGAACTGGCAATGAAAACGAACTAAACAAGGGGAAATGAACCATGGGTTTGCGTGTCAATACCAACATCCAGTCACTGGCATCACAACGGCATCTGGGCCTGAACAACATGGCCCAGCAGAAGTCGCTCGAAAGACTCGCTTCGGGCACTCGCATCAATCGCGCTGGCGATGATGCCGCCGGTCTGGCGATCAGCGAGAAATTGAAGTCCCACATTCGCAGCATGAAGCAGGCCACCCGCAACGCAAACGACGGCGTCAGCCTCGTCCAGGTTGCTGAAGGGGCCATGAACGAGATCAGCAACATTCTGGTCCGCATGCGCGAACTATCGATTCAGGCGGCGTCCGACACCATCGGAGATCCGGAGCGGCAGTACGTCGACAAGGAAATCCAGCAGCTCAAGTCGGAAGTCGATCGAATCGCAAACAGCACGGAGTTCAACGGAACAAAGCTGCTGAACAATTCGGCTCCTCCGCTCGACATCCAGGTCGGCATCAATAACAACGCCGAAAACGATCGCTTCACGTTCGACACGGCCGATAAGGCATCCACCATGGATGCACTAGGCATCTCGGACGTCGCGACCAACACGAAGTCCTCGGCGCAGGAGAATCTCGAGAAGATCGACTCGGCGATGAGCAGGCTGAACGGCAACCGAGCGAGCCTCGGCGCCCTGCAGAATCGTCTCATGTCGACGATCAATAACCTGCAGAACTACTCTGAAAACCTTTCGGCCGCCAATAGCCGCATCCGGGATACGGATATGGCGGAAGAAACCAGTGAAATGACGAAGGCAAGCATCCTGACCCAGGCGACCGTCTCGGTGCTGGGACAGGCCAACCAGACCCCACAGCTTGCCCTGAAACTGATCGGCTAAGCAGTTCCTTGAAGTGCCAGTGAGCAGTGGACTGGCCACCCCATGAAGTCCGATCCCCCAGGGAGAGGGCTCCATGCAGGCAAGGATCGCCGGGAACGGCCGGTCGGAAGTTGAAAGCACGGGAGGGGGATGCCCCCGGGCATCTCCCTCCTTCCCCGGAAGGGCTGGAGCTGTTAAGCCTCCCTTCCGTGAAGAACCCGACCGGACTGCCGATTGATCATCCCGAGTACCGCTACGCCCCGTCCCGGAACCCGTATGCGGAGAAGCTGAAGCAAGGTCCGGGAATCGTCTTCAGTGACAATGACACCGAGGCGAACCAGGGGAAGTGGAAGAAGAGGGATGGTGAGAAACTCCATGTGGAAATCGGCTGCAACGCCGGACACGTGGTGGTGGAGTGGGCGGCCCAAACACCGGACGATCGCTTCGTCGGAATCGACTGGAAGTTCAAGGCCATCCACCGAGCCTTCGAGAAGGCCCTGAAACGGAATCTGGAGAATATCCACTTCCTGAGGGGCCATGCGGATCGCCTCCCCTTCATGTTCGAGAAGGGCGAGATCGATCACCTGTATCTCTTCTTCCCCGATCCGTGGGCGAAGAAGTCGCAGCTGAAGAATCGGTTCATCACCGAGGCAAAGCTGCGGATGATCCACGAGGTGCTTGCTTCTGGCGGCACCTTTCAGATCAAGACGGACCATCCGGGCTACTTTGACTGGATGGAGGAGCACATCGGCAGGACTTCGGACCTCTGGGAAATCACCTTCAGGTCGACGAACCTGCACGCCGAAAACCCGGCCGCAGGCACTCTGACCTTTCCCGAGGTCACCTGCTTCGAGAGGCTATTCATCAAGGACGGTATCCCGATCCATCGGATCGACCTGAAAAAGCGTTAACCTCCCCAGCCCTCGAACACTCAGGGCTGATACCTGAAACTCACAAAAACCTTTCGCCCCGGTTCGACTGAAACCATCTTCGACTCGAGTGGCACCCCGCCACTGGGAATGGCCCGAACTTCGTGGGTACCCGGTTCAACCGCAATTCTTAAAATCTGGAGGTCTCGCGGCAACAGAGCCCAGGAGCGCGTGTCGGCCTGGTCGGAGGCCACCAGAATCAGCTCAGTCAGTAGTCCGAGCGCCTCATTCTTGGTGCGTCTGCGAACCTGATCGGCGACCACCGCCTTGGCCACGCGTCCGGCAATCCGCTTCGCTGCCATTGCGGCCTTCTTTTCTTCGAGGTTCGAGATCGCCGTATTCTCGATGTCATGAAGCATCCAGGTTCGACCTCGCACCACTCCATCCACCTCGACGGTGGCATCGGTCACGGGATTGTGGCGAGCCACGAACCGAGGCAGCGACGGAAAGGCCGGGTCCGGCACCTTCACCGGAGAAAGTCCGTTCTGAAAGATCACCACGACCTCCCCCTTTCCCGATCGCTGCGACCACACGCGATTGCGGGCGGGATCGGTTTCCTCCGGACTTAACTCAAATTTTCGACTCCAGCGCTCCATCTCGTCACGCATGCCCAGCGCGCGTGCCACCCGCCAGAGATCCAGCCCCAGCTGACGCAGATTCGGCTCGATTTCGAGCGTTTTCTTATAGTCGATGTAGGCGTCGTTGAATTCGCCCTCAGACTCATACAGTACCGCCGACAAATACCGCGCAAACGCATTCTGCTTGTAGGGTTTCTGCCCCTCCCGCTTGAGTTCTTCGAGCCTTCGATTGACCAGGCGGGCTTCGACCAGGGCTTCGTCGGTGGCTCCAAGGGCGGCGTAATTCATGGCCTTGTAGACATGAACCAGCACCTTCTCGAAGTCCTCACCACGGTACGCCTTGGTATTTTCCCCGGTCAGAAGCGTACCCGCCTCCTCAGTGACACTGGTGTAGTCGTTCAAGCCCAGATGCTTTTCGGCGAGCGCAAAAAAGGCATTGCTCTCTTCGAAGCGTCCGCCCTGGTGAAGCGAAAGCCCCAGATCGAGCAGGTAGAGTAGCTCGTCCTCACTGCCGGGAGATCCCGGCCCTCCCGGGGCAATCTGGGCTCGAAGCTTGTCGGCAGCAACCAGGTACTGCCCCTCACGAAAAAGCCGATCGATCTCGGTCTCCCGCATCCGGGCCGACACGCAGCCGACCTGAAGCGTCACGAGGACCAGCAAGGCAACGAGTCGAGCAGGCTTCAGGCAGATGAAGGGCATCCCAGCGCTCGCGCACCCGAGTGCGTCAGAGGCCCACGCTGCGCTTGCGGTACTTCTTGCGAATCTCCCGCTCCTCGGTGCAGTCGATCTCCGAGGTCTCCACGCTGGTGAGGTTCATGGTCAGCTTGTAGTAGATGAGCTTGTCATTCCCGACCTGCTGAACGTTGGTGGCCAGCGCCCCTCCCAGCAGGTAATCGACGCCTGTCTGTCTGCCGCGCTTCTTGGCCGTGGCTCCCGAGACGTTTCCACTTTCGCCGTACTGGTACTCCTCTTCGATCGAGGAACGACCCGCGCGATCGACGAAGCGCACTTTCTTCGACTTGATCAACGCCGTGCGAATCTTGTCGGTGAGCGAGGTCGTATCGATATGTTCTTCGGTGCGGTTCTGTACCTTCTCGACGGCAACGACCGGACGCTGCGCTGCAGTGGCCACCGAATCACAGGTGATCATCGCGCTGACAATCGTATCGGCCATCTGCTGCATGTCGGCTTCGTTGAACTTGTCATCCAGAAGCGCCACTCGCTCAGGATCGTCGTATTCCCCTTTGGTGAAAGCCTTGGGGCCGCAGGCCTGAAGCACCTGCATCACTGCCAGAAGGAACAAGACAGCCATCGACGTTTGCACTTTGCGCATGCCAAAAAGTCTAAGGCCAAACCCGTCAATTGCAAGTTCCTCGATTGAAAGCCCCTCCCCTTTATGGTTTCTTGGGAGCGGACGAACCTTCATGACCCAACCTGCCAGGCCCAGCGTCAAACAGCTGCTCTCTCGTCCCATTCTCTTCGTGAGTGGAAAGGGTGGCGTCGGAAAAACGTCGGTGTCTCGTGCGCTGGCTTCAGCCGCCGCTCGTTCGGGTAAAAAGACACTCTGGGTCGGCTTCGAGGACCCCACCCGTCCCGCCGGCGAACTGCGCCAGACCGCGCCAGGACTCTTTGAGCTGAATTGCACTGCCGAGCTTGCCTTCGAAGAGTACATGGGCCTGAAGCTCAAGATTCCGGGTCTGGCCTCTGTATTCTCCCGAAACCCTCTGATTCGATTTCTTGCCAAGGCGGGACCGGGCGTTCACGAACTCGTGCTGCTCGGCAAGCTCTGGTACGAGCGAAAAAACTACGATCGAATCATTGCCGACATGCCATCCACGGGATTTGGGCTGGCGATGTTTCAGAGCATCGAAAACTGGTCGCGCCTGTTCAAGGGGGGGCCCCTGCACAAAGATGCGCGCGCGATGCTCGACACGTTTTCAGACCCTGAAGTGACCGGCCAGCTGATCGTCGCGCTCCCCGAGGAAATGCCCCTCCGCGAATCGCTCGAGCTCGAATCCTTTCTTCTTCGTCTCTTTCCTGAAAACCAGCCGGGCTTTCTCGTCAATCGCAGGTTTCCGGACCTGCTTTCGACGGCAGCGGAAGCCGGAATTCCGTCGAGCCCCGACACCTGGGGCTCGCCCCTGGCGGAATCGCTCGAGGATTTTGCCCTTCGTCGCAGTGTGCTGGAGCACCACAATCTGGCCACCTGGCGCAATGCAGGTATCGAGATCGAATCACTCGCGTGGCATCGGGTCTCCGGAAATACCGAAACGACGGAGTTCGACCAGGTTCGAAGTTCCCTCGAAGCTGAAATTTTCTCTCGGGGGTGGATGTGAAGGACGTCCTTAGTCGCCGCCGGATTCTGATCACGTGTGGAACGGGAGGGGTCGGCAAGACGACCCTCAGCGCCTCGATGGGCATTCGTGCCGCTCTTGAGGGGGCCCGAGTCTGCGTGATTACGATCGATCCGGCCAAGCGTCTGGCAACCTCTCTCGGGGTCGAGACACTGGGCGACTCCCCCAGCGACCTCACCCCCGCGCTCAACCGAGTGCTGGAATCCCAGGGGTTGCGCCTGCCACAGGGGGCTTCGTTCTCCGCACTGATGCCTGACACTCGAACCACATTCGAGGCGTTCTTCAGGGGCCTGACCCGGGACGAGGAGCTGGCGCGGCGATTGCTCGAAAACCCCCTCTTCCAGATTTTCGCCCGCGAATTCTCCGGCACGAACGAGTACATGGCCTTGCAGAAGCTGCAGTCCATTCACGAGTCGGGGCAATACGACTGCATCATTCTCGATACGCCACCGAGCCGAAGCACGCTGGAGTTTCTGGATGCCCCCCGGCTCCTGTCTCAGCTTTTTGAAGCGAACTTCATCCAGTGGCTGATCGTTCCTGCGAACCGCATTGCCTCGGCGACGATGAAAAAGGCCCTGGGGCTGCTCGAAAAGCTGACCGGTGCCAGCTTCATGGGCCACATGATGGACTTCATTACGGCCATCTTTGAGGTACGTCTGGGATTTTCAGACCACCTGCGCCGAATGATCCGACTTATGGAAAGCGAAGAGGTCGGGGTCATCCTCGTGACGGGCGCCCATTCCGACTTCAGCGAGGAGCTCGCCCACTTCAAGGGTCATCTGGAAAAACATGGACTGTGCCTCGACGCCATGATCGTCAATCGGACGATCGGCGCCTACGCCCGGACCGCCGGCATTTCCGAGACACCTGCAGCAGGCAGTCCGGGGCTACAAAAGGCTCTCGAGTTGCTGGAAGGCTTGAAGGGTCGCGAAGAGCGTGGGCTTGCCGACCTCAAGAACACCGTAGCGGGCAGCACCATCAGCCCCCGACTGATGCCCGAGCTGGCGCGCGATGTTCACAATCTCGAGGACCTCGTTCACATCGCCCGGAGACTGCAATGATCCGATCAGATCGTTCGAGGCTCGCGTCGGGTTATTTTCTTCGGCTACTCTTCCTTCTTGTTTGTGCAAGCCAGACGCCCCCCACCTCAGCACGAGCCACAACGACGACTTCCCCGAAGGCACCTCCGCCACAGTCAGCCGCAGGCCCGGTTCTCGAGGGTGAGGCCGAAATTCTCTGGAAACGGGCACAGCAGCAGATTCAATCCGGGAAACGCAGGGAAGCCGTCCATACGCTCAGGCGCCTGGTGCAACGGATTCCGACCCACCCGCGCGCCATCGAGTCCCAGCGCCTTCTGGGAGAGCAGGAACTCGAGCTCGAAAATCCGAGGGAGGCCCTGGAGTGGTTTCGACTGGCCGAAAACAACCTGCGGGGACGGGGCAAGGAATCTCGAGAGCTGCAGCGCCTTCGCACTCGGGCCTACCTCGCTCTGGGCCTGTACTCGGAGGGTTTGTTGGCAGCCGAAAAGTTGCTACGGGATGCGGACTCCGGAAAAGTTCGGTGGAGCATCGATCCCCAGATCGACAAGACGCGTGCGCTGGTGCACCTGAACCAGCTCGATCGCGCACGCTCAAGTCTCGCTGCCGCCAGGAAGCGTGAGCTTCGCCATTCGATCAATCCCAGCGCGGCTGCGCTCTGGCTGCAGGTTCTCGATCTGCAGATTCGCACTGCCGACTGCCAAAGCCTTCCGTCTTCCTCCACACTCGAAGAAGATCAGGTCATCGACCAGATGAAGCGTCTTGCCGACTGCACGATCGAAGTGCGCACCCTTCAAAAGTCGCTGGCCTCTGTGATGGGTGCCGAGAGATCATTCAACGAACGCCAGGCATTGGTAGAAGCCGAGGCATCCTGGACCCGTCTGCGCAGGCATGTCGAAAAGGCCTGCACCTCACCACCCACCCCCCCTGGAAGACGAACGCCTGAAGAGCTGCAAACCTATCTTGAAGAGCTCCGAACGGCGATCGAGCCCTCCTGCCGGAAAGCGATGGAATCATGAACGCACCGAACAAGGCCTTCCAGTGGAAGCGCGAGCTGGCCGAAAAGATTCGAGCCAGGCGGCGCGAGCTCTGGGACTGGCACACGGCGATCACTCGCGAATTTCCTCCCCCGTTCTACTGCTCGGTCGATCTGCGGGACTCGGGTTACAAAATCGTCCCGGTCGACAGTAATCTCTATCCAGCGGGGTTCAACAACATCTGTCCCGACGATCTTCGCGCTGCACCGGCCGCCGTGCGCTCGCAGATCGCTGCTACGGCGTCGCGAATCGGCCGGGATCTTCCGGAAAAAATCCTCATTCTTCCTGAGTCGCACACCTCAAACACGTACTACCTCGAGAATCTCCACTACCTGCTGACGATTCTTCGAGAGGCCGGCTTCGAGACTGAACTGGGCTGGTACGGGCCGATTCCCGAGGGATTCGCCGCTCCACTGCAACTCACCTCGGCGACCGGCAAGCAGCTCGTCGCGCATCCCGTCACGATCAGCGATACGGGGATGCTGCAGGCAGGAGGCTTCACGCCGAACTGGATTCTGCTCAACAACGATTTTTCGAGCGGCTATCCCGAACCTCTCGACCAGGTCAAACAGCCCATTCTTCCCAGTCACGTACTGGGCTGGCATTCACGCAAGAAAAGCGAACATTTCAGCTACTATAACGAGCTGGCCGGTGAGTTCGCCTCGATCGTGGGCATGGATCCGTGGTCGATTCAGATCGACACTCAGGAGGTCTCTCCGGTCGACTTCAACGAAGGGATCGGGGTCGATCAGGTTACCCGTTCGGTGGAGCAGATGCTTGCGGAGATGGACCGGCAGTTTCAGGAGCGCCAGATTCCACGAAAACCGTTCGTCTTCGTCAAAAATAACTCGGGCACCTACGGAATGGGCGTCATGGTCGTTCACTCGGCCGAAGAAATTCGAAGCATGAATCGGCGAGCGAAGAACAAGATGAGTGTGGGAAAGAATCGCATGCACATCGAAAGCGTGGTCGTGCAGGAAGGGATCCCCACGGCAACTCTCGTCCATCGTCTCGCGGCCGAACCCGTGATCTACCTCGTCGGAGCGGACCTGATCGGCGGTTTTCTTCGCACCAACACGGAGCGCGGCATCGAGGACAATCTCAACTCGCAGGGGATGGTCTTCAAGAAGCTCTGCATGTCGGACCTTCGCCGGCCGGGCCAGATTGACGAGAGTTTCGGAGACGACCAGGACCTTCCGGATGCAGAAGACGATTCCGGCGAAGAGCCGATTCTCGAGATCGTCTACGGCTCGATCGCCCGGCTTTCGGCGCTTGCCACGGGCAAGGAGCTTGCCCGTCACCGTCGCACGAGTTAAGTCTTCGGCATGATCTTCCAAAATGTCCTGCAGACCATTGGCAACACTCCGATCGTCAAGATCAATCGGCTCGCTGCCGAAGTCGAGGCCGAGACGGGCGCGAAGCTCTTCGCAAAGCTCGAGTTCTTCAATCCGGGCGGATCGATCAAGGACCGAATCGGCTGGTACATGATCGAGGACGCCGAGAAAAAGGGCCTCATCCAGCCTGGTGGCACGATCGTCGAGTGCACGAGCGGTAATACGGGCATCGGCCTTGCCATGGCCTGCATCATGAAGGGCTATAAGGCCATCTTCGTGATGCC
Organism: uncultured Bacteriovorax sp.; assembly: GCA_964432565.1. Lineage (GTDB taxonomy): Bacteria > Bdellovibrionota > UBA1018 > UBA1018 > UBA1018 > CAIOHW01. The sequence goes on from CAYSOA010000029.1 coordinate 23,889, forward strand.
CGACAAGATGTCGAAAGAGAAGGTCGATACGATGAAGGCCTTCGGTGCCGAAGTCGTGATTACTCCGACCAATGTCGACGCCGACGATCCTCGCAGCTACTATTCGGTCGCCCGCCGCATCGCCGAAGAGACTCCGAACGCCATTCACCTGCACCAGTACAACAACCTTTCGAACCGCGAGTGCCACTACAAGTACACGGGTCCGGAAGTCCTGAAGCAAATGCCTGAGATCGACATCTTCATCGCGGGCATCGGCACGGGCGGAACGGTCTGCGGCACGGGCAAGTACCTCAAGGAAATGAAGCCCTCTGTTCAGGTCGTGGCAGTCGATCCGATCGGCTCGATCGTTTACGACACCTTCAAGACAGGTAAGGCCGTGGCAGCCCCGAAGACCTACAAGATCGAAGGCATCGGTGAAGACTTCATTCCGAAGAACTACGACTTTTCGGTCATCGACGACATGGTGCAGGTCGACGACAAGGAAAGCTTCTTGATGACCCGCCAGGTTCTGCGTGAAGAGGGCATCTACTGCGGAATCTCCTGCGGCTCGGCCATGAAGGGAGCCCTACGCTGGATGAAGAGCCAGGGACGCAAGATCGAGGGAAAAAACATCCTCGTGGTGTTGCCCGACAGCGGAAACCGGTACCTCTCCAAGGTCTTCAACGACGACTGGATGCGGGACGCAGGATTTCTGGATTAGGGCTTTCGTCGAGGATCGATTCGACTGTCCAAGCCTTGGCCAGCTGTCAAAACTCTGGGTGAATCGCTTCTCACCCGGACCGCATCGCGAGGTTCAATTCAGCAATCAGATTAATCCGTGTCTTTTTCGCCTCATTCGTCGACTCGACAGAACGGCATCGGGCGCGGGTCTTGCTTTTCCTTGGTGCTGCGGAGGAAAAATGGCACTCTCAGCAACCCTGTTTCGAAGCACCGGCCTTGCCGCCCTCGTGATCGTGTCGGGCGCGAGCGCCCTCTCGAACTCCGCCTGGGGTTTCGCGAAAGTTCGGCCGGTCTCAGCGCTTGCCAGGGTAGCGGTAGCGGGGTCGCCCACTGGTTGCGTCGGGTGTGAGCCGCAGGATCCGGGGTTCGATCCAGAGCCATTGGAGTTCGCCGAAGTCAGTGGCCTGAAAATTGACTCAACGGGCATGATTCCCGCTTCCGAGTCCAACGCTCCACGGGTCAAGCATCAGCTCTCCTCTGGGTTCACGGGATCCCGTTACTCCACCGGCAAGCCCGTCGGCATCATCTTCCACAAGACAGCAGGAAGAACCTGCGGCAAGAATGCATCGATCGGTGAGGACTACCGCCGGCCACACGTCTACATCTGCCGGGACGGAACCATCATCCAAAACGGCTCGTTTGATCGCCCCCGAAACGGCGCCGAACGCGGTCACAATGACTGGTCGATCAATATCGAATTCGAAGCCTCGTACTCCCCCCAATCGTGCCGCAAGCCCGAGGGCGGAGGTCATTGCTATGAGTCGCTGACACCGGCCCAGCTGGCGTGGGGTCGAGCAATGACCCGCGCACTCAGCAAGCGATACGATATTCCGATACAACCGGCGCTTCAGGCTTCCTCGGCCGATCTCTATTACGATTACGACACGTACCTGACGACTGGCAGGCCACGAACCCGAAACTCCAAGCTCGGACGCGAGGCTCGAGGCGTCCTGCCCAGCTTCTGGACCCGGCTCGATTACCACGACAACAGCAATCACGACGATGGGCCGACTTTCGAAGAGTTCCAGGCCTTGATTCGCTCCGAGAGTGCATGAAGAACTATCGTGCGCATCTTTTATCGTTCGGGCTGACCATCAGCCTTGGTGCGTTTTCAGTGCCTTTTGCGTCGGCGTCGGCTTCGCCCTGCACCGGCTCTTCTCCGGAACTCTGGGTCAGTCCCGGACTCTTCTCCGACATGTTTGGAAAAAAACTGACACAGTCACTCGAAAGGCTAGAAGCAACTCTCAGGAACCGCGAACTCCCACAGACGGAAATCCAGAGGAAATTGGGTTTTCCCAGGCTTTTGCTTCATGCCGAGGACAGACCTCCCGGCAGGTCATTCTTGATTCCCTCAACACTGACACTGAGTCATGTCAGTATTCCCGACATTAGACTCGGAAGCCCGATCATCGAATCGAGCTCGAAGAGTTCGCACTCTCGCCAAAAAATTCGCATTCCAATCGAAAACATCCAGGCTTCAGCCAACCTTTCGATGAGCTGCGTGGAAGGCGCATGCAGGGGCCGAGAGCTGATCGGCCTTCGCGAGCTGCGAATTTCGGTCTCCGAAAAGGATGCCGGCAAATTACCCGGGCCGTTCATCGAGTTCGACCTGCAGATGGGGAGCGACAAGACCCTCGACTCCGCCCTCAGCGTTGACCCGGATTCCGTGCGAGTGCATCTGCCGATGGAGTCCGTCAAAATCGGCCTAGGAACGCAGGAAGACCTGCTGATCTCCAAAGTTGAAGCTACGATGAACAGCGACGAGTATCAGCGCTTGGAACGTGCGCTGAAGAAGGCCTCAAATGAAGAGGACCTCAGGAACCTGCTGCGTTCTGAAGAAATGCACGCATTTGATGGACGATTCGAAGGAACCGGCGAACACATGAGAAGCTATGTCGACACCTGGTGTTCGAAAAAGGACGACAATTCCGCCGCGCTGAGTTCAGATGACTTCCTGGCGGAGTTGGTAAGCCATACATTGACTGAAGCACTGAAACCTCGGGCCACCAATCGATCGAGCGTGACTGCACTTCTTCTGGCCAAGGTGAACTGGGAGCGAGCCGCCCGTCATCGCCGGGAAAATCACGGAGATTCCGACCCCGTCCAGGCCGGGGTCTTCGAGCTTCTCAACAAGAGACTGGCCCCCATTCTCGCCGAAGAGGTGAAACAAAAGCTTCAAAAAGAGGATCTCGACGCACTGGCGCGCCTCAACCCGGCTCCAGGAATCGCCTACGAACCGGCGCACTGGAATCCTGCACCCGCCGATCGCGGCGGAATCGCCGCGAAGCTGGGACAGAAGGGATGCCCCCCCCCGAAGGATGAGGCCAGGCCCGAAACATGGCTGGAACCGAAACTGGCTCGCGAACTGGATGCGAAATCGGGCGCCGCGCTCGCAGTCTCGTTTAGCGAGATCAATCAGCATCTGGCGGAGTTTAGCAGAACCCCTCTGGAGAATGATGGCCGCACCATTGCGTTCACTAAGCCGCCACGCCTGCTCACGGAAAAGGGAACACTCCATCTCGAGCTCGACGCGGTCATTCGCCAGACCGATCGCCCGAAGCAGAAAGGGACGCGAGTCGTCTCGACGTTGCCCTTGTCCTTTGATGCCTCCCGCGGCAAGATCCAGCTCGACTTCGAGCAGACCTCGGTGGTGAAGAACGAGAAGGC
>CAYSOA010000030.1:0-27017 GCA_964432565.1 uncultured Bacteriovorax sp.
TGCGTGAAGCGAAAATCCGCCAAGCTCCGCACAGAGCGCCCCACTGAGACGGGGCTCTCCGTACCCGCTGCATCAAGCAGCGCACGACGCGCTTTCGGATCACGCTCAAGAGCTCCATCACTTCCGAATCGGTAAGTCCTCGGAGCCGCCGGTAGCTCGGTTGTGGCGTATCGGGGGTGTCGACAAAAACGCCCTCCATCCAGAGGCTATGAAAGTGCACGTTCAGGTTCACCGACCCGCCAAACCTCTGAATGAGCGTCACGGCCCCCGTCTCGGCCACCGGCGAGACGCCCTGATCCGAGGCGCGTTCCTGAAACGTCTGCCAGTGCTGCAGGGCTCCTTCAGGCCAAGTGCTCCCCCGTTGAGCCGTTGTTCGAGTGCTTGCGTGATTTGAACTGCCCCACTACCGTGGGGCAGTTCAAAATCGACAGACAAAAGCGGCGCCACCGCCCTCGCGGTCCTCTACCCAGACCGAACCTCCGTGGCGCAGCACAATGTGCTTGACGATAGAAAGTCCCAGCCCCGTCCCACCGCTCTCCCGAGAGCGTCCATGATCGACTCGGTAAAAGCGCTCGAAGATTCGCGGTTTGAGTTCTTCGGGAATTCCGGAGCCTCGGTCTTCCACCCTGAGCTCAACCCGGCCTGAAACCTCGGATGGAACCCACCTGACGAGGATGGGTCCCTGGGCGGCGGGAACATATCTCAGCGCATTACCGATCAAGTTTACCAGCACCTGCTCGATCCGTGCAGGATCCCCCTCCAGACTCTCAGCGAGGAACTCTGTCGAAATCCGGTGTCCCGATGCTCGATAAACCGGTTCAAGCGACCTGAGCGCCGAATCGGTCACCTCGCGGGTGGAGATCGGTCTCAACTGCAGCGAATCCACTCCCGACTCGAGGCTCGAAATGGCAAGAACGTCTCCAATCAGCTCCATCAGCCGCGATACGTTTCGAGTGATGACGGCCGCATGGGCATCGCAGTCCTCCAAACGTCGTGCTTTCAGATCTTCAACAAGAGTGTCGGTAAACCCCTTGATGGCGGTCAGGGGCGTTCGCAGCTCGTGCGAAACATTGACCACCATATCGAGTCGCGCCTGCTCGGCTCGCTTGAGCTGGGTCACGTCATGAAAGACCGCAATCACTCCGTCGTCGTAACTTGAACAGGACAGTTCGTAAAAGCGACCCTCCAGTTCAAATTGAACCTGGACAGTCGACGCAGAGGCGAGAACCTGCTCGAGGGCGGCGTGAACCTCGGGCTCCCGAAACCACGCCCTGGCACCAAGCCTGACCAGCTCCTGCTCCGGCACCTGCTGTTTGCGCGAAAGCTGCAGAAGCGGGGCGTTCCAAAAACGCGGCTTGAGCTTCGAGTCCAGAATCCAAACGGGTTCGGGAAACGCCCGCACCAGTTCAGGAAGCCTGGCCTCGCTTGCCTGAAGTTCCCGCTCCAACTGCAGAATGCGCGCAGCTCGAACCTCAGAGTCCTCGTTCGATGCCCCGCCGAAGATCCAGCTCACCCCGAGACGCCCCCGCGCGTCGGCCCCTCGGGAGGGCACATGCGATACCCCACACCCCGAACCGTCTCGATGTGGTCCGCGCTGCTTCCCAGCTTCTTGCGAAGCCCGAAGACATGGGTATCGATGGCACGATCAACGACGCTGACGCCACTCCCCTGCACCAGATCCATGAGTCGCTCCCGGGTCAGTACCTTGCCTGCATTTCGCATCAGCGATGCCAGAAGCTTGAACTCATAGGGGGTAAGCGAAAGCTCCCGCCCTCGGACCTCGACCCGGTGTGCTGACTCGACCAGCAGGATCTCTCCCACTCGCAGCGTCTCAGCTCCCCCGGAGTCAACCCCCGGATCGACCTTCTCTTGCAGATCGGCCCGCTCTCGCATCCAGCGTCCACGCCGGGCCAGGGCTCGCACCCGGGCCATCAGGACAGGAACCTCAAACGGCTTCGAAACGTAATCGTCAGCCCCCGCTTCGAGGCCAGCCACGATATCGAAATCCGCCACACGCGCCGTCAGCATCAGAATCGAAATGGGCGGAATGCCGGATTCCGTCTGTCTTGCGCGAATTTGACGGGTCAGATCGAGGCCTGAGCTGCCTCCCGGAAGCATCCAATCCAGAATGGCCAGATCATGGATACCGGAAGAGAGCAGCCGCCATCCCTCACGGGCGTCTGCGGCCTGGTCGACCTCAAACCCCTCGCGCTTCAAATGCAGCACCAGCAGGTCTCGAATATCGGTCTCATCCTCAACCACCAGGACTCGAGTCGCCTCGCCCGCCACGCGTCGTCCTCCCGCCTCGCGGCTTTCGTCAGGAATGCCCGTGCCGGATGTCTTTTCCGGTCAGAGCGTAAATCACGTCCTCGGCAATATTGGTGGCATGGTCACCGAGACGCTCGAGATTGCGAGCAATCAGGATCAGGTTGAGCGCCCGCTCCACCGCCGTGGGATCCTTGACCATGTACTGACGAAGCTCATCGAAGATCTCATTCTTCAAGCCGTCGACAACATCGTCCTGTTCAAGAACGCGCTCTGCCAGGGCCTGATCCTTCCGCACGAAGGCATCCAGACAGGATCGCACCATCTGGCGCACCTCAGAGGCCATGCGTGGAAGATCGATCAACGGCTTGAGCGCCGGCTCCTTCAGGTAGCGCTCCCCGTTATGCGAAATGTTCACGGCCTGGTCCCCCATGCGCTCAAGGTCATTGTTGATCTTGATCGTCGCGACGATCCAGCGAAGATCGGCGGCCAGAGGCGACTGCCTTGCGAGAAGCTTCACGCAGGCCTCGTCCACCAGGATGTGATGCTCATTGATGGACTTTTCGAGTTCGTAAACTCGGGCAAAACGAGAGGGCTCCCGCAGGATCAGTGCCTGCGTCGCCTCTTCGATGGCCTTCTCCACGAAGCCCCCCATGGCGAGAATGAGTTCCTTGAGCTCCCTGATTTCCGTATCGATCTGACGTTCCATGATCCTGATCTGCCTCCCTGCATGCTCCAGCATTTTGCGGCCCTCCCGGCCTCAACCCCAAGCGTCCCCGCTCAACCAAAGCGCCCCGTAATGTACTGTTCGGTCCGTTGATCCGAGGGGTTCGTAAAAATCGAATCCGTGGTCCCAGATTCGACCATTTCTCCCATGAGAAAGAAAGCCGTCCGATCCGAAATTCGAGCCGCCTGCTGCATGTTGTGAGTGACCATGACCACGGTTACCGACTTTTTCAGTTCCAGAAGCAGTTCTTCGATGCGGGCAGTCGAAATCGGATCCAGCGCCGAGGTCGGTTCGTCCATCAGCAGTACGGGCGGCTCCACCGCCAACGCCCGCGCAATGCACAGACGTTGCTGTTGCCCGCCCGAAAGTCGAGTACCGGGTTTCTTGAGCTGATCCTTGACCTCATCCCAGAGGGCTGCCTGACGGAGCGACTTCTCCACAATGGGGTCAAGCGTCTTGCGATCGCGAACTCCCGCCAGAATCAGACCGCTGGCGACATTCTCGAAAATGGTCATGGCAGGAAAAGGGTTGGGTCGCTGAAAGACCATGCCAATCCTGCGACGGATCAAAACCGGATCAATGCCTCTGGCATAGATATCCTCCCCCTCGAGCAGAACCTGCCCCTCGGCGCGAGCACCGGGGATTTCCTCATGCAGGCGATTGAGACACCGAATGAAGGTCGACTTCCCGCAACCCGAAGGCCCGATCAGAGCCGTCAACTGATGTTTCGGAACCTGCAACGAAACTCCGTGGACGGCTCGCACCTGGCCGAAATAGGCCTGAAGACCGATCGTCTCGAGCTCCACCTCAATCTGCGCTTCTGCGACCATTCGAGCCTCCTGATAGTCGAGTGATGGCGTTCAGGATCAGCACCGTCAAGACCAGTGCCAGAGCCCCCGCCCAAGCCATGCGATGCCATTCCTCGAAAGGACTGATGGCATACGTGTAAATCTGAAGCGGAAGCGAAGCCGACGGCTCCAGCAGACTGCGCGAAAACCCCGGATTTCCGAACGAAGTCAGCACGAGAGGAGCCGTCTCCCCCGCGATTCGTGCCACCCCGAGGAGGATCGCCGCCCATACGCCAGGCCATGCCGATCGCACCACGACACTCAGAATCACCCGCCAACGGGGAATTCCAAGAGCAAGCCCTGCCTCCCGAAGATGCGAGGGAATCAGTCGCAGCAGCTCTTCACTCGTTCGCGCCACAAGTGGAAGCAGAATCACCGCTAGGGCAAGTGCTCCGGAGAGAAGCGAAAACTTTTTCATCGGAACAACGACGATTCCGTAAATGAAAACACCGACCAGGATGCTGGGAGTGCTTGCCAGAAGCTCGAGAGCAAAACGCACGGATCCTGCAAGCCGTTCCTGCGCACCGTATTCGGAGAGGTAGACCCCACAGGCCAGTCCCAGTGGTATCCCCAGGGCAGCCGCGAGGCCGACCTGGGATAGCGTCCCGAGAATCGCATGAGCCATTCCCCCGCCCAGCTCACCGACAGGCTTCTGAACCTGCGTAAAAAAGGCCCAGTCCACCGAAGACGCGCCCTCACGAATCAGATGCATCAGAATCGCAAAAAGCGGAAGCACCGCCAACGTACACCAGAGCACCAAAAGCGCGATGAGCAGTCGACTCTTCCACTTACGCCACAGATCAAATCGAGCCGAGGTCTTCACGCTGTTCTCCTTGCCGAACGCTTGATCCAGGCCTTCGATCCCAGGTGAATGATGGTGGAGACCAAAAGAAGCGTGAAGCCCACCGCAGACAGTGCCGCGAGGTGGAGATCCGAAGTCGCCTCGGCATACTCATTGGCTAGCACTGCCGCGAGGGTCTGGCCGGGCGCCAGAAGGGATGCCGAGATCTGCGCTCGATTGCCGATGACCATTGTCACGGCCATGGTCTCTCCCAGGGCGCGCCCCCAGGCGAGAATCACGGCCCCCCAAAGACCGCTTTTGGCACTCTGAAGCACGGCCACGCGAATCATCTCCCAGCGCGTGGCTCCCAGCGCAAGCGCCGCCTCACGCTGCAGATTCGGAATGGCGAGAAAAACCTCGCGCGCGAGCGCCGTGAGGGTAGGAGTGACCATGATGGCCAGAATCACGCCGGCCGACATCATTCCGATTCCCAGAGGCGGACCTGAAAAAAGCGGAATCCAGCCAAAATGTTCCGAGAGCAACGGCTGCACCGTTGATCGCAGGAGCGGAGAGAGCACGAAGACGCCCCAGAGACCGAACACCACGCTCGGGATCGCAGCGAGCATCTCGACCAAAAAAGAAATGACGGCAGCGACGCGGGCTGCGAACAATTCAGTCAGACAGAGAGCGGTGGCCACGCTAATGGGTACCGCAATGAGCAGCGCCAGGACGGAGCTCACCACCGTTCCGTAAATAAAGGCCGCCGCTCCGAAGACTTCCTGATTGGGATCCCAGTCGTTGCTGAAAAAAAACGAAAAGCCCGACTCTCGAAAAGCGGGTAGCGCACTCCAGAAAAGCTGAACAAAGAACAGAGCCAGCAACAGAAGGCTGATCCCTGCCGCACCCCGCAGAATCTGCAGAAAAACCCGATCGGCCTTCACTCGACCTGAAGTCCTTGAATCGTTTTGCGCACCTTGACGACCAGCTCGGTGGGCAGAGGCGAATAACTCAGTGCGGGTGCCAGCCTTTGTCCGTCGGTCATGGCCCAGAGCAGAAGCTCCTTGAGATGTGCCTGCCTGGGCGCCTTGCCGGACTTCGGCACCAGAAGGTAAGTAAAACCGGAAATCGGATAGGCCCCCTTGCCCGCACTGTTGGTAATCGAAACCCGGTAGTCCTCAGGCAGGGTCTTCAGGGCTCCTTTGGCAGCCAGGGTCACGCTTTGAATGGTGGGCACAACGTATTCACCGAACGCATTTTGAATCTTCACGACCGGCATCTTGTTGCTCTCAGCGTAGATCAACTCGACATATCCGATGGCACCGGGGGTCTGCTTGACCACTCCGGTCACGCCCTCATTTCCCTTGCCTCCGAGTCCAGCCGGCCACTTGACCGCTTTTCCAGAGCCAACTGCAGACTGAAACTCTGCACTCACCTTGGCCAGATAATCGGTAAAGATCGACGTCGTCCCGCTTCCGTCGGCGCGATAGACCGGAATGATCGCAGTGTCAGGCAGCGCGAGGCCCGGATTGACGGCAGCCAGTGCCGCATCACTCCACTTTTGAATCTTCCCTAGAAAAATTCGCGCGATGAGGTCCGGGGTCAATCTGAGGTCACCCTTCACTCCGGGCAGGTTGACCGTCAGCACGACGGCTCCCAGAACAGTGGGAATGTGAACGACGGGCGTCGACGCCCGAGCGAGCTCCTTGTCGGTCATCGGGGCGTCGGAGGCACCAAAGTCGACGGTTCCCTTGAGAAGCTGGTTGATTCCCCCACCGCTTCCGATCGACTGGTAGTTGATTTCAACCCCGGGGTGCGTCTTCTGAAACTCGGAAAACCACTTTGAATAAAGCGGATACGGAAAAGTTGCACCCGCACCCTGCAGACTGACAGCGGCGGAAGCAGCAGTTCCGACTCCAGAGAGTACCAGCACCAGGCCCAGCACGATGGCGGCCCCCCTGCTGAAATTCATCCATCCGATCGAACTCTTCATCTCTGCGCATCTCCTTGGCTGGCGTGTCTTGTCCCAGTGTGTTCGGGACGACCCGTGTTTTTCCACAGAAAATTGACCCGTGTGTCAGGTTTCAGTTAAGTTGTCCCGCAAGGAAACCACTCCATGAGCCTGAATCTGTTCCGTGACCTCGAAACCCGGGGCATTCTCAAGCAGGTCACCTCCCCGGACCTCGAAAAGCGTCTGCTCGAAAAGCCCGTGACGCTCTACTGCGGGTTCGATCCCACTTCCGACAGCCTGCACGTCGGAAGCCTGCTTCCCCTTCTGACGCTTCGGCGCTTTCAAAAGGCGGGGCACCGGGTGGTCGCCGTGGTGGGCGGGGCTACGGGAATGATCGGAGATCCCAGCGGTAAGAGCCAGGAACGGTCACTGCTCGACCGCGACACCCTCGACCGAAACCTCCGGGGCATCACGGAGTGCATTTCGAGGTTCCTCGACCTCGAGGGCCCGAACCCAGCGCGCGTGGTGGACAACGGCAGTTGGTTTTCGGGCATTTCGTACATCGACTTCCTGCGCGACATCGGAAAGCACTTTACGGTCAACCACATGCTTGCCAAAGAGAGCGTGCGAGCCCGCCTTGAAGACCGAGAACACGGCATCTCTTACACCGAGTTCTCGTACATGCTGCTGCAGGCCTATGACTTCTACCATCTGTACCGGACGGAGAACTGCGAACTTCAGATCGGCGGCTCCGATCAGTGGGGCAACATCACTGCCGGCCTCGATCTGATCCACAGCCTGGCCGGACACGAGGCGAAGGCCTTCGGACTGACCCATCCGCTCGTGACCAAGGCTGATGGCACCAAGTTCGGAAAAAGCGAGGGCGGAACCATCTGGATCGACGCCGCTCGCACGTCACCCTATCAGTTCTATCAGTACTTCATCCAGACGGCGGATGCCGACGTCCTGACTTTTATCGACTACTTTACCGATCTTGACTCTGTAGCCCGCGCCGAACTCGCCCTTGCGGTCAGTGAACGTCCTGAGACCCGAGAAGCGCAGCGTCGGCTGGCCCGCGAGATGACTCGCCTGGTACATGGTGAGACCGAACTCGATCGGGTCGAGAAGGCCACCCAGGCCCTATTTGGCACGGAGATTCGCAGTCTCGACGCTCGCACGCTTCGAGAGGCCTTTGCGGGTGCACCCAGCACGACCATCAGCCGCGAAAAACTGTCGGGCTCTGGCTATCCCCTGATTGAAGCCCTGGCAGATAGCGCTCTTTGCAGCTCAAAGGGCGCGGCCCGCAAGGAAATCGCCGCGGGCGGGGTCTACGTGAACAATGAGCGCATTCAGGATCCGGCGCATGTGCTTACCGATGCGTCAGTTCTCGAGTCTGGCATGATCGTCCTTCGACGCGGAAAGAAGACGTACCACCTACTCCAGATAAAGTAGTCCGTCACGCTGAGCCCAGTCTTCCACGAAGCCATCGCACGAGACGCACCGGCGCCTCCAGATGCGGCATGTGCCCTATATCACTCCAAAGGGTGAGGCGCGCCTGAGGCAGCACGCGGGTCCACTGACCGGCAAACCGAGCGGGAACCACCTGGTCCCGCTCTCCCCAGAGCAGCTCGAGCGGCGCGCGAGAGAGACGTCCCAGCTGATCGAGAAAGCCCTCGTCGAGAAAATGCCGACGTTCAATCGAATCCAGAAACTCACGGGTATCCTGCCGAGACAAAAACGGAACGAAAACCCCTCCCAGTCTCTTCCAGCCGGGCGGAGGACGCGCAAAAAGTCGCGAACCGTAGGCTGCAGCATCCGGCGAGGCGACGAAGGATTCAAACTCGGCGCGCCACTTCTCGCGCTCCTGCTCGCCCCCACAAACTCCAGACGGCGAGATTAACAGCAGCTTTTCGAAGGATGTCTCAAGATCGAGGGCCAGCTTCGCGGCAAGCCAACCCCCCAGCGAGTGCCCGACGATCACTCCGGGCTTCAGTTCACGGCCCAGATCTCCGGTGATTTCAAAAAAACGGTCCATGCGAGTGATGCAGGGCGAATGTGCGAGGGAACCGTGAAAGCCTGGAAAATCGAGCAGAATCAGCTCATCAAAGCCATGGCCGGCGGCAGCCATGGTGGCCACCCCCATCCAAGAGAGCGGCGTGTCCCCCCAGCCGGGAATCCAAAGCAAACGACCTCGCCCCAGAGTTTGTTTGCGACGGCGCAATCCGCGAGGCCCCGAAAGCGGGATTCGCCAAAGTGCCCAACGCATTTCGCCGCGATGCCGCACCTCACGACGCACTCGAAGTCCTCGAAGCGCCTGTTCCAACCCCAAATGGGCGGCCGACAATCCCCCTCGCAGGGCGAGTTCCCCCAACGGTCGGGTCGGATCCACTCCCCAGCCGGCGCCCTTGAGCAAGAAAAGCCGGTGAAGCCACTGTCGGGCCAAGATTGAAAAATCCGAGGGCACGCTGAGATCCCCTATTTCAGTGCGAAGGTCGCCTCTACCGAGAGCGACAGCGTTTGCTGCCCCGGCTCAATTGCTGGGGCACTCGGCACGCCTCCGGTCGCCTCTGCACTCATGGACATCATGGTCATCCTGCGCGGCGGCTCCTGAAAACCTCCGCTCTCGACTACGGCCAAAGGCTCACCCACCTTGACTCCGAGCGATGCCGCGAGCTTTTCGGCCTTGGTTCGCGCATTCTGCGCAGCTTCTTCGAGACAGGCCACCTGCTCCTGCAGCTGCTTTTCTTCAGACAAAAACGATTGAAGCCCGCCGATATCCTGAACCCCTTCGCGGGAACCGATTGCCAGAACGTCGCCCAACCGTTCCACCTGCGAAGTGGCCACTCGCAGGCCCATTCGAGCACGGTATCCCTTCATGACCTGCCGCCCCTTCTCCCACTCTCGAACTTCACCGACCGAGTACTCGACCGTTCGCAGGTCGAGGTCCTTGAGGTTCAGCCTTTTGACGGCATCACGAACGCGACCATAAGACTCAACGGCGCGCTTGGAAGCCATCTTGAGTTCGTCATCGCGAAAATCGACACTGAGAACGACCGAGCCGCGATCAGGGGTCACCAGCCGGTTGCAACGCCCAGAAACCGTGATCTTCCTCGGCTCCGAAGAACGGGCTTCATGCGCTCCCAGAAAAGTAAGGAGAAGCCCTCCGACCAGAAGGACCAGACCCTCTCCACCATATCGACGCAACGAAACCATGAAGGCTCCTTCCCGATAGCCGCACATCGTGACAGACGGTGCGACCAGATTGAGATCTGGTGCCGAGGGCCGGAATCGAACCGGCACGATCCTTTCGGATCCCAGGATTTTAAGTCCTGTGCGTCTACCTATTTCGCCACCCCGGCACTGTGGCTTCCAAAGTAGCAGACGGGCCTTGAATGTCCAACCCGCAGCGACTAGCTTTCGCTCCATGACTCCTTCAACGGCTTCCGTCCTGAACCGTGCCCCCGGCCACCGAGGGATCGTCGTGATCCATGAGTGGTGGGGCATCAACGACAATATCCGCTCGGTCTGCCAACGCCTTGCCGATGCCGGCTATTCCGCCCTGGCTCCCGATCTCTATCATGGCACTGTGGCATCAGACGCCGAAGAAGCGGCGAAGCTCATGGGGCAACTGGATTTTGACCGGGCTGTCGAGGAGATCCGCGCTGCGGCACGATCGCTTCATGATGAAGGCGTCCAGGAGGTCTCGGTTCTCGGTTTCTGCATGGGTGGCGCGCTGACGCTTCTCTCCGCTCTTCGGGGAGCGAAGGAGTTCAAAAAAGCCGTCTGTTTTTATGGAATCCCTCCGAGCGCCGCCGGAGACCTATCCCAGATTCAGATTCCGGTCCTAGGTCACTTCGCCAATCAGGACGACTGGTGCACCCCACAAAGCGTGAATGATCTGGAATCGACCCTGCGCGGTGGAGGCGTGAAGGCCGAACTGCATCGCTATGATGCCGCACACGCTTTCGCAAACGACTATCGCCCGGAAGTGCACGACCCTGACGCTACCGAGCTGGCGTGGCGGCGCACCTTCGAGTTTCTCGAAAAGCCGCTCTGACTCCGTCGACCGAGTCAGTCGAGGGGCTTCGGAGGCTGCAGCAGTTCGGAGGCAAGACTTCCCAGCGACTCGGTCTGCCCGACCACCCAGAGCGTGTCTCCGGGGTGCACCTTCATGGACGAATCCGGATTCATGATGCGCTTTCCAGCTCGCTCGATTCCGACGACCAAAGCCGAGTGGCGATCGCGTATGCCCGACTCCCGAAGCGTCTTGCCCGCGCAAGGCGAATCGCCAGTCACTTCGATCGCCCGAAGCTGATAGCTTTCAATGGGATTGGCATCCAGCTCCGCCCCCCCCATTCGTCCGAGCTCAATCTGCTTGCGTGCCCGCTCAACCTGCTCTTCTTCGCCAAGGACGAGAATTTCATCCTTCGGAAAAAGCTGCTGACGCGGTGAGGGTGCCACGAAGAGGCGCGAGCCCCGCTGGATGGCGACGATATTGAGTTGAAAGCGATTGCGAAGAGCCGCCTCCTGGATGCTCTGTCCGGCGAACTCCGAGTCTGCATGAACCTTCAGGCGCACGAGCTGCCCTTCCCAGGGAGCCAGATGGCGGAGGAGGTTTCCCGCTCCTCCTTTTTTATTCTGTCCCGAGGCGAGGTTTCTCAAAAAAGTCTCTTCGACCCAGTGATAGATCCCCCCAATGCCCGAGACCAGACGCACCAATACAAAAACACCCACTAGAACCCCCAGCCAAAGGGATGGGATACTGCTGAAATAGGGCCACGCCAGAGTCGAGGCCACGATCAGGGCAAAAACCTGACTGCCGAGACGGATCAGTTGATTTCCCAACCCGGCCACTCGATGTCCATCTGAATGCTCGATTCGCAGTCCTCGAAGGAAGATCCACAAGAACGGCAACAGCAGCACAGCCAGTCCCGTTCCCACCCAGGGGCTTGCGAAATCCAGCGCCACCCGACTGATCAGGGTCACCACGAAGCCTGCCAGAATCCAGCGCACCAGCGCTGATCTCAGCCCCGGATCGGGCTGCATCTCTGCCGCTCTGCGCTCGCTCCAAGCGGCATAACGCTCCAGAAAAAACCGCGCTCGGCTCGGCAGCAGGCGATCGACTCCTCCAAAAATCGCTGGAGAAAGTCGGATGAACAGGGGAGTGACCAGTGTGGTCAATACCGAAACCGCCACGATCACGGGCTGAAGTTCCGGATCGAGGATCTGCATGCTGATTCCCAGGGCGGCCATGATGAACGAAAACTCTCCGATCTGGACCATGCTTCCGCCCACCAGTACGGCGGTCTTGAGCGTCCTTCCGGCGAGAATTGAGCCAAGCGCCACCAGTGAGAATTTTCCCGTAATCACCAGTCCTGAAATCCAGAGAATTTCGGATCGATGATTCCACAGTGACTTGGGTTCAATCAGCATCCCCACTGAGACGAAGAAGACAGCCACAAAAAGATCGCGAAGAGGGCGCACGAGATTCTCAATCCGGTGGGACTCCGAGCTTTCGGCCAAAATTGAGCCCATGAGAAACGCCCCGAGTCCCGCTGAATATCCCAGATGTGCCGCCGCAATGCCCATCAACAGGCAAAGCCCCACCGAGAGAATCATCAGCATCTCATCCGACCCAGAGCTCGAAACCCGGCGCAGAATACGGGGGAGCACGAGCGTACCCACCAGAAACCATCCTCCGACGAAAAGCACCATCGTTCCGACGGAGGCTGCCAAAGAAGAAGCCAGAGATGAGACTCGTGACGCCGATACCAGGTCCGAACTTCCAGAGAGTCCCGAGAAGATCACGAGCAGGAGGACGGCGAGCAGATCCTCGAAGATCAGCATTCCCAGTACTAGTTGCGCGAAACGCCGAGTCTTGAGCCCGAACTCATCGAGGGCCTTGACGATGATCGTGGTGGACGAAATCGAAACCATGCCCCCCAGAAAAAGACTGTCCTGAAGCGGCCACCCCAGCGCACTGCCTGTCCAGGTCCCCAGCGCGAAAAGCCCGCCCACCTCAAACAGCGCTGCGAAGCCGACCGAGGGCCCCAGTCTAAAAACCTTTCGAAAACTGAATTCCAGCCCCAGGCTAAACATCAGAAAAATCACGCCCAGCTCGGCAAGAACTCGAAAATCCGACTGAAAGGGACCGGCGATGCTTGAAGCGAGAACTCCAGCGACGATGTACCCGAGGACCACGGGCTGGCGGATTCGTTGAAACACCATCGACACTAGGGCAGCAAGCCCCAGAATCACCCCAAGATCTCGAATCAGTTCCGCCAGATGCATTTGAGTGCCTCATCCTCTCGTGAGGCAAAAGTCTTGTTCATTGCACGGGTATTTTCAAAGCTTCCCGGATCGAGCACGGTCATTTTTGCCATCGGTCCGTCATCAGGATCTCGAAACTCGACCGACAACGGTGCAGCGCCGTTGAAGGAACACAGGGCGTCCCAGATCCACCCCGCGCACATCTTGCACGGCTTTCGAGTCACCCAGAGGCGCGCGGGCGTTCCTGGAGAACCCATTCGCCGCCATCTGTAGATGAGATTCGTCTCGGCATGCTGAGTTCTCAAATCCCAGGCCGAGTTGATCCCCCAGGAGAGTACGGTTCCCGTCGCATCGACCAGAACGGCAGCCACCGGAAGCGCCACCACTCGTTGCCCGGAGGTCCGCTCCCACTGCAAAGCCGAGTCGATCCGGTGCTCGAGCAGGGACCACGCGTCATGAGCACTCAGAACGGGACGATTCCACTCCTCATTGTTCCCACACAACCATTCGTCGCGAGTGTCCGGTTTCGGGGCCACTTCGATTCCAGAGCCTGAAAACAATTCCTGGGGAATCGCATCCACCGGAACCGAAAAATCCACTCGTCGTGCTGCGACCTTGATCAAACCCCAGCTCGATTCGCGAAGCGCCTCGGTCGTCCGGATGCGATTTCTGACGATTCGGCGTGCCCATCTTGAGTCGTGCTCATAAACACCCGCGACAAGCCGATTCACGGCGAGATCGCACTCGTGAACTCGATCCGGGGAAAGGGTCGCTCCCTGTCTCGCCCAGTACCAGCGCCCCTCACACTCGATCCAGGCCAAATGCCCGGTCAGCACTGCTTCGATCCTCCCCGCTGCTTCAGCTCCAGCCATCTACCAAAGTACTGGTAGGCATCGGTCGTCGACTGGAGCAGCATCCCGCGCATCCAGTCGAAGCGGCGCCGTTCGCGTTGCTTTCGTGCCCGGTCGAGAGCTTCCTTGAGCGCTGCACGAAAGCCCTTTTCTGAGAAGTCTTCATCGAGAATCACTCCCCCAGCGTCCCGGGCCATCCGCCAACTGGCCTCATCCTCATGAAGTGAAACGCAGGCATCCACAAAGTCACCGACCTCATCGGCGATTCTGCCCCCCCAGCGGGAGGCCCTCCCCATGCCCTCTGCCGCGATCGAGGTCCCGACCACGGGAAGCCCATGCCACCAGGCATCCGAGACCTTGCCTTTGATACCCGCACCAAACCGCAAAGGAGCCAACGCCACTCTCGCCTCGGCAAAGGCCTCGCTGAGCGACTCGGCCCGACCACGCACCCGAAAGCCCTCGGCCGGCGAGTTGGCCTCGAATACCTCCTGCGTCGGATACGCTCCAAAGACCTGCAGTTCCGCCTTCGGAAGCCGGCGGCGAATGGCCGGCCAAAGTTCCCTACGAACCCAGCGAAAGGCGTCGAGATTGGGGGCGTGCCTGAAATTCCCGAGAAGAACGAAACCCTCGCGCCGGTGAAATTCGGCAGCGCGTTCGCGATCAGGATATGCGAACCTAAGGAGGGACAGACGTGACGCCTCCACTCCCAGCGTCTGGACCAATAGACTCTGCTCGAAGTCGGAAATCAAAAGCGTCTGGTCCACGCGGTGGATGGAAGCCAGCTCACGGCACATCGCCTCGAAGTCCCACTGCTCTGGAATTCCTGAAACCACTCGGCCTGCGCGTGACTCTCGAAGCTCCTGACGCAGGAGCTTTTCCCGGGATGCTCGGAGAAAATGAAGGTCCTGGGTATCTAGCACCAGGACGGCCGACGGAACAGCGCTCCTCACCCGAGGCCCGAACTGCTCTTCGCAAACGAAGCGATCAAAGATGACCAATTCGGGCGCCTGTTCGCAGACCCACCGATCAAACGACGAGTCATTGAGCAGCACCGGCTGAACCAAAACCTGTGACGATCGACGCGCCCATTCGCGACACGCCTCAAGTCCCAACTCATTCTGCGCCGCAGAGGCGATCACCACCTGGTAGCCCAGGGCGCAAAGCCCCTCGATCAGATTACGATCTCGCAATCCCGCTGCCGAACTCTGGGGCTCGGGCCACACATAGCAGATCAGCAGGCAAGTCGGCTTTTGCGACAGAGTGGAACCCTTCATTCTTCGCCTCTCTTCATCACCATCCGTGACTCGATGCAAATCCTCAATCACGGAGTTCAAGTTGCGCTGCCTGCATTTTCAATACAGTCTCAATTTATGGAAACCCTTTCCCATGGATGGAACTTCGTGGAGCTCTTCCACTACTTCGCCCCACGCGTGCTCTTTTCCGTCCTCTGCGGCGGGCTCGTCGGCCTCGAGCGGGAGCTCAAGAACAAGCCCGCAGGCATCAAGACCAATATCCTCATCTGCCTGGGGGCGGCTCTCTACACTTCGCTATCGATCCTGCTTTCAGGCGCCAATACGGCACAGGGAGGGATGTACGGCGATCCTTCTCGAATTGCCGCCCAAATCGTCTCGGGAATCGGCTTTCTCGGAGGCGGAACCATCATCCAGTCCCGTGGCACGATTCTGGGTCTGACCACTGCCGCAACGATCTGGGTCGTCGCCGCCATCGGCGTCTGCGTCGGAATGGGTCATCACGACATTGCCGTGGCCTCGTCACTGGTCATCGTCGCCATTCTGGTAGGCACTACGTTTTTTGAAGACCGCGTCCTGGGACGTTCCCTGACCTTCGCCTGCGAAATCGTGGTTCAAGACCCGGAAGGCCGGGTACGCCAGGCGATCAACCACTCACTGACCCAAAACGACCTGATCCTCGATGACTTCGACATCGAATCCCGAGGAGAGATGAGCCACCTCACGCTCAAATACAGCGGTCATCGAAATGACCACAAGAAGTTCATCCTCGAGCTCTGGAGCACGCCCGGAATTCGAGAAGTGAAACAGCTCTGAGCAACTGCCTCGTCTGATCCCTCACCCCAGCCGAATGCCCTGAATCGGAGAAAGCCGGGATGCCCGCCTGCACGGATACTGGCAGGCGGCGATGACGATACACAGGGTCACCACTCCGATCAGAACATAGACCAGCGGCTGAAAGCTGACGGGAAGCGTTCGGTCGTAGAACACATCCGGAAGCTGAATCAGCTCGTAGCGCTCCAGAAACACGCAAAGCAGCACCCCAACGATACCGCCCCCCAGTACACCACGAAGGCCGATCCCAAGGCCTTCTGCCAGAAAGATCGCCGCCACCTGCGAGTCCCGCGCGCCCATGGCCTTCAAGATTGAAATCTCCCGCTTCTTCTCGAGTACCATCAATGTCAGCGTCGTCACGATATTGAAGGAGGCAACGATCACGATAAAGGCGAGGACCACGAACATCGCCAGTCTCTCGAGCTTCAGTGACGCGAAAAGGTGGGAGTTCATCTGAACCCAGTCCTGTACCTTCCACCCAGGAAGCATCCGCTCCAGCTCGCGCGCGATAGAAGGTGCGCTCTCGAAGTCCTTCAGTGTGAGTTCAAACTGCGACATCACTCCGGCTCGACGCAGAAACGACTGAACATTTCGCATCGACGTAAACACCATCTGCAGTTCCTGTTCGGGCATGCCCGACTTGTAAACCCCCTCGACCACGAAGCGCTTGAGTCGGGGTACCGACCCCAGAGGGCCTTCGGTCTCGGTGGGCGAAATCAGGGTCACCTGATCACCGGGAATCAACCCGAACTCATTGGCAAGCTCACTTCCGAGATAAAGCCCGGGAAGCCGGACGATTCGCCCATTCTCCTGGCCACTCAACAGCGAAGGCTCGGCCTGCTCGACGACCGTCCGCCTCAGACGCGCCAGTCTCGCTTCATCGACACCCTTCACCACCACGCCGTTGACCTTTCGCCCCGACTTCAGAATGGCTTCGGTCGCCAACACCGTCCAGGCACTCTCGATCTCGGCGGCCCCCTGCGCCCAGGTCGAGATCTGCTTCTCGATCGCGGAATCGCGCGCCACCCTGCCGCGCTCGAACCCGGTGACACTCGATCGTGGCGTGGCAAGCACATGAAGATCGGAAGACATCAGGCGCTTCTTCAACTCTTTTTCAAAACCATCCATCACCGATAAAACGACGATCAGGGCACAGACTCCGATTCCGATGCCCAGAATCGAAAGCACGGTGATGAAGTTCAAAAAGCGATTGTGCTTCTTGCTGCGCAGGTAGCGTCCGCCAACCCAGCGAGTCCAAGGACTTCTCCAGAGCTGTACCAGGGCCGAAGTCGAGGTTGCATCCATCATTCGCGAACAGCCCGCCCCACGGGATAAAAGCGCTCTCCGGAGGAAGCCATCGCCACCAGCTCTGGAGCCGGCTCAAATCGAGGCGAGACGCTCGACGCGAGGTGGCGCAGGCGATCCACGATCGAGGCCGCACCGCGTTCGTCGGCATACCTCAACAGGCCCCCACGAAAGGGCGGAAACCCGGTTCCCATGATCATTCCCAGATCAACTTCTCCAGCCGATGCGACCACTCCTTCAGACAAGGCGCGTGCCGCCTCGTTGATCATCGGAAGGATGCAGCGATCCACCAGATCCTCTCTTGAAAGAATCCCTCTTTTTGGCGTGACCCCCAAAAGGGAGTAGATGGAGGGATCGAGCTTCTTCGTCTTGCCCCCGTTCGAGTAGACGTAAAAGCCTCGTCCCGATTTCTTGCCCAGATACCCGGCCTCCAATACCCCGGAGTTCATCGTGCAGGACTGCATCCGGGCCCCATAAGCTTCGTGCAGGATTCGGGAAACTTTTTCACCGACGTCGATCCCCACCTCGTCAATCAGCTCCATCGGTCCCATGGGCATCCCGAATTCGAGAATCGCTGCGTCGAGCTCATCGATCGGTACGCCCTCGGAAACGAGAAAAGTGGCCTCGTTGAGATAGGGGGTCAACAGTCGATTGACCAGAAAACCCGGAACATCCTTGACGACGATCGGTGTTTTCCCCAACTTCTTGCAAAGCGAAAAGACCGTGGCCACCGCCTGATCCGAAGTCTGTGCCCCCCGAATCACCTCGACCAGCGGCATCAGGTGCACGGGATTGAAGAAATGCATGCCGGCAATCCGCTCGGGACGGGCCATGCCTTCCTGCATTCGGGTCACCGAAAGGGAAGAGGTATTGGAAGCCAGCACACAGTCCGGCCGAACGATCTGCTCCAGCTCCGAAAATACCGCACGTTTCACTTCGAGCTTCTCAATAACGGCCTCGACCACGAGATCGCATGACGAAAAACCGGAATAATCCAGGACCGGAGCAATCCGGTTCAGCCGCTGCTGAAACTCTCGTGAGCTCAATCGTCGACGCTGCACCTTTTTCTGCCAAAGCCTCGCTGCCGTCTGAACACCCGAAGCCAGGGCTGCTGGAGTCAGGTCCTTCATGCGCACCGTGATGCCCTTGTCGGCAAAGAGCTGGGCGATTCCCCCACCCATGACGCCCGCTCCCAGAACGCCCGACTGCCCGACTTCGGCACCCCGTACCGACTCACCGGCACCGGTCGACTTTTTGACCGCTTCAGTCAGAAAAAAGAGCTCAATCAAGTTCTTCGAAACCGAGGTTGCTGCACAGGTGCCGAATCCCTGGGCCTCTCTCGCGAGCTGGCGATCCCTCGCCCCACCGCGAAGTCGCACCGGATCATAGGCCGCAGCATTCTCTCGAAGCACTTCGATGACTTCGAGTGGAGCGGGATAGCGGCCGGCTGTCTTTTTCATCACTCCGTCGCGGGCCTTCTTGAGCATGACGGCGCGACCCATCGGGGTGTTCTCCAGCACTGAGCCAACGGCTCCTCCGGCGCCCCCAAGCTTTGGCTCGCGAGCGAGACGTTTTTCGGTCTTGAGTGCGGGCAGGTTTCGTCTCACCCAGTGAAGCACCTGGGCTTCAAACTGCTGGGCGGTCACCACGCCTTCAATGAGGCCGGCACGAAGCGCCTGATCCGCCGAGAGCAGGCGACTGGAGAGGATGAAATCGAGAGCCTGCGCCAGGCCCACTTTTCGGGGCATCCGCACACACCCCCCCATGCCGGGGATCAACCCGAGCATCACCTCGGGCAGGCCGATTCGTGTTGCACGGTCATCCGCCATGAGAATCGCCGTACTTGCCAACGACCACTCACACCCTCCCCCCAGGCAGGGACCTCGGATGGCCATGACGGTGGGAAACGGAAGATCTTCCCAGGCATTCAGTAAACGCTGCCCCTGCTGGGCGAGTTCCGTGGCCTCGTCTGCCGTACGAGCCGACTGGATCAGGGTGATGTCTGCACCGGCGATGTGCTGGTCTTTTTTTCCAGAGCGAAGGATCAGGGCTCCAATCTCTCCCGCCTTTCCTCGGCGCTCCAGTTCGGGGAGCAGATCGCCCAGCTCGGTCATGACCTGCCGGTTGAGCTTGTTCACCTTCTCTCCCGGAAGATCGAAGGTCAGGGAAAAGATTTCGCCGTCCAACTGCGCCAGATGAAAGGCGCGTTCAGGTGTTTGGGCCATGCCCAAAAGATAAATCAGGCTTCGACAAAAACACAGGCAGGAAACCAACACCTGAAAGCGTCAGTTTCCTGCCTGTAGCAACTAGACGAATTCGAACCCAATCGACGAAGGAGCTAGAACTGGAAGGCGACCGTGGCCGTGACCGAGTGAAATGCGGTCTGAGCCAGCGAGCCGCCGACATACTGGCGTTCGAGGCTTCCCATACCAGCAGCCCCACCAAAGCCACCATAGTAGGCCCCAGGATAACCGCCAAAGAGTGCGGGGTTATACAGCTCCTGATTCTGTCTCGATGAGAGCACCCGGTAGTGACGGTAATTCGCCCCAACCGAGACGCTCTTGCTCAGGCGCACATCCAGGCCTGCCGAGGCATAGGCCAGAAACTGCGAGAGCTCGTAGTCTGGAGGAGTGGCGAAGCCTGAATAACCGCGAAGCAGGTTCAGAATTCTCGGATCATAATTCAAAAAGCTCTTCGAATAGCCGCCACCGCCGCCGATGTAGGGACGAATTCTGGAGGCCATCCCAAGAAGATGCACCTTGATGCCTGCATCCACGACATTCTGCTTCAACATTCCGGTCTTGTCGGCAGAACCATTGTAGTTGAATCCATAGGGATTGAGGTACTGCCCGAGAATCAGGGCCGTGGCATCATTCAGCGCCAGGCCATACTCACTGAAGCTGTATCCGATCTCAAATCCCAGATTATCGGAGACCTGCATGTCGAGACCCACGCCGACCGTATAGCGGCCCTCGATGGCGTAGGGACTCTGGCCGGCAAAATTCGACAAGCCGGCGCGAGGTGCCAGACGCAGCGAGAAGATCTCCGGCTGCTCGGACGGCGCTTCGAAACGAAGTTCCGAACTACCCGAAGCCGTCGTGCGATCAGACACCGGCACGCTGACCACCTGTTCTTCGACAATAGGAGCGGCGGGAGCCACGGCTACCGTTGCGAAGGCCGGAGCAGGAGCCTCCAAAACCGGTGCTGACGGCTGGCCCATCAACTGCCCGGTCCGGCGCTTCTCATCTTGAAGGCGCAGATTTTCGAGGCGCTCCTGAAGCAGGTCTTCATTTTGAATCTCCTCGCGAATGCGCTCCCGGCGCACAAGTTCGGTTCGCGAGGGATTCGTCTCGGCCGAGCTCTGGGCCATCACCGGAGCCGGCGCCGCTGCTGGAGCCGGAGCGGTTTGAATGATCACGGGATACGGCTGAGAGGGAACCATCTGCACTGGAACTTGAACGGGCATTGGCGCAGGAGCCTGAACCGTGCGCACGGTCATTGAGGAGTTCGAGGAACTCGGGGTACTGCCCAGCTGCTCAGCAGAGGAGTCGACCGAGGTCATCCCCTCAGCTTCCGAGCCGGGCTCGACCAGAAGCTCAGCGTGGGCGGCGGAGGCCCCCATCGCCAGAGCAAGAGCCCAGACTCCCCAAGCTCTTCTTCTCAGGCTCCATTCAAAAACAGTCCACTGACGGTTCATACCCGCTCCTTCTCGCGATTCGAATTCGAAATGTTGCGTTGCGTTGCGAGCTATAGCAACCGGCGTACCCGAAGGCCAGAAAAAACTTAACGCAGCGCTTCAGGATCTGATTGCTATAATATCAGGCGGTTAGCGAACCTGGTGGCCTCTACCCAAGAGGAGTGCCTGCGTTTGGCCGCAGACGCACGGCCCATTCCCGAGCAAAAAGAGCCACTTTGGCTCCATGCACCGTGAAAATCCTTCTCTCAACGAAAGCGGTGCAGATTTCTCGAGAAGCGGAGTTCCAGCTCCTGAACCCAGATCTGTGTCAGGCGGCCCACCGCAGGCCCCAAAGCCTGCCGCACCATCTGAAAAAGCATGAAAGCCAGCAGGAGCAAAAGAATGTACTCGGTAGTGGCCTGACCAGCACTCGCCCTCCTCGCCAACTGGATTCTTCTCATGCCCCGCCCCCTGAAGGTCTCGAAGAGAACGACTCTCCCCGGGCGCGCCGGCAATAAAGCTGCAAATAGGCTTCCGCCATCTTTCGATAATGAAAACGCTCCAACGCCACCTGTCGGCAGACTTCTGGATCGAAGCGCAGGCGTCCCGCCTCCAAATCGCAAACGGTCTCCAGCCAAAGCTCCTGCTGGTCCCAGGGAATCAACCGGCCCGTTCGATCGTCGATCAGCTCCGGGAGACTCCCTCGGGGCGTTGCCAAAACCGGAGTCCCCGAACATAACGCCTCGGCGACCACGATCCCGAACGGCTCCTCCCAGAGAATCGGAAAGATCATCGCCTTGCCCGAAGTCAGGAAGTCGGCCTTCGAGCGTCCGGACACGGGCCCCCACCACTTCCATGACGGCCGGAAAGCGCAT
The DNA here is from genome assembly GCA_964432565.1 of uncultured Bacteriovorax sp. Lineage (GTDB taxonomy): Bacteria > Bdellovibrionota > UBA1018 > UBA1018 > UBA1018 > CAIOHW01. The sequence goes on from CAYSOA010000030.1 coordinate 21,631, forward strand.
TCCAGGCGTACCGACCAGGGTCGGTTGCCACCGGCAACCTGAAGTGCAACTCCTGAACGACGCGCAACCGAAGCCGCTCCAGCGAGGTTCTTCACACTCCAGCTGGTCTTAGCCAAAAAAACCAAACCGCGTCGGACGGTCGAACGGTAATCTCGAGGATCCTCAAATTCATCCGGGTCGATCCCGTTATAAACAAAGGCACTCCCACCATGCCGTCGCGCATGATCGGCAGAAACAAAGATCGCCCCATCCGAAAACCGCTCTCCCGGCTTGCCATTCCCGTGAATCGTGGTGACCACCGGCACTGCCAATCGAGTCTCCTGTTCTGCCGAGAATGGGACCGATGAATGCAGCACCTCCACGCCAGGAGGAAGCCCTCGCCGAACCGCCTCCAAAAATCCTGTACCAGATTCCACGACGCGATGAACCACACCCGAAGCCGGCCGCGAGCCCTCCGGAGCGAGAAGGGTGACTTCATGCCCGAGCTCCACCAGCCCCTTGCAGAGCCAATCGACCATTCTCTCCGTGCCGCCATACCCCATTGGGGGTACCGGCCTGCTGTGACAGATGGCGACCTTCATTCCGATCTCTCTAGCCCAACGGCCCTCTCAGCCCCGATCGATGCGCGATCCACGCGGTCGCCTTGATGGCAGCTGCCCACTCCCCCATCAAGCCCAATCCCGGATCAGCGGATCGATGAACCGAGAAGAGCCCTTCAGCCTTCGGAAACTCGCTGGGGCGAAGACGACTGAGCGCCACCCTGAGAACCTCGCGGCTTCGCAGACTACCGCCGCCGTAAGCCTCGGCCCATTGCTTCGGAAAGTGGGGAGATCGAAAATCAGGAAAGATGCGCATGGACCGCTCTTCTAGAAATGGCAGAAGTTCTGCCGCCTGACGAAACATTCGGGCCAAAACCGTCCGCCAGCGCTCGATCGACCACCCCTCAGACCCTGCGGGAAAACAGGCACGAACAAAGAGAAGCTCTTCGCCAGTCGCTGGAAATCCGTATTCTTCAGGTCGAGCACGCTCGATCTCAAGCGTGGGAGAGCCCGACTCCCTCCAGATCAGCCGCTGCCCCATTCCCGGAGGAAGCCCCTTTGGCTCGACCGTCACCCCGAGCGTCACTCTTCGGCCATCCGGATCCTTCAGGTCCCTGAGAATCCCGTCGCCTCGCATCCACGAGCGCAGACGCTCCGGATGGCGGCTGACCAGAACTCCCCGAGCACGAGTCAGCGTTCGACCCTGACCTGAACCACTCAACTGCAACCCCAGAATTCTTCCCTCTTCAATGAAGAGTCGACTCACTTGAACCGACTCCTCCACGACGTGCGCGCCAAAGCGCAAAAGCAACCGATGAAGCAGAGAACGAAACGCCCCCACTCCCCCGTGAATCCGCACACCATCCAGTGACAGAGCTAGCGCCTGAAGCGCCTCTGCACCGGAGATTCGATCAGGAACCTCCGACCCCAGCACCCCAGCCAACCAGGCCTCGATCCACTCCCGCGAACGCTCCCCAAAACCCAGATCCCGCGAAGCCGACTCCAGCGCGAGTTTTTCACGAAAATCATCCCATTCCGTTGCCCAGAACTCTGGCAGACGCTTTTCAGCAAGACTCCCCTGCAAGTGACGAAGGAACTGTGACTCCGAAAAAAACGAGTCCGCTCGTGAGATTCCCTTCCGGGCCCCAAAGCTCTTTTTTCTACCTCCTCCGGCGTTCGCCTCCACATCAAGAGTCAAACGATCCGGGAGGCCGCTCCAAAAACGTCGAGTGCTTGCCTCCACCAACTCGACGGCCTGAGTCAATCGTGCAACGGGATGCCCCGCATCCCCCGACTCTCGAGACACCTCCCTTCGTGTATCGACCAGCAGCCGCCACCAGTGGGAACGGATACTGGGCGTCGTCGCTTGAAGAAGGGTGTCGTTGCCCTGAATTGAGCCCCACTCGGATGGAGCTACTCCCACGGCACGAAAACACTCACCAGCCAGCCCCAACCCCAGAGATGGGCTTCCGAGCCCCACCACCCAGTTGGGCTCAGGATCGAGGATCTGGCCCGTGGATGAAAGACTCCACTTGCGGGCGGAACCCTCTCCAACCACCAAGACCGAGAGCCCCATCCTGGCCACCAGAACTCCGCTCAGCAGCGCCGGAAGGGAATCCCCCAGCACCACCCAGTCATAGGAATCGATCAGCCGAGGATGCCGCACGCCAGATTACTCCCGCGTTCCGGGCGAGACGCCGGACCGCTGCAAGGGTACGGGAGTCACACACGTCCCGACCGCCCTGCAGACCACTACAGGAGGATCCAGCACCTCGGCGGATGACGACGCCAGGCCGCCACTCTCCAGCGGAAGGGACTGAATGACCTTCCTGGCTTCAAACTTCATCTTTCGGGACGACTTTCCGACCTCGAGTATCTCTCCGACCGCCTCAATGTAGTCTCCCGAACGCACTGGAGCGAGAAACTCCACGCTCTCGTAGGCACGAAACAGTCCCTCATCTCCATCAAGACGAATCAGAAGCTCGGTGGCCACATCGCCAAAAAGCCCAAGCATGCGAGCACCATCCACCAAGTCCCCCGCGTAATGGACGTCGTGGGAGGACATCCGAAGGCGAATGGTCACTGATCCGATCTTTCTTGCTCGCTCAAGTGCACTTCCGGCTTCCATGAACAGTTCTCCTAAGGGTCTGTTGTTCCCAAGCTTACACGGCGCCGGGTGCGCTGACAATTTCCGCTGCCCACGCGGCCACCCTGGCTGATGCTCCGATCTGGTCAGAGTTGCGCCACTCCTCCCACGAGCGGCAAGTCTGCGCAGAAGGCAGTGTCGAGGCGTTCGAAAGCCAGCGCGCGACGGCCTCGCTATTCTCATCAAAAAGCTCAAGCTGGCCGATCGTGCAGAGCGGCTCCACTTCGGCAAAAGGTGCAGCCGTCCTTTTACCGGCTCCGATCCGCAGATTACTGAGTGCCGGCTCAATCACGCTATGCAGTCCCGTGCGAAAGCCACCTCCCACCCATGCTGCATCCCCGAGGCGATAAAGTTCTGCCAGAACGCCCATCTCCTGAACCAGAAACGCGTGGAAGCCCCGCTGCCCCGCCCGGGGCGCCGCCGACAGATCCTGACCGAGCGACAGATCCCCTGAGCTTCGCACTCGATCAGGGCAATATCTCGAGCAGACCTCCAGCCAGTCGCGGGCCTGATCGCTCGAAGGACGATGTGGCACCAGCCAAAGAGTCCCTTCAAAGGTCGACTTAGCAGCGGCCTCCAGAAGGACAACGAGATCCTCCTTCCACGCGCTCCCCACGATTACCCAGGGGCGAGGGAGCCCCTTCCGCTCAGCAGCGTCCTTCAGGGCTTGAACGCGGCAGCTGCTGCGATCCAGTCGATACTGAACCTGGTCCCAGCGGGGATCGCCGGTGACTCGAACCTCGCTGGAAGGGCACGCCGAAACGTCTGCCGACACTCGGATCCAACTCTCCGAAAGCTGCCGCCCGCGCTCCGGTGAAGCCGTAGCGAAACGGATCCTCGGAAGTCGACCAAAAATCCAGCGCGTCAGCTTGGCACCCCAGCGCAGAGAACGACGCCACTCGGCATTCACCATCAACAAAGGAACCCTTCGACGAGCAAGCTCCCCCCAAAGCTCGGGCCAGACCTCGTATTTTGCCGAGACAAAAAGATCCGGAACCCGCCCAAACTTGCCGTGGAAAAGCTCAAAGAAGCGGTGCCACTCTCCCTCCCACGGCGAGGGGCCGCAATAAACGGGCGAGAATTCGGAGTCAAACTGCGAGAGTCGGGATCTTGCCGAGGGAGAAAAGACACTGAGCGCGAGCCGACTCGCGTGCAGATGGGGATGAGCCCGAATGGCCCGTGCCACGCTCCAGAGCATCTCGAGTTCCCCCGCGCTGGCGGCATGCAGCCAGATCAGGAGCTCCGTGGCACTGTACCGAGGCGCAGCCTCGTGATGAGCACTGCCCTGAAGGTCTTCGGTAAACCTGCGCCAACGCCAGTCCGGGGTCCTTCGCAGGAAAAAACGAGCGAAGAGCCACGCTAGCCATCGAGTGAGGACGCAATACCCCCCGATCAACCCAGCGCGCACTCGTCCGTCTTCCCAGAGACGTCTCGACCTCAAAAGGCCACCTGAAGTCATCGAACCCCCTGCTGGACACGAGAACGAGCCAGCATCTCACGAATCTGCACCGCTACCTGCTCGGGAGACAAGTCGCCCATGCAGCGAAACCGATCACGCCCCAAACGAAAACAGGCCGAGCCATCCTTGCTGCAGGGTCGGCACCACAGATCGGCCTGCACACAGGTGCTCTCCGGCCGCCACGGTTTAAACCCGAGGTCGGGATGGGTGGGCCCAAAAAGAGCAACCACGGGCGTCCCCAGTGCCTCAGCCAAATGAACCAACCCGGTATCGTTTGAGAGAAGCAGGCGGCACTTTTTCAGAACCTGCGCCGTCTCCTGAAGTCCAAGCCCCCGAAAGGCCTCTGCGACAGGCAGACCCGCCCGAACGAGCGCGATCGAAAGCTCACCACAAGCCGAGTCGCCTTCCGTCCCCAAAATGGCCACGGGCATCCTGATCGCGGCGAGAGCAGACAAAAAGTGAGCGACTGGCCACCGTTTTCCAGGCCAAGCGGCCCCCGGCATGACGGCAAGAAACCCTCGTGAATCCTGCTCGAGTCGTCCTAAAAGTCCACTGACACGACTCTCGTCCGCCCCCGTGGCTGCAGTTCGGACGTCGTCCAAAAACTGGGGTAAACTCGGACGATCGCTCCCATTTCCCCCGGCCAGAAGCGCTGCCCTGATCGACAGAGAGCCCAGCCCCGAAGGACGCCAGCGTCGCGGCCAGGCTTGCTTGAAAACAAAAAATCCCAGGCGACGAAGCCTGGACTTCGAAAGCGTACGCCAGCGAGCGGGGGCTCGACCGAGCATGAGCCGCATCACTGTAAAATAGAGGCGCGCGTACCGAGTCCGCAGACTGGCGTGCAGATCGAGAACCTCGTCATACCCCTCGCTAAAGAGCACCTGACAAAGCCGATGCCACGCCAAGAATCCAGACTTCCGATCGAAAGCAACCAATCGTCGAATCCGAGGGTCGGCCTGCAGAATTACCGACCACGTAGATGACGTCACCCAATCGACGCTCACCGGATCAGTTCTTCGAGCGAGCGCCGACAAAGCGGAGGTACACAGAATCACGTCTCCCATCGCCGAGAGACGAAAGACGAGAACTTTTGAATGGCGAATCGAATCACTCATGAAATCAGCTGTGGGCCTCGGGCACCGAGAGCAAGGCCCCGCCATCAAGGGGCCACCGCAGTGGCGTAAACGGGCAAAAAAAAACCCTGAGGAGTAGGGATACTGCTCAGGGTTTATGGAAATAAATG
>CAYSOA010000031.1:0-25924 GCA_964432565.1 uncultured Bacteriovorax sp.
CGGTCGCATTGAAATGCCAGCGAAGTCTTCCATGAGCCACTTCACTGCAATGCGGATGCTGAAGTCCTTCAGGCCACTTCGGGGCGCTCGGTTTGCGGCACGACCGGAAGCAGGGCGTGGTCAATCACCTGGTCCACCGAGTCGACGAAATCGATTCGAAGCTCCGAGAGGATTTCTTTCGGAATTTCCTGAAGGTCCTGTTCGTTTCGGGTCGGCAGGAGGATGCGCTTGAGCCCGGCCCGATGGGCCGCAAGAATCTTTTCCTTGATCCCACCGACGGGAAGCACGACTCCTCGAAGCGTGATCTCACCGGTCATGCCGATCTGGGGATCGACGGGTTGGTTTCTGACCAGCGAAACCAGGGACGCAACAAGTGTGACGCCGGCCGACGGTCCATCCTTGGGAATCCCTCCCGCCGGAACATGAATGTGAATATCGCGCTGGCCGAAGTCGTAGGGAATCGGTCCCACCTTCGAACGTGCCAGACTGAGGGCAATCTGCGCGGACTCCTTCATGACCTCCCCGAGCTGACCGGTCAGGACGAGATTTCCGCGTCCCGGCATCTGGGTGGATTCGATGAACAGGATGTCGCCACCATGCGGAGTCCACGCGAGGCCGGTGGCCACGCCGGGGGGCATGGTTCTCGCGGCAATCTCAGGAAAGAACCGTTGAGGTCCGAGCAGCTCCCGCAGCATTTCGGGGCGAATCAGCATGCTTTCTGAAGGTTGGTCGCGCACCCATCGCTCGGCGCAGGCGCGCAACAGCGCTGCGAGTTTTCGTTGAAGCTCCCGAACGCCCGCCTCGCGCGTGTACTCGGTGATGAGGTGGTTCAAGGTTTCATCCGGAATCATCACCTGGCTCGACCGGAGCCCGTGGGCCTCCATCTGCTTGCGAAGCAGGTGGTCGCGCGCAATGGCGAGTTTTTCGGCGTTGGTGTAGCCGCTGACTTCGATGATTTCCATGCGGTCGCGAAGAGGAGGGGGGATCGTGTCGACGACGTTGGCCGTGCAGATGAAGAAAACCTGTGACAGGTCGAACGGAACGTCGAGATAATGGTCGGCAAAAGTACGGTTCTGCTCGGGATCGAGTACTTCAAGCAGTGCCGCCGAGGGGTCACCCTGGAAGTCGGCCCTCAGCTTGTCAATCTCGTCGAGCATCATCAGGGGATTTCGTGAACCGGCTCGCTTGATGCTCTGGATGATCCTTCCGGGCATGGCGCCTACATAGGTTCGTCGGTGGCCACGGATCTCGGCTTCGTCGCGAACGCCTCCCAGTGAAGTTCGAATGAATTTTCGTTCGAGTGTTCGTGCGATCGATTGTCCGAGCGAGGTCTTTCCGACCCCGGGCGGCCCGACAAGGCAAAGAATCGGACCACTGAGATCATTTTTCAGGCGTGCCACGGCCAAATACTGAAGGATGCGCTTCTTGACGCTTTCGAGTCCGGCATGGTCTTCGTCGAGAATTCTTCTGGCACGATCGAGATCGAGATTGTCCTGCGTCACGGCATGCCACGGCATCGCAGCCAGCCATTCGAGATAGGTTCGAACGACGTGGTACTCGGCCGAGGCCTGGGGTAGCTGTCGCAGGCGCTTAAGTTCTTCTTCGGCCTGTCTGGCGGGCTCTTCCGGAAGCCTGGCCCGCTGGATCTTGTCGGCGATTTCGTCGCTGACTTCTTCGCCTCCCTCTTCGCCGAGTTCCGATCGGATGGTGCGGAGCTGCTCGCGGAGCAGGGCCTCACGCTGCGCCTTGTTCAGCCGCTCGCTCATTTTTTCGCGAATGTCGCGCTGAATTCCGAGCACGTCCCGCTCTTTACCCATGAAGTCGATCAGCTTTTCCATTCTCGAAACGAGTGAAGAGTCCTCCAGCAGCTCCTGTTTCTGGGAAAGGCTGAGATTGAGATAGGCTGCAGCGACGTGGGTCAGATACGAGGGGTCCTCGATCTTGTCGAGTAATCGAACCAGCGACTCGCTGGCGCCCGGCATGAGCTCGAGAATTTCTTCGGACAGCGCCTTGAGCGACTGAAACAGGGCTGCCTGCCGCTTTGGATCAGGACCGGGCATGTCCGCTACCCATTCTCCACGCGCACGAAGAGAACCATCCTGGGCCCTCGAGTAGTCGAGCACATGGTAGCGCGCCACGCCCGTAACCACGATCTGGCGCCCGCTCGACTCGCCCGGAGTCGAACTCTCGAGTTTGCATAGCGTTCCGGTGCGATAAAGATCTTCGGGCTCGGGGTCGCCCGTGGTGATGGTTTTTTGGGCCACGATGAGCAGCAATTGCTGGCGGCGCTCGCTCTCTTCGACGGCCTGGATGCTTCGAGTTCGCCCCACGACCAGCGGCATCGAAATGCCCGGAAAGATCACGGCATTTCGGATGGGGAGGACTGGAACTTCTGAAGGGAGGGGAGAGGCGCCCTCGTCCCCCAGTGAGCCATCGATTGCGGGTGCCATGAGCCTCATTGTCGGGAAGGTCAGCAATCTTCAGGCCGATGGTTCCGGGTCAAATTGCCCTTGCAGAAAAGGCGTGTTAGACGAGGTGCATGACTTTTACGGCAGAACAGCTTCGCGATCGCCTTGAGGCGCTCGCTCCGGGGACGACGGCGCAGGTGACGGACCTGACGGGCACGCAGGACCACTGGCAGGCGGTCATCGTCTCTCCGGCCTTCGAGGGCCGGATGATGATCGAGCAGCATCGGATGGTCATGCAGCACATGCGCGCCGAGATCGATTCGGGGGTGGTACACGCGCTGACGATCAAGACCTACTCCCCTTCGCAGGCCCCTAAAAACTAGAACCCAGGAGATTCTCATGTCGCACCCTCTTCGCAATGAAATTGAAAAACTCGTACAATCCCACCCCGTCATGATCTTCATGAAGGGAACCCCCGACTTTCCGATGTGCGGATTTTCGGCTCGAGCCGTCCAGGTGTTGAAGGCGGCCGGAGCGGAAAAGCTCGGTGGCTTCGACGTGCTTTCGGATGATCCGATGTGGGACGCTCTTGAGGATTACAGCCAGTGGCCGACCGTTCCCCAGATTTTCATTGGTGGGAAATTCGTTGGCGGTTGCGACATCGTTAGTGAGATGTTCGAGCGAGGTGAGCTTCAGCCGATGATTTCTTCGGCGCAGACGGGTTGATTTCTCAGCGCCGTCAGTAGGTAGAAAACAAAAAAGGCCGGGGGAAATCCCCGGCCTTTTTTTAATTCTGGCGTCGGTAGGGCGATCAGGCCATCCGGTACGCTTTTTTCTTTAGCGCGCGCTTGCTGCGCTCAACGGCCACCTTGTGGGCCTTGGGGGCTTCGCCCTTGGCGTAGGCAGTAGCCTGGTCGTGGCGGCGCTTGCGATGTTTCGTGCTCAGTCTTCGGGCCATGGTTGAGTCCTTTCCTCGTGTAAATTTCGTGAGCTGGTTGGGTAACACTGGGGAGCCGGGGGTGTCAAATCCTCGACATTGAGGGATTCATCCGGATTCTATAGCCTGTCTTCCGGAAGGTACGGGTCGAGAAGGTGTCATGGATGAAATCTTCTAGTTGGGCCAGTTCAACGGCTCTGGTCGGGATGGTGATTCTTGCGGCGGCGTCCGCAGGACATGCTGCGCGCCTGGCTTCGGACGAAGTGGCCCCGCCGGTCGTGCCGGATCAGACTCTTGCCGTCGGCGTTGCGGCCTCCCAGCCGTCCTCGTCCGGCGGTGGGGCGGCTGTGGACGAAGATCTTCTTCTTGGCTCGGTGGTCAACGGTCGGGTTACCGGACTGGCTCAGCTCGATTTTTCTCAGAGAACCCGTGTCCGCGTTCTGGCCGAACGTTATGTTGCCTTCCGAAAGAAGAGGCTGAACGCATCGGAGGGCGCCCGCTGGATCAGGGAGTGCCGGGACACGGCCACTCGATCGGTTTTTTGCCGAGAGCAGGACTACCAGCCTGCCGACTCCGAGCCCGATATTCGAGGGGTGCTGAGGAAGAAGTCGAAGCGCGCCCCGGAAGTGGAAGCGAAGCTCGCCAACCAGGCACTGAAGTCGGGCGAACTCGATACTCTTCTGGCCAGCTCGGAAAGCGCCATCAATCAGGGGCTGAGGCGAATCTCGAATTTCGAAGAGGTACGTGCGACGTCCGAAAAGGTGCTCAAGGCCTCATCTTGCGACGTCTCGCCACTCAATACGATGATTGCCCAGAAGCTCGAGGAGTTTCTACCCGATCAGGGAAGCCGGATCATGCTCCTGAAGCTGCATGAGCATGCCGCATCCTGCAAAAATCCTTCGGAGTGGACCAGTCGATCGAAGTATCGGCTGTCACTCCTTTTGATTGCCCAGGGAGATTGGGAAAAGGCCGAGAAGTGGCTCGAGCAACTCGCTCTCGATCGCACTTCGGATTACTTTTCACGTTCGCTCTACTGGCGCGCCCGCGCTGCCAAGGTTCGTGGCAACCATCTGGCGTATGAGCAGGCCAAGGCGCGTCTGACCCGTGAATTTCCGATTCACTACCATTCGCTGCTGCTGGCCGGAAAGAAGGCTTTCAATGCGGCCTTGAGTCTGCACCTGCCTGAACCGGTCGTTCGCATGGACAGTGCCGTGCTCGGTGATCGCTGGAATGAAAGAGTTCGGGCGATCGAGACGCTGCAGGAGCAGGGGGCGGTCGAATACACTCGCCATCTCTTTTCGGAGCTCGAGGAGCTGATGGACAAGGCCGAGCCCGAGGCGAGGCTTTATCTGGCGGTTCTGCAGAATCGAAACTTCAACTCCATTGGAACCTTCCGTACCTTGAGCTCGTTGATGCGGGATCATCCTGCGGTGCTCTCGAAGCAGACTCTTTCGCTGTTCTTTCCCCTTTCCAAGAAGCATCGGCATATTCTCTACACTTTTGCCGGCGGAGGGCTTGATCCCTACATTCTGGCGGCCCTGATTCGGCAGGAGAGCGGATTCATTCCCACGGCGCGTTCGCCTGCCGGTGCCCTCGGGCTGATGCAGCTGATGCCCGCGACGGCAAGACGGATGGAGAGGGTCAGCAAGCGCGAGCTTCTCGATGGGCGCACCAATGTGCGACTCGGGGTGAAGTTCTTCAAAAGGCTGCTTGAAAAGTTCTCGGGCAAGGTCGATCTCGCACTTGCTGCCTATAATGCCGGTCCTCACCGGGTAGACGACTGGGTTCGCCGGTACCAGGTGGATGATCCGGTTCTGTTCGTTGACCTGATTCCCTTTCGTGAAACCCGTGAATACGTCTCGCTGATCAGTCGAAACTACTACTGGTACCTGCAGCTTTACGCCCGCCATATCTTTGACGAGAGACTGGAGGCTTCCCGCAAGCCGAGCAAGGATGGGCGGACTCCCGCATCGGGCAGTTTGGCGTTGGAATTTTCACTTTTTAGCGCACACTGAAGTCTCAAGGAGACATGTCATGGTAGCTGCTTCGAGCCGTGTGAAACCCGGTCCGACCATTTTGCATCGCCTGAAGGAATGGGCTGATGCCAGGCCGAACTCTCCCGCGCAGGGTTACAAGAAGGGCGAGCAGTGGCGGATGCTGACCGCCCGGGAGTACTGCGACCGGGTCCATCACCTGGCGCTCTTCTTTGAGTCTAAAGGCATCACCAAGGACGATATCGGCACCATCTTCGCGTACAATTCACCTGAGTGGGTTCATGCCGATTTGGCCATGCTGCTCCTGGGCGGGAAGTCGGCGGGGCTCTATCCAAACAGCACTTCGAAGGACGTTCTCTACATCCTGAACCACACCGAGTCGCGATTGTTATCGGTTCAGAATGCCGAATACTTTCAGAAGCTCACGGCTGGCGAGCAAGCCATCGAGATTCCGGAGCGAATCGAGATGATCCTCGTTTTTGACGGCGACTGCTCGATTTCTCCGAAGGCGATCAGCTACGAAGCGGCGATCGCCGAGGGACGTCGCATCGCCGAGTCGGGGAAGGGGCGCAGCCTGCAGCAGATGCTGGACGCGCTCGATCCGATGGCTGCCGCATTCATGATCTACACTTCCGGAACGACCGGAAATCCCAAGGGTGCGCTGCTATCGCATGACAACATGGTCTATACGGCCGATCGCATCCGTGATTACTGGCGACTGCCCGAAGAGGGGCGGCTCTTTTCGTTCCTGCCGCTCTGCCACATTGCCGAGAAGCTGCAGAACATCGGCGCCGGAATCACCATGCAGTACCAGGTGTCGTTTGCCACGAAGTTCGAGAAGGTCTCGACCGAGCTGGCCGAAGTCGAGCCCACGCTGCTGCTGTCGGTGCCCCGACTCTGGGAAAAGATGGTGGAAGGGGTTCGCGCCAAGCTCGAGAAGGCACCTCCTGCTCGGAGAAAGCTCGCCGAGTGGGCCATGGCCACGGGAACTCGCTGTTCCGAGATCCAGCTTGCAGGAAGGCCCCTGCCGATTCTGGATCTTGCGCAGCTGAAGCTCGCCGACAAGCTCGTCCTGGGCAAGGTGCGCAAGGCGCTTGGACTGGGCCAGGCACTGACGCTGGCGTCGGGCGCTGCCGCCCTTCCGGCCTATGTGTCGAAGTGGTTTCGCTCGATCGGACTCGAGATTCTCGAGGATTACGGGCAGACCGAGACCACTGGTGTCGTCTGCATGACCGAGCCCGGAGTCGACAGCGCGGGTACCGTGGGCAAGCCCGTTCCGGGAATGGAATTCAAGCTGGCCGAGGACGGCGAAATGCTGACTCGCGGACGCCATGTCTTTATCGGCTACTACAAGGACGAAGAGGGAACGAAGGCGACTTTCGACGAGGAGGGCTGGCTGCTGACGGGCGATCTGGCCGACATCACTTCGCGCGGCCTGGTGAAGATTCGCGGACGCAAGAAGGAAGTGATGAAGACCTCGGGCGGAAAAATGATCGCCCCGCTTCCGATCGAAGAGAAGATCAAGGTCCATCCGATGGTCAGCCAGGTCTGCCTGGTGGGCGATAATCGCAAGTTCATCTCGGCCCTGGTGACGCTGGGTGAGGGGACTCTCGCGGAGCTTAAGGAGCGTCCCTCGGGTTCTGACGGTCGCGTCGTCAGCGACCAGGCCATCGTCGGGGCGGTGCGCTCGCATGTCGATTCGGTGAATTCCGAGTTGGCGAACTTCGAGCAGGTCAAGAAGATCACGATTCTGGCCCAGGAGTTTTCGATCGAGGCCGGTGAAATGACGCCGACGCTGAAGATGAAGCGCAACATCATCGAGACCCGCTACAAGGATCTGATCGACCAGATGTACGAGGGCTGAGGCCTTGGGCGAAAACCCCTACGAACTCTCCCGGCAAAAAGTCATTCCGGCCTGCCTGGTTTATCTGTTTCAAGAAGATCCCGTGCTGGGACGACGGATCTTGATGATTCATCGTCAGGGACGGGAGGGCGACTTTCACTCGGGCAAGTGGAACGGCCTTGGGGGGAAGTTCGAGCCCGGAGAGTCGCCGTGGCAGGCGGCCGCCCGTGAGGTCGAGGAGGAGTCGGGACTGGCTCTTGGCCCCGAGCGGTTTGACTGGCTGGGAACGCTGCAGTTTCCGAATTTCAAGCCGCATCGCTCCGAAGACTGGTGGTGTTCGGTTCTGGTGGCTACGGTCTCTGTGGCTGAGGCGGCGCAGGTGCCAGACGGTCTTCGTTTCAGTGACGAGGGCTCGCTTCATTGGATTCCCGCCGAGCGGCTTCTGGAGCTGAATCTGTGGGAGGGGGACCGTCACTTTCTGCCCCGGGTTCTGGAGGGCGGCCGCTTCAACGGTACTTTCTGGTACCGGGACGGACGGCTGGAAGAGTGGATCCTCGGTTAGTGAGTCCGCCAAAGTTGTGCTATCTCGGTGGCCCATGGCCGACCTAGAAACTGAAGTCCGACGTCGCAGGACCTTTGCGATCATCTCGCACCCTGACGCCGGCAAGACCACATTGACCGAAAAGTTGCTCTTGTACGGCGGAGCCATTCATCTGGCCGGCGCCGTCAAGGCCAAGGCCAACCAGAGAAATACGACCTCCGACTGGATGGAAATCGAGCGCCAGCGTGGCATCTCGATCTCTTCAAGCGTTCTGCAGTTCGAATACGACGGGCATCAGGTCAACCTGCTCGATACTCCGGGCCACAAGGACTTCTCTGAGGACACGTATCGGACGCTGACGGCCGCCGATGCCGCCGTGATGCTGATTGACGCAGCCAAAGGTGTGGAGCCCCAGACCCGCAAGCTCTTTGAGGTTTGTCGCATGCGCGGCATTCCGATTTTCACGTTCATCAACAAGATGGACCGTCCATCACGGGATCCCCTCGACCTGCTCGACGAGCTCGAAAAGGTACTCGGCATCCGATCCTGTCCCATGGTCTGGCCGGTCGGCTCCGGTGACCGCTTCAGGGGTGTTTATGACCGACAGAGTGGCGAAATGCTCGTCTATCAGACCGAGGGGGAGGCCAACGTCAAGGGACGGCTTCTACCCAAGAAAGTGGCCGGTCTCGAAGACCCGCAGCTTCTCGAGCTGATCTCCGGGCCTCGCCACGATCTCGACGAGGCGCGAGAGCTGCGCGACACGCTGCAGGCCGAGCTCGAGCTGGTGGAGTATGCTGGAGATGCATTCGACCTCGAACGCGTTCTGGCTGGCCAGCTCTCGCCGGTGTTCTTTGGCTCGGCCATGAATAACTTCGGTGTGCAGCGTTTTCTCGAACGCTTTCTGCAGATCGCTCCCGCCCCTGGTGCGCGCAAAGCCGGCGAGTCGACGATCGACCCGGTGAAGAATGCTTTTTCGGGATTCATCTTCAAGATCCAGGCGAACATGGATCCTCAGCACCGCGATCGTGTCGCGTTCATGCGGGTTTGTTCCGGCAAATTCACTCGGGGAATGGACGTCAAGCACGCTCGTCTCGGGAAAGGGGTTCGGTTGGCAAAGCCCCTGAACTTCTTTGGCCAGGAGCGGGTCATTGTCGACGAAGCGTGGCCGGGCGATATCGTCGGGTTGCTCGATACGACGGGGGATCTTCGAATCGGAGACACGCTTTGCGAAAAAGCGAACTTCGAATTTGACGGAGTGCCCCGATTTTCGCCCGAGCATTTTGCCAGTGTGGTGATTCTGGACCCGATGAAGCGCAAGCAGCTGAAGAAGGGCCTCGACCAGCTTTCAGAGGAGGGTGTGGTTCAGGTCTATCGGCAGCGAGGACTTCTCGACAAAGATCCGGTCCTGGGAGCGGTGGGTGCGCTGCAGTTTGAAGTGCTGCAGCATCGCCTGAAGGCGGAGTACGCAGTCGACGTGCGGATTGAGAAGCTGCCTTACATGCATGCCAGATGGGTGACGGGCGAGGGGCTCGATCCGGACTACTTCGAGCGGCGCGAAGATTCGCGGTGCCTCGAGGATCGGGATGGTTTTCCCGTGCTCCTTTTCAAGAGTGACTGGGGTCTGAGGTATGCCGAGGAAAACAATAAGAATTTGGCCTTCTTGAAGACGGCGCCAGCGATTCGAGTGCCGAAAAAATGAACCGCTCGTAAATTGACCCTCAGTTCAGGAAAACATAAACTGATGACCATGGGCATTCAGGCGATCCAGCGCTGGTTTCGAAAGGGCACTTGGGTGCTCCTTGCGCTCTTTGTCTTCACCGTGCCCGCAGCGACTCCGGATCTTCGCGAAGTTTTTGTCAAGCAGGCCGCCGCGCCCATCCTGCAGCCTGCTCCGGCATCCGAGGCTCATGAGATGAGTTCAAACGAAGCTTCCCCTCTTCCCGTAGAAGAGGCTGGAGCCGAGGACTCAGGCGGGGGATCCGTGGTTTCGGTGGTCGAAGACTTTCTGGCAGGCGAGCTGGAGTGCGGTCTGAACCCCCCGGCGAGTTCTCTCTTTTCGGTCGTGCGTTCCCTGGGCTTCGCTCTCGACCGACCTGGGGTGGTTCATCGTCCTCCGTGGGGTTGATCCCGTCCCTCTGCCGTTTTGGTTTTTTTCCGCCGTTTTCGAACACTTAACTCATTTCCAACGAGCCGTAGATTCTGGTTCGCAAGAGAGGATTTTCACCATGTCACAAAATCGAAACAGTATTCCCGCCGAAGAAGCCCTGCAAATGCTGAAGGACGGCAACGCTCGATTCGTTGCCGGTCTGCGATCCGTCGAGTCGATGATCCGTTCGAGAGACCTGCTTGAACTTGCCGAGAAAGGCCAGAAGCCCTTTGCTATTGTTCTGGCCTGCGCCGACTCGCGAGTGCCGATCGAGATTCTGTTTGATCGGGGCCCAGGTGACATCTTTGTTTGTCGCGTGGCGGGAAATATCGCCACTCCGTCGATCATGGGCAGTATCGAATTTGCGGCTGAGCAGTTCGGTTCGGCTCTGTGCATCGTCATGGGTCACACGCGCTGCGGAGCAGTGAAGGCGGCACTGAGCCTCAAGGAGATTCCTGCGGATCTTTCGCCGAACCTGCGCAAGGTGGTTGAAGAGATCGAGCCTGCCGCTCGCGTGGGCAGAGAGCTGGGGGAGCCCACCAACGATGTGGTCGATCGCACGGCCTGGATCAACGTCGAACACACGGTGGAGTCGCTGACCAGGGAAAGTTCGGTCATTCAGCGTCTGGTGGCCGATCGGAAGCTCACGATCGTCGGTGCGATCTGTGATATCACGACCGGCACTGTGCGGTTCGGGGCGGATAGCTGATTTTTTGCGAGAGCGCTGACACTGCGAGTTGAGTTTCAGCAGGAGAGCCCGGCCGACGAACCGGGTTCTCCTGCTGCAATTTGTTCGACGATATCGGCTCGCGGAGCCAGAGTCACCGGCATCGGCGCGATGGTCCGGTCAACCTGCGCCCGCGAGCCGGCACTCCAGCCATTGTAGCGGGGATCGAAGATCACGATCGCCCCTGAGTCGGATGGCGACCGAATCAATCGACCGACGCGCTGCTTGAGCCACATCATGCGCATCGGAAAATCGTAGTCAAAGAGCCCGAAGCGCGTGCGAGCCTTTCGGGCCTCGGCAAGTGGAGACCGGGTCATGGCTTCGTTGATTTTTTCGATGATCACGCACGACAGCTTCGGACCCGGAATATCGAGTCCTTCGCCGTAGCGTTCGCCCCCGACAAGCAGGGCGCGCTCCGAACCAACGAACCCCTCGGAGGCCCGGCGGTCTGAAACCGAGTCATAGACTTCGATCTGGGCGCGTCTCAGGCGCTCGCGAAGTTTCTCGGCCGCCACTCGAAGTCTGCGGTTTGAGCTCATGAGCAACAGCGTTCGTCCCCCCAGTTCGACTGCCACTTCCTCGGCAAATTGGATCAATGCATCGAGGTGTCCGGGAGTTCCCGGGGGGCCCACGTCGGTGGGTAAAAAAACGCGAGCCTGTTCGGCAAGCCGATAGGGAGAAGGAAGCTGCAGAAGCGGCTGGTCCGGTTTCAGGCCCACCCGATCGATCACAAAGTGCGGCTGGGTTCCGGCCGACAGGGTTGCCGACGTCACGACGACTGAGTTTTTTGACGCAAAAAACGGCTCACCCAGTGCCGAGACATCAATGGGGGCGACATCGAATCTCCAAAGAGCCTCGCGCGGATGCCAGTACAGGCATCGAAGAAAGTTGGCATCATCAGAGGCCAGGGCGTCGAATGCTGCTACGAACGCTGCGAAGCGCATCTGGTGGGTCTTGAGCAGGTCCAGCTCGAGCGAGGGTCGCCGGCCGTCGCAGCGCTGCAGGGTCTGGGTCAGGAAGGCATCAAGATCCTTCACGGCGAGTCGAAGCTCATCAAGTGTGTTCCAGACGCTCTCTGAGCCGCGCTGCTTCGAGCCGCGGGTCAAGACCACCACCTGTTCGAAACCCTCGGTTCCATCGACGTTGGGAACGAGCAGGGGGGTTGCATGTCGCACATGCAGGATTCTCGTTCTCACTTCGTCGGCTCGTTCGAGAAAGTCGTCCCAGCTCACGCTCTCCACCAGTCGAGCCAGACCGACAGCGTCTCCGAGTCGGCGGGTGCCCTGTTTGCGTGCCAGGCGGTCGCAGGCCTCCGACAGCTCTTCTTCGGAGACCGACGCCGTGAGGGTCTTGGTCAGCTGGTCCTCAAGGTGGTGCCCTTCGTCCAGGACCAAATCGCGAATCTGCGGCAGGTGCGAAGGCCACTGAAATACCAGGGCATGGTTGGCTACGATGACTTCGGCATCGTGTGCCAGACGTGCGCTATCGAAGAAATGGCATTGGCGATAATAGGGACAACCCGGTCCGATGGTGGTGGTGTGGTGCGATCGTACCCGGTCGATCCATTCGTCGAGGGCCGGAAACTGGATGCGAAGGTAGCGGGACACCCGGTCCAGCTCGACTACCGGAACGGCATGCGAAAGGACGGCGAGATAGGCGGCGCTCCAGCGCAGGTCGAGCGGATCGGTGAAGCCCACGGTTGCCAGCACTTCATGCAGCTTTCGAAGGCAGAGGTAGTTGTTCTGTCCCTTGACAGTCGTCGCACGCACGGGCGATTCCAGAATCTCGCCGAGCTTCGGGATGTCCTTTTCGAGAAGCTGGTCCTGCAGCGACTTGCTGTGGGTTGAGACGACGAGGGGTAGATCGGTTTCACGAGCCCGCAGGACTCCTGGCAGGAGGTAGGCAAGCGACTTCCCGGTGCCGGTGGGAGCCTCGACAGCCACGCGCTTCTTTTCCGTCATCGCCTTCAAAACTTCAGCGGACATCGACAGCTGCTGGGGGCGAAGCTCCAGTCCCAGCCTTTCGGCAGCCTTGCGAAGGGCCGTATCGAGATCGGATTTTTTCAGGCCGGTTTTCACGGGCTCGTCGCTCAATCGGGATTCGTCCCGCTTCTTGAGGTCTCGAAGGTCCGGGAGAAGAGGCTTTTCGGGAGGTTCGGCATTCAAGAGCTCTTCGGGAAGCCCGTGCAGAAAATACCAGCTCCAGGGCCAGTCATCGGATCCCCCGAGATAGCGCGAGATCAAGCCGCTGATCCACGGGCGTTCGGTCTTCAGAACCTCGCGTCCTTGCTGAAGTAGTGCGAGCAGTGCTTCGCAGTCTTCGAGGGCCCGGTGGGAGCCTTCGTGAGTCAGTCCCGCCCAGTTGCGAAGGGTCTCCATCGAATGGGAGGCGAGTTCGGGAAGCAGCAGGGCCAGCGGCTCGATGGAGTTCCATACTTCGAAATCGGAGCGCGACGATCGGGGAGCGATCTGGTGGTCGAGAAAGCCCTGCTCCATCGCAGAATTGTGGGCCACGATGGGCGAATCTTCGAGGAATTCGAGAAACTCCGGCAGCACGTCTTCGAGGGCTCGGGCGCCCTGTTCATCGAGCAGTTCGGGAGTGATGCCGGTGAGCTTTTGAATCACCCACGGGATGTCGCCTTCGGGCCTGACGAGGGCCTGATACCGGTCTTCCTCCTTGAGCGAGCCATCCGCCGCAAGAGCGATCCGGATGGCGCCGATCTCAAGAATTTCGGAGTGCTGGGGATCCAGGCCGGTCGTTTCGAAATCCAGAAGGGTCAGGCGCATGTCCCCCTCGTAGCATTCCCGGGTCGATTGGGACACTTGAAGCAGGCTGACGCATTGTAAAGGTCCTTGGAATGGAACGCGTCCCACCCGAAACGTTTCTTAGATGATTCCATCCGGCACGGTCCTGATCCTCATGGGTTCTGACGAGGAAGGCAGGCCACAGATTCTCGAGTCGGTCTCCGACGATCCTGAGGTCAGCTTTGTCGAGCAGGCGCTGGCCGAGAACCATCCTGACCCGGTCTGGGCGGTCCGGCAGCGACGGATCCAGCAGGAAGAGGAAGACGAGCGCTTTGCCGACTACGTCGAGGGGCTGCTGAGCGCGCCGGCCTGTCGACTCGATATCCAGGGGCATGCCTCGCAGTGGTTTCGATCGCGAATCAACCTGCAGGAGTTTCGTCGCAATGAGGCCGAGGCCCGCGACATCATCGCGCGGTTTGCGCTGCAGGTTTTTTGTGATGATCCCTCCCAGACCGACTTCATCCTGGCTTCTGCACAGGCCGAAGTTCGGGTGGTGATTCGCGTCGTGGGGCAGGAGCGAGCACTCCAGGCAGCCTAGTTTCTTTAATATTCAATTTCGGACTAATAGTTTTCCATTTGGTTAAAAATAAAGATTGAGCTTCTTTTTCAGCCCCTGTAGACGAGCAGCTCATACGGGGAGACCAGAGAGATGCTCAAGCGAACGATTCGTCTGCTTTCAGGGGTTCTTTTTGTTTCAATGCTGGTTTCGGGCACTGCCCAGGCCCGCCTCGCAGAAGTACCCGATTGCGAAGGTAACTCAGGTAAAGCGCTTCCCATCGACAACGCCCGGGTGGTGGGATTCAAGTTTTCGACCCCAAATCAGTATCTTGAGCGAGCCCGGGTGGAAGGGCGTGTCGTTCGTATTCTCGGAAGCCGGCCGTCCCATGAGCACTTTGAGATTCAGATTGGTCCTCGGTCGCAGGACACCCTCGAAGTGGTTTTCAATCGCTCCTTCGGTAATCCCAGCGTGAAGCTGGGTGACGAAGTGGAAGCGTGTGGGGACTATATCACTTCGAATGCCCCGACTGCTCGTTATAAGCCCTCGCCGTCAGGGGCGATCATCCACTGGGTTCACGAAAACTCCCGCGGCGGAAGCCATCCCGATGGTTATGTCGTCGTGAACGATCGGTTCATGCACGGCTTTGGTCGCCATCCGATCGAAGTCGATGGTTCCGATGCCGAGCCTTTGCCGCCCGCCGCGGACACTGGCCGAGTCGAAGCCCCGGCGAAGCCCTCAGAAGACCGTCGCAGGTGGGAGCGTGAAAAGGAAAATCGTCCCCGTCACGGCCGGAACTGGCGTGATTGGGAAGATGAAGTTAAGAGCTGAGGCGAAATGCTTCAGACCCGCGAACCGCTGACCCAGCCCTCCGAGATCCTCGAGCTCTGTGAAGAGCTCGTGAAACACGAGATCATTGCGCTCGACACCGAGTTCATCCGGGAGACGACGTTTTTTCCGACGGTCGAGCTCATCCAGGTCGCCACCCGGGAGCAGTCGTGGTTGATCGATGCGGCGGCCTTTCGAAAGCGGGGTAAGGCCGGTCGCGAAGAGCTGAGACCCTTTCTTGAGCTTCTCGAAAAGCCAGAGATTTTGAAAATCCTGCATGCAGCACAGGGCGATCAGGAGTGTTTCTATACGGCCTTTGGTGCCGTGGCGACCCCGTCACTCGATACTGCGGTGGCCGCGTCGCTTTGCGGTTACGGCGATTCGGTAGGGCTGGGAAATCTACTCAAGTCGGTTTTAAAGGTGCAGCTTAAAAAAGGTCACGCGCGAACCAACTGGTCCGTGAGGCCGCTGCCGGAACAGCTTCTGGAGTACGCCCACTCGGACGTCGAGCATCTGGTCGAACTTGCCGAGCGCCTAATGGAACAGCTGGATGGACAGGGGCGTCGGGATTGGGCCCTTCAGCTTTCGGCCAAGTGGGAGGACCGACGGCTTTACGAAAGCGATCCTGAAGAGCTGGCGGCAAAGCTGGCTGCAGGGTCGCGCCTCGATCCGGTCAGTCATTCGGCACTTCGTGAGCTCATGCGCTGGCGCGAGAATCGAGTGCGCTCCCTGAATCTTCCGCGGCGCTGGGTGGCCGACGACGCGGTTCTTGTCGACCTGGCGAGGGTTCGTCCCAAGGATCTCCAGCATCTTTCGGCGTTTCGTGGACTCAATAAGGGCGAACTGAAGAACAGCGGTGAAGCGCTTCTGGAGGCCCTTCGCAGGGCCGAAACAGCCGGTCCACAGGCTCTGCCCCCACGCGGACCGCGGGCCGAAGCGCCGACCACGGGCGAGCTTCAGGTCCTCGACCTTCTAAAGTGTTTCGTGGGCATGCTGGCGGACGAACAGCAGATCGCCGTCCGGCATCTGGCCACCTCCCATCAGCTCCTTGAGATTGTTCGCCATGCTCGTGTCAGTGAAGCTCAAGAGTGGGTGGATTTGCAGATTCTCTCGACCCAGGCGTGCGAGCTGGTGGGACGTGAAGTTCTGGCGTTCCTGCAGGGAAGGCGGGCGCTGTCGGTTGAGGTTCCTCCTCCGGGCAAGGGACGCCTCGGAGTGAAGATCGTGACCCCGCAACAGTCGTAGGAGTGCAGTCCTCATGCTTTGGAATAGTTTTCAGAAGTTTCTTCCGATTCTGATCCTCGTCGCGGTCATCGCCTTCGTGCTCTCGAGGCTGCCGAAGGTAGATCTCGGACATTCTCAGAGGATGCTGAGGCGACGCACCTTCAACTGGCTGCCGCTGGGCCTGACCTACGCCTTTTTGTACATGGGTCGCTACAACCTGACGGTTGCCAAGAACGCGCTGGGTGATGCGATCTCGAACGCGGACTTCGGAACGATCTTCGGCGTCGGTACCTGGGTTTATGGCATCTCGTTCATTATCAATGGCCCTCTCACCGACAGGTGGGGCGGAAGGCGAACGATACTCATCAGCGCCGTGGGCTCGGCCCTGGCCAACCTCGCCATGGGGTTGCTGGTTTACTTCGAGTATCCCCAGATCGTTCCGGCTCTCGTGGTTTGTTATGCCGTAAACATGTATTTTCAGAGCTTTGGTGCGGTTTCGATCGTGAAGGTCAACGCCGCCTGGTTTCACCTGCGTGAGCGAGGCACCTTTGGCGGAATCTTCGGAATCCTGATTTCGTTGGGGATTTATTTCGCTTTCGACATTGGCGGGCTCATCGTCAAGAACGCGCCCACTCACTGGGTGTTTTTCGTGCCGATGGCGCTGCTGCTGGCTTTTGCCCTCATCGACTACTTTCTGGTTTTCGATACTCCCTCGGCCGTCGGCCTCGAGGATTTCGACACCGGCGATGCGTCGAGCGGAGACACGGGGCCCGCCCTTGGGGCACTGGCCGTGGCCAAAAAGATGGCCGCAAATCCCGTGATTGTGACGATCGCCCTCATTGAGTTCTGCTCCGGCTTCCTGCGCAACGCCGTCATGCAGTGGTACATCATCTTTTCGAAGCAGACGGGCCAGATGGACCAGTTCATTGCGGCCAACTGGGGACTTGCCAACTGCGTGGCCGGTATATTGGGTGGGGTTTTTGCGGGAACCATCTCGGACAAAATCTTCAATTCGCGCCGGGGCCCGGTGTCGTCGATCCTGTACGGAATCCTGTTCGTCGGATCGTTTTTTGCGGTGGGGTTCTTGACTTCGCCGGCTCTGGGCTGGGTGGTCAGCTTCATGATGCTGGCGGTGATCGGGGTGCATGGAATGCTCTCAGGTACGGCGTCGATGGACTTTGGCGGAAAAAGGAATGTCGGAGTGGCCGTCGGCTTGATTGACGGCATGGTGTATCTCGGCACGGGCCTTCAGGCCGTCGTGTACGGCTCCATTCTGCCTTCGGGAGAGGCCGCAAAAGATCCGGCCAACTGGTCAAACTGGCCGATCGCCATGATTCCGGTGGCGGGTGCCGGACTTTGGATGGCTGCGCGACTTTGGAATGCGCGTCCGGTGTCCAAGAAATCGCAGATGCCCCACTTCGAGGCGACCGAGACAAACGGTTCCTCGACTGCTTCCTCGACCGCTTCTTCGACCGCGCCCGCCAAGAGCTGAGCCAGGCTCAACGGGCACTGGAAGAGTTTTTCTTCTTTCCGGGAAAAGTGGAACTCGTCGGCACGAAGGTCGCCTCTTGCGGGGCGGGGGGTACTGGTGCGCTGGGTGTGCCCGTGACGACCGGCGTGGGATCGCGAAGCTCCGCCAGAATTTTGAAGAGTTGCTGAAGCGTGCTCAGAATCGAAAGGCCCGTCGTCAGAGCGCTGACCTGACCGTAGGAACCGGGTGGACGACAGGCTTCGTTCGATCGCGCGAAACCTGGCATCGCGATTGCCGTACAGGTGACCCTCGCAGTGGCGCGACATTTTCCACCCGAGGACGCGCAGTCTTCAGGCTTCTGCTTGCGACAGGCGAAAAGAAGCTGCGAAGGCTGGGTGGCGTGGGCATGGGGTTTTCCTGCGGGCCCCGGGGCGGCTAGAAACTCACAAGTTCCTCCCGAGGTTTCATAGGTTTTCTGGGTCGCCTGAAAGCCCTCGGGACAGACGACGGGAACCGTCTGGGCGTCCATCGAATCGAATTCCCGTACTTCGATTTCCGGGCTCGTCGCCTGAGGGTCGACTCCCAGCTCGTCCCGGCAGGCCGTGGCCCCTTCGAAGGCATCGACGATACGAATCTCGGCCAGAGCGGGCGATATGCCCAGGTCCGCGAGGAAAGAGCAAAACAGAACGACGCAACAGAACCGGAAGCAGGTGAACGGACTTTGCCGGTTCTGGCCCTTCATGGCAGACCGCACTTTCCGCCTTTGTTTTCCTCCGAAAATCGCTTTTTCGCCTCTTCTGCGAGCAGGGTTCGATACCCTTCATGATGGCACGCCTCAAGCGCCAGGCAGCTTTTCGACGTCTTGGCGCACTTACCGCCCTGCTCGAGCCAGAAGCGTCGCCTGGCCTCTGGCGACGCCACGGTAACCCGATAGGCCTCGAAGGCCTCGTCGGCTCGACGAAAGGTTTCGCAGGCGGCCATGGCCGTGAACAAGGCGTCGAGGGCCTGGAGTGCTGCCGAGGCATAGCACCCCGCCTGTTCGGGCAGGCCATCCTCGGTAAAACGGCACAAGGGAGTGCCGTCCCGTTTGGCCTTCTCGGCGTCCTGAATCAGGCGCAGGCGGGCGTCCGCGTAAGGGCCAAAAAGAGTCAGACAGCTGTTCGTGGTGGTGTCGTCGCCCGCCAGTTTTAGTTCCTGATCCCGGGTCATTTGGGAGCCCATTTCTTGTAAGACACAGGCGAGGGCTTCGATGTAGGCCCCGTGAAGATAAGCCGACTCCCGGTCGCCAGAGTTCATCAGGAGCTGGGCTCGAAGTTCACCCGTGCTGCCGGTTCGGCAGGCCACGCGGTCGGGCTCACCACAGGAGTCTCCGAGATGGCTGGTCTCTTTCTCCGCGGTGTCGCCATTGAATCGATTCCCGTTGAGGCTGCACGCTTGCGGAAAATCCGCCTGACGGGTCTCGACTTCGAAGCGGCCCGAAAGCGGGTCAGAGCCCGCCCGGGGCGTTTGAAGCAGGTCTTTGCGTCGATAATAGCCATTTTGTCCGTCCTTCGGGGCCACCTGCTGTCGAACGCGGTCGTTGAAGACCTTGCGAATTCCAGTGAGGGCCTGATCGCAGGTGCGGCCGACCTCGGTGCCGCAATGAATCTGAAGAAGCGTCGACGGTGCCGTGGCGGCCGAGCCGGTGACTGCTGGCAGCAGGCTCGACAGGAAACTGGCGGCGAGCAGGCTCAGGCGCAACTTCTTCCCCATCCCCAAAGCCTAACATACAATCGAGAGATGGACGCTTGCTGGCCCAATCATGCCCGAGTGGTGCTGATCGTCTTGCTTCTGCTGGTTCGATCTGTCTCGCATGCCGGCGGGCGCGAGGCGTCTCTGGGGCAGTGGGTGCGTTCCTGGATCTCAGATCCCCCGAAGACGAGCCAACAGGCGCGCGAGCTCGAAGAGCGGCAGCTTCGCGAGCCGCTTCGTCGTGCAGTCGAACCGGCGGCAAAGCCCCGGCCGACCGGCACGGCCGCACCGGTCGTCGGGGCGAATCTCGAGGTGGGCGGTGAACCGAACAGCGAACCCCTCTCTGCCCCGATTCCCGAGGCCTCCTCCCGGCAGCTCGTCTTTCCCGGTCGGCCTTGAATGGGATTTGCGAATCGGTTCGTCCTTTGCACCACTCGGCGGCAAAGGGAGAACTCCGATGATGCACAAAATGAAATTAAGCGTGCTTGCTTCGGGGCTGGTCGTGATCTCCTCCCTGGCCATCGGGACGCCCGCATGGTCGGAGGAGGACACGATCGCCACGAGAATCGAACGCAGAGAAAAAGACGTAGTGAAGGGGCCTCTGGAGCGGGAAGTGGTGGGGATCAAGCCGCAGGCTGGCCTCATGGTTTTCAATGATTCGCGCGACCAGACCGACTCGCGGCTGGCCGCCGCGGTGATTGTCGAGATGAACGCCATGACTACGTTCTTCGGTGACAGCCCAATCGCCAAGCGCTGGTATCTGGGGCCTTCGACCGGTGTGGTCTACTCGCACCTCGGTGATCCGAACTCGAACTTCTTTGGCTCGGACTCCAATACGAGGGCCGGACAGGCGGGGTCGAACTTTCTGATGATTCCCGTGAATTTGAAGCTGGGTTACCTGTTTCCGGATTCCAACTTCAGGTTGAGCCTGCGCGGTGGAGGCAACTTCACCTACCGTTCGATCGGGGATGCGATGGACCTCGGACCTGCCACGGCTGGAAACGACGCTCGCTGGAGAATTTATCCGAACGTTGGCGCGGACATCGAACTCGGACATTTGATGATTCGTCCTGACCTGACCCTCACGCCCGGAAATGAAGTATTTACCGGAACGGTGGGTTACAACATCTCGCTGGGTTGACGGGCGTAGGCCTTGGCTCTGTCGAGATGCTCATACCCCGCCCGGCGCAAGGTCTTCGGACCCCAGGCCGGGCGGGGATTTTTTTATTCCTGTGTCGGAAGAACCAGAAAGATGCGGTCTTCAGGACCGCGCTGCACCAGCAGCAAGAGGTGATCCCCGTGAGCGGCCTTCTTGAGTTGTCTTTGAATCTGCATGCTCGCCTCGTGACTGGTCGAAACCGGGGCGCGCTCGATGGCAAGAAGCACGTCGCCTGATCCGATTCCTGCCTCTTCGGCCACCGATCCGGGGGTGACCTGACCGACCAGCACGCCTTCCCGTGAAGCCAAACCCATCATGCCTCTGAGGTCTGATGGAACGTCCTGCAGGGCGAGGCCGAGGTCCTTGGCGGCTCGAAAGGGTTTTTTGGCAGCCTTTCCAGGAAGTTGGGAGAGAGCTGTCGACTGCGACTCATCGAAGTCCGCCTTCGGCTGTTCACCGATCAGCAGTGTTTGAACGATCTTTTGGCCATTTCTCACTGCCTCGATCTCGACGCTCTTGCCCACCGTGGCGGCGGTAGCGCGCTGCTTCAGGTCGAGGGAGTCCTTGATGGGCTGCTGGTCGAATCGCTTGACGACGTCTCCCACGCGCAGCCCCGCCTTTTGTGCCGGTCCGTTCTGGCGCAGGTCACTGACGAGTGCCCCCTGGGGAGTCGTCTTGAACTTCGCTGCCAACCGCTCGTCGAGGCTCTGTGCCGTGACTCCCAGCCAGCCGCGGACGACGCGGCCATTTTTGAGCAGCTGGTCGGTGATCTCCTGAACAACTCGTGAGGGAATGGCAAAACCGATCCCGATGAATGCCCCGTTTTGCGAAAAAATGGCGGCGTTCAGTCCGATCATTCTGCCGCCGGCATCCAGAAGCGGTCCTCCCGAATTTCCCGGGTTGATGGCTGCGTCGGTCTGCAGCATGTCGTCGACGTCGGGACCCGGATCGCCAAATGGCCCCATGGCCGCCCCGGGACGTCCGCGTGCGCTGATGATTCCGGAGGTGACCGTGTGGTTGAAGCCAAACGGGTTGCCGACGGCGATGGCAGGATCTCCTACTTTTACCGAGTCAGAATCACCCAGAGGCAGGACAGGCAGGGGGGCCGGCGCCCCCTTTTCGAGTCTCAGCAGGGCGATGTCGCTTCGCGGATCAGTGGCGAGGATCCGAGCGTCAAGAGGGGCACCTCCACCTTGAAGGGTGACCCTCACGCGTTTTGAGCCGTCAATGACATGGTGGCTCGTCACGATCAGTCCGTCGCTTCGAAGAATGACCCCTGAGCCGACCCCTACGGAGCGGTTCTCAGCCCCCTCTCCGTCGCGCGTCGTGCTGATGCTGACGACCGAGGGTAAGGCCCTGCTGGCGATTTCACTGGGATCAAGCCGCGGTGTTTTCAAAGGAGCGGAGTGCACCGGGGAAGAGAGCAGGCTGGACACGAACAGGGGGAGGATCAGCGTCGAGAGGGATCGAGTGGTCATGTGGCGGCCATTGCAGAGGGTGTTCCGTCGTGGATGCCCGTGATAGAAGGAGAGCATGACCGAAGCAGAGTACCGTGGGCTCGTACAAGAGGCCTTTGATGATGTGGCAAGGCAATTCGAAGAGGTGGATCCCGATCTGGCCGAGTGTGAGCAGGCCTTTGGGGTTTTGACCATCAGCTTTCCGGACCGATCGAAGATCATCCTCAGTACCCAGCCCTCGGTGCGCCAGGTCTGGGTGGCAATGGCGGCACGGGGCACGGCGGTGCACTTTGACTATGACGCCGCCAGTGGCCAGTGGAGGGATGACAAGGGTCGCGACATCGAGCTGCGTTCGCTGCTGCAGCAGGTCTTGCTCGAAACGGCGGGAGTTCAATTATGGCCAAAAAAGTAACCGTTTATACGATGAATTATTGTCCCTACTGCGAGCGGGCCAAGTCGCTGCTGTCCCGCAAGGGCATCGCCTTCGAAGAGATTCGCCTCGATGAGGACGATGATGCCGCCTGGGAGGCTCTCGAAAAACGTTCGGGAATGAAGACCATGCCCCAGATCTTCGCTGATGAGGAACTGATCGGCGGCTACAGCGATCTGGCGGCTCGAGATGCCCAGGATGGCCTGCAGAGCCTTCGCTGAGGGGATCCGAAGATTTTTTGAGAGAATCCACTTTCGTGGTTGAAAACCGCTGCAGGCAGGTTTAATTGCATGACTCGCTTCTCGATGGGTCCCCATCGTCTAGAGGCCTAGGACACCGCCCTTTCACGGCGGTAACCGGGGTTCGAATCCCCGTGGGGACGCCAATAAAAAAGCCTCCGAGCCTTGCTCGGGGGCTTTTTTATTATCAGGATCTGATGCCCGGTTCAGGGGCGAGGAATGTCGATCAGGATTTCATTCGTTCGCAAAAACCACGGGGTCAGCGGCATGTTGTAGCGCGCGATGGTCGGTAGCGATTGTGCGGGGATCTGGTTTTCGGCCAGACAAGCCTTGAGCGCCTCGATTCTTCGCGAGAAGTTCGAGTCGCTCCAGAAGCCTGAAAAGACCAGCGCCGCCACTCGTTTTGCTGCAACGGCTCGGATCGTGATTCGGTCATCATTCGGAACAGGCAGGGTCTCCACCGTGTACTTCGAAGGCATAACGAAGCTGATGGTGTATTTTCCTGCTTCTCCGATGGCGCCGACCGGAGCCGTCATGTCCATTTTTACGGACTGTACCGGCGCGGTCATCTCCATGGATTCGCGAGATCGGTTTCCGCCAAAGATATACTTGGCCAGACGACGAAAGCCTTCGCTGGACGCCTCTTTGAGAGAGGGCGATTCGACCACGGTTTCGGCGACCAGGTACGGCGCGTAGTCGCGAATCTCGATCGATTGGCCATCGAACTCCAGCGACCGGACGACCTCATGCTTCGGCTTTTCAATCGCAGATGCCTGTGTCGTGCCCATCAGAACTCCCGTCATCAACGTGATCGTCAGAAAACCGGTCTGGAGTGACATCATGGATACCTCGCCCCTGGGTTGATGATATCCCAGGGCGCTTCCTCCAAAAACACCAAGTTTCTGTTGCGCAATGTCGATGAATCGCTTCAACTCCTTTGGGAATTGGGTTTGCAACCAGGAGTCGAAGACCGATGCGCCGAATCGTCGTTTTCGTTCTATTTCTTGCCATTGTCTCATGGCCCCAGCCTCGCGCGATGGCGGAAAGCCCGGCGCCTCTTGGGCCGGCCTTCAGGAATCTCCAACATCCCGTTGACGATACGCAAGAGCTGCGACGCATCTTGGGTGATGCGGCGGTCGCCTCGAAGTCTGACCTGGCTCGGGCACTTCAGTATCAGACGTCGGTCAAATCTCAGGAAGATCGCGGCACCTGTTCGGTTTTCTCGTCCATTGCTTCGATTGAAAGTTACCTGATTCGAAACGGGCTCGTGTTGGGGACCGATACCGTGGACCTTTCGGAACAGTGGCTTCAATACCTGGTAGCCCGGAAAACCGCAGAGGATGGCTCGGACGCGCCCCAGAATTTTCGACTGATTTCGAAGTGGGGGCTCGCTCGTGAGGCGAGTCTTCCTTACGATGGCGACGACTGGCTGGTGATGAAGAAGCGCCCGCCATTGGCGGGTGATCGTTGTGGTCATCTTCGGAAGGGCAGGAAACTCACCGCCTGCCTGCTGGGCCAGTTTGATCCTGACGCTCTGGATTGGTTGGACGAGGAGCTTCAGGGCTCGTCGCAGGAGCCCCTGCTACAGGCTCGTCGAGAGTCTGAAGTGTTTCTTCGTAAGCTGCGACAGCATGCCGGCAACTGGCCTCGTGCCACTGCGGTGCGGACCGTTTCCGAGGTCAAGGCGCTGCTGCGGGCGGGGATTCCCCTGGTGCTCGAAACCGACTTCTATCTGGGGGCGTGGAACCATCGTGAGGCCGAAGACCACGGCATTCCTCGCGATGTTGCGAAATGGAAGCAAGGGGTCATTTCTTATCCTCCTCTGGGCTCGGTGGATCGCAGGAAATCGGCCACTCAGGAAGCGGGGCACTCGGTTCTGGCCGTGGGCTACGACGACTTCATCGAGATCGAAGTGGAGTCGCTTCAGGAAGACGGCAGCATTCAGACGTTTCGATATCGCGGCGTCTACTTCATCAAGAACTCGTGGGGCACGGACGGTTTCGGGTCGGAGTTTGCGGCACAGGGAGTTCGAGCTCCCGGTTACGGGATGATGACCCAGAAGTATGCCCACGAGTTCGGAGGCTTTTATCGGCTTCAGTTGCTGGAGGGGAGCCGTTGATTCGGCCGGAGTGAGCCCGAGTTCATCACCGCGGCAAAACCACGCGCCATGAGGTGTGGCACAGCGCCTGGTCCCCGAACCGGTAGGGCGAGTTTTTTCTGGCGCTCTGCGGGACGAATGGCCTGCAGTACTTCTTCGGCCGCAAGGAAGCCCGCGTGGCAGGCGCTTTCCATGGAGGAGGGTAGGCCCGTCTTCACCCAGTCGCCAGCGAGAATGTAGGATTTTCCTTCCGGACGCACGGCAGGCCTCAGGCTCTCCGTTCCCGGGCGCGGGCAGTGAATCGCCATCGGCACGCGGTTCACGCGCCAGTGCAGGAGTGTTGCCTCGCGTGTGCGCGGCAGATGTTCTTCGAGCTCACGTCGCGTGGCCTTCATCACGTCCTCATCGCTCATCGACGAGACGCGGTTCGAGTAGATGATATTGCTGGTGATCACCGAGCCGCGGCCCTCATATCCTTTGCGGAAGCGCGAGAGGTCGTAGAAGTCG
Source organism: uncultured Bacteriovorax sp. (assembly GCA_964432565.1). Lineage (GTDB taxonomy): Bacteria > Bdellovibrionota > UBA1018 > UBA1018 > UBA1018 > CAIOHW01. Next base: position 25,041 of record CAYSOA010000031.1, read on the forward strand.
CAGTTGAGATCATCGGGGTGATACGTGCGCGCCCAGAAGGCGCGATCCGAGACCATGCCTTCGAACCAGAGATAGATGCTGAGGTACGGGCAGGTTTCGAATTTTTCGAGACCCGGGGGTTGCTGCTCGGGCTTGAGGACTTTTGCGAGATCCTGCGGTGCGAGAGCGAGCACAACCGTGCGGGCTTCGATCTTCGAGCCGTCGTCGAGAGTGACCACGCCGGAGCCATCGGCGTTCATGTCGACCGAAGCGGCGCGCGTACGGAGAAGCACTTTTCCACCGGCTTCTTCGATCTTCGTCACGGATTGATCGGCAAAGAGCTCGCCGAGTCCGACTCTCGCGAGCCCGGGAAGCAGGTTCTTCGTTCCGGAAAAGTAGCGGACCACGCGCAGGAATGCCGTGGCCGAGGCCTCTTCCGAAGGAAGGTTCAGGAGCGACATCGAGATGAAGTCCCAGAGCAGTTCCTTCATCGCAGGCGACGAGCCTGCGCGGGCGATGAGTTCAGCGGCAGTCATCGAGTCGTAGTCGTGGATCTCGCGTTCCGAAAGGCCGAGCGAGAGCGAGACGATGTGGCGAATCGAGACGAGATCGGCTGCACTGATCTTCGGGTGCTTCCAGATGCTCGGCAGCAGGTGCATCGGTGAGGGCAGGGCGGTCTCGGCGAAGGTGTAGGTTTCGGTGCCCGAAACCTGATGGATGACGCCATCGGTCTGCCAGTGAATGAGGTGGTCGGTGCCGAGGCGCTTCAAGTACGCCAGCATGTTCGAGTAGACCGAAAGCAGGATGTGCGGACCAAGGTCGACCGAGTCGCCGGTCTTTTCGTCCTTCCAGCTCTGGGCCCGTCCGCCAAGGCGTTCGCTCGATTCGAGTACCCAGGGGCTCAG